>CAVSOX010000011.1:0-73849 GCA_963729685.1 uncultured delta proteobacterium | reverse complement strand
GTTTATGTTGAAAAGGTGCGTGCGCCTGCCTTTAAATACCATCAGGTGATCGACGGGACCGATCAGGTTTCCCACCGGGACCCGCACGTCCTTGAAAATAAGCTCGGCCAATCGGAGGCCCTTATGCCCATCTTGCCCGTGATCTTGACGGCCTCAAAGCCCGGCCTATCCTTTTCCACAATGACAAAGCTGTGCCGCTTGTAACGGTTGCCCCCCTGGTGGTCATGGTCACAAAAGACCACCGCCAGATCGGCCACGCTGCCGTTGGTGATGAACATCTTACTGCCGTTGATGACGTACTCGTCTCCATCCCTGGTCGCCGTCGTGGAAGCCGCCAGGATATCGCTTCCCGCGTCAGGCTCGGTAATCGCACAGCACATGATCGCCTCACCCGTTGGGAGCAGGGGAAGGTATCTCTTCTTCTGCTCCTCCGTGCCGTAATTCTGGATGATCTCGGCGCCGAATGCGGTTAAGATGAGATTACCGATGCCGGGATCCACCCTCCAGAATTGCTCCATGATCATCGCGACCTCGGTGAATCCGAAGCCCGGGCCGCCATACTCTTCCTTGATAAACCCCCCGACGAATCCCAGCGCGCAAGCCTTTTTCCAAATTGATGTGGGGAATTCTTCTCTTTTGTCGTATTCCCTTGCTACCTCGGTAAACTCCTTTTCCGCAAACTCTCGGGCGGCCTGTTGAACATCCTTTTGGGAATCCGTCAGCTCAAAATCCATCTTTGTCTCCTTCCATACTAGCCGTTTAGTTTCTCGTACACGACGAAAAAACGCCTTCCCTCTTTCGTTACCGTCTCTTTTAAGCCTTTTCTTTGAGGAAACCGCTCAGAAGAATGTCCCTGTATGCTTTGGCGTATGCCCTCCCGGTTTCCTCACCGGGTTCCTGTACCATTCGAGCATCATGCCGTTATGCGTACCGATGATGACATGCGCAGCCGCATCTATGTCGAGGCCGTCCCGTATGCTTCCCTCGGCCCGGCCAAGCTCCAAAAGCCCCCTATAGAAGCTATGATACCTGGAATAGATGGACTTAATATCGGCTTCCAATGCCGTATTGCTTCCTGCCAGTTCCGCTCCGAGCGCGGTAAAACCGATACAAAGATCCCTGTTATTATAGGCGAATTCAGTCGCGAACTTGTGCGCATATCTGAATTTCCTTTCGAAATTTCCTTCAAAGCCGTTAACCGCCATTATAATCTCATTCACAAACTCGCTCTCATACTTCTTCACGATTATGCCCAGCAACTCGTTTTTGCTTCTGAAGTGCCAATAGAGACCCCCTTGCTAATGTGAGCGGCATCGGTGATGTCTTTAATCGACGTACCCTTGAAGCTTTTCTGCAAGAACAACTTGGTGCTTTCGCTTACTATCTTCTCTCTGACTCCCCGGTCCCTCATGTTCGACCTTCCTCAACGCCATGCACTAAACCGACCGTTCTGTTTAGTTTCATAGTAGCTTAAATAGCGCAAAATTGCTTGTCAAGAAAATAATCACGCTGCTTTTTGCTTGACAACCATCAGGTTTCTTGCCCTATACTGTAGAATACAAAACCGACTGGTCAGTTTGGTATCATAGGACAGAAAAGGCGGATGACCCATGACGGGGGAGCCGGGCTGTAAGAGGAAACAAAGGGGGGGTAGATTATGAAAAAGTCTCTTGCCGTAGTGTTCTTTGTCATCATGTTTCTGGCTTTGGGCTGTCTTGCCGCCAGGGCCGGCCATGCAGCAGAGAAGGTCATTGCTCTGAGATTTGCCAGTTTTGTGCCGTCTACGACACTGGAGGGCAAGACCATACAAGATTGGGCAAATGAAGTGGAAAAGAGGACCGGCGGACGGATTAAGATAACCGTGTACCCCGCCGGCACCCTGATGCCTCCTCAACAGACGTACGATGGGGTGACGAAGGAGGTGGCCGACATCGGATACGGGATCTTCGCCTATCATCGTGGCCGTTTTCCCCTCACCGAGGTGATAGATCTCCCTCTCGGGTACAAAAATCCACGCGTTCCCACTCTCCTGATCAACGCATATTACAAGAAGTTCAAGCCGAAAGAGATGGACGATGTAAAGGTGCTTTTCCTGGAAGCCCATGGCCCGGGCATTCTGAGCGCGAAAAAACCGGTTGCCAGGCTTGAGGACCTGAAGGGCATGAAGATACGGGCGAGCGGTTTGAGCGCCAGGATCGGGACTGCTCTCGGGGCCTCGGCTATTGGCCTCCCCATCACGGATACCTATGACGCCCTTTCAAAGGGGGTTGTGGACGGTCTCCTTCTCGATTGGGGAGGCATCTACAACTGGAAGCTCGGGGACGTGGTGAGGAACCATACCGAATGTCCCGGCATCGCGTACTCGACAGCCTTCTACACCGTGATGAACAAAGACAAGTGGAACAGTCTTCCCAAGGATATCCAGGATATATTCGACAAACTGGATGAAGAGTGGATCAACAGGGTGTCGAAGAAATGGGCCGATTGGGAAATGATGGGAAGGACGAATCTTCAGAAGATGGGCAATAAATTCATCGTCCTCTCTAAAGAACAGAACGCGCTTTGGGCGGCAAAGGTGCGACCCATCCTCGATGATTATGTGAAGGCTGCCAAAGCAAAAGGGCTGCCGGGAGATGAAGTGCTCAGGTTCTGCCTCGATTTTTTGAAAACAAACGACAAGTAAGGCCGAGAGGGTGAACCATGAAAACATTGGCGAGCAAGTCCGGCTGGGAGATCGTGGAAGAGGAACGGCCGGATTTCAGAGGTAAGATCTTCAAACAGAGACCCCGTAATGTAGTGGAAATGCTGGAAACCACGGTGAGCACACATGCCGGCAAAATAGGCTTTATTTGCGGGGATCGGCGGCTGACGTACAAGCAATTTGATGAGCAGGTGAACAGGATAGCTGCGGGGCTGGAAGCGCATGGCGTGAGCAAGGGTGACCATGTGGCCCTGCTTCTGGGGATACAACTGGAGTTCCCCCTTGTCTTTTTTGCATTGATGAAACTCGGAGCGGTAGTTGTGCCGCTCAATACCAGGTTTAAGGGGGAGGAGCTGGCCTACGAGATAAACGACTCCGAGAGCATCATGCTGATCGTGGACGAGGAATACTGGTCCTATATCGACCATGTACGGGATCGGCTCAAGACGGTAAAAAAAATATGCTTCAACGGCGCAAATCCCCCCGAGACCACGTATCCGTTCTCATCGCTCAGGGAGCATGAGCAGAGCGCTTTCACGCGGGCAGAGCTTTCGGAGTCCGACCATGCCACCATCATGTACACGTCCGGCACCACGGGAAAACCGAAGGGCGCGGTGCTCCACCAACGAGGTTTCGTCCTCATGGCGATGCTTTATGCGGATTTTGTCCAATTCGAGCCGGAAGATAAGATGATCTGCTGTGTGCCCCTTTTCCATGTTACCGGTCTTGCCATGGTAATGCTCGCCTCCATTTTTGGGGGCGTTGCGTGTCTCTATATGAAGCACTTCAAGACCGGGGATTTCCTCGAGGTGATGGCCCGGGAGCGGATAACCGCCTACACGGGCGTCGCCAATATTATCTGGCTCATGATCAACCATCCCGATTTTGGCGCTTTCGATTTCTCTTCTTTCAGGATCGCCATGCTGGGCGGCTCTCCTGCGACAGAGGAGATGTTGAGCGCAATGAACGCGAAACTCCCGAATTGTCATGTCAGCGCCGGGTACGGATTGACCGAGAGCTTCGGCTCGGTATGCACCACGCCGCACGAAGACCGCTTCAGGAAGATCAAGGCCTGCGGGATGCCTCTTCCGCTGGTTGAGGCCGCGGTGATGGATGACCGGGGCAACGAGCTTCCGCCGGACAGCGTCGGTGAAATCGTATTGAGGGGTGCAAAGATCTTCAAGGGTTACTGGAAAAACCCCGAAGCGACGAAAGAAACGATAGTCAACGGCTGGCTCCATACGGGCGATATCGGAAAAATCGACGACGAAGGCTTCATTTATATAATGGATCGCAAAAAGGATATGATCAACCGGGGCGGGGAGAAGATATACTCGCTGGAAGTGGAGAACCTCATATCCAGCAATCCGAAAGTTCTGGAAGTCGCGGTGGTGGCCGTGCCCGACAGCGTCCTGGGTGAAGCCGTGAAGGCGGTCATCGCCCTGAAGGAAGGTGAAAGGGCCACGGAGGATGAGATCAGGGAATTCTGTGCGACGCACCTCGCGGACTTCAAGGTCCCCAAATTCGTCGAGTTCGTCCACAGCCTTCCGAGAAACCCGGCGGGCAAGGTAATAAAGGCCGAATTACGGTATGTTCCCACATAGCACAAGAATTCAAAGCCGGGCTGAGTCGCAACACTTCAAAACAATTCTTGACAAAAATATCCATTTTACGATAAACAAAAACCAGATCGGCTTTTTTCCTTCAAAACATCACAATCCGCCTTTTATTCATACAACTCCTGTTGCCGGGAGAGATATGGTCATCAACGCTTGCGGCGAAGTCTATGAAGAGCGGACCAACTCGGGAGGCACCGTAGGCGTGATGCACCTCTTTGCCGGCAGCCGGAGAGTGGTCTCCATCCGCTCGGACGGCCACGAGCAGTACTACCACCCCGACCATCTGGGGAGTGCCTCCATCGTGAGCGACGAGACGGGTACGATACAGGAGAAGATCGAATACTTCCCCTTCGGCTCCTACCGTGAGAGGTCGGATTACAACCCCTCCTTCCCCGATGTGAACTACACCTTTACCGACCAGGAAGAGGATGACGAGGTGGGCCTCTACAACTACAAGGCGAGACTTTATGACCCGGTGCTGGGGAGGTTCTTATCGGCGGACAGTGTAATTCCTAATCCGGGGGATTTGCAGAGCTACAACAGGTATAGCTACTGCAACAATAATCCGTTAATATATACGGATCCGAGCGGACACTTCAGCTTGGGGGGCCTGTTTGAGTCCATTACCGAGAGCGTGCTGAAAGCGACGTCGGAGGTGTCCAACGTGGCCGGTTATGTCGGAGATGCTCTTCTAGCGGCCCCTCAAGATGCCTACTTTCGCTCCATCGGCTATGGCGACGTAGTTGACAGCGCCAGAGCAGGCGCTGTTTTAGGCGCTGAGGACGGTGGTTGGGTTGGAGCCATTGTTGGAGGTGTTATTGGAGCAGGTTCCGCTTACTTTACAAATCATACCAGTGCAGGGAGACAAACCGTGGGCTGGGTAAACGTTCACGTGATGCGGCAGGGCCTGGGATTTGGAAATCCTTATGTCAGCTACGCGGGTGCAACTATGTTGGTCCAGACTGCGGCAAGTTTTGCCGGAAGTGCGGTGGTCTGGGCAGGGGCATACACTTACGCTGAGGTGAGGAGCGAATACTACATTCGGTATGGCCTCGACTACGAACCAGGACCGTATTCGCAGCCACCAAATGGTTTTCAGACACCTGACAGCCCTTTTGGTCCAAGAATTCTTACTCTTGACGAATTACAACAGAAATTTGCAGCCGCAGGGAATGGTTCGGCTACGTCTAATATGTATGCCGCTAACATAGCGACCGGAAACGAGATATCGTTGAAGGACTACAGCCTCGACCAAAACGCCAAGCTTGCCCTCCGAATTACAGTGGTTGGCACTGTTCTCGTAGTTACAGCAGCCGTCGCGCCACAAATGCTGATCTTTTACAGTCCTGCAATATATAACTTCTCCGCAGGTTTTATGACGCCTGGCCCCCCGAGCAATCCTGCCAACTTTTGGTCGGGCTTAGGGAGTGCGGCCAGCTACTTTATCGGCCGTTAACATGAGGTGAAGGATGTCCGAATTTGCTGGAAAAGTCGGTTTCGGAGTGCTCCTAATTTTGTTTGGGTTGCGGCTGTTCTTCAAGCCAAAATGGTACGCCGTTTTCCGTGAGACCTATATGGATTTTACTGATGGCCACCGCGTTTGGGGCGTGCTATGGATGCTTGTCGGCGTCGCCTTTCTTTCTCTGGTAGTACACCAGAAAATAAAGAACAAAAAGATAGGGAGACGTAACGGAACGGGGGGCAACGGAGACATAACTAAATGACCCTGAGAACACCCTGGGGGACGTAGTTGACTAACGTGACACCACACCTCGGGGACGTAGTTGACTAACGGTGACTGCTTTCTGTCGTGAGGCTTGAGATTATGCCTGAGAAGAGGAAACAAGACCATGCCCCGTAAAGCGCGCCTCGATGCCGAAGGCACACTACAGCATGTCATGGCAAGGGGAATAGAACGCCGTTCTATCTTCAAGGATGACAATGACCGTGAACTATTTTTAGAACGTTTGGGCAACAGGCCGTTGATGGCTACTTTACCGGCCGACCCGTTCCATTTCCGGAGCGAACGCAACGAGCATAGTAAGAGTCGCTCTTGGGTTGCGTGTCGTTGAACGCCATGGGGTTGGGGCTCGCGTCAAAGCCGACTACCCCCGCCCAATCTTCCTTGTCGGGAGTGGAAGCCCAATAGGCCGATGATTTCATGCCCGGGAAATATGTCTTCCTCAGCTTTTTCTTGCGCCCGGCATCCTGCCACAGGGAAACCAGCTCGTCTCTCGACGGTAAACGCCAATCAGTCTGTCCGGCAAGCGACATGGACCTGGCGTATTTCATCGCCTCGTTCCAGGTCCTCGCATGTCCGTCATCGCCTTTCTGCCATACAAGTCCTGTTTTATTGTCCGTTATCGTGCCGTCCCCGTTGTCGACGAGAGGAACGGCGGCCTTCTCCTGCGCGGCGGGGGATTTGAATTCTTCGACCTTGATTTCAGGGACCCGTGATACTTTCGAAATTGTACCACTGGTCATCGAAGAAAGCGTGGCCGTCATGTCATACGTCGCTTCACCGGTGAGAATTCCCCGAAATTCTATCGATTTACCATCCATCGTTCTCGCCATCTCCTCGCCTCGCATATCCAGGAGGAGAGAAAATTCGCCATTGGCAATCTTTACACGTGCAGACGCTCGCGAGACACCGTAGTCCTCCTCGGGATTTTCGTACTCAACCAACCCAAAAGCGCGCACCTCTTGCCCCTTCACGAGCGGCATGTGCGGATCGAACAGCGCCGCCGCCGCGGCTGCTCCTTGCCGAAGCAGTATCCGTATCTTTTCTTGAGCGTCGGAAACATGGGAGCTCTCCAGGCGCTTCTTTCAGAAACGCCTCGTATGCTTCGATGGTGTTCGCCTCCTTCGCCCTTTTCCAGGAAGATTCTGTTTTGCTACAGCCGGCGAACATAACGGTCAGAGCGATGATGCAGCAGATGGCTTTAATTCGCATGATTTTCCTTTCGCAATTTATGGAGTGCCGCATTGGTCCGGAAGCGAGCTTCTCGATACCGGTCCAGGCGGAATGCCCTTCGCCACCGCCGCGCGGCTGACAAAGGCTCTCACTTAGCCATTTATACCAATTCTGTCTGTTTGTGGTCAAGCACAAAAAAGCGTGATTATACATTTGACGAAGGTAGTACCGGAAAAAAAGAGCAGATGGAGAAACAAGCTATGGTATTGGGCCGTCGTATTCTTGGTTGCATTCTCTGTTCTTACACCTGTAAAACTCGCCGCCGGTGGTCTCCTGGTCTTGGTGCCAACAAAAGCGCACGTAGTGGGCGGCCTTAAAAATGTCCTCATACTGCACGCAACCGTAACAAATGGTTTGGCGGCTCTCCATATCAATCAATGGGTTCCCCGTAATAGGTCTGCCCAGCGCGAACCACCGTTGGTAGCCCAAATCATAGGGGTAGTTTTGAGGCTGCCCCACCCCTATAGCGTTTCCGGTCTCGACAAATGCTCCGCAGCTCTTATCCGGCACGTCCTTGGGGCATTCCGTAACGCTAACCAAGTCAAGGCGGACATCGGTGATGAGGCCGGGGGTTCTGCCCTCGTTTTTGATCGTAAGATTTATTTTGATCCCCTTGCCGGTGGGACCAAGGTTCCGCACGCTAACAACGAAAACATATGCTCTTTCCGTTGTTGGCAAAACATCGGCGCTTCGCCTGGCGGCCACAGCAGCGGTTTCTGCGGCATCGGCGGAGCGCACTGCTTGGGCGATGGAATCTTTCATGTCTGTGGATTGTTTCTCGCTGGCCATCCAGAGTCTATGGGTGGACCACCACAAGAGAAATGTGAAGAACATGATAAGTACGGTCGCCGCGGCAACTACAGCCCCATTGTGCCGGTCCATGAATCTGACGGTACAGGTAGCATTCCCCAGGAAGATATAGATGCGGGGGAGATCTTTCTTGTCGTTTTGTGCCTGGTATTGCTTGTAATATTGGTTACAGCAGTTTTGGTATGAAGGTAATTGGTGCATCACCATGAAGCATATTAACAGGGCAATGACGAAGACTATTACAGAAAATAAGTGGAGGCTGTTTTCGCTTTTTATAGGTACGGCTTCATCGTCCTTCATCAACGGCTATTCTAACGAGAATCAGGCCGTTTTGTCTATCAATTCTTTAAACTCCATCGGTTGGGCGTTCAGGAGCCTTGTCATCGTGTCTTCAAAGAGGTACGGATTGCTCCGGTTGTTGAATCTCCACTCTAACTCGTCAAGGTACGCCTCGACGTGCTTGGAGCTTATCTGATGGAAAGAGCCGACTATCGACCGCTTAAACAGAGGGGAAAAGGGGACAGGCTACTTTTTTCAGAAAGAGTGAAGCAGTACCGAGGATAGTGAGGGGATTAGGAGACAATATTGTTTACCATGTCATTAACCGGGGGAAAATCGCGGACGATGCTCTTTGTCACCCCTGGTTGTCACCCCTCCTTATCACCCCCGATTGTCGGCCCTCCTTGTCGCTTTGACAGGAGAGGGGGAAACAGGGGGAAATCTTAACGAGTCGGGCGTAAGCCCCGGCCCGTTTGAGCCGGTTTCCCGTACACCGGCGTCCGCTCTTTGACAATTGATCCCCGACCGTGGCCTTAAGAAAGGTCCTCTTCCGTTCCGCGTTTCGCGATCCGCGTTCCGCGTTTCCTCTTCGCCTTAGCACCCCCCCCCGAAACCGTGAACTTTCGTGCACAATCGTCCACCCCTTTCTGAAAGGCTTGCGAGAGAAGGGAATCGGAAGGGGGCACTGAGACGGTGAGTGAACAATCCGTGCCGAAAAGGGTAAAAAGAGGGGTTAAAACGGAGTAAGCGTAGCAAAAAAGCCGCTTTTACACGCTAAAACAGCTCGTACAATCCTAAGCGTGCAACGGCTTGTTTTGCGAGGACGAGGCTAGTCGAATATGTAGTGACGCGCCGGGTGCTTACGTGGTCGAATCGTCATCCCTCTTCGTTCTACGCCTGTTTCTTTATCATCGCGTATATTGTCGGAACGGGCTTTGACCGGCTCAAGGAAATTACCGATCCGATCAGAGACTTGATGAAGATAATATGGCACTAGGCGAGAAGAGCTTGCTGCCGAGCGGCGGCTAGATGCCGTGGATCGGGAAGACGGTCTCTCTGATATAGCGGACTACGCGGGCCGCTTCCGCCGCGCATAGCTCCTTTTCCTGCCCTTGCAGCACGAAGGGCGCCTCTTCGAGGGTCCCCGCCATTGCCTCCGGCCCGTACATCATGCCCCCCACAAGGCCGGTAAACTTGTCCTCGGGCGGGGTGCCCGACAGGCTGGACCATGCGGCGGCCCAGAGGGCCGCAGTCCTGTAGACGTTGTAACCCCCTCCGCCCATTGCCAGCAAGCGGGAAGAGAGCGCCTTGATCCGTGAAACCACCTGTGTGTAGCCGTTGCTCGTGAGGTTGAGGTGCGCCAGATAGTCTTCCCGGTGGGCGTCCGCCCCGATCTGGGCGAAGACGATGTCAGGGTGGAACCACTCAAGCAAAGGGGGGACCGCCGCCTCGAAAGCGGAGAGATAGACTTCATCGTCTGTTCCGGCCCGGAAGGGCAGGTTGACGTTATAACCTTTTCCCGCGCCCGTGCCTATCTCCGTTTCAAACCCTGTCCCGGGGAAAAGCGTTGCGCCCGATTCATGGAGCGAAATTGTCAGCACCCGGTCGGTCGCATAAAAGGCATCCTGGACGCCGTCACCATGATGCACGTCTATATCGACGGAGGCCACCCTCAGCCCCTTCCTCACGAGATCGGCAATCGCGCACGCGACGTCGTTTACGTAGCAAAAACCGGAGGCATGGTCTCTTTTCGCGTGGTGGAGTCCGCTTATGGGGTCGAAGGCGGTGCCGGCCTCCCCCTCCACGAGCGCCATGGCCCCAACGTGTGTGCCCCCGGCAATGGTGAGCGCCAGATCGAACATACCCTTGAAAACAGGGTTCTCGTCGGTGCCCAGGCCCGCCCGGAACATCTCAGGCTCAAACTCGCCCCTGCCGGCTTTCTTGAGCAGCTCGATGTACGGCCTGCTGTGAAACAGATAAAGGATCTCTTCATCGAGGGGGCTCGGGCCTCTTGATCCTGAAGTGGTCGTCCCGAAGGTTATAATACCGGTGCAAGAGCTCCAGGAAGAGCTTCGCCCTGACAGGCCTGAAGGGATGAGACGCAGAATACTCGGCGCTCGCCAGGTCATCGGAGTAGATGAGGAGGGTGCGTGATTCCATTCACCTACTTTACTATGATTCCGGACCTTTTTGCAAAAACAATCAGACTCATGCCCGATTGCACCAACTTACAGCATGAAGATCGCGACGATGAGGACGCCGACGAAGCCCGCCAGGGTAGGGACAAGGTTGCGCCGGGCGATCTCAAGCGGGTCGGTGCCGGTAATCGCCGCGGCGGGGATGACCGCCCAGGGGATGATCGTACCGCCGCCCACACAGACGGCGAAGAACTGACCGAGCGCGGCGAGGGTGGCAATGTTCAGGTGGGTCGCGCCTCCGAGGGCTTGGGCCAGCGTACCCATAAGCGGCAGGCCGGCGAAGCCCGACCCGTCCAAACCGGTGATCCCGCCGACCACGCCCTGGACCACCGCGACCGGGACCCTGCTGAGGGGTACGGAATTGGCCAGGGCCCGGCCGAGATCGAAGAGCAGCCCCCGGGCGCCCTCCCCGAAAACGGCCTTTGCGGTGCCCGGCGCCCCCATGAAGAAGAAACCGGCGATCAGAAAGACCGGCGCGAAGATGCGGACCCCGAACATAAAGCCGGCGCGCGCGTGGTCGGTCAGCTTCTCGAACCCTGCCCTGCCGTACACGCCAAATGCGACGATGACCATGATCAGCGCGACCGTGCCGCCCAGCAGTGCGGTTGCGTCACCTCCGCGGAGTTTCAGCAGCAGCATGCCCGCAACGTCGAGAAAGAACAGGAGCGCTATTATCACGAGGGCGAATTTCTTGAAAACGGGTGCCTCACCGCTCCATTTTGCCCTCTCGGCCAGGGTCTCCGGGGAGAGCTCGAAGGGCGCCCACGTGAGGCGTTTCCCGGCAAGTGCCTTGAGGTCCTTCTTCACCGACAGGAACGAAAGCGGCAGGGCGATGACCGCCCACGCGATCAGCATGGGAAAACTCTTTGCCATCACATCGCCGATCGCAACTCCCGATGTCTTCGAGGTAATGCCGGGAGCGCCCTGGATGATGAAGTCGACGGTGAGAGCGCACCCGTAGCCGAACATGCTGATTGACATCGCGGCGCAGATGGGGGGAAGCCCGACTGCGACCGCTGCGGGAAGGAGCAGCGCGCCCACGAGCGCGATTGCCGGTGAGGGCCAGATCACCCAGGAGACGAGCATGATCACGACGCCCATGACCCAGAAGGCGACTACGGGCGATCTGATCGCCTTCTTGACCGGCCGGAACATCATCTCGGCAAGCCCGCACTCCTCGAGCATCTTCGCCATGGATACGATGAGAGAGATAATGATGACGGTGCCGAGCAGCTCGGAGAAGGCGACGCTAATGGAGTGAAGACCGCCTGGATCGCCTTTATGGGGCTGGCGGTGATCACCCAGGAGAGGACGAACGAGCCGATTATACAGACCAAGGGTGGGTCTTTCTTCGCCGCCATTGCGATCAGGACGAATACGACGAAGAGCGCGTAAACCCAGTGCGCTGCGGTCAGTTCTACCATCGCCTGCGTCCGGACGGCATGCGTCCCCTCATAATCGCTCCCGGTCAGGCAAAGAAGCCCGTCATCCCGGCCTCGTCGACCCTCCGGCGTATCGCGCCGACATCCGTCTGGTAGAGGCCTTTCTCCACCATCCTGTCGAAGTAGACCGAGCCGGAAAAGGTGTACTTGAAGCCACGTCCCTCCTCCGTTTCCATCTCCCTGCGCACATGGCTTATCGCATCACCGACCGCGAGGGATGCGGGGAATTCCAGCAGTTTCTCACGCCTCACCGACTTCACGGCATTATATCCTGCCAGCGTCCCCGTGACAATCGCCTCGGTATGGCCGACCAGGAGCCCTGCCTTCTCACCGGCGCAGAAGAGGTTTTCGACGCCTGTGACGCGGAGCGCATCGTCCCTCGGCGCCATGCCCACGTACCGGATGGAATTGCCCAGCCCCCCCGCATACGGGTCCTCATAACGTGCCCGTTCGAGGCCCGGCACCTTCCTCAGAAGCTCAAGGGGAAAGTAAGGCGTCATCAATTTTGCGTGGCCGGTGTCGAGGATAATGAGGTTCTCGCTGTAAGCCGGAAGCGCGTACTGCTGGCACGCCTTGATCGTCAGCTTGCCCTCGGAGCGAAGTTCCGGAGGCACCGGGGTCATGGCAACGCCCGTTTTATTCAGTTGGCTGACGATCTCCTCCGACAGCGACTCCTTGAAGAGCTCGCACGAGCCGCTCATCGCCCCCACCTGGCTGCCCTTCTTTCCGACCATCTCCGTCACCCCGCATTTGGCCGTGATGCTGGCCCTGCCGCCGAACGAGGGACAGCGCAGGATGCACATGACGCACCCGTTGCCGTACTTGCTGCACTGTGGAGGCCCTCCGGCGGTCCCCGAGGCGTCGATGAAGGCATCGGCTTCCAGCCTCACCTTTTCTTCTCCCGTCCGCCCTGTCACGGCGCGGATGCGAGTGCCTTCCATCTCCACATCGTCGATCCGTGTGGATAGCTGAAGCTCCACGCCTTCCCCAAGGAGAAAAGCTTTGATTGCCGGTTCGATCACGGCGGCATTGTAGAGCGAGGCGTGGTGGTGCCCGGGGAATTCGACGTCCCGGTGGAGCGAGATCTCATCCGTGATCCGGAATAGCTCCCCGCCCGCCATGGCGATCATCTCCTCCGCCGCGGTGAACCTGCCGTTGTTGCGCATGATGCCGCCGACCAGGCCGCAGCCGAGGATCAGGTCCGTTCGCTCGACCAGGATAACGTGCGCGCCCCGTTTCCTCGCAGCAATTGCCGCGGCGCAGCCGGCCCATCCGGCACCGATGATGACGATCTTCATGCGTTTCCTCCTCCAAAGACGTGCGACCAAATCGAGTCACTATTTTACCGCTTTTCTATTTTTTTTTCCCGCCTTATCTCGTGGGGCGCTATTTTTGAGAACAACTTGACAGACGCCGTGAGGGGCATTACATTGGAGTATAGTCAGGAATGGTTCCGCTTTGAATAGAATGAACAGACAGTCGATAATCGAACAGCTCAGAGAAAAAGGGTTGAAAATTACCTCTCAAAGATTGGCTATCATCGACGTACTGGTCGAACTGAAGGATCTGCATCCCGGCGCACGCCTTGTCTATGAGGAGGCAAGAAAGAATAGGAAGAGTTTGAGCCTGTCGACCGTCTATGCGACGCTCGGCGAGCTATCCCGCCACGGCATCATCAAAACGCTCCAGTTCGATGAGATGGAAAACCGTTACGAAGGGAATGTTCGGGAACATATCAACCTGATCTGCGAGAGATGTCACAAGATAGTCGACTACGTTGCCCCCCTTGCTGTCGACAAAAGAGAGATAGAGAGGAATACGGGCTTCTCGATCACCGATACCAGGCTCGAATATTACGGATGTTGTCGAGAGTGCCGCGAGGACAAAGAACGCGAGGGAGGCGCATAACCCGTCACGCAGTCGCTGTTAATCAAAAAGAGGAGGTTTTTATGAAAGGCAAGAAGAAACTGACCACCAACGCCGGAGCGCCGGTTGTCGACAATCAGAACGTGATGACCGCCGGACCACGCGGACCGCTGCTTATGCAGGATGTCTGGTTCCTTGAGAAACTCGCCCAGTTCGACCGGGAGGTAATTCCCGAGCGCCGCATGCACGCCAAGGGTTCAGGCGCCTACGGGACCTTCACCGTCACGCACGATATCACCCGCTATACCAAGGCTAAGATCTTTTCTCAGGTAGGGAAGAAGACCGAAACCTTCACCCGCTTTTCCACGGTGGCCGGCGAGCGCGGCGCCGCCGACGCAGAACGGGATATCCGGGGCTTTGCGACCAAGTTCTACACCGAGGAAGGCAACTGGGACCTTGTCGGCAACAACACGCCCGTATTCTTCCTGCGCGATCCTCTAAAGTTCCCCGACCTCAACCACGCCGTGAAACGGGACCCCCGCACCAACATGCGCAGCGCCAAAAACAATTGGGACTTCTGGACTTCCCTGCCGGAGGCGCTCCACCAGGTCACCATCGTGATGAGCGACCGGGGCATCCCCTCTTCCTACCGCCACATGCACGGCTTCGGCAGCCACACCTTCAGCCTCATCAACGCCAGGAATGAACGTTACTGGGTCAAATTCCACCTCAAGACCCAGCAGGGGATCCGAAACCTCACCGATGAAGAGGCGGCGGCGCTCGTCGGCACGGACCGGGAAAGCCACCAGCGCGACCTGTACGAGAGCATCGAGCGTGGCGACTTCCCCCGCTGGACCTTTTATATTCAGGTGATGCCGGAAAAAGACGCGGCGAAATTGCCTTACCACCCCTTTGACCTCACCAAGGTCTGGCTCCACAAGGACTATCCCCTGGTCGAGGTGGGCGTCCTGGAGCTGAACCGCAACCCGGAGAACTACTTTGCCGAGGTCGAGCAATCGGCCTTCAACCCGGCCAATGTGGTGCCCGGCATCGGTTTCTCACCGGACAAGATGCTCCAGGGCCGGCTCTTCTCCTACGGCGATGCCCAACGCTACAGGCTCGGCGTCAACCACCATCTGATCCCGGTCAACGCTCCGCGCTGCCCGGTCCACAGCTATCATCGGGACGGTCTGATGCGAGTCGACGGCAATCAGGGAAGTACCCTCGGCTACGAACCCAACAGCTACGGTGAATGGCAGCAGCAGCCCGATTTTGCCGAGCCGCCGCTCAGCCTGGAAGGCGCGGCAGACCACTGGAACCATCGGGTGGATGAGGATTACTACACGCAGCCCGGTTTGCTTTTCCGCCTGATGACCGCCGACAAGAAAAAGCTCCTCTTTGCCAACACCGCCCGCGCAATCGGTGGGGCGCCGAAGGAGGTTCAGCTCCGCCACATAGGCAACTGCCTGAAGGCCGACCCGGCTTATGGCAAAGGAGTGGCAGACGCTTTAGGCATCCGGCTGGGGAAACTGACTAAAGCGGCATAGAGTGATCGTGCGCCGGGGCCAAAAAAGGGAAGCACATGAGGACGCCCCCGGGGCGAGCCGACAAGGAAGACTACCCGACTCACCCGGGGGTCAAGGGATCTGGAAAGAGAGGAGGGGCTATGGCAGCGTTAAAGGGGTCACGGACAGAAAAAAATTTACTCCAGGCATTTGCGGGCGAATCGCAGGCGAGAAACAGGTATACCTATTTCTCCTCCCAGGCGAAGAAAGAAGGGTACGAACAGATTGCGTGGTTCTTCTCGGACACCGCGGAGAACGAGAAGGAGCATGCCAAGCGCTTCTTCAACCTCCTTCAGGGCGGTGACCTCGAATTTACTGCGACCTTCCCCACGGGCCCGGTGGGGACAACGGCCGAGAACCTGAAAGGGGCGGCTGCCGGCGAGCATCTGGAATGGGGGACCCTCTACCCCAATTTCGCGGAGGTAGCGGATGACGAGGGCTTCCCCGACATAGCAAAGGTCTTCAGGATGATATCGGTCGCCGAGACAGGACACGAAAAAAGATACCTTGCCCTGCTCGACGATATCGAAAAGGGCAAGGTCTTCAAAAGGGCCGCGTCGACGAAGTGGCGCTGCCGGAACTGCGGGTATCTTCACGAAGGTCCGGAGGCGCCGGAAGTATGTCCGGCCTGTGCCCATCCGCAGGCTTACTACGAGCTGCTGGCGGAAAACTACTGAGCCTCTTCCGGTACGGCGCGCTTTCTTCCGCCCCCGTTTTTGAGCTTCCGACCGTATCCGCGCGAGGTGTGGCCATCAACGATAACGAGACCCCGAACCTGCTCAGGACATTCTGGTCATCGGAACTCATCTCGGAGAGCTTGTACCGCTTTCTGGCGGGGAACTATGACGATTCCGAACGGAAAAGGGATATCGTCGATATCGGGGCCATGGAGCGGGAACATGCGCATATATGGCACAGCATTGCGTACGACGTCCATGGTATCTCATTCAAGGTCTCACCCCTCATCAAGTCCAGAATAGCGCTGCTGAAACTCGTTTCGCTCGTCCTCCCGCTCACGATATTCATCCACTACATGGAGCACACTGAAAAGAAGGCCATCCTCGACTACGCGGAGCTACTCGACCACTATAAGAACGACAAAAAGACGAGGAAAATCATTACCGACGTCATAATGCAGGAAATCGGCCATCAATGGCACATGATGGAGCGCATTGCCGACAAGCGACTCTATATCGTAAAGGTCAAAGAAGCGATCCCGGGGATGACGGCCGGCATCATAGAGACGCTGGGGCTGGTTATCGGCTTGCTCGCGGCCCATGCGAGGACCCTGATGATAGGGTTCACGGGAGTGATCGCGATGATCGGCGGCGTGATCGCGGAGATGTCGGTCTCCTACATCTCGACCAAAGGGCACCGTGATCTGAACGAGGGAACGGACAAAGAGCTCACGGTAAAGAAAGAGGTCCACCCTGCCCTGCTGAGAAGGGAACTCGAAAAAGACCTCCTGGAAAGAGGCATCAGCAGTGAAACAATAAAGTCAATACTGGATGGCATCGGGGATGACGCGCATGTCTTATCGAGTCTGGTCAAGACCCTCAGAACCACCGTTGAAGGGCCTCAGCCAAAAGAATCCCTCAAGACCACCGGCATATTCTTCATCATGGGGGCACTGCCGGTCCTCGCCCCCTTCCTCATCGGGACAATGTGGGACGCAAACCCGGCGATCCCGGCGATTATCGCCTTTCTCCTCGCCGTTATCAGTATATCGATAGCCGGCCTCTTTATGGCGGTTCTGTCCGGGAAAAGCATATCGACGAATATCATGCACAACTTGTTTATCATCATGGGAACGGCTGCCCTCACGTATCTTGTGGGGCTCGCAGCCCGCCTTTCCCTCGGGACGGGGCGTTAGCCGACAGGAGCAGACTAACAGGCCGCATGAATTCTGCATGACCTACACGGCGAGGGAACCGGTCGCTGTCAGAAACTGACCCCCATTGGGGGTCTGCCGCCTCGCGAGCCGCGGCCGCTTCGTGATTTGTCCGATCCCGAGGCGCCTTTCTTGCACTCTCCAAGAGAGCCGGCGCCGCATTTTTCCCCATCCGGCCATGTCGCACCGGATAGATCGGCTTCGGAAAGGTTGGCTTTGGAGACGTTTGCACCGGATAAGTCGGCGCCGGAGAGCTTCGCGTGGGACAGATCCGCGCCGAAGAGGTCGGCCTTGGGCAAACTGGCATTGGTGAGATTGGCGCCCGACAGGCTGGCCCCGGAGAGGTGGGCTTCAGGCAGGCTCGCACCGGTGAGATCGGCACCGGAGAGGTTGGCATCGGTCAGCGTGGCGCGGGAGAGATTGGCGTTTCTCAGGTTCGCGTCGGACAATTTTGCGCCCGCCAGGTTGGCGTCGGACAATTTTGCGCCTGCGAGCCTCTTGCCGGACAGATCGGCGCCGGGCAGATCGGTATGAGACAGGTCGCAGAAAGGGCATTGCCCTGTTGCCGAGAGCTTGTCGATATCTTCCTGCTTGAACCCATAGGAAATGCCGGAAACGAAAAATAACACGACGAGGGCGAAAGCGGGGATAGGGGACCTTCTGCTCTTCTTCATCATCATGCGGACCTCGTCACTTTTCCGGCCCCCTGCGAGGGCGCCTCGATATAAAGTGATACGAATGACGTTATATGTCAATCTCTTTTTAGAACCGTCGACGGAATGAGGATCGCGGGTTGAGAAAGCCGACGTTCCGGGACGCTGTGCGCCGGAGGCTTTTCTTGGTATTTCTCTCTAAAGGGAGTATACTATGAGCCAGTCGATTCCACCCTCTTCGCTTCGCGGCTGTTTAAGAGATCGGCTGGTACGGATCACAATCGCTTCTCGATTCCTGGCCCTATCACCAGCACCTACCCAAGGACGATAAAATGGCAACCGTGGCGGAATTCATCGACGTCAGGCAACAGATTGAGGCGCTCGTCAAACAGGTGGCGCTGCTCACCGAGAGGAAAGTGGCGCTCGATTCAGCGCAGAGGCTCCAACACGCAGGTCAACTGCTGGAGACGCTCAAGACCATGGCGGACAACGATGTGCAGGAGGTCTGCGTGGGGCGTCTGACGAGAGAGCTTGCGACCCTTCAAAAAAAGGTCGGGTCGTTGAAAAGCCCCAAGCGAGTCACAAAGAAACAACCGGTTGCGTAGGTCTGTGCTCCGGCGTCCCCTTCTTTAACTTAGCCCGAACGAGGCAACCAGCGTTTCCAGCTCGTCCCATCGGTGGTAGGCCTCATCCAGCCCCTTTTCCAGGGCCTCCAGCCGGTCGTTGGCCGCCCTCAATTTAGCCTCATCGTAGCGTGCATAGAATTCCGGGGAATTCAAGGTCGCCGTCAGGCGCCGCTTCTCCTCTTCCATGACTTCGATTGTCTGCGGCAGCGCTTCCAGCTCCCGGGACTCTCTGTAGGATAATTTTTGTTTCTCCTTCGGGCCGTGTTCTCTCTTCTGACGGTTCCGCTCCTTTGAGACTGCCGGTCCTGCCGGCTCAGCCGAAGATGCGCCCTGCCTGAGCCAGTCGTCGTAGCCGCCTACGTATTCCTGCAGGCGCCCCTCACCCTCAAAGACAATTGTGGAGGTGACCACATTATTGAGAAATGCGCGGTCGTGACTGACCAGCAGGATCGTACCCTTGTAGTGGAGGAGCCGGTCTTCAAGCAGCTCCAGGGTTTCGGCATCGAGGTCGTTGGTGGGCTCATCAAGGACGAGCACATTGGATGACATAACGAAGAGCTTCGCCAGGAGCAGGCGATTGCGCTCACCGCCGGAGAGAGTGCGGACCGGAGACATGGTCCGCTCGGGTGTAAAAAGAAAATCCTGAAGATAACCGACGACATGGCGCGAGGCGTCCCCCATGATGATCGTATCGTTGCCGTCGGCAATGTTTTCTCTGAGCGTCTTGTTCTCGTCGAGCTGTTCGCGAAGTTGATCGAAGTAGGCGATCTTGATCCCTGCGCCCAGACGGACCGATCCCTGCCGGGGAACGAGTGCGCCGAGCAGTATCTTGAGGAGAGTGGTTTTGCCGCATCCGTTGGGTCCGATGATGCCCACCCTGTCGCCGCGAACGATAGTGGTGGAGAAGGCGTCGACAATCTTCTTATCGTCCCAGGAAAAGGAGATCGCCTCGGCATCGGCAACCATCCGCCCGCTCCGCTCCGCCTCCCGGATGACAAGCCGGGAGACGCCCGCCTGCTCTTGCCTTGCCGCCCGCTCCCGACGCATCCGGAGCAATGCGCGGGCCCTGCCCTCGTTGCGGGTGCGGCGCGCCCTGACTCCCTTCCTGACCCACGTCTCTTCCTTGGCCAGTTTCTTGTCGAAGTCGTGCCTCTGCCTCTCTTCGGCCTCCAGCAGGGCCTGCCGCCTTTCCAGATAGGTTGCGTAGTCGCAGGCAAAAGAGAACAGGTGTCCGCGGTCGATTTCCGCGATGCGCGTCGCCAGGCGGCCGAGAAACGCCCGGTCATGGGTCACGAACATGAATGTCTTTTCGTACCTGAGCAGGAACGCCTCAAGCCAAAGGATGGTGGTGATATCCAGGTGGTTGGTGGGCTCGTCGAGGAGCAGCACGTCGGGGCCGGCCACCAGGGCCCTGGCCAGAAAGACCCGCCGCTTCATTCCCGCGGACAGAAACCGGAACTCGGCATTCCCGTCGAGACCGGTCCTTGCGATCATCGTTTCCACTCGTTGGTGATGCTGCCAGGCCCCCGACGTCTCTATCCGGTGCTGTGCCTGCTCGAGGGTCCCGAGTTGACCCGCACTCTTGCCGCCCCGGTCGATCGATAAGGTGATCTCATGGTAGTCCCGTAGCAGTTCCGTATGCTCCCGCAAACCCGAAGCCACCACATCATAAACCCTTCCCGTCAGCCCATCGGGGACATCCTGCGGCAGCAGGGCGACTACCGCATCTTTTCCGCGGGCAACGGTGCCTGCGTCAGGGGTAATCTGGCCGGCCAGCAGCTTCATGAGGGTGGATTTGCCGGAGCCGTTGCGGCCCACCAGGCCGATCCTCTCGCCGGCCTCGATCTGGAGCGTCACCCCGTCGAGCAGCGGCGGTCCGTCGAAGGATACCGAAATATCGTTGAGCCGGATCAATGGCATACTATCTCGCGCGCATATGAAGAGTGCCGGTTCAGAGTGCCGAATGCAAAGTGCCGGGTCCTTATTTATAACCCGAGGCGCAGCGCAGGCGCAACCCCGCGGCTAAAGACCGGGGGATGCATAAAAAATAAAGGCCCCGAAAAGGGGCCTTTATTCGCATCCAGGGCGATAAACTTAGCCTGCCATGACGTTGACGGCCCTCAGACCTTTTGGCGTATTCTCGACGTCAAAAGTGACCTCCTGACCTTCAGACAAAGACTTGAAGCCGCTGCCGCCGATCGACGTATGATGGACGAAAACGTCATCTCCGTCTTCCCTGGCGATAAATCCAAAACCCTTAGACTCGTTAAACCACTTTACCGTACCTTTCGACATGTTCGAACACCTCATTTAGTAGATTGAAAGTTACGAAACGCAATAAAAAAGGTCACAAAGCTCAATAGTCTTTGCGGCCTTCGCTACGGCAAAAACGTAAACTCTATGGGATATTATGTCACAACAAAGAATAAAAGTCAAGGAAACACCGAGGTACGTGCATTTGGGTGGACAGGCTCCGCATGCGATGACCCCGCCGTTGTCGCCCCTTTTCACTACCGGAAGAGAATCACGATCTTTCCCCCTGCGACCCCGCTGCCCACCTGGAGGTAGGCGTCGACCGCCTCGGCTAACCGACACGTTTTCGCAATGGGGGGAGGGGTGAGCTGCCGTTCTTCGAAGGCAGGTCGCAGGCCATCGAGGATGTCACCCGCGGCGATGGTGTCCAGGGTGGCGGTGTTGACGCCGAACAGGGTGAGCTGCCTGCGATAGAAATCGAGGAGGTCGAAGCTCACCCGCCTTTGTCCGACGGAAGTGATGTTCACCTGCCGCCCGTTCAGGGCAAGCGACGTAATGCCGACTTCAAAGAGCGCGCCGCCGACACAGTCGAATACGACGTCCGCACCCTTGCCGTCCGTGAACTCCAGGACGCGGCTGACCACGTCATCGGCTTCACTGCCGAGGGCGAGGTCGATGCCGGCCTGCCGGGCTTTGTCCGGGGGTTGGCGGTCCACGGCGATCACCCGGGCCGCTTTCATCTTGGCGATCTTGATCACGGAACTCCCCACACCTCCGCTCGCACCGGTGACCAAAACGGTCTCGCCTTCTTTCAGCCCGGCTTTTTTCACCAGGCCGAGAAAGGCGGTGATGTAGTTGGTCCCGATGCTCGCTGCCTCGACCATCGACAGGGTCTTCGGCTTGGGCCGCGCCCCCCTTTTTGGTATGGCTATATACTCAGCGTGGCTGCCGTCCCTGGTGAAGCCGATATCGCCTCCCGATGCCCAGACCTCCTCTCCGATCCTTTCTTCATCCCCCTCGACGACAACACCTGCGAGGTCACGCCCCGGGGTCCGCGGCAACGTCGTCTGCGGAAAGCTCCCCTGCACGTTCTTCACGTCAGCGGGGTTGATCGACGCGGCATGGACCTCGATCAACACTTCGCCGGACCCTGGAACCGGTCTCGGCACCTCCTCCACGTGAAGCACCGCCTGCACCTCTCCGAATCTGCTCAACCTCAGCGCTTTCATCCTCTTTGTCTCCCCATCACGCCCGGCCTCGCCGTCTCTTTGCGTGATATTGACAGTTCCATTTTCATGAAAGGCTTGACAATGCCGTTGCTCCTCTATGGATAGTACTAATTAAAAATAAGGCAGGAGGAGGACGGCGTCAATATCGCCCCGCCGTGATTCTCCTTGACACGATTCTCTCCTGTGCTATAGTCAAGAGAAAACCGTGTCTGCCGCGAGGGCGGAAGAAAAAGCCTTATCTGCGAAAAGCCGATGAAAAACTAACGATTGAGCAATCGGGGGTGTTATCGTGAGCACGAAGATGAATCGAAGGAACTTCTTGAAGACCTCGGCAATGACGGGCGCCGCCTTGATCGGCGGGGGTCTCTCGAGCGGCATGGGTGGACCGGCTTACGGGTCCTCCCGGAACGAGAAAGAAGTGCGGACAGAAGAGATACCCGTCTCCGCGGAAGCCGACGTCGTCGTCATCGGGGGCGGGCCGGGGGGCTTCGGCGCCGCCGTACGCGCGGCGCGGATGGGTGCAAAGACGATCCTCCTCGATAGGTATGATGTGCCGGGAGGGGTCCATACCGTCGGACTCCAGGGCGCCTACAATCCGGGCATTGGCGGGATCCACACCGAGTTGATGGAGCGGTTGACGAAGGAAGGCTACGTCTATACCGCGACGGAAAAAACATACCCGTATTTCGCGGGCAATCCGCTTTCCCACTATGATTGGAACCTCAAGCCCGGCAGTCCCCTCTCAAGGAGCACGTTTAACCCGGAGGGGGGCGGGTGCGTCATGTCGGCGATGCTGCAAGAAGCCGGCGTCAAGACTCTTTATAATACGACGTTCCTCGACGTGATCATGAAGAAGCTCGCAGGAGGGGCCGCCGCCATCGAGGCCGTTGTCGTGAAGAACGTGGCCGGCACGCAGGCCATAAAAGGCAGGGTCTTTGTGGACGGTTCCGGAACGGCTGAAGTGGTGGCACGCTCAGGCGCCCCCTTCGTGCGGGGAGGGGGAGGACAGCCCCCGACGGTCGCGGCGGGGGGAGAGAACCGGCCCCTTCCGGGAGGCCTCCTGTGGATAATGGCCGGCATAGATTTCGACGAAGTCGCCCACTACCAGAAAAACCGGAACGACCCGACACTGACCGGGCTTATTTCTACCGCCCTGGCGGCCGGAGATATCCCCTCCGACTTATACAGGCCCAGGCTTCCGGGGACATGCGTCTACGGCAACCTTTACATAGGTCATCCCACGCTCGATATGAGCCCGATCCAGGGCCCCGGTACCTTCATCTTCTGGGAGAACGTGCCCTATGAGTGGTCGCTCCATATCGATGACAACCCCGACGACATGGTACGCGGCCAAGTGGCAATGAGGGAATTTGTCAACGCGGAGGCGAGATTTCTGAAGAAGTACGCGCCGGGTTTCAAGAACGCCTTTGTCACCAATGTCGGTCATTACCTCGGCGTGCGGGACGGGCGTCATCCTGTCGGTCACTACGTATTCTCCCTGGATGATGCCCGGGCGAGCTGCCGGTTTCCCGATGCCGTCACAAAGCCCATGAGCAAGAGCTTCCATTGGGACTGCGGAAAAGTCCGTACCTTCGAGGTTCCCTATCGATGCTTCCTGCCGCAGAAAGTGGATAATCTGCTGTTGACCGGCGCGTCTCTTTCCTTTACCTATGACACCATCTTTATGGTGATGAGGAATTTCCCCTGGTGCGTGCAAACAGGGGAGATTGCGGGGTTTGCCGCAGCCCGGTCAGTGGCGCAGGGGGTTCCGCCCACGCAGTACAAGTGGGCCGGGCCTGCTTTTAACTCCCTGCTGAGTGCCGCGGGGACGTGTTTCTTGCACCACCTTTTCAACCTCAGCCGCTTCCAATAGGTGAAGGGAGGCTTACTGACCCGCGCCTTTCCTCCGCCCCCGACGGGTTCGAAAAGCACGTCGAGCACGTGCGCCGACGGGATGAGCCGGGCCAGTGACCCGGCGCACCCCGCGCAGTAGGTGACCACCCGCCTTCCCCTGGTCTCCTCCCGGAGGAGTCTGCCCCAGTTCGCCGCGAAATGGGGGACGAGACACGCCACAGCGCCGCCCTCGCCGCAGCACAGGGTGCGGGCGCCGGAATGGTCCATCTCAGCGATCCTGAAACCTCGTTGGCCGAGGAGCGTCCTCACGGCATCCTGGATCTGCGCCTCAAACCTGACCGCGCAGGGGTCGTGGACGCTCACCTCACCCGCATCCACCGATTCGAGGGCCTTTCTATCACCGGCGAGACATTCGTATATGCTTTTCGTGGAGAGCCCGGCGCCGTAACGGGAGAACATCCTGTAACAGTTGGGACAGGCGACCAGCACCTCCTTGACCCCCTGCGACACGAGGTACCCCCGCATTTCTTCGAACATCTCCCTGAAGCGTGCCTCGTCCCCCAGGTCGTGGGACGGCTTCATGCAACAGTCGAGGACGATGCCTAGGAACGGGGTCCGCGCCGACAACCTCTGATAGACGAGGACGACCTTTTCAGACCTGGTCCCCGACAGGGCGCACCCGGGGAAAAAGACCGTTTCGCAGCCCTCGGGCAGTCCATAGTAAGAAAATGTGCGCGAGACCCCGCGCCGTTCGTAGCCCCTGAGGCTGCCATGCTCCGGGAAGGTCCCGCCGCCGCGCCTGACCGCCTCCCTGCGCATTTCCAGAAAGAGAGCGGAGGGATCGACCCCTGCCGGGCAGACCGCGGTGCAGAGTCCGCAGAGGCTGCACTCGAAGGGCAAGGTCTGGTACTCTTTAACCGAAGGGTCGTATCGATCCGCGATCTCCTTCGGTTTTCCGTGTTGCTTGAGGAACGCACACTCCGTCTGACACGAGTCGCACAGGGTGCACCCGCTCGACACCATCCGTATCGATTCCCGCAGCGCACCGCCGGGGTCGGCATTGTAGTCCTGTCGAGGCCCTGCCCGCCGATCCTCGGTGGTCACCCCGTTTCCTCCTCTGCCGTGAGATGGGAGTCTTCCCGGCGGTCGGCTTTCGCTTCGCGCCCGTGGGTCATATATAGACCACCCATGCGTCCTGTATGTTCTTCATGAGCCAGTCTCCGCCCGCCTGCTCCACAAACTCATATCTGTCGCTTCCGGTCGATCCGTAGAACTCGGCGCAGGGAGGACAGACCCCAAACCATCCTCCCTTGTCTTTGATCTTCTTCATGATCTGCGTTGCGTTGCCGAAGCTCTTGTAGATGGGCGACTCTATCTTGTCCGTCCTCTTCTTGTTGGCGAGGTCCGCCCCGCCGAGGGTCATCCATACGTTCACCTGGCCCCACCCCTTCTCCGCCGCGGTCATGGCCATGAGGAGGCCGAAGATCGCCCTATTCGGATCGTCCGCCCCGTGGGTGATGACCACCACATATTTCCCTTTCGCGTCACTCTTTGCAAAGGCCTGCCCCCCTAACGCCGCTGCCAGCCCCGCCATGCCGAGTCCGGCGCCGACCGTCTTGAGAAAATCGCGTTTGCTTTCCTTTTCGATCTCAACCGAACCCGCCCTTTTGTCCTCGATCTCCATGCTTGCCTCCTCCTTGGGAATTTAATAACCGGGCCTTGCCTCACCCGGCGTTACAGCCTTGCACCCTTTGCCCCATCTCGACGAAACTCCAGGCTCATGCCGCGCGGACGAGTCCGGCGCTTTCAGCGCTTTAGGTCTCACCTGTTGGTCGAATAGAACTGCGTCTTGTGCCGCCTGAGCCCTCTTTCGTCTTCAGGCCGGCTGGTGGTGGGCTGGAGGCGTTTAAGGGATTGCCGGCGGAGCTTGAGAGTCCCACGGACTCTCTCACGACCGATCAGATAAGCATCTGGTTCCAGATTCGGACCACGATCCTGCGACCTCCGGTAGTTTGATTATCTATTACTACCATAAGTAAGGGAAATCGGTCAATTGGAATGTTCGGCCGACCTGGTGAGAAGGCAGCACCTATCAAAAGGTCTCTTTACTTGTCGCGAAGAACACGATAGATTAACCATGAAGCGATACTTGAACGCCAATCGGTGAAAAAGACGTGAGGCACGAAAAAGAGGAACAGGTTTTTGAAGGAGGGTAAGGTATGTGCGAAGAGTGTGGATGCGGTCTGCCGGGACCGACAAAGATCGATGGCAAGCCGGCCGAAGAGGTGGCCTCGCCGCTCGTGAAGAGGAGCGGATCGGACACCGAGGAAAGGCAGGTCGGGATGCATGTCCACGAGGGGCACGAGCACCAGCCATGACCACCCACATCACCACCACGATCACGCACCGAGCAGGGTGATCGAGGTGCACCAGTCGATCTTCGCCGCAAACGACCGTCTCGCCGAACGGAACCGAGGTTTTTTCAGCGCCCTGGGTCTCCTGGTCCTGAACATCCTCTCCTCACCCGGCTCCGGCAAAACCACGTTCTTGCAGAAGACCATCGAGAAGCTCGGCCGGCCGGACAGGATCGGGGTGATAGTCGGCGATCTGGAAACGGACAATGACGCCCGACGCCTTCGCACCACCGGGGCCCAGGTCGTTCAGATCACGACGGGCACCCTCTGCCACCTCGATGCGGATATGGTCGCCAGGGCAGTCGGGAACCTGAACCCGAAGCTCCTCGACCTCCTTTTCATCGAAAACGTCGGTAACCTCGTCTGTCCCTCTTCCTTCGACCTCGGAGAGAACCTTCGCGTGGCACTCTTGTCCGTGACGGAAGGGGAGGACAAGCCCCTCAAATATCCGCCCCTTTTTCACGCCGCCGACGTGGTGGTCCTTACCAAAACGGATATGAGCGAGGCCGCGGAGTTCGACCGCGAAGCGGCCCTGACGAACATCCGTAAAATCAATCCGGCCGCCCGTATCTTCGAGGTGTCTGCCCGCAAAGACAAGGGGATGGACTCCTGGTGCGATTACCTCCGGCAGGCACAGGCCGGGGCCGGGGCATAAGGGAAGGAGGGTCATAGATTCATGGAGACGATTATCCCGACCCGTCTTTCGGCCTTCGAGCTGCTGAAAGAATACACGTCGAACGCGAGCCTGATCAGGCACGCCCTCGCCGTTGAATCCGTCATGCGCCATTTTGCCGAGTTACGTGGAGAAGCAGACAAAGAGAAGTGGGGGGTGATAGGCCTGGTACACGACCTCGACTACGAAAGGTATCCCGAGAGCCATTGCAGAAAGGTGCGGGAGATCCTGACGGAGAGACATTGGCCCGAAGAGTATATTCACGCAATAGAGAGCCATGGGTGGAAGCTCTGTACGGACGTGGAACCGAGAGAGCCGATGGAAAGGGTGCTCTACACCATCGATGAGCTGACGGGGTTGATAACGGCGGTCGCCATTCTCCGGCCAAGCAAGAGCATACTCGACCTGACGGTAAAATCCGTCAGGAAGAAATGGAAAGATAAGGCATTCGCGGCGGGGGTCAACAGGGGCGTGATCGAGGAGGGGGCGAGGAGCCTGGGCATGGAGCTGGATGCGGTCATCGCAGGGACCATAAGAGGCATGCAAAACGTCGCCGAGAGCATCGGCCTCAAAGGCGAGGTAGAGACACTTTCTTAAATGAAGAGCGGTCACTCAATGCTTACACTAAAGTGTAGGGTCCGAAAAGAGCACGCCTGTCGTCGTAAGGATGGCGCGCCCTACTCTATCCAGGAGAGGAATGGTGCCGTCTACATCCCCTCATCAGAAGCTTCGCCTTTTTCTCGATATGATCGGGATCCAGTGAGAACGAAGAGAGATCTCCTTGAAGAGCTGACGCGACTTTTCATCGGCAAGAAAGATGCGTTTGCCGATTATTTCTACGACTTCTTCCACGACATGGAGGATACCAGGCCGTTCCTGGACGAAGAAAAGCAGCCCGGCCATATGAAACGCGTATGGGCAGGCTGGTTCGCATCATTTTTCCGGTCAAAGCCCGACGATGAATTCCTCGCGTACCTCTGGGGCGTCGGAGTGAGGCACGTCGAGGTAAGCCTCGATCAAAGATTTTCGAACCTCGGTTTCGCCATGATACGACAGTTCTGCCACAAGATCGTGGCGGCAGAGGTACCCCCCGGAACAGAGGAACCTGGCCCTCTCCGCCATAAACAAAAAGCTCGATCTCTGTCTTCTGGCTGAAACGAGTGCCTATATCGAGAATACGATAAGCTGCGATATAGAGGTCATGAGAGAGGTCGCCGACAGGGTCAGAAATCCCGCCATGGTAATCGGGTGGAACATAAGAAGGATGCAGGGAAGGGTCGAGAAAGGGACCAGGGAATACGACGTTTTCCAAATGTTGATGGGTGAGAACCAAAGGCTCGAGAACATGGTCCGGGATATCAAGGTCTATATGGATATCTTCCAGGGGGAGCCCGATTTTCACGCGGTCGATATCAAGGACGTCATCGCTTCCGTGCTTGAAAAGGTCAAGGACAGGGGCATGTACTCACACGTCGCTGTTCACGTCGAGGTGCAGGAGCAGGCACGCTATGTGAAGGGCGATCAGAAATGGATGGAGTATCTCTTCTCCTATCTCATCGAGAACAGCATGGAAGCGGCGGGCAAGGAAAAGGCCTTTGTGACGATTTCATCTCTCCTCGAAGATACCCCGCCGGCTAACGTCCGGATCGAGCTATTCAATTCAGGCGAGCCTCCCCTCGACGAGAGCGAGAGGTTGTTCACCCCGTTTTTTTCAACAAAGACCGAGGGCACGGGCTTCGGTCTCCCCATCGCGAGGCTGGCGGCAAGAAAACACCATGGGACGCTGGCGATTTACGGCGAAAAAGGGGAAGGGACCCGGGTCATCGTCAGTCTTCCCAGCCGTTGGCTAGGGAGAGAGCGAGACTTTCCGGATAGGTGATTCCTTCTCGTCGAGGGCGCAGAGGGCGGCGCCGTAGGCGCTCAGCATGTCGGGCTGATCGTGCACGAGGAGGCTCATTCCCAATCGTTCCGTCAGCATTTTTTGTAAGCAGGCATCGCGGGCACATCCGCCCGCAAACACAATCTCTTCGACGAGACCGACCCTCTTCACCAGGGGAAGAATGCGGGTGACTATCGAGTTATGGAGGGCCGTCGCGATCACCTCCCTCCTCACTCCTTTCCCGATGAGCGTGATTACTTCCGACTCGGCAAAAACCGCGCACAGGCTGCTGATAGTCACCTGTTGGGCTCGTCTCGCAGCGAAGTCCGAAATCGTCTATGGAGAAACCGAGGGCCCGGGCCATGATCTCCAGGAATTTTCCCGTACCCGCCGCACACCTGTCATTCATCTCGAAGTTCCCCACGGTCCCGTCGGCCTTGAGGAGCACTACCTTCGTATCCTGGCCTCCGATATCGATGATCGTGCGGCACGAGGGGAACACTTCCCGCGCCCCCCTCGCCACCGCCTTTATTTCGGTTATCGTATCCATCTGCTTATCGGCCGCCAGAAGATGCCTGCCGTATCCGGTCGCGAGCACGCGGTCGGGAGCAGTCTCTTCGATCAGCCGCCTGCAGACGGCCAACGGGTCATAACCCGTTTCCTCCCGCAAAAAGCGCGGCCTTCCCTCGTGAAGCACCGCGTACTTAATGTAGCGGGAACCCACATCGATACCGGCGATCATCAAGATCGCTTCCCGTCCCGGATCATTTCCATAAAAGCCTCCACCCTGGTCTTTATCTGACCCGCATCCTCGAGGCTGTAGTCGGTCTCGATCCTCAGGTAAGGCAAACCCGCGGCCTCGACCGAGTTCTTTGCCCGGTACGCCTCCACCAGGTACGGGGTGCAGAATTGGAGGGCATAATGGATCACGCCTTGAGCATGCAGCTTTGATGACATGTTGTTAATGTCGGTCAGCCTTTCGTCGTTTGGGGTGAAGCAGGCACAGTTGATTCCCATGGACCGCTCGGCCATCTTCTGAAGGGCTTCGTCGACGGTGGAAAACTCGCCAAGAAGGTCCCGGAAGTTGCGCTCCCCCACACACGCCTCCTCGCCCACCACGACGCCTCCGCTGCTCTCGATTATCGAGTGGAGCTTCCAGTTGGGGATAGCCATGGGCGACCCGGAGACGAGCACCCTCGTGGCGCCCTTCGGGCTCACGCCGGTTCCGTGCTTCACCCGCTCATCCAGCTCATCGCAAAGCTCATTCAGCTTGGCGGTAAACCTGACCGGATCATCGTAGAAAGAGATCTGGTTTATCAGGAGGGCGTCGAGCCCCGAGATGGGGGCCGGGTCGCTGGCCCGCGCGTCGGAAAGCCTCTGCAAGGCCCGCCGTTTGGCATTGACGATTTGGGCCGCCTCCCTCAGTTTGTCGAGGGTGATCTCCCTGCCCGTGACCTCGATGAGTTTCTTGGCCAATTTTCTTATTTCGTTCGTCCAGAGCGCTCTCCCCTCGTCGCTCTTCTTGTTCGGAAGCTCCATGACGTACACTTTCTTGGTGATCTCGTCGAATATCTCGTATGCCTTCTTCTTGCCGTCGCAGGTTGTCTCGCCTATGATGAGATCGGCCGACTCGATGTAAGGGCAGAGCCCGGCCAGCTTGAACCCCATGAATCCCTTGATCAGGGCACAGGTGTTGCGGGGTATGAATTTCTCCGCCTCTTCCGTGCCGACGTCCGCCCCGGCGCATAGTCCGATGGAAACGCCATCCATTGCAAGGATGAGCTCCTCCGGAACGTAGACGCAAAAGGTACCCACTATGAGCTTGCCCGCAGTCTTCTCCTTCAGGAGCTCGACAATCCTGAGACCGTGCACTTCAGAGACGACGAAATCGAAATACCCCATTCCCGCCGGCCGGTTCTTTTGAGAGAGGTATATACCCTGGTAGGCATCCGATAACACTGAGAGCAATCCCTGGTGCGCTTCGAGATTGAGGCCGAGGGAGGCCCACATTTCCTGATAATTTTCCGACATGCTCTTCTCCTCCTGGTTTGTCTTTGCCCCGTTGACACGCTTCCGGCACACGTGGGCCGCCGCCGTTATTGTGCGATAGCAGCAACCGAAAGCCGGTGAATGTGTGTCGATTAAGCTACGTGGTCTTGGCCATACGAAGAAGGGAGAAAATGGGGAGGATCATCAGGGCTTGAGCCGGCGCGAATCGATGAGGAACACCCTTTTTCTCTCGCCTCTTCTACGGAATTGGAGACCTAACCTAGGCCCCTGCCGGCCGCACCCGGCCTCTCATGAAAGCGAAAAAGGGTTTGGGCGTTCGCTCATGTTTTCACCTCCTTCTCAAAAAGATGCAGTTTAATAGAAAATACTACGGAAGGTTCTTCGTGTCAAATCATGGAATCAAAGATCGCCTGAGACAAAATGGTGTTTATGTTGCATACGGTGTTCTGGTATAATCAACTGAGCTGCCTTTTAACGTGAGCGAAAGGGAGGATCTCCCCTTTGCCTTTCTTTTTCGGAGGTTAATGATGGCCATTAAACTGAGAAGTAAGGGCTTGAGCCCGGAAGTACCGCAGTACTACATGCGCAGGGTCTTTCTCAAGTCGATGGGCGCCACCGATGAGGACCTCGAAAAACCCCTCGTCGCCATTGCCAACACATGGAACGAGATACTACCGGGGTCCGTGCACCTCGACCGCATTGCGGCGGCCGTCAAGCGTGGCATCAGGGAGGCGGGAGGACTTGCCACCATTTTCAATGTCCTCGCCCCCTGCGACGGCCAGGGGAGCGGGAACGAGGGTTTCAAGTACGTGCTCCCCAGCCGGGACCTCATCGCGGCCTCCGTGGAGATGATGATAGAGCACGCGAGCTACGACGCCGCGGTGATGATCGGCACCTGCGACAAGATCGTGCCGGGTCTCATCATGGCCGCCGCCCGGTGCAATCTGCCCACGGTTATCTTTACCGGCGGTTATATGCCCGCGGGTCACTACAAGGGGGAGAGGCTCGATTGCTCTTCCATGGGGAAGTACTTTGTCATGTACAGACAGGGCAAGATCGCAAAGGAAGAGTTGCGGGAGCTCGAAGGCTACGTCTGTCCCGGCCCCGGTGCCTGCTGCCTCATGGGGACGGCAAACAGCATGTGCATCGCCGCCGAGGCCTTCGGCCTTTCGCTGCCGGGAAACTCTGCGCTCTGCGCCACGGACCCCGCCCTGGAGAAGCTTGCCGAGGAGGCGGGCCGGAAGGTGATGGAGCTCTTGTGGAAGGAGATCAAGGCCCGCGATATCATGACGCCCGCGGCCTTTACGAACGCGGTCAAAGTCTGCTGCGCAACGAGCGGCTCCACCAACCTGACCCTCCATTTCCCCGCTATCGCCCATGAGGTCGACTACCCTTTTACCCTCGACGATTTTGAGGATATAAGCAGGCAGACCCCCTCGATCATGGAGATCAAGCCGTCGGACCCCAGGTACCTCATGGAGGATTTTGAGCGTGCCGGAGGGTTGCAGGCGGTGATGAAGTCGATGGAACCCCTCCTGGACGGGAGCGTCATGACGGCGAGCGGCAAATCCCTTGCGGACAACCTGAAAACCGCCGAGATCAGGGATACGGAGATCGTCCGGCCCCTGTCCAACCCTAAGAGCACAAACGGCGGCATCGCGGTGCTGAAGGGCAACATGGGCACGGCAGTGGTGAAACAGACCGCCGTAAGACCTGAGATGCAGAAGCACAGGGGTCCTGCACGGGTCTTCGAGCAGGAGGAGGACTGTATCGATGCCCTGCTGGCCGGGAAGGTAAAGGAAGGCGAGGTCCTGGTCATCAGGTACGAAGGCCCGAAGGGGGGACCCGGAATGAGAGAGATGGTCATGGCGACCTGGATGCTGGTCGATCTGGGACTGGACAAATCGGTTGCGATAGTGACCGACGGGAGGTTCTCCGGGACCTCGGGCGGTCCCTGCGTGGGACACCTCGTGCCCGAGGCGATGGCAGGAGGCCCGATCGCGGTGCTTCGCGACGGAGATATTATCGACATAGACATACCCGCGAGGAGAGTGAGCGTCGAGCTGACCGAGGATCAGATCGCCCAAAGGATGGCGTCGTGGAAACGACCCGAGCCGAAGGTGACGAAAGGCTATCTCGCCCACTTCGCAAAATATGTGACGAGCGCCGATAAGGGGGCCTACCTGGAGTGACCCCATCAAAAGATTCGCGCCTGTTGAAATTGCGGACCGGTAGGATCGGAATGCGTGAGCATATACCGGCGCCGGGAAAGAAGATGTCTTCGAGGGGAGGGTGAACAATGGAGGAAAAGTATTATCTCGATCTGAGCCGGGACAAGAAAGAGTTTTTCGCGCTTCCCGAAGGATGGGCCGTTTCTCATTTTGTGGAAAGCAAACAAGCAGGCCCCGTGCCCCCGGTGCGCCAATTGACCCTTGAGGCGCTCGCCCGGCCGAAGGGTGCGCCGCCTCTATCAGAGCTGGCAGCCGGCGCGCGTAGGGTCGCCGTCATCGTGGATGACGCGACCCGTCCCACTCCGGTGGCCGAGGTCCTTTCGGTTTTGCTCCCTCACCTGGCGCAAGCCGGCGTTGCCGCCGGCCGGACCACCATCGTTGTTGCCCTCGGCACCCACGTGCCCATGAAGAAGGAGGACCTTGAGGCAAGGCTGGGGAGGGACGTCGCGACAAGCTACCGGGTAGTGCAGCACGACGCCTGGCAGAAAGACCTCGTACAGGTGCCGATACCCGGCGACGGGAGGGTGCTGAAGATCAATCCCGAGGTGGCGGCTGCGGACGTGAAAATAGGCATCAGCTCCATCCTGCCCCACCCCATGGCGGGTTATGGAGGCGGACCGAAGATTGTCATGCCGGGCGTCTCCGATTTCGAGTTTATAAGGGCCCACCACATGAAGCACACGATCCACCCGCACGCGGTCGCCGGGATGACAAAGGGGAACCCCTTCCACGAAGACTGCATGAGGGCCGCCCAGGCCGTAGGGCTCACCTTTTCCATAAACTGCGTTTACAACCAACGGGCGGAGCTGATACACATACTAGGCGGCAGCCTGGAGCAGGCTTTTGGGGCCGCGGTCGACGTATGCTTCAAGGAGCTCGGGGCCAGGTTTGACGAGAAGGTCGATGTCACGATTGCCTCCACCTATCCCCACACCCATGCTCACCAGTTCTGCAAGGGTTTGAGCGCAACCGACATCGTCACCAGGGAGACCGGGGCAATCCTCCTCATGGCCCCTACCGTCACCCCCGTGTCGGAGGAGTTCATCGGCTCCTTTGACGTCGTCAGGGAGAGGTCGCACGACAAATCCGTCGAGTACGTGACCGAGGCCATGTCGAAGGGGATGCCCTTTCTCCCGGAGAAGCCCGTGGAGTTCAATATGGCCATGAAGTGCGTGATCATACGCCCCCGCATAAGGACGATCTTCGTGTCGCCCATGGTCTCCCGGGCACAGGCCGCCGCGATGGGGTTCGACTATGCGCCCTCTCTTGAAGAAGGCTTGAAGCTGCTCGAAAAGGCATACCCAAAGGCACGGGTCGCCATATTTCCGTCGGGCGGCCTCATTGTCCCGATAACCGCCTGGAAGCAGTAGCTCTTACCGGTAAATTCGACCAAGGATGAGGAGAGTATGCAAAGCAAAATAGCGGCAATCGTGATCAACGAAAAAGACAACGTGGCGACGGCCCTCGGTCCGCTCAAGGCGGGCGCGGACGTCTCCGTGGAGGTCCGGGGCAAGGTCGAGCGGACAACGCTTCGCTCCGATATCCCCATGGGTCACAAATTCGCCCTGAAAGATATAGAAAAGGGCGGCGCTGGTGATCAAGTACGGACAACCCATCGGACAGAGCACGATGCGGATCACACGGGGAGAGCACGTCCACGTCCATAACGTGGTCAGCCAACCGCGATCGGGAGAACTATCATGAACTTCCAGGGTTATCGCAGGCCGGACGGCAAAGCGGGAACAAGAAACCATGTGCTGGTGATCCCCAGTGTCGGATGTTCTCAGGGCTGCGCCCAGGCCGTCGCCCAGGGTTTAAGGGGGGCCGTCTATCTGCCGAACGTCTTCGGCTGCGGCCAGATAGGGGAAGACCGGGCCGTGGTCAAGAGGACGCTCGCGGGCTTCGGCGCACACCCCAACGTGGCGGCGGTCCTGATCATCGGGAACGGCTGTGAGCACCTCACGACCGAAGAGATCAGCCGCGAGCTGACCCCGACCGGCAAGCGGGTGGAGTCGCTCGTCATCCAGGACGTGGGGGGCACGAGAAAAACAATAGCCCTCGGGAAGAAGATAGTGAGAGAGATGCTTGCCGATGCGGCAAAGCTGGATCGGGAGCCGATCCCCGTGGGTGAGTTGATCCTCGGCACCGAATGCGGCGGGTCGGATTATACCTCCGGTCTTTCCTCCAACCCGGCCGTGGGCGTCGCCAGCGATATGATAATCGGGGAGGGGGGAACGGTGATACTCTCCGAGACGGCCGAGATAGTCGGCGCCGAGCACCTGCTTGCAAAGAGGGCGAGGACCCCGCGGGTGGGAAAGCAGATCCTCGAGGCGGTGGCGTGGTGGGAGAAAGCGGCGCGTGCCGGGGGGCAAGACCTGAGAGACGGCAATCCCTCCCCCGGCAACATAGCAGGCGGCATCACCACCCTCGAAGAGAAATCGCTCGGGTGCATTTACAAGGCGGGGACGGGCACCATCGAGGAATTCATCACCTACGGGTCCCCCCCGACGAGGAAGGGCCTGGTCTACATGGACACGCCGGCCCATGACATCGAACAGCTTACCGGCATGGTGGCGGGCGGCTCCCAGATAGTCGTTTTTACCACGGGGAGAGGAAATCCGGCAGGCTCCCCCATCGCGCCGGTCATCAAGATTACAGGCAACAGGGGTCTCTTTCTCCACATGAGAGACAACATGGATATGGACGTCAGCAAGATCCTCGAAGGAAAGGAGCCGGTCTCCTCGGCGGGAAAACGGATTTTCGAGGAGATCGTGGCAGTGGCCTCGGGCAAGCTCACGAAGGCCGAAAAAGCCTTTCAGAGAGATTTCGCCATATTCAAGATGAACCCGGATATCTGAAACTGAAGGAGGAACACATGAAAAGATCGACAGCACTTCTTTTGGCCCTGGCGGCATTCATCGTCGGTGTTTTTGTCCTGACCCAGGCAGGATACGCCGCAAACACGATCAAGGTCGGGATCGTCGATACCTATTCGGGTCCTCCCGCCGGTTTTTCCCAGGACGTGCTCGACGGTTTTAAGCTGGTGGTCAATGAGGTCAATGCAAAGGGCGGGATCAAGGGAAGGAAGATCGAGTTTGTGACCAGGGACGAAAAATTCAGACCCGACATCGGGCTCAACATGGCGAAAGAGCTTCATCCTCAAAGAGAAGGTGGACATCATCATGGGCACCATTAACAGCGCCACCGCCCTCGCCATTTCCGACCTCGCAAGAAAGGAGAAGATCCCCTTCCTTTGCTCGAATTCGCGGTCGGAGAAGATCACGGGCGAGAGGGGTCATCGCTACGTGTTCGGCATAGCCGAGAACACGATCATGGCCGGCAGGGCCGCCGCCGTTGCCCTCGCCAAGAAACCCTATGTGAAGTACTGGATTGCGGGCGACGACTATGAATACGGCCATGCCATAGCCGACTCCGTCTGGAACAACCTGAAAGCCCTCAGGCCCGATGTCCAGTTAATGGGTAAGACATGGTGGAAGGTGGGAGAGTCGGATTTCACGCCTTACATTACCGCCATCATGTCTGCGAAACCCGATTTCCTGATCGCCGCCACGGGGGGCAGCAGCATGATCACCTTTGCAAAGGCAGCGAAGGCGACGGGCCTTGCGGAGAAGATCCCCTTCTATCAGCATACGGCGGTCGACCTGGGCATACTTGCGCCACTCGGCATGGGTGCGCCCGAGGGTGTCTACGGGACGAACCCGTACTTTTATTACTATCCCGACACGCCGGCCAATAGGACCTTTGCCGCGGAATTCAAGAAGGCCTACGGCAGATATCCCATGATGTTCGCCCTCTTCGGTTACGCGGCGGGGAGGCTCATCGAGAAGGGTTACGAGAAGGCCGGCTCCTTCGATACGGAAAAGTTTGTCACGGCCCTGGAGGGCCTTATGATCGACAGCCCTGTGGGCAGAATCGAGATGCGGGCGTGCGACCATCAGCTCCAGTTGCCCATGATGTTCGGCGTGGCAAAAAAGAACCCCAAGTTCCCCGATTATCTCGTTGCAAGCGACATCGTGACCATACCTTACAACGAATACATGCCCACCTGCGCGGAGGTGCTGAAGACGCGCAAGAAGTAAAGACGAGGGGAGACGGGGAAAAACAGATTCTCATTGACTTTGCGCGAAGCACCTGTTTAAATAGAAATGATTTCTATTTAAACAGGGGATGCCGGTATAATGAAAATGCGGGCCGGCATTGCTCGCGATCGCATCAAGGGAGATAATCCTGCAAGAATACGGGAAAATGATTACGCTACATCTGATGAGAAAAGCGCCCGCATCGGTCTTGGGGAAGGGCTTCACTATGCTTAAGGCCCCGACAGCGTCCGGTAAGCCGGCCTATCGGAAAGCCGTCCTGTTTCTCTTCATCTGCTTATCTCTCTCGTTCATGGGACTCGCGTTTCACCACCATGCGGACGGGGGGTCCCACGCGGACTGCTCCATCTGTTTTCATGTCGCCCACCATTCAACGCTCGCCTTTCAGGACGTCCCTCAAGTCTCGGCACCGGCTGCCGCCATTCTCCCGGTCTTTTTGGACGATGGGGTAAGCCCTTCCCTCCCTCGCTGCGCGCCGTACGCGATGCGGGCTCCCCCGCGTAGCATCCGTCACATTGAATCGCCCGTGCCTTTAATCCAAAAACAGTAAAGAACGTCCGCCACGCGCACCGAATCGACGGAGGTGTAAACCATGAGAGCCATGATCGGCCTCTTCTTACTACTCATATTTTCATCGGCCACGTTCGCCCAGGCCCAGACGCAAACCATGGACGATAGAATAAGAACCCTCGAGGAAACCCTTAAAAAACAGGAACAAACGGTCCAGGAGCTCAAGAGCTTGCAGGAAACCCTGAAAAAGCAGGAACAGGCTATCGAGGAGCAGCGAAAGCTGATCGAACAGTTGAAGAGAGAGATCACCCATGCGGCACCCCAGGGCCCTGCCCCCGCAGCAATCGGCGAGGCGAAGGCGGCAACGGCGCCCGTGGCGGAGGTGCAGCGGCAGGTGCAGGAGCTGACGGAAAAGGTGGACCAGGTGGTCGAAACCCAGAAGAAGTTCGTTCCGAGCGTCTTCAATCCTTCCATCGGGTTCGTGGGTGAGACGGTCTTTTCGTACAACAACAGGCCCCTGAGCCAGACGGGCAACACGAGCGGCAGGCCCGGAGGGTACGATGCGAACTTACGCTCGGTAGAACTGAACGCGGCCGCATCGGTCGACCCCTTTGCGCGGGGATACATAGTGGCGAACGCCTCTGCCGACCCGGTCACCGGCGAAGCCACCTCAGGGATAGAGGAGGCCTCGATCGTCACGACCTCTCTGCCGTGGAACCTGACGGTCCAGGGGGGGCGGTTCTTCGGTGAATTCGGCCGGTTGGGGTATATCCACGACCATGAGCTGCCTTTCGTGAACCGTCCCCTGGTGCTCGACCAGTACATCGGCGGCGAATCGAGGACGGACGGGGTGCAGGTCAACTACCTGCTGCCGGTCCCTCATTACGTGAGCCTCACCATGGGCGCGGGCACGCAGTTCGGGGGCACGCCTGGCAATGTCAGCGATTGTACCGTCCCTTCGGAGGCTTGAGCTTCTGGGGCCGCGGGTCCACGTATTTCGACCTGACGCCCAGTATCTCGCTCGAACCCGGCATCTCGGGCCTGTTGAACCCGAAGACGAATAGCCCGAACGCCGTTTTTACCCAACCCGACGGCAGCGTGCTCGCCGAGCGCGAGCGCCGCCTGGCGGGCATAGACCTGGTGCTCGCCTACCGCCCCCTGCAAAACAACCAGTTCAAGAGCGTCACCTGGGGCACGGAACTGCTCAAAAGCAGCAACCGCTACAACGTCACTGCGGACGGCGCCTTCTCCGACCGCACCGTCGGCTCCCTCGGCCTCTATTCGTATCTCGCCTACAGATTTCACAGGCAATGGACTGTCGGGTTCCTCTACGAATGGCTGGAGAACGCGCAGAACAATCAAGGACGAACCTCGGCGTATTCTCCGTATATCACCTGGTACCTGAGCCACTGGAATCGACTCCGGCTCCAGTACACGCACACGGACAACAACGTTGCCACCGGCCTGAAGCCGAATGACGCCGTCTACCTGCAATGGGCGTGGATCATCGGCTCCCACGCGCATGGCTGGCAGCAGCGCTAAGTCGGAAAGAGACGAGGAGGAACCTCACTATGAAATTTAAATCTTTGCTTTTGTTGTCACTCGTCGTGCTTATCGGACTTGCGGCTGCAGCAACGCCCGCCCACGCGGCCAGGGTCCGGATTGTCGCCACCCTGACCGACCTGGCGGACCTTGCACGCAATGTCGGCGGCGACCGGGTCGAGGTGAGGAGCCTCGCCACGGGCGTCGAAGACACGCACGGGGTCCCCATGAAGCCGAGCTTCGTGCCGATGATGAACCGGGCGGACCTGCTGCTCCTGGTGGGACTGGACTGCGAGCACGCCTTTCTGCCCGCCCTGATAGAGGCGAGCAAAAACCCGCGCATCCAGAGAGGCAGGTCCGGCTACATAGACTGCTCGAAGGACATCTTCCCCCGCGACGTGCCCAAATCGACCGACCACTACGCGGGCGACGTCCATCCCTACGGCAACCCCCACTACATGCTCGATCCTGAGCTGGCAAAGACCGCCATCACGAACATCTACAACGCGCTGGTGGCGTTCGACCCGGCGCATCAAGCGGACTACACGCGTAACCGCGATGCCTATCTCGCGAAGCTCGACAAAAAAATCGCCGAGTGGAAAAAGGCCGTCGCACCGCTCAAGGGCGTGAAGTTCGTCTCCTACCACGAACACTGGCCATACTTCGCCGAGCGCTTCGGCCTGGTCTACTTCGGGACTATCGAGCTGAGGCCGGGCATCGATCCGACCGCGCGCCACATAGAGGATTTGATCGCGCATATGTTGGCGGAGCATGTTTCCATCGTCGTGCGGGAGCCGCAGTTTCCCGAAAAGGTGCCGAAACGCGTCGCCGAACAGACCGGCGCAACCATGATCACGCTGCCCATCATGCCGGGCGGCGTGCCCCATACGGAGACATACATCAAGATGATGGATTATATTATACAGACGATGGTCGCCGCCGGCCGGCCAAAGAAGTGACGAGGCAACGTATGTCAACCCCTATTCCGGGCGGAAGCGCCCAATCTGATATGAATGATGTGCTCATCACGCTCGATAACCTGAGCATCGGCTACGACGGCCGGTCCGTGGTATCGGGGATCTCCCTATCCGTCGCCCCCGGCAGCTTCACCGCCGTCCTCGGTGCCAACGGCTCGGGTAAATCGACCCTGCTCAAGACCGTGCTCGGGCTGCTTCCGCCGGTGGCCGGCCGCGTGATTGCGGCCTCCGGAGCGGGGCAGCCCGTGTTCGGTTATGTCCCCCAGTCTGTCCAGCTCGATGCGGTTTATCTGCTGACGGCCTTTGACGTCGCCCTGATGGGCACGTACGGCCGCGTGCGGCCCGGCCGGTTTGTCCCGGCGTCCGAGCGCGCCTTCACAGGGGAATGCCTGGCCGCGGCGGGGGCCGATAAGTTTGCGCGGGAGCGGTTTGCAGAGCTCTCCGGCGGTCAGAAGCAGCGGGTGCTCATCGCCCGGGCCCTGGCGACGCAGCCTGACATCCTCCTTTTAGACGAGCCCACCGCGGGCGTCGACCATGAGGCGTCGCATGCCGTGCTGCAGTTCATTGCGCAGGTCCGCGAGGAGAGAAAGATCGCGGTCCTCCTCGTCACGCACGACTTTGGCGCGGTGCGGCGGTACGCCCGCCATGTCATCTGGCTTTATCACGGCAAGGCGCACCAGGGCAACCCTCGCGAGCTCCTGACGCCGGAGCGGATGGCGGAGATCTTTGAATTGGAGACCAGCTAATATGGAAGCGCTACGCCAGATCCTCTCGCCCGATTTTCTCTTGCGCAATTCGGTCTATACGAGCGTGCTCGTCGGATTTTCGTGCCCCCTCGTCGGGGTCTTTCTCCTGATGCGCCGGTTGGTGTTCATGGGCGTGGCACTGCCGCAGATTTCCTCCACAGGCGTTGCCATCGCGCTCTCCCTCCCCCTGTGGCTCGGGGTCCGCCTGGCTGACCATGGCTCGGCCGGCGTGCACGCCCTTGCCTTTGTGGGCTCGATGGCGTTCTCCCTGGCGGCCATCCTGGTGCTCGCAACTCTAGAGCGGCGAGGAGTCGGCCGGACCGAAGGCAGACTCGGCGCTGCCTATGTCGTGGCCGGCGCATTGAGCATCCTGCTGCTTTCAAAAAACCCTTACGGCGAGATCGGCTGGCTCGATATGCTGAAAGGAGAGGTCATCACCGTCTCCGATTTCGATCTCGTCCTCACCGCGGCCACGCTCTCCCTCGTCCTCGTCGCCCTGGGATTGTTTCACAAGGAGTTGCTGCTCGTCTCTTTCGACCGGGAAATGGCGATCACCCTCCGGAAGAACGTCGTTTTCTGGGATGTGCTCCTTTATGTGCTGATCGGCCTGACCGTCTCCATGGCGGTGCTCAGCGTGGGTCCGCTCATTGCCTTTGGGTTCCTCCTGATACCGGCGTTGACGGCGCACCTTTTCAGCCGCACCATGAGGTCGTTCACGGCGATTGCCTCTTTGCTCGGCGGGGCCGCGGCATTTGTCGGTTTCTGGATCGCCTACCTTTGGGATTTGCCCGTCGGCCCAACGGATGTCGTTCTCCTCGGCGCCTGCTACGCGGCAGCAGGGGTTGTCGCAAGGTTCCTTCGCGGACGGGCGTGACCGGCTTTACAGAAAAGGAGGATGCAAAAATGCACAATATGTGGCGGGTTTTCTTTGTATTCACGGGGTTGGTCCTTGCGCTTCTCTGCCGGCCGTATACGGCCGAATCGGCGGAACAGGCGGATATGCACAAGCCGTCTTTAGTTGTCGCCGCGGAAAGGTTTGCGGATAACGGGGACGGCACGGTTACGGACACGAGGCGGAAACTCATGTGGCAGCAGGACGACAACGAAAAGGAGGTTACCTTCACGGAGGCGCAGCAGTACTGCAGAAATTTGTCGCTGGGCGACCATGCCGACTGGCGCTTGCCGAAACCTGAGGAGGGAGAGAGGGCGGTTGCCATGCAGTTGATGATGCCGCGACACAGCCGGGATGTCTATGCCCATTTTGATCTGTACTGGTCAGCGGACCCCACCATGCTGCTCCCATTCAACTATCGCCCGGCCCAGGGAAGAGAGGTCTCGAGAGTATATCCTGCAAGCGGCCAAGGAGCGTTCGTCAGGTGCGTCCGGAGCGACCTTCGGCCGCAATTATAAGTTACTGAATTATAAATGATAAATTAGTACTTTCTTTCTTCACCCAGTTTATGATTTGTAATTCAACATTGCCTTTACGCAGGAAAGCCCTATATTGATCTTGATGGGAAAATACGCAGGCAAGATACTCCTGCTGGCGCTGCTCGCCGCGCTTTTCGCCGCCTTCTGGGCCCTCGGCCTCAACCGCTATCTCACCCTCTCCTTCATCAAGGCCTCATCCGACGCCGCCCGCGCCCTCTACGCCGGCCATCCCGTCCTCACCGTCGCCGCCTACTTCACGCTCTACGTGGTCTGCGCCGCCTCGTCGCTGCCGGGGGCCGCGGTGCTCACCATCGCAGCCGGCGCGCTTTTCGGCCTTGCCGGGGGCGCGCTGATCACCTCGTTTGCGAGCGCGATAGGCGCGACGATAGCCTGCTTCCTCTCGCGCTACCTCCTTCGCTCGTGGGTACAGGAGAAGCTCGGCCGGGGGATAAGCAGGATCAACGAGGGGGTCGACAAGGAGGGGGCGTTCTATCTCTTTACCCTCCGGCTGATCCCTGTTTTCCCGTTCTGGATGATCAACCTCGCCATGGGGCTCACCACCATGGCGCTGCCCAGGTTCTACTGGGTGTCACAACTGGGGATGCTGCCGGGGACCATAGTCTACGTCAACGCGGGGCGGGAGCTTGCCCGCGTCACGTCACTCAAAGGGATACTCTCCCCTGGCCTCGTTATCTCCTTTGTCCTGATCGGCATTCTTCCCCTGGCGGCGAAGAAATCGATCGCCCTCTACCGGGCACGGAAACATGCGGGCCATGAACAGACTCAATAAGAGGAAATCACCGACAAGGAGCGACTGATGGCGGACTATGATTTCGATATCGGGATACTGGGCGCGGGCGCGGCAGGGCTCACCATCGCGGTCGGGGCGGCTAAGGCAGGTGCGCGCGTGCTGCTCTTGGAAAAAGAGCACAGGCTCGGGGGCGATTGCCTCTACTACGGGTGCGTGCCGAGCAAGACCTTGATCAAGACGGCGAAGGTCTATCACCTGATGCGCGAGGCGGAGCGCTTCGGTCTGCCCCGGGGCGTGGTCCCTCCCCCCGTGTTTGCCGGGATCGCCGCGAGGATCCAGTCGGTGATCGCCGCTATTCAGGCGAATGACTCCGAAGAGAGGTTTTGCGGCCTCGGCGTCAGGGTGGAGTACGGGGCGCCTGTCTTTGTCGACGAGCACTCGGTCGCTCTGAATGGGTCGCGCTCTTCTGCCCGTCACTGGGTGATAGCCACGGGCTCGTCTCCCGCCATCCCGCCCATCCCGGGCTTAAGCGAGACCGGCTTCATCACCAACAAGGAGATCTATTCTCTGGAAAAGCTCCCCTCCTCGCTGGTGATCATCGGAGGCGGGCCGATAGGCGTCGAGTTTGCCCAGGCCTTCGCGAGACTGGGCACGAAGGTGACGATCGTCGAGTTTGCCGGTCAAATCCTGAGCGCCGACGACAAGGACATGGCGGACGCGGTCATGGGCGTGCTGCAGGGCGAAGGCGTCGACGTCTTCTGCGATTCCCAGGTCGTGGGCGCACGCGAGACGCCGCGTGGCAAGGAGGTCACTTTCACGCGAGGCGGCGAGACGCGGACCGTCCTTGGCGAGGTGCTCCTCGCCGCCGTCGGGAGGAAAGCGAACCTGGACGGCATGGGCCTCGAAGACATCGGCGTTGCCCGAGGGAAAAGGGGCCTTACCCTCGACGGGAGGCTGCGGACCACGCAGCCCCACATATACGGTGCGGGCGACGTCACCGGCGTCTACCAGTTCACCCACGCGGCCGGCTACGAGGGCGGCATAGTCGTGAGCAACGCGATATTTCACGTGCCGAGAAAGGCCAGCTACACGCATATGCCCTGGGTCACGTACACAGACCCCGAGCTTGCCTCCATCGGCATGAACGAGAAAGCGGCCGCGGCGGCAGGCATCCGCTATACCGTATGGTCCGGGGCGTTCGTCGATAACGACAGAAGTCTTGCCGAAGGTGAGACAACCGGAAAGGTAAAGATGCTCCTCGACGAAAAAGAGCGGCTCATCGGCGCACAGATTCTCGGGTCTGACGCGGGAAACCTGCTCGCCGAGTGGGTCGCAGTAATGAACGGGGGCGTCAAGCTGTCGACCCTGGCCTCGGCCGTCCACCCGTATCCCACGCTGGGGGAGATAAACAAACGGGTCGCGGGCGATTTCCTATCCACCAAGATATTCTCGGACAGGGTGAAAAGCATCCTCACCTTCGTCTTCGGCCTGAAAGGCAGGGCCTGCGGGTAGCCCCTTTTTACGGGGCAGCGGGCGCGGGCGCCAAATAATCGCAGCGCCCCTCCAGGTGGCGATGTATCTTCTCGATCACGCATCCGGGGAGATTCTTCCCGTCCTTCCTTATCAACGCTTCATAGTCACGCCGGCTGACGAGGACAATGTCGCCCCATTTACGGCGATTTGCAAGCCACCCTGCAATGACGAGCAGAGGATAGACGGCCACGGCTTCTCCGACGCGGCTCTCCAGCCACCCGGACAGCCATGCGGCCTGTCGCCGGACCCCGGCCAGCGCGGCCGTCTCCACCGAGACCGGGAACCGGAAAAACGGGCTATCGAAGAACACCCTTTCGCCGCCGGACGCGCCCTTTCCCGCCCCCGGCGCTGTGTGGCGCTCCACCCCCGCCGCGAACACCCCCTTCGATCCAACCGCGATATGGCCGATCACGAACCCCTTACCGTGGAAGTCGCGGTAGACCCTGTACCCGCACGCCTCCAGGCCGTAGAAGTCCCGCGCCGCCGCATCTGCGCATTCCAGACCTATCCAGACGTCGTCTCTCGGCCTCGCAACCCTCGACAGGCCCTGTGCCGCCGCCCACCGGATCCGCGCCGCATGCCGGTGAAGGAATGTGCGAACTCCATCCATGATAGAATATGGGCACTCCCGAGAAAGTTTTTAAGACCCAGGGCGTCAATGTCGTATTGTGTGAAAAGTTTGCATATATCCGCAATCGGCACGAAACAGGCCGTGGGGAGGGCATCAGCGCACGATGCGCCACATTGGTCCCTAAAATAGCGCAATTGGAGAGCACACCCGGCCGCACAGGGTCGTTCCTGAAGCGCCTCCAGACCCCTTCGACGGCCTACCCCGTGACATTTTCGCGTAAATGCGTTATAACGAAGACTGCCGTTTTGCCTGCCGGGGAGTGTCCGATGCGTAGAGGCTAAAGAAGCCCGGCTTCGGTGGACGGCCGACGAAAGAAAAAAACATACGCGATACCTATAAGAAGGAGGTGGCCCATGACAATTGTTGTCCTGGCTAAACAGGTGCCCGATCCCGAGGCCCTCGTCGAGGTCCGGACCGGCGGCAAGGAGCTGGAGATAGAGCAAAAGTTTGCGACCAACCTGTTCGATGAATTCGCCATCGAAGAAGCACTCCGCATCAGGGAGAAGCACGGGGGGAAGGTCACGGTCATCACCCTGGGCGGACCGAAGGCGACGGAATTGCTGAGGACGGCCCTCGCCATGGGGGCCGACGATGTGCTCTTCCTCGAAGACCCGGCATTCCTGGAAGGCGACGGCTACGCGACGGCGCTCGCCCTGAGCAAAGCGGTCGCCCGGCAAGGGGCCGATCTCGTGCTCTGCGGCCGGCAGGCTATCGACGACGACCGGAGCGAGGTTGGTCCCATGGTCGCGGAGTTTCTCGGGCTGCCACACGTGGGGGCCGTGATGAAGCTCGATATCAGGGATGGCGCCGCGGCTGCGGAGCGGGCCGTGGAAGGAGGCAGGGAAGTCGTGGAAGTGACCTTGCCCGCTGTCATCACCGCCGCAAAGGGCCTCAACGAGCCGAGGGTCCCCCAGGTCATGGGCGTCATGAAGGCGATGAAGGCGCAGATCCCCCGGGTAAGCCCCGCGGACCTCGGCCTTGCGCCATCGGACATCGGAAAGGCGGGCTCGAAGCTGAAGATCGAGCACTATTTCACCCGGCAGAAAAGAGCGGCGGTCAAATTTATCGAAGGGACGCCCGAGGAGCAGGCGGCCGAAGCAATTCGCATCCTGGCGGAAGTGGAGCGGGTGATCTAGGTTCGGGCTCAGCGCCCCCTCCATCAGCTTGCTGGCCGGGCACCCGCTTGCGGGTCGTCCCCGCTCACAAGAAGAGACCACGGAGCTGCAATGGAAAAACTACTGGTTTTTGTGGAGACGAAAGGAGAAGAGCCGCGCAAGGCAACGCTGGAGCTCTTGAGCGAAACAAGGAAGCTGTCGGAAGCGGGCTCCTTTGCCGTCACGGCCGTCGGCCTCGGCAAGATAAGCGAGCGGGCCATAGAGAAAGTCCTGGGCTACGCGGACACGTTTCTCCGCATCACGGACCCGCTCCTCGACATTTATACGCCTGAAGGGTACTCGGAGGCGCTCGCCGCATATGCCCGGCAGGAGCGCGTGTTGCTCATCCTTGGGGCGGCAACCCAGACGGCGAGGGATTTCCTTCCCCGCACGGCCGTGCTTCTCGAGGCGGGTATCGCCTCGGACGTGACCGCCATAGGCTGGGCCGACGATCCGATGACCTTTGTCCGGCCCATGTACGGTGGACGGGTCCCCGTCCGATGCACGTTTACCGGCTATCCGGCGGTCGTCTCGGTGCGGCCCAATTCGTATGGCGTCGCGCCCGCGGGAGAACGGAGGGGGGAATATGCCGAATGGCGGGCAGGCGTTTCTCAGGACCGGATAAAGAGACGGGTCCTCAGGGTCGAAGGGGAGTCGAAGGGGAAAATCGACCTGATGGAAGCGGACAGCATCGTGACCGGCGGCCGCGGCATGAAAGGGGCGGAGAATTTTGCCCTCCTCGAAGAGCTTGCGGCCGGCCTCGGCGGGGCGGTCGGCGCGACCCGCTCGGTGGTGGACGCAAAATGGCGTGACCAGGACGACCAGGTGGGGAAGAGCGGGAAGACCGTCTCTCCCAAGCTCTACATTGCCGCAGGGCTTTCAGGGGCCATCCATCACGTCATGGGTATGGATACCTCGGGGTTGATCCTCGCGATCAACAAGGACCCCAACGCGATCATCTTCAACTACGCGGACTACGGTATCGTGGGCGACGTCATGGAAATCGTGCCCGCCATGACTGCGGAGCTGAAGAAAAGGACCGGACGGTGAGCCATGGCAGACGATAAACTCGACGCGGTTATCGTGGGCGGCGGCCTGGCGGGCCTGGCGGCCGCTTACTGCCTCAGCGATGCGGGACGACAGGTGCTGCTCCTCGAAAGGGGGGACGAGCCGGGAAGCAAGAACGTGACGGGCGGGAGGATATATCTGGCCCCTATCCGCCCTCTCCTGCCCGGGCTCTTCGATGACGCGCCTTTCGAGCGGCACGTCGTGAAAGAGGCGCTCACGCTGGTGGACGGGCTGAATACGACCGTGCTTTCCCACGTGCAGGACCGCTGGCGGCATGAGCCGTACATGAGCTATACGGTGCTCCGGGCGCGCATCGATCAGTGGTTTTCGGCTCGTGCGATGGAAAAAGGGGCCTTTGTGGTCCCCAGGCGGCGTGTGGACGACCTCCTGTGGGAAGACGGGAAGGTGGCCGGCGTGCGCGCGGGGGGCGAAGAGATACCCGCCCACGCGGTGATCGCGGCCGATGGCGCCCTCTCGTTCATGGCCGAAAAGGCGCGGCCTGAGGCAGCCCCTCGTCCCGTCGAGGCACGCCGTCGCGGTCAAAGAGGTCTATAGCCTCGATGCGGGCGCCATCGAGGAGCGCTTCGGGCTTGACCCCGGCGAAGGAGCGGCGCACCTTTTCATCGGCTCCATCACGAAGGGGAGGTTTGGGGGCGGTTTTCTCTACACCAACAAAGAGAGCCTTTCCGTGGGCCTCGTCCTCGGCATGGACGCCCTCATGCAAGGGCCCGAACAGTTCGACGTCGCCCTCAACCAGGGACAAGGGCCGGAACAATTCGACGTGCCCTCCCTGATGGGGGAATTCGAGTCCCTTCCCGAGATAGCCCGGTATATAAAGGGGGCCGAGCTGAAGGAATATTCGGCCCACATCATCACCGAGGCAGGGTTAAGCGGGCTTTCCCGGCTCTATACGGACGGCATGCTCGTCGCCGGCGACGCGGCCGGGTTCGCCCTCAACATGGGGGTCACGGTAAGGGGCATGGAGTTTGCCGTTGCCTCCGGCGTGATCGCCGCGGGGGTGATCGACGAGGCCCTCAAGAAGAACGATTTTTCGGCCCAATTCCTTTCGCTCTACGAAAAGCGGCTCAGGGAGAGCTTTGTCATGAAGGACATGGAGACGTTCCGCCACACCGGTGAGGTGCTTGCGAACCCCCGGTTGTTTACCGTCTACCCCGCGTGCGTCTCCTCCCTTCTCGATGCGGTCTTCACTATAGGAGAAGGGCCCCGGAAGAGCCTCTACCGCTCGGCCATGGACGCCGCAAAGAAACACACCGGCGCCTGGAGCGCTTTCAAGGACCTTTTGTCGCTGAGGAAGATATGACCATGAAGGTTGAAGAAAAGCTCACGCGCAATGCGATCAGGAACGCCAAAGAGAGCCATATACGGCTCGACCAGACACTTTGCCGGACTTGCGTCGAAAGACCGTGCATCCGTCTCTGCCCGGGCCGCCTCTATTCACAAAGCCCGGAGACGGGCGAGATGGTGGTCGAATACGCGGGGTGCCTCGAATGCGGCACCTGCAAAATTGCCTGCGTGCGGAAGTCCGTCTCGTGGACATATCCCGAGGGCGGCTTCGGCGTCCAGTACCGGTACGGATAGACAAGGCCGCGTCTTCCGTGATATCCTGCACGTGGCGAAGGTTTTTCGCGGACGGGTGCACCGAAAGCGGGAGCATCCGCGAGAAAAGAGGGAACACGCCTTTCGCCGGAAAGATTGCGATGCCCGAGGAGGTTCACATGTCCATGCACAAAACAACACCCGGCGACGGCCGGCCCATCGCCCCGGTCATGCGTCATAAGAAGCGTCTGCTTCTCATCGGAGCGTCGCTCCTTCTGCTCGTCTCGCCCCTTATTTCTTGCAGCAGCACGCAGACCAAACCAAAACCGACCGAGGCGGAGGTGCGGCAAAAGCTGCGAGAGAAGGGACCGGTACCCGGGGATGTCAGGCTTGAGAAAGGGATCGAGTATGTATACGCGCACAATAGCAAGTATGGTTTCAGTCCCGACGAGCCGGAGTACGTCTGGGTGCGCAAGGAATACTACACGCCCGGCGTGAACGAGCCCCCGGTGTCGGACGCCGCGTGGGAGAAGGAGCGTAAGGAGCTTCTGGAACGTCTGGAGAAGCTCGAGGCCGAGGCCAAACAAAGCGGCCGGTAGCACCTAAAAGAAAGACGAAAAGTCCGGGCAGAGTCTCCACATGGAGGTTTGCCCCCTGTTTTTTTCGGCCTGCCTTTATTTTCACGAAGCACCGACTTATATTTTTCCTAGCGCGTACTTATGCCCTATGCGTCCTCCCGCAATAACCGGCTACCGGCCGGGCCTTCGTGACGATGGAGGAACAGCTCATAAGGGCATGGTCTTATCGCGAGACCCTGAAAAACCGCAATTGCTTGCCTGAACGGCCGAAAGGGAGGACCCACGGATACGCAAAAGGCAGGAAGCAGGAGAAAACCGACGGGCATGAGAAAAGATGGCGCATAAGGGCGACCGGACATCCGAGAGCGCGAGGCCGGTTCAGGAGCGGGCAGAGGAGCTGCTGAAGCAGGCGCGACTCGCGGAGCGCGAGCGTGACCGGCTCTTGATGCTTATCGACAGCATGAACGAGGGAGTATGGTACATCAACGCCGACGGCAGCGTGGTGCTATCCAATTCCGCCGCAAAACGCCAGGCCGCTGAAGCGGGCCTGGACCGCGACGCCCTTTCCCGATCACCGACGCTTTCGCTCCTCTCCCAGGTGGACCTCCTTACCCCCGACGGTAAACCGCTCAAATTGCGCCCCCTCATGGCTGTATTGCAGGGAAAGCCCTTTCGTGGGATGGAAATAGCGGTCCGCAACAAGACAACAGGCGAGACGTTCTACAGACGGGTCTCGGCGAACCCGGTATGGGACGGCGAGAAACGGGTCGAAGGGGTCATCGCCATAGTTCAGGACATCACTGCGTCGAGGCGCGCCGAAGAGGAGACGTCGCGGCTTCAGGAACAGCTCCGCCAGACCCAGAAAATGGAGTCCATCGGCACGCTCGCCGGCGGCATCGCCCATGACTTCAATAATATGCTCGCCATCATTATAGGGAACGCGGAATTAGCCCTCGAAGATATCGAGGACGATGCCGGGCCGAAGCGAAACATCGAACAGATCATCGAGGCATCCAAACGCGCGCGGGACCTGGTCAGGCAAATCCTTACCTTCAGTAAGAAAACGGAACGGGACAAGAGGCCGCTCAGCCTGACGCCGCTGATAAAAGAAACTTACACGCTTCTTCAAAAGAGATTGCCGAGCACCATCCGGCTCTTTCTTGATATTCATACCGAATCGGACGCTATCCTCGCGGACCCGACTCAAATCGAGCAGCTCCTGATGAACCTCGCCACAAATGCGGCAGATGCAATGGGCCGTAACGGCGGGGTGTTGAGGATCAGCCTTGCCAATGTCACTGTCCGGGCGAACGGCCCGAAGCCGGACGCGGCGATGGTACCCGGGTCCTACGTGAAGCTGGGCGTGGGAGATACAGGCACAGGCATGACCGAAGAGGTGCGGCGCCGGATTTTCGAGCCCTTCTTTACCACGAAAGGGGCGGGGGCCGGCGGCGGCATGGGGCTGGCAGTGGTGTATGGCGTCGTCAAGAACCATCGGGGGGCGATCACGGTAGAGACCCAACAGGGCAAAGGGTCAACGTTCAACATCTTTTTTCCATGCGTGAAGACCGGGACAAACGCCCGGAGAAACGACCCGCCATAACAGCGGCGAAAAGCCCCCGGAAGACCATGGCCCCAGGCCGAAGCCGCCTGGAGGCAGCGATCATTTAAGGGCGCAGCGACGAGACACAGCGAAAGTTGACAACCCAGGCGATATCGGAGAGAATAGTACCCATGCGGCGCACCCTTCTTCTTCTCTGTCTGCCCCTGCTGCTTTTCGGATGCACAAGGTATGAGCAGGAGAACAACCGCTTAAAGGAAGAGATCAAGATGCTCAGGGAGGAGAATAACTATGCCAAAGCCGAGATCGTCGGCCTGAAGAAGGAGCTTGCCGAGCTGAGCGCCAGGGTCAAGGGTGAGAGGGAGGAACTCCAGAGAAAGCTTGAAGAAGAGCGCGGCCTGATGCAGAAGAAGATCGAAGAAGTCCACGAGACCGCGCTGAAGAAGACAGAAGCGGACAAGAAAAAGGGCATGGCCGCGAAGAAAGAACAAGGCAGCAGCGACACTGGCAAAAAGCCCCTGCCCCGATCCGGCGCCGGGACGGTCAAAAACGACCAGCCCCGAAAGAGCGCGGGGTCCGGCGGAAAAGAGGCGAAGGAAGCCGCCAAGAAGCCGGCTGCGCAAAAGACCCGCGACAGCAGGCAGCCGGCCGGCGAGAGCCCCGGCGAAGAGTGAGCGCGATAGTCTCCGGCGGCTCTCAGACCCGAGGCCCCACGGGGCAACCGGACGGTCAAACCCCCACGAGGAACATCCGCTTAACCGTCTCCTATGACGGCACCTGCTATCACGGGTGGCAGTGCCAGCCCAACGCAATTACGGTGGAGGAGACGCTTACGGCCGCTATTGCGCGGATCCTCGATCACAAGGTGAAACTCCATGCGGGCGCGAGGACCGATGCCGGGGTGCATGCCATGGGTCAGGTCGTGAACGTGAAGACCTGGAAGGGCATCGACGACCTCAGCCTCACGAGGGGGCTGAACAGCCTGCTGCCCAGGGACATCCGCGTGAGGGACGCCCGCGACTGCGACGAGGCTTTTCACGCCCGCTATTCGGCAAAAAGCAAGACCTACATCTACTGCATCCTCAACCGGCCCTGTAATTCACCCTTCCTCGCCAGGTACGTCCTCCATTTCCCCCATGCCCTCGACGTCGGCTCCATGAAGGAGGCCATGAAGCTCATCGTGGGCGAGCACGATTTTTCCGCCTTCAAGAAGAAAGACGAGGTGTACAGGAACCCTGTGCGCGAAGTGAAAAGGGCGGGCGTCGCGGTCAGGGACGGCATCGTCTATGTGGTGATCGAGGCCACCGGCTTTTTGCGCTACATGGTGCGCAATATCGTGGGGACCCTGCTCGACGTGGGGCAAAAGCGGACAGGATTGGATGATTTCGGCGCGATCCTCGCGTCAGGGATGCGGGAGAAGGCCGGCCCCACCGCGCCCCCGCATGGGCTCTTTCTGAGAGAGATCACGTATTAACAGCGGAGCGCGGGCTATCGTATTGACATGGAAGGCGTTTCTTTCCTATACTCTCTTGTCGCCGATGCGTAATCCCCGTACATCCCTTTATCTCCTCTCCTGCGTCATCCTGCTCGTCGGACTCGGCAGCGCCGTGCTGATTTATCGGGCGGCCGCGAACACCCAGGCCAATGCCCTGGGCTATGACCAGGGGGACGGGTCCGTCTATCCGGTTATGCCGGAAGATTCGAAGAAGTATCTGCGCGACATGGAGCTGTACGGCGGAAAGGCGAACGTGCTCGCGGACCAGTTAAGGCGCGGGTTTGACGGCTTATGGCACGGAAAATCGCTCGCCTACACCATCGCCTGCATTTCCGCGCTTCTTGCGCTGGGGGTGTTCGCTGCCGCCTCACGCCTCCCTGATGAGGAGCGATAAGCGACACTTCCGGACGCCCTCGCCCCCGGCTGCCCTACGTTAAAAGGGGGTAGCGCTCGACGTGGCCTTCTCTCTTTCGAACTTGTCGTACGTGGAGTCGGCCGGGTAGTAGGGCGCGGTGGCGCATCCTGCCCACGCCGCAAGCATTGCCGCCAGCATGAGGGCGGCCAGGACCCTCTTCATCTCTGCCCTCCTTTTATCTCCTTATTTTGCTCGGGTCGGCCGACCGCATGTTCGGAAATGTCCTGTACCGGCGCTCAGGTGCCCCCTATTCATATTTAGTAATTAATGGCGCATAATTCAACATCGCCTTTATGACTTTAGGCAGGCGAAAGACCTGTTTCACGTTTCAGCCCTGCCGGCGCCCGCCCTCCTTTCTTATTTTCGAAGCCGCTCATCGACTTTTCGATCATCGCACCTGGAAAAACGGAAATTTCGTCATTACTATTAATGAGAACTTTTGATTAGCTTGACCATGGGACGTCCGGCACAAGGGCAGGCTTATCTCTCAATCGCTTCAGACATCGGAGGGGCTATGGACAGGAGAACTTTCTTTAAGAATGTCGCCATCGGAACCATGGCAGCGGGGGTTGCCGGCAAGGCCGCCGCCGCGGAAAAGTATTTCCCGGTGAAGGTAGACCAGGGTCTCTTTGAAACCATCAACAGGGTGAAAAATCCGTCGAGCAAAACCGCCCTGGAGAAGTCGCACGCCCCGGTCATCAAGGCTCCCCCAACCGTCAAGGCCGGCCAGCCGTTTACCGTCGAGGTCGCCATCGGGGAGGTCATTCACCCTATGGGACCGGCTCACTGGATCGAGTTTATCAGCCTTGAGATAGGCAACGAGCCCGCCGGCAGGGCAGCGTTCCAGCCCAAGGGATATTTGAGCCCGAAGGCAACATTCACCGTCACCCTGACAAAAGAATCGGCCCCTTCGGGTAAGGTGACGCTCGTCAGCCATCAACGATGCAATCTCCACGGCTACTGGGAGAGCAGCCTCGATATTACCGTGGCTTAAGAGCGTTTTTAGCGGACTTTCGCGTCTCGCGTGGCCGGTCCATCCCACGCGCCTTTCGGGGAATTTCCGCAAACGCCGAAGGCGCATGGGCATCCCGCGGTCTCCCCCGGCCGGATAAGCACCTAGAGCCAACGCACCTCTCTCTCCCTGCGGGGCACCGTCTTTCGGTAAACATGGCTGGGGTAACCGAGCATAATGGCGCTATAGATATTGCGATCGTCGGTGACCCCGAGGCGGCGCGCGAGGCGCCCCGACATGCCGGCCGCAACCAGGAGAAACCCTGCCCAGCACGTCCCCAGGCCCAGACTCATGGCGAGCATCTCCATGTTCCTCACGGCAATAGCGCAGTTCTCGTGGACGCTGCGGTTGGCTCTCAGGCCGTGAACGGCGATCACCGCCGGGGCGTTCCTGAAAATCATGCCCCCGAGGTCACCGCTTTTCCGCCCGGCCTTGAACCTCTCATAGTAGAGCAAGGACTGCCTCACCGTCTCTTCTCCAAACCTGATGGCTGCCAGCCTCCGTCCGACGCCGCTGCCCAAAAGCTTCAGCTTGTCCCATAGGACTCCGATCACCATGCCCTCAAGCTCGGACAGCAGTCTTCGATCCCGGATGACGATGAAGTTTTCTGTCTGCGCGTTTGATGCCGTCCCCGCGTGGGTGCCGACCTCGATCAACTGTTCTATGAGCTCTTCGGGCACAGGCTTGTCTTTGAATGACCTGATGGACCGCCTTGACATGAGAAAAACCCTCATAGCGTCGGGGGCGACTACCACGTGGGCCCTGTCCTCGAACTTGTCGGCGGGCAGTTCTCCATGGACGACGGCACCCGCGGGACAAATAGCCACGCAGTGGCCGCAGCAGGTACAGTGGCTGAGATAGCTCACCTGCGCCGTGCGGCTGCCGTCAGGGGCCGGGCACAACATAAAGACGCCGGCCGGGCACTCGTCGGCGCAGAATCCGCATCCCGTACATTTCTTCGCGTCTACCTCTATCATCTGTCACCCTTCCCTTTCGGCTGCCTAATCGGCCCTGCGCCGGACGAGGGCCCGTAATGACCCCAGTCTTGTTCTTCCGCAATCCAACGGTTACTATTTGTACTATTGCATGAACGGCGACGGAGGTAAAGTGAATGTTGCGCGCGTGAAGATTATATCCGGCGGACAGACAGGGGTAGACAGGGCGGCGCTGGATGCGGCAATCGAGCTCGGCCTCGGTTACGGAGGATCGATACCGAAGGGGAGGAAGGCCGAAGACGGCCCGATAGACGAGAACTACGGAAAACTGACGGAGCTCGGCTCACCCGACTACAGAGTGAGGACGCAGAAGAACGTCACCGATTCCGATGCCACGCTTATCATCACCACAGGTCGGCTTTCAGGCGGCACCGAGTTGACGGCCCGATTGGCGTCCACCCAGCACAAGCCCCATCTCATCATAGATCTGAAAAAGATGGACGAAGCCCGGGCCCTCGGCGAGGCGGCCGCATGGCTCGACCTGGTGCGGCCGGGCGTGCTCAATGTCGCCGGGCCCAGGGAATCGGAAGCACCGGGAATTTACGGGGCCGCCTACGGGTTCCTTCACCTGCTGTTTTCACGGGGGTGCCGGCGTCACAGGTGAGGAGACCGCCGGCTCAAGTTTTCTGCGAGAAAGCCGAACAACCTTACTTAGCGGCTCTATGTGACTACGGTCGGGCCGATCAGGCTGTCCGCGAGGAAAGGGGGGTTGAAATCGACTCCTCAGCGGCTTATGTTCGGTCCGTGAAGCTATATGTCGGGACCAGCGGGTATGCCTATAAGGAATGGAAGGGACTGTTTTATCCGGAACGCATCCCGCCAAAGGAGATGCTCCCCTTTTACGCGAAGCACTTCGATGCGGTCGAGATAAACAATACGTTCTACCGGATGCCGAGCCTTGAGCTGCTCGATACGTGGGCCGGCCAGGTCCCCGACTCTTTCGTCTTCGCCCTCAAGGCGCCCCGGGTGATCACCCACATCAGACGCCTGAAAGGGGCGGAGCAGGAGACGGTCCACTTGATCAGGACTTGCGAGGTCATGGGCGAGAAGATAGGGGCCATCCTCTTCCAGTTGCCCGCGAGCTTTATCAAGGACGTCCCGCGGCTGAGGACCTTCCTCGACCTCCTTCCCCCTGCCACGGCGGCCTTCGAATTCCGGCACGAGTCATGGTTCACTCCCGAGGTCTTCGACCTTCTCCGGGAGCGGCGGGCCACGCTTTGCGTGAGCGACCGTGAGCAGGAAACTGCGCCCGGCGTCGTCGGCACCGCGAGCTGGGGATATCTGCGCCTTCGCCGGCCGGGATATACCGACTCCGACCTCGCTTCATGGCACCGGTCGATCCTCGCTCAAGGGTGGGAGACCGCCTATGTCTTCTTCAAGCACGAGGACAAGGCCGAAGGCCCGGCCCTGGCGACGCGCTTCCTCCGCCTCGCCGGCGTGGATCGGTCCCGGGTTTAAAGGCGGCCGCTAAAGCCGCCGTGCGTCACTTGCCAAGATCCTTGCTCTCGCCAAAGGGGTAGACAGGAAAGGTCTCGAACGTCATGATGTCCGTCCAGGCCGCCCGGCTTGCGACGAGTCCCTTTGCATCGGTATCGATCACGTTGATCGTCCGGCCCCCCTGTAAATCGAGGAACTCACAGAGCACTTTCACCCCTTGAGGCCATTTCCAACCCGACCTGCGCCTCCTCACTTCCTTTTCGTTCTCCGACCGCCATGTGCAAATGTTCATGAAAACCATGCCGCACCCCCTTTTTGCCTCAACACTTGCCTTTAGCTTCCCATCGCTCGCAGACGGTGACCCAATTGGAACCGCGTGATCACTTCGTCGCCGATCAGGCGCGCGGCCTCATCATAGTGGATCAGGTCCGTGTTAAGGACCAGGTGATAAAGCAGTGGATCATCGATATCTTTATCGTAGTTCTCCTTCACATAACGGCTTCGCCCCTTGTCTTCCTTCTTGACCCATTCGGCCGCGGCCTGCCGGTCGAGGTTACGGACCTCCTGCGCATGGCCGATCCTTTTTTCGAGGGACCCCACCAGACGCACGTGGAAGGCGTTCTGCAGCCTGCCGGTGATCACGTTGCCGCCCCGGCCCACCAGAATCACATACCCCATGGCTGCGAGGTGCATGACGGTTTCAGCCGTTTGCTGCACGAGCGTCCAGGAGGACGGATGCAGCCCCAGATATTCTTCCATCGACTCGGTGACCAGGGATTTGTGCGCGCCCTCGGCCATGAAATCGGCGATGCGTTTGTGCAGGTGGTGATCCTCAAGTACCTTCTCTATCAGATTCCGGTCAAAAACCGTCCACTCACAACGAGCCGGAACGTGCGTTTGCAGGTATTCCGCGAGCTTTGCGGCAACCGTGTATCCGCCGGCCCCCGCCATCCTCGAAATGGTTATCGCCGGTCTTATCGACGTCTGAACAGTGCCTCGACTTACCGGTCTCAGTTGGCTCTTGATGAAGGACAAGCATTTTTCATAGTCGACATTTTTCAGCATATATCACTTCTCTGACTTAGCGGCCTCAAGCAACCGCCCTCCTTGTGAGCCTCGTCGGTAACGGTCATCCGCCTGGTTCTGAAGGCCAGGGGTCTGATTAAGGGTTGTCTTGTGTGCCTGAACCGAAAACGGCGAGAATTTCAAGACGTGCAGAAGGATGGTTGGCATCGGCATCCGCCTCGCTCTACATGGTTAAATATAATTCCCCGGAAGGCGGATTTCAATCTGAACAAAAGTGCACGTACTGAGGAGCAAGAAAGGACCTGAACAAATGTCCGGGTCGGTCCGCACGGTCCGGCCGGACCGTTGTTGTTTACTTTCGACCGGCCTTCAATAGACGGGACCGCAACAACGGCTCTACTTCTCCTGACTCTCCGGAAAAGTCCAGGCTTTGAAGAAATTCATCCTTCTTCACACCCTTCGCCTCGCGGAACACGCCATTGGCGCTCGCGCAAACCTTTCCCGAGTTGTCCTCGATGCTCCCGAAGACGTGGTAGTTTCCGTGGGCAATATCCCGATATTTTCCGATGGCTCGATACGCCTTTCCGCAAAAAATCGCTTTCCGGAATTCCACGTCCATTTTCCACGTGACGCATATCTTGCCCGTTTCCATGAAGACGGTCCACCACATAATCTCGTCGAGGATGCCGCTCACGATCCCGCCGTGCAGCACGCCATGGAATCCCTGAAATGCGTCGTCGACCACGAAGTCACATGAACAGGCTCCCTCGGCGTACTCGATTCTGAGCCTCAACCCCTTCGAGTCGCGGCCGCAGAAGAAACACTTCTCGTAACTCGGCAAAAGTCCCAACTAACCCCTCCTTATGTTCTTTACCATCCCGACCGTCGAAACCCCATTTTTAGTCCACTTGTTGCAGGCATTATAGCATATGCCGGTCAGGGCTGTCGGTTCAGCCTGTATTGTGCACGGACCGCCTCGGGGCCTGTTTCCTGATTCCCAACTCCTGCAGGCCTTTCCGGGAGGAGAGTTTACACGTGTGCACGAAAGTGCACGGTTGCAGGGGGGAGGGAAAGGACTGCTGAGACGGTCGGCGAAAAATATGCGCTCAAGAGGGTAAAAGGAGCGTCAAAAGCAGTAAAACATGCCAGACACCGACCGTTTTTACCCTTGTTTGTTCACAACGATGGCCCTGCCTCGCTCTACGCGACCGGCGACTGCATGCCACAGAGGTACCCGTAGTCGCAGAACAAACAGGAGCTTTTTGACCTGTACCGGGTGCTGAAAGGCGTTTCGGGGTCGGTGATCTCCCTCACGAGACCGAAGATCACTCCCCTCGCTTTCTCATAGTCGACTGCGGCGCACTCTCTGTCCCGGAAAAGGCGTGCCTCTATCCGCTCATCCACGTGCATCCGCCCGAGGAGCAGGAAAAATGCGTCGAGGTCGTCGATAGCCGTCGCCTGGCGCGCCTGGTAGAGAAAGAGATAGAAAGGCAACTGGATGCTGCCTATCGCCTCGCTCCAGCCTCGCCCGGTCGTCCGGGTCGAGGTGGTCGAAGTCTATCGCCAGGCGCTTTGGGGAAGCCGAGGTCTTGTAATCGACGATGCAGGTCGTGTCGCCCCGCGTCTCTATCCTGTCGATCACCCCCTTGAATCGATACCCTTCGGCCGAAGCCTCGATGCGCTCCTCCAGGCCCCGGACCGTGACCGGTAGGCGCTCCACCACCGGCTTCTGATAAAAGAGGAGAAAGGCCTCCATCCGGCGCATGATCTGTCGCCTGAGGAGATAGGCAGAGCCGACGAGGCCCCCGGGTCCGTAGGCCGCGCCGACCAGGTCCGCCACGATGGCCCTCATCTCGGCCACATCGATGTCTTTTCCGGTCAGCGTCCGCCCCATCCTCTTCTCAAAATACGCGAGGAGCACCCTGTGGACAAGCCTGCCGATGTCTACCCTCTCGATGTCGGGGGAAACATTCTCCTTCCTCGCCAGATCGAGGACGTAGCGGTAATAGAACTGGACGGGGCAGTTGAGATAGACATCGAGGGACGTGGCGTCATAGGGACGCTCCCGCAAAAAAGCGGCCATGGAAGCGGTCTTCGGGATCGGGGGAGGCTCCTTGTTCTCCAGGCTCAGCCGGTAGCCGACGGATTTCACGTACCTCCCGGCGGTCGCCGTCCCGTCCTCTTTTTGCCTCTCCCAGAGCAGCTTCTCCACAAACCTGCTCTTTTCCTTCCTCTCATTCTCTATAAAGAAGAGATGCACCTCACCGGACCCCTTTACCAGCGTCTCGAAGTAGTAGGCGGCGAGCATGTCCCTGTCGACGTACGTGGGCAGTCCCAGTATCTCCCGCACACCAAACGGAAGCAGGGTCTCTTCCTTTTTTGTGTCGGGGAGCACGTCCTCGTTGGCGTCGAGCAGGAAGACCCGCTCGAACCGCAGGGCCCTCGTCTCCAGGAACCCCAGTACCTGCACTCCCTGAAGCGGCGTGCCCTCGAAAGGGCTAAAGCAGTGGGCGACGTACTTCCTGAAAAAATGGAAATAGCTGTTCCTCTCGGCGAAGGAGAGGCTGCCGACGCGGGAGGCGCGAAGCACGTCGAGCTCCTTGAGAAAAGACTCGGCAAAAGGATGGAAGAACGGATGGAGACGGGCCGAGCTGCGCTCATAGATGAACGTGAGGACCCGGCCCATTTTTGCCGCGAAGTCGCTCACGTTATCGAAGTCAGCCGTCCTTCGGATAAGCTCATCGTGGATCGCCACGAGATGCTGCCTGATCTCGGCCGACCCGGCTGGTTCTTCCGTCCTTGAGAGCCTTTCCTCGGCGAGCGTGAAAAGCCTGGTCAGCCCCTCTATCTCATCGAGGGAGATGAAGCACCGCGTCCTATCCTCCGCGAGCAGCTCTTCCAGGGTATGGAACAGGATCCTGGTGGCCTCCGTCCTCCCGTTGAGATAGATATTCTTCGTGTAGGGGTGCAGCACAAAGGCGAGGTAATCGGGGATGTAGAGCCTGGAATCCTCCATGGACGCGGCGACCTGCATCAGGCTGCTCAAAAAGCCCCAGGTCGGCGTCCGCTCGAAGGGATACCCGAGGGAGATGTTGTAGCCGCTGCCGGCGACAAGGGGCAGGCTATGGTAAAGCACGGGAAAAAGCGTCTCAGGGGTGGGGAGGACTATGACCGTGGAAAGCCCCGCCTGCGGGGTTTCCCGGCCCTCCATCCGGTTTTTGAGGACCCCGCTCATCGCAAAGACCTGGCCGTGGGAATCGGGACTCTTATAAAAGTGGATACGGTCCGGGCCGCCGCCCTGCGCCCCCCCGTCCGCCTGACCCGGGCTGTACGCTATTCCGAGAGACGCGAGCCTGCGCTTCCAGTCCCGGGCCTTCCTGGAAAAGGAAGCAGACGTTCTCCCAGGAGAGCATCTCCGTGAAGAGCCGCTTTTCACACGCGGTAAACGCGTAAAACCCGGCGAAAATAATCTGCCTGTAGGGAAGCATCTCTCGCGTGAGCCTGGACGCTGCCCGGACGTACCGCTCCGACCTCGACGAGTAGCCTTCACTGGAGATGGCCTCGTAAAACCTGTCGTAAAAGAACGAGAGAGACTGGAGGCCGCCGCCCGCCCGGGGAGGCAGAGGCGTTTCGATGAGCGACTCCACGGTCCGGAGTCGCGTATTCGAGACGTCCTCGATCAGCAGCTCCTCTAGATCGTGATAGATCCTCAGTCCGAGCGGAAAAAACGCCTCAAGGCTCAGGAATTGATCGCCCCCGAGGGGTCTTTCCATGGATTTGTGTATCTCGAAGAGGAAGGCGATCGCATCGATGGCCTCCAGCTTCCTGGTCGGCGCCGGACCGGCCTTGTCGGCCAGGTGGTCGACAAACTCTTCTATCGAGAAGATGACCGGGGGGATAAAACCCGAGCCGCGCTTTTCGGCGAGGGCCTTCCTCAGGAAATGGGCGGGCCGCTTTCCGGGAAACACCACGAGGTTTCGCGAAAAATCGGCGCCGTCCGGTCTGATGCGAGCGGCCACCTCGTCCACGAGAGGGACTGACGGCGGAAGCACCACGTAGCCCGGCGAGTCCGGTTTCTCTTGCCTATCCATTTAAGCTCATGCCCTGCCCGTCACGGGCCTCACGACTCTCGCGTCCACGTACGCGATAATGCCCTCTATGCGCCTGTCTTTATAAACCTCACCCATGATGGACAGGTAATTTGCCATCTGGGCAGCGTGCTTTTCCTGGTCGACGTCCGCCCGACCCGTCTTGAACTCGATCACCGTGACCGCTTCCTCATCGTTAACCACCCTGTCCACCCGGAAGAGACGCCCTTTGCTGTCGGCCAGCTCCTGCTCCTTCATCACCACCCTGCCCGGCCGCCGCTCGTACCATCCGGCGATCGACTCTCCTTGCAGAAATGCGGCGATCGAGCTCTTAAGGCCGTCGGGGACCGCGTCGGCGCCGGCCTCCGCCCGCATTGCAGCGATAATCTCATCGAGCCTCGCCCCGATATCGCCGTCCGCGTAATCGATCAGCGAGAGGATCTTGTGGACCATCTCTCCCCTCTTCTTTTCCTCGAAAGCCAGGGGCTCGAAAGAAGGCGCAGGGGCGCCCAGGGCGGCGGCATGGTGGAGCACCTCGACGGACCCGCCTTCTTCTTCGTCTCTTGCCTTCCCGGCAGGCTCCTTCGGGAGCGCCCCGCTGCAAAACCCGGCTGTTTCACGTAAGAGGGGGAAGGGGAATACGTCCTTTTCCCTTTCACCCTTGTTGACGCCGATGACGTACAGCTCCGCGCGCGGCCTGGTAAAAGCCACGTAGAGGCTGTTGAGCCTCGCTACCATCACTTTCGTCTCTTCTTCCCGATAGCGCTTTTCGAATCCGTCGTCTGCCCACAGCATGCCCTTTTTGAGACGCAGCAGGGTTACCGCCTCTTCATCATCCTGCACTATATAGCGGAACCCCTTGTTCCTCTCCCCGTAGAGGAGCAGTATCACCACCGGGAATTCCAGCCCCTTTGCCTTGTGCACGGTCATGACTTTCACCGCGTCCTTCCCGCGGGGTATGTCGAGGTTCCAGTCGGCCTCGTCATCGCCGGGCAGCAGGGTTAACTGGAGAAAACGTCTCAGCGTGCTGCCGCCTTCTGCCTCCAGGTCCTTGATCACCTCCAGTATCCGCGCCAGGGCCGCCTCCTCCTCGGACCCGTGAAGGTCGAATACGTCGAACACCCGGTATATCTCGACGACCAGGTCGTAGAGAGGGAGGTAACCGGAGAGCCGGAAAAGCCGGTCGAAATAGCCGTCCCACACCGCGCCCATCTCCTCCTGGAACACCTTGTAGAGCGGCCTGCTCCGGCTATGGCGGTTCCTGAAGCATATGTCGTGAAAGGTCTGGCTGTCGACCTTTATGCCGTCTTTCTCAAGGACGGCTTTCAACATATCGCCGAGGATGAACGTCGCGAAGGACAGGTTGTCGAGGGGGGAATCGAGAAACGTGAGGAGCGCGACGATCTCCCCGGTGATCTTTCGGCTCCTTATGTCGAGACTGCTGTAAGAGACAAAGGGCACCCCTTTTGCGCTGAGCCAGGCGGCGACTCGCACCACGTCATCGTTCCTCGGCGCGAGGATCGTGACGTCCGAGTATCCGTACCCCCTCTCAAGAAGAGAGTCCAGAAGATCGTACACCCGCTCTTTCTCGGGGGAGGTGCGGTCGTCCCGCTCGATCACGCAGGTCTCGACGTACCCGCAGTCTTTCCGATCCTCCATGGAAACCTGTGTGTAGTCAAGGAGGCCGCTTTCCTCGCCTGCCTTACGGTAGGCCGGAAGCCCGGGAAGCGTCCGTTGGAAGATCCGTTTGGAGAAATCGATCACCGCGCCGTCGCTTCGGTAGTTGAGAGGAAGCTCATCCCTGCTCCAGTGGGCGGAAGGAAACGGGTTCCGATCCTCGACTCCTTTCATGATCTTGTAGTCCGCGTCCCTGAACCCGTAAATGGCCTGCTTCGTATCCCCGACGACGAAGAGGCTTCCCCCCTGGGAGAGGGAATTCTCTATTAACGGCAGGAGATTGCGCCACTGGATGGGAGAGGTGTCCTGAAACTCATCGATGAAATAATGGAATATCGCCTCTCCGAGCCGGAAATAGAGATCGGGCACTATGTCGCTCTCCAGATACTCGGCGAGCCTCTTGTTGACGTCCTCGATGAATATCCGCCCCTCGCGTCTCTTCACGCGCTCCAGGATGGCGCTGAACGCCTCAAATGTCTTGAGGTAGGGTGTATAGTAGCTGCACGCGAAAAGCCTCGTGAGAGAAGCGATATGCAGGCGCAACCGCTCCCATTCCTCCGTGATCCGGAAATAGGCATCGCGTCCGGCCTCCGTGGCCGGCTTGTAGACGGGAGGCAGCTTCATGCCCCTGTCGAAGAGGTCGGCAAACCTCCCCGCCTCCACGTCTTTGAGCAGGTTCCCGTATGAGCTCGATGCTCGTCGCGTCAGCCCCGACTCAATAATGAGCATTTCCATCTCTTCCATCGAAGCGCGGATGTCCCTTTTTGCCGCCTCGGCGGCTTCGGAATAGTCGGCCCGGCTCACCGGCTTACCGCATGAGGCCACCTTCCGGTAGATCCCTTCTATCTCATACAGGATCGCCCCCGTGGCTTCCCACGGATACGGCGCATCTCCGCCTGAATTCTCCACGATAATATCGAGCACGTCGTTCATCAGCCTGCCCTCTTCCGTGCCCTCCCGCACGTTCCGCAAGAAGAGATCGAAGGCATGACCCATGAGGCCCTCGTTGCTCATGAGGATCTCGAAATCGGGATTGTAGCCGAAGTCGATTGCGGAGGCCTTGAAGACCGTCGCCATGAAGCTGTCTATCGTCTTTACCTGGAAATCGCTGTACCGCGACAACACGGCCTCCAGCGCCTCGCCCGCCCTCGCTTTCAGGGCAGGCCCGGTGAGGCCGAGGTCCCGGCTGAAATCGGCTACCACCTCTCTGTCCCCGATATAGAGCTGCTTCAGGAAGAGCAGGACCCTCTCCTTCATCTCCCTGGCCGCATTATTGGAAAAGGTGATCGCAAGGAGATTGTTCGGATTATTTCTCGGCACGGAGCCGGAGAGGAGAAAGAGGACGAAACGCCGGGCAAGGGCATACGTCTTCCCGGAGCCGGCGGAGGCCCGGAGCACGTGAAAATGGGGGAACGGAAGCGGTGCGTCATCCGGCGGCATACTATTTCTCCGAAGCCTATATCATAGCAAAAACCTCGCAAAAAATCGCCCCGAGGCGGGGCAATGGGTGATGCTTTTTATTGACCTTACCTCACTGCGGTCATAAAATGGGAACAAATGTGTCACGTCGCGATCCGTCCGTTCCGCGAAACTGATCTTGATCCACTCCTTCGGATGATTCTCCGGACTATCGACGTCTCCTACTCAGGCGTATACCCTCCTCGTGCGGTCCAGTTCTTCAAGGACCACCATTCAAAGAGAAGAATCGCCGAGCGCGGCAGCACGGGGCACATAGTAGTAGCCGAACGAGATGGGTCTATGCTGGCAACAGGTGCTTTGGTAGGGAGCGAGATAATCGGGGTCTTTGTGCATCCCGACTATCAGCGGCAAGGCCATGGGAAAGCCATAATGGCCGAGCTGGAGAAAAGAGCGAAGGCAGATGGGTTGTCGGAAATTGCGCTGAGCATCTCTCTGCCGTCGAGGAGGTTCTACGAGAATCTCGGGTATGAGATCCTTGACGAGTGCGCCCTCGATGTAGGTGAGGGCCAATACCTCACCTACTGGCCGGGGATAAAGAGCTTGGCCTCATAACCCGTCGTTGCAGCGAGCCGGCGACATCGGACGATCCGCCCTACCCCCTGAGCACCCGCCCGAGCGCCGAGAGGAGCCGAGAGACGTTCTCCTCTCTCGATGTGTGTCCCATGAGCCCGATGCGCCAGGTCTTCCCCGCCAGGGGTCCGAGGCCGCCGCCCAGCTCGATCTTGAATTCGCTCCGCAGCCGGCGGCGGACCGAGGCCTCGTCGATGCCTTCGGGAACAAGGACCGTGCTGAGCATGGGAAGGCGGAAGGGCTTCTCGACGAGCATCTTCAAACCTAGCGCCTCTAAGCCCTCGACGAGGGCCAGATGGTTCCTCCTGTGCCGCTGGAACACCTGCTCCGGCCCTTCCTCGACGATAAGAAGGATCGCCTGGTAGAGACCATAGATCATGCTTATGGGGGCGGTATGGTGGTAGACCCTGTTCCGGCCCCAATAGTCGGCGATCATGGTGAAGTCGAGGTACCAGTTAGGCACCCTGGCCTTACGCGCCCTGACCCTTGCCATCGCCTTTTCAGAGAACGAAAGAGGTGCGAGACCTGGTGGGCAGGAGAGGCACTTCTGGGTGCTGCTGTAAAGGGCGTCGCAATGCCATGCGTCCATGGAAACATCCATGCCCCCGAGACTCGTCACGGCGTCGACCAGGTAGATCGCGTCGGTCCCGTTCACGACGGAACCGATCTCCTCGACGGGGTTTCTCACGCCCGTCGATGTCTCGGCGTGGACGACCGCCACTATCTTGTAAGGGTTGTTCCGGACGGCCTTTTCCACCTCTTCCGTGACCACCGGTCGCCCCCAGGGGAATTCCAGCGCATCGACGCGGGCGCGAAGCCTCCTGGCCACGTCCTGCATACGGACGCCGAAAAGGCCGTTCGTGAGGATCAGGACCCTGTCCTCCGGCTCGATGAGGTTAACGAAGGAGGCCTCCATTCCGGCGGAACCGGTCCCCGATATGGGGATGGTAAAATCATTTTTTGTGTTCATGATACGCCGGAGGAGCTCTTTCAACTCGTCCGCTATAGTCAAAAAGTAGGGATCGAGATGGCCCAGGACATTTCGGCCCAAGGCGGAATAAACCATGGGGGGGACACGGGAAGGACCGGGTCCCATGAGCAGGATATCTTCGATGTTATCCAGCAGATTGTTCATAATTCTCTCCTCTGTGATGGCGGCCGGACGCAAGCGGCGCCTTTCGGCGGTGGCGCCACGATATTATCATCACATATCCGACAAATCTGCAATGGTGAAAAGAGGTGAAAAGAGTTTTTTTCGGACAAAGAGGGGTGACAAGGAGCCACACAGACGGAAAGGTTCTTCTTGCAATACGGCATAAGTGGTGGTACTGATTAACAGATGTGGCGGGAGCGGAATGTTTTAGTATATGAAGGCGGCCGGGGCCGCGCCCTCTCACGCCCTCCGGCGAAGGGTCTCTGATGGCACTGGCGCTTTTTGATTTTGACGGGACAGTGACGTTTAGGGATAGCTTTGCCGATTTCATCAAATACGCGGTCGGGCACACGAGATTCCTTGTTGGCGTCGCACGCCTTACCCCCGTCCTCGCCGGATTCCTTCTGGGCTTGATCCCGGCCTGGCGCGCGAAAGAGTTGATGTCGATCTACTTCTTTGGCGGCCGAGATGCCCGGAAATTTGAGGAGTTGGCGTCAAGATACTCCCGGGAAGAGCTGCCGAAGATCGTGAGGAAGATTGCGCGGGAGCGAATGGAGTGGCACAGGCAACGAGGCGACACCGTGGTCGTCGTGACGGCCTCGATAGATCTCTGGCTGAAAGACTGGTGCAAAACCAGGCAGGTGGAGCTGATCGCAACGATGCTCGAAGTGAAAGACGGGCGGGTCTCGGGAAGGTTTCTTACAAAGAACTGTAATGGCCGGGAAAAGGTCAGGCGTGTCGAAGAACGCTTTAATCTTTCGGACTTTGACTACATCTATGCCTATGGGGACCGCCCCGGCGACCGGCCCATGCTCGCCATGGCAAACGAACGCTACTACCGTTGGAGGCGCATCTGACCGTCCGTATCTGATTGACCGAAACATTCGCCAATGCGTTATGGCAAAGGAGTCATATGGACCTGAGAGACTTTATAAGGATATGCGAGCAAGAGGGACAACTGAAGAGGATCACGGCCGAGGTAGACTGGGACCTGGAACTTTCGCATGTGTCGAAGGTCGTTGAAGGGCGAGGTGGACCGGCGCTGTTGTTTGAAAACGTGAAGGGATATGCGAGCCCGGTTTTCACCGGAGCCTTTGCGACCACCCGGAGACTTGGCCTGCTTCTCGGGAAGGATACGCCTCTGTCCATGGTCGAGCTCACGCGGGAATGGATGAATCTTGCCGGTCAGAAACCGATCCGGCCGAAAGAGCAGGAAGATGGGCCGATTTTCGAAAACATTCTGAGCGGGGACGACGTCGATGTCAACATGTTCCCCTCACCGCGGTTTTACGAACTGGACGGCGGCCGCTACTTCGGCACGACAGTCTTTCTGGTCGTCGAGGACCCCGAAACCGGCGAGATAAACCTCGGGACGTACCGCATGCAGGTCCTGGACGGCAAAACGGTCGGCGTGCAGATCCTGAAGGGGAAGAGGGGCGACAGGATACTGGAGAAGTACCGGAAAGCGGGCAAAAAGATGCCCGCATGCGCCGTTATCGGAGACGATCCTCTGCTCCTGCTCGCGGGAAGCGCCATGGTGGCCAAGACGAGCGAGTACGAGGTGGCAGGGGCCGTGCGCGGCAAGCCGGTTGACATTGTGAGGGGCAAACTGACCGGACTACCGATTCCCGCATGCTCAGAGATTGTGCTGGAAGGGGAGATCGATCCCGAAGACCTGCGGCCGGAAGGTCCGTTCGGAGAATTCACGGGCTATTACACGGACGAGCTGATCAGGCCGATCCCCAAGCCCGCGCTTCAAGTGAAGCAGGTTTACCACAGGAATAATCCGATCCTCTGGGAAACGAGCGCAGGGAGACCCGTCACCGACAACCATGTGCTCCTCTCCTTCATACAGAACGCAATGTTGTGGGTCGAGCTTACCAGGATGCAAATCCCGGGTATCAAATCGGTCTATATGCCGCCCGAAGCCGCGGGCCGCTTCTGGTCGATAGTCTCCGTCGAGCAGATGTATCCCGGTCACGCGGAACAGGTGGGCGCAGCAGTTGCGGCGACCAATACCGCTTCCTATTGCTGCAAGGGTATAATTATTGTCGATCACGATATCGCCGCGGATGATCTGCCCCGTGTGTGGTGGGCCCTCGGTACCAGGTACAATCCGGCCCGCGGCACCCAGATCCTCAACAGGGGGAGATCGACGCCCCTCGATCCCGCCCTGGATCCCACCGGCGATAAGCTCCTCACGTCACGAATCATTCTAAATGCGACCATACCTTTCGAATGGAAAGACAAGCCGACAGAGATCAAGCTGTCGGAGCACATTGTCGATAAGGTCAGGCGGCGGTGGGCCGAGTATGGAATCGACTGAGGAGACACGACCGATATATTTCTCGAAAGATAAAGCGGCCGGGGCAGTCGTGCCCTCTCACGCCCTTTCGGCGAGGTAAAGATCTGTGAGAAAGACCGCAACGGTAATTGCATTCCTATTCGCGGCAGCGCTGGCCGGATTTGGCGCGTGGTATTATAAGAGTGCCCAAAAAACCTATTCCGGTCCATCCGAGTCGATCGTCCTCGGAGGGGTAGTCAGCGATGCCAATATTGTCTTCTTTACCGGCGAAGACCGTCACTTTCTTGCCGGGAATGGGATAAATTTTACCTTCAAGACCTATGGTACCGGATTGGCTTCAATAGCAGCCCTGCTGAACAATGAGATCGACATCGCGGGCGCAGCCGAGTACCCCGTTGTCGCAAGAGCGTTCAATAAAGATAAGATCAGCATCATCGCAAGCATAGACAAATCGTACGTTATATACTTCGTAGGGCTGACCGATCGGGGGATCAGACACACGGCAGACATCAAAGGGAAGAAAGTCGGTCTTCCCCGGGGGTCGATAGCGGAGTTTTACTTCGGCCGATTTCTGAGCCTTAACGGCATGAGCATCAGCGACGTCTCCCTGGTTAACCTGCCCTGGGAGCACGCAGGCGATGCCGTTGCCCACGGGAGAGTCGATGCAGTGGTGACAGAGGAGCCATATATAAGTCAAATACTGAAACAATATCCGCACCGAACAGTCAGTTGGTCCGTGCACAGCAGCCAGGCAGTCTATGTCGTTTTGATGTGCAGGAATGACTGGATAAAGCAGCACCCGGACCTGGTGAAAAGAGTGTTGAATTCATTCGAGCAGGCAGAAGCGTATATAGCCGAACACCCCACCGAGGCAAAGGCAATTTTGCAAAAACGATATCGCTATGACGACGGGTATATAGCCAGGGTCTGGCCTGAGCACCAGTTCGCTCTTTCTCTCGACCAATCGCTCGTCGTCGCCCTGGAAGATGAAGCGCGCTGGATGATCGACAACAAGATGACGACGGAAAAGCAGGTGCCCGATTTCCTGAATTACATCTACGAGGACGGACTAAAGGCGGTAAAACCGGAAGCGGTGAAGATCATCCGCTGAAGAATCTCTGATGGCACTGCCGCTTTTTGCTTTCGATGGGACAGTCTCTATCCGGTTTTATGGTGTACGGTAAGTCAGTTTTGCTTTATACCATGCAGCCCCCGAACTCTGATTGTCATTAAACTCAATTACTGTGGTATAGTCGTTACCCGCGTTCGGAGCCTGTACCATCGATAGGCCGTCACGAGCCTCTACCGCGGTGAGTGTCACATCCTCAGTAGCAGGGACGGCAGGCGACAGGCCGGTGAACACGGCCGGAACGGTCGAAGACGAAGCCTGCGGCTCGTACCATTCGTTGGTCGACACCGGCGCACCATCGAGGCTCAAATTGATGGTGACAGGATAGTTATTTCCATTCCACTTGCCCGGAGCTTGCCAGTCGTAATGATACCAGTTAAGCGTACTTCCCTGAATGACCATCTGGTCTCGTCCGTCGATGAAAGCCTGTATGTCAAGGATCATAGTAGAGGCCGCGTTGCTCTCCGCCGTAAACAACCCTCCACAGAGAAACACCACAAAGGCAGCAACTACCAGCCGGAATGCCCTTTTCATCGTTTTTGTCCTCCCATTCCTCAATCTGTCCCTCGGCAGCCGGGCCCCCTGACCGATGAAATATCGTGCTGAGTCGTCTGAGGTAGTTCGGCTTTATTCATTACAGTGTGTTATTCATATGACGCCTGTCAAGCAAAATCTCCAGCCGGCGACCGCGCCACATTGCTTGGGTGTAACGTAACGAATGAAACAACCCTACCTCCCGCTTACGGGGACCGCCCCGGTGATCGGCCCATGCTCGCCATGGCAAACGAACGCTACTACCGTTGGAGACGTATCTGACCGTCCGTATCCGATCCGGCGCTGAAGTAAACGAACTAGCGCAAAAACGGCTGTTTTTTGCCATTTCTTGCTGCATTTTACCCCCTTTTTGCCCTCTTGAGTGCACATTTCTCGCCAACCGTCTCACCCTCCCCTTCAGGAATCCCTTCTCTCGCAAGCCTTTCCGAAAGGGAGTTTACGATTGTGCACGAAAGTGCACGGTTTCGGGGGGGGGGGGGTGGTGAAGTAAATGCTGAGTTTTGAGTGTTGAGTGTTGAGTGAACGACAACGGCCGGAAGCGGGTGCGGCTAAACGCGAAAGCGCCCCGCCGAGCGGCACTGTCATCGGACACGACTGTCGGAATTCATTTGTCAAAGAGCGATGCCGGCTAAGGGATCTCTCGAAACCGGCTCAAAGGGCCGGGCTCCGTCATCTCTTTCGGGCTCTCGAAATGACTGCCATAGGCGGGTGCGACCCAGCAAGGCAACATTGAGGCTGGGTGCCCGGCCTGCACTCCATGGGCGGGTGCGGCCCAGCAAGGCAACATTGAGCTGGGTACCCCGCCTGTGGCTCCATATTGCCTTGCCGGGCCGCCACTTGCTGGGTCGCACATAATATTTTCCCCCTTTTCCGGCTCTCCTGTCAAAGCGACAAGGAGGGGCGACAACCAGGGGTGACAAAAGGCATTTTTACATACATTACATCGGAACATAGTCGATTCTTCCGGCTGGCTTGAGTATTTCGCGGACGGTCCTCACGCCTCTTTCTTTTCTGCTCCTCTTCAAAAAACAGCAGATCTTATCGTTCCTACAGTCACAATCCATGAAGTCTGAAGAACACCCTTATGGTTGTCCCGAGTGCCTACGAGTGCCGCCTTTTTCACGGAAGGCCTGAAATAATTGTTGTAATCTTGCGACAGTTCTCTGATAATGAAGGATAGTGAGATGGCAGCGAAAAACCCGACGCGCAGCCCGATGAATGAGAATGTGCAGAAGGAAACGACATCCCTGCTGCAATGAGGAGGATTTATGCGTGGCAAAAACACCGCGAAAGAGATGATAGAGATACCTAAGGATGAATATAGAATTCTGAAAGAAATCTACAAGACGGTCAAGCGGCAAAGACTATTGTTCAGAATTGAGGAAGCGGAGAAGAACTTCAGGATGGGTAAGGTGGAGAAGACGTCTGTCGATCATTTCATAGAAAAGATCTGATGGATTTCAAGCCAAAGCACCTCTTACAGGATAACGAATGGTAACGGATAAGTGGATAGGGGGCAACGGTTCAGCCAGTGAAAGAACGTTCCCTTCTCTCCCTTCCTAATATTTGAGACGCAGGCTCTGAGCCACCCTTTCCAGTTTCTTATCGATTGTCCATAGCGGAAGTCCGGCTAAAGCGGCCGAAGCAAGGAGATGAACGTCTATGTAGCCAAGACCCTTTCCCATGAGATTGTGGTTCTCTATGAATGCAAGCACCTCTTCGGGATTTACAAGAGGGGTCATCGGCAGGGTCTTCAGAAGCGTAAGTATGAGAGGTCTGTTGTGGAGATTTCCACACGCGAGCTCGCCTACGATGAATGGATGGCTTGCGACCTTTCCATCATTGAGGAGACCTGCGAGGTCAGCGTGGGCCTCCCGTAAATGAGAAATCCAGACAGAAGTGTCAACAAGAACCATTCTAAAGGGTACGCCTCCTGCGTATCGGCTTCACCTGCCTCTCCGTCCCGCCCAGCCTGGCAAGCCTCTTCCCACTTTCTCTTGCGATGAGCGCTTCCAGCCCAAGCTTCACCAATGTAGTTTTCTCCTTGATGCCCGTCATTTCAGACGCCTTGTCAATCAGGCTGTCCTCAATGTTCAGCGTTGTTCTCATAGCGTCACCTCATCGAAACTTATGCATAAGTATGCTGATATCATGCATATATGTCAAGGGGAAGCGCGGGGGTGCGAGCGTCAGGCGGCGGCGCTAAGTGCCACATGCCCCCCTATCACAATTCGGCGCGCAGTTTTATGTGTTCCTCGTCCTGCAAAACTTTCAGTATCCCTACTATGCTATCCATGCGCGGATTCCCACCAGGCCCCAACATCCGGTGGATGCTCTTGCTCGATTTATTGAGCTTTTTCCCCAGTTCGGGGAAGGTGATCGTGGCGTTGATGTAGTCGCGGAGCATGGCTTTTCCCACATCGACATTCCCCTCAAGAATTTCATTGACTGCTTCCAGGAGCAATTCCTTGCGGTATGCTTCATCACGCATCGCACGCTCCCTCACGGTCTGTCTGAAATCACGCGTAAGCGCCATAATTAACCTCCCGACTTCTTTCCGGTCTGATATTCCCGCCAGAAGTCTCTTGCTCTGTCGATGTCTTTTTGCTGTGTCTTTTTCGTGCCCCCACCCAAGAGAACAATGAGTGTTTTGCCATCCTGTCCGAAATATATCCGGTAGCCCGGCCCGAAATCTATCTTACACTCGAAGACGCCGCGACCAACAGGCTTGACATTCGAAAGATTACCCTGCTCCAGGCGGTAAAGAACTGTCGTGACTTTTCCCGCAGCCTTGGGATCGAGGCCGGAGAACCAATCCGCAAAGGGTGACGACCCTGATCTGAGGAATTCTTTGATCCCGTATTCGGCCATCAGGATATATAGTAACCTATAAGTTACTATATGTCAAGGAAATCTCGGTCCTGGTGCGTCCCAAGGGACCAAGAAACAAACAAGGAGCTTTGGGGAGGTCGCGCCTTTTTCTTTTTTTGAAAAAGTAGCCTGACCCCTTTTCCTTTTCTTTTCCTTTCTTAAACAGAGCGACCGCATGTTTTTCTGAATGTTTGTCTTGCAATACACCATTACTGGTGGCTATGATTAACAAATGTAGCGGGAGCGGTGAAAGCGAGCACGGACTGAACGGCAGTTTGCCCCCTTTCCCCTTCCGGGGGTCGGAGTTATTTACTTATT
>CAVSOX010000010.1:0-39657 GCA_963729685.1 uncultured delta proteobacterium | reverse complement strand
CCCGGAACCATGGTCAACCAAGACCACAGGGGGCAAGATAAATGCAAAAGGCACTCATTACCGGTATTACAGGCCAGGACGGCTCTTATCTGGCGGAATTTCTCCTGTCGAAAGATTACGAAGTCCACGGCCTGATCAGACGGGCGAGCACGTTCAATACCGGCCGGATAGACCACATCTATACGGACCCGCACTCACCCGGCGCTCGCCTCTTCCTCCACTATGGCGACCTCTCCGACTCCGGGCAGCTCGCGCACCTCATCTACAATATCCAGCCCGATGAGGTGTACCACCTGGCCGCGCAGAGCCACGTCAGGGTGAGCTTCGATATGCCCGAGTACACCGGAGATTCAACGGGCATGGGCACGACAAGGATCCTCGAAGCTATCCGCCGGAGCGGCATTACCGCGAAGTACTATCAGGCCTCGTCATCCGAGCTCTTCGGCGCGTCACCTCCCCCGCAGAGCGAGACAACGACGTTCTACCCGAGAAGCCCCTATGGGGCAGCAAAGCTCTATGCCTACTGGATGACGGTCAACTATCGGGAAGGGTACGGCCTTTTCGCCTGCAACGGCATCCTCTTCAACCACGAATCACCGAGGAGGGGCGAGACATTCGTGACGCGCAAGATCACCCGCGCTGTCGCGAACATCCTGAAGGGCGCACAAAACACACTCTATCTCGGGAATATGCGCGCCAGGAGGGACTGGGGGTTCGCCCCCGAGTATGTGGAGATGATGCGGCTCATGCTGCAGCAGGAGAGGCCCGACGATTATGTCGTGGGGACGGGGATAAGCCACACGGTCAGGGAGTTCGTCGATGCGGCCTTCTCTTACATGGGCGTACAGCTTGAATGGCGCGGCGAAGGAAAAGATGAGACCGGCGTCGTCGCCTCCTCCACGTGGGACCATCTCAAGCCTGGTGCCGTCATCGTTCGGGTTGACCCCCGCTACTTCAGGCCCACGGAAGTCGAGGCCCTCCAGGCCGATATTTCGAAAGCCCGCCGCGCCCTCGGTTGGGAGCCGAGGGTGACGTTCGAAGAGCTGGTCAAGATCATGGTCGACTGCGATGTCCAATCGGTCGGCCTCTCTTCACCGGGCGAAGGCCTGACCGCGTCCAGGTGCAAGGGCTTTCAGCTACACCAACCATGACTTTTCGATCTATGAGCAGATAAGGGAGCATTGAAGACAGTGGAAAGTGGAAAGGGGAAAGGAGAAAGGAGAAAATTATGAAAGGGAAAAAGGGATGAGGGATGGGAATTGAGAGATTTGAAGACCTCATTGCTTGGCAAAAAGCGCGGGAGTTGACGCGACAGGTTTACTTGTTGACGCGAAAAGAAGAGTTTTTCAAGGATTTTGGATTGCGTGACCAGATACGAAGGGCGGCGGTCTCCGTAATGTCAAACATCGCCGAAGGATTCGAAAGAGGCAGCACCGCCGAGTATCACCAATTTGTCGTCATCGCGAAGGGTTCCTGCGCCGAGGTCAGAAGCCAATTATATGTCGGCTTGGATGCCGGCTACATTACGGAGAACGAGTTTGGCGTTGTACATGCATGCGCGGTGGAACTTTCCAGGATCATCAGCGGTCTCAAAACTTCGCTGAAGAGAAGGAAAACTGCATGATCGTCGATCCCTATCGTCCGACCCCTTCCCGTTCTCTTTTCACTTTCGACTTTTCACTTGACACTTTCCCCTTGGGTCTTTCATGAACGATAAACGGATAACGATCACCGGCGGCAAGGGTTTCCTGGGCAGCCACCTCATCAGGCAGATGCGGCAGTTGGGTTACCGCCACCTCACCATCGCGGATTTGCCGGACTACGATCTCGTCAGCAGTGTGGACGTGAGGCGGCTCTACGAGGACTTGAGGCCCGATATCGTCATCCACCTGGCGGCAAAGGTGGGCGGCATAGGGTTCAACCAGGAGAACCCGGCGTCTTTGTTTTACGAGAACGCCATGATGGGCATTCAGCTCCTTCATGAGGGCTACGTGCACGGCATCGAGAAGTTTGTCGCCCTCGGCACGATCTGCGCCTACCCCAAGTTCACCCCGGTGCCCTTTAAAGAAGACGACATCTGGAACGGCTACCCTGAGGAGACGAATGCGCCGTATGGCCTTGCCAAAAAGATGATGCTCGTGCAGTCGCAGGCATATCGCCGGCAATACGGCTTCAATTCCATCTTCCTGCTGCCCGTTAACCTCTACGGCCCGGGAGACAACTTCGACCCCGAATCTTCCCACGTGATCCCCGCCCTCATCAAGAAGTGCGTCGACGCCATGAGGAACGGAGAAGACGAGATCGTCGTCTGGGGAACGGGGAAAGCCACCAGAGAGTTCTTTTACGTCGAGGACGCCGCCGACGCGATTATCCGGGCAATGGAGCGATACAACAAGAGCGAGCCGGTGAACATCGGCGCGGGATTCGAGATATCGATCAGGGACCTTGTCGATTTGATCGTTGAGCTGACGGGCTTCCGGGGAAAGGTTGTCTGGGACGGCGGGAAGCCGGATGGCCAGCCCAGACGCATGCTTGATACGACGCGCGCCCGGGAAGAGTTCGGCTTCGGAGCAAAGACGGGATTCAGGGAAGGGCTGCAGAAGACGATAGAGTGGTACAACCAAGCCCTACGGTAACGCGTACGCCCGTCAAGCTTCTCCGCATAGTACATCCACTAATTTTCCCTCCGCAGCATCCCCCGTTTTTCCTGCATAACCCTGCCTGACGCCCCACCGCCCGACCTGCAATTCAAAAACCGAAAAGCGCAATTCGAAAAGCCGGTTCGCCATTTTTTCTTGACGCATGAGACTTCATCTGGTATCCTCCATGCGGTGAGAACGATAAAGCCCGTATTTATTGCGCTCGTGGCCGCTTCCCTTTTTCTGCTGAATTGCCCTCAGGCGTCCTGTCTGCAGGATGAGGGGGACCGGCCGGCCGTGGGAGGGTCGTGCCCGGCCGTTTATGAAAACGGACAGGGCGAGGAGGCCCAGGATGCGCTTCCGGATAGCCCTCTCTTTTCCCGGGCGCCGTGGACCCGGACCTTCGAGCATGAAGGCGGGGAAGACGTTGACGAGGATGCGTTATATCGGAAGGGCGAGCTTACCGAAGAAGAAAGCAGGATTCTTGAGACGGTAAAAAAATCCCTCGCCGCGTCCGCCGTCTCCGACGGGTTCGACATACCCGTCGTCCTCAACGATGCGGTCGATCTTTATATAAAGTACTTTACGGGGACCGGGCGCAAACTCTTTGCGCACTGGCTGGAGCGCGCAAAGAGGTACGTGCCGACGATCAGGGCCGTCCTCAAGAAAAACGGGCTTCCCGAGGACCTTGTTTATCTTGCGATGATAGAGAGCGGCTTCAACATGAAGGCCTATTCGCCCGAGGAAGGCAAAGGGACCCTGGCAGTTTATCCATGAGACGGGGACGCGGTATGGCCTCAAGGTGGATTTATGGGTGGACGAGCGGTGCGACCTGGAGAAATCGACGGTGGCGGCAGGCCGGTATCTGAAAGACCTTTTTGACCGGTTCGGCTGTTGGTATCTCGCCGCGGCCGGCTACAACGCCGGAGAGCACAGGGTGGAGAGGGCCATCGAGAGACACGACACGAAGGACTTCTGGAAGCTGAGGGCATTTAAGACATTGCCGAAAGAAACGCAGGAATATGTCCCTCAATTGATCGCTGCCGCGCTCATCGCGAAAGACCCGGAAAAGTACGGCTTTGCCGATACCGGCCGGCCCCCTGTCCACAAGCTGATGAAAGTCGGAGTTCCCGGCGGCGTGGCCCTCGGAAGGATCGCCCACGCCCTGTCTCTGAATGTCGGTGAGATAAGGGCGCTCAACCCCGAAATTGTGAGAGGTATTACGCCGCCCGATCGGAAGGAGTATCAGATTACGCTTCCCGGAACCGACAGTCCCGATGCGGTAAAGAAGAGACTCGGCGCAGAGCTGGCGTGCGGCAGGCAGGTGGTGGGGGTGGTGAAACACCAGGTGAAGAGGGGAAATACCCTCGAGGGCATCCTGAAGCGCTACCAGGTTTCGCGCTCGGACCTCATGCTCGTCAATGAAGGGAATCACGTGACCTTTGCAAGGGGACGGGTCCTCTACATCCCGCAGTTCGCTCAAGGAAGACGTGACGGCGCCGCCGGTGCCATGTTTGCCGGTAAGGGGAATCACAGGAAGGTCGCTTTTTCGGCGGATGATGCAAACGACATCGTTACCCTGAAAAGCGCGAAGAGACACCGTATTTCCCCGGACGCAGAAGGCCGCCCTTGTAAAAGAGGTCGTCCACAGGACCGACTGGCGCGCATCTCATAAGACCGGAAAAAGGGAAGGCCGCACCGCCAGGGTGCGGAGGACACGGGGCCGGGTTTAATTCACGCAAAAGACGATCAATTTTTCAGAACATGCCTCCCGTGAAGGGCGGCGCCGGTGCTTTGGTGCATGTTTGTACCGAGTCGTCGGAGCACTTTGTCCCGTCTGTCCAGCGGGCGCCCGCCAGGTTTGCGCCGGAGAGGTCTGCCCCTGAAAGGTTTGCGCCGGTGAGGTCGGCACGTGACAGATCGGCATTGGAGAGGTCGGCGCCGGTCAGATCGGCATTGGAGAGGTAGGCGGCAAGCAGTTTGGCATGTGAGAGATTGGCGTGCACGAGCAGGGTGCGTGAGAGGCTCGCCTGGGAAAGATCGGCGCCGGACAGGTTTGCCCGCGACAGGTTTGCCCTCGCGAACACGCAATTTCGCAAGTTGGCCTGTGAGAGGTCGGCGCCTGTCATCTCCGCGTCGGACAGGATGGTGCCGGAGAGTCTGGTGCCGGGCAGGCTCACGTCGGCGAGCCGGGCGGCCTTGAGGTCGCAAAAGGCACACTGCTTCGTTGCCAGGAGCTTGTCGAGGTCTGCCTGTTTGAACCCGTACGACGCACCTGAAAAAAGCACGACGATAAAAGCAGGCAAGAGCGCAAAGCATATCGCATTCAGTTTCATGGTGACGCCTCTGGCAAAAAATGAATGGGACGTGTGAGATTCTTATGCGCGCCCGGCAGGATTCGAACCTGCGGCCTTTGGCTCCGGAGGCCAACGCTCTATCCATCTGAGCCACGGGCGCAGCGGTTTCTAAGAGTATACACCAAAACCGTAGGAGAACTGTAGTACATTATGCGCCTTAAGCGGCCTCATCGATTATCCTCTTTTTTGCGTCCCGGTCATGCTCCCGATCGTCCCACTGCGTGCCCGAAGGCCCTTCTTGCATCGTGGTGGCCGCGGTACCGGACCCCATGCCCCCGCGAAGCCGGGCCGTTTCAGCCGGATTGCGGGGGACAGGGGACCGGCTTTGAAAAGTCAGGGATCATGTCGTTGTTTTCATAGATCAAATTCCCACCCTGGTCAACCCTGGGGGCATAACATTGGCTGGGGGGCAGACTTGGAGGCACCGGTCCGGATTGAGCAGTCGTCGCTTCCGGCGGAGGGACGACAAGCACGTACTGAGGCGCCGCGTATGATGGATACGCGTAATACGGATCATAATATCCGACGGGTACGGGCATGGCATAGAACGGCCACCAAAACGGACTGGATATACCCCCGACGACCATCCCGCCGAAGAAACTACCGACCAACGCGCCTCTCGGCACCCGTCCCTTGTAATAATACCTGCCGGGTCCGCCCCTGTATCCGTTGTGTGAAGATACCGCATTGTGCGCAACCGGACCCGATGAGTAACGGCTGCCTCCGGAGGACCCTCCATAGTGGCCGCCTCCGCCTGCTGTGGCCTCCGCCTGCGTGGCCTCCGCCTGCGTGGCCTCCGCCTCCGTGCCCACCGCCGCCCCCGTGACCGCCACCCCCTCGCGCCGCTGCCGGTACTGAGAAGCCGACCGCCAGGAAAGAAAGGAGCACCATCAAGATAAAGACTCTTTTCATTTTCCACCTCCGCCGGGCGGGGTCCTTCCTTTTGTGCCTTGCGAATGTAACTCCTCTCAGATAAGACACAGGAGGGTCCGAAAAAGTTCCCTGAGGAGGGCCGACAAAAGGGCCTTGAGGGAACGCCCCGAAGGCCCTTTTGTCGGACCAGGAGAAACCACAAGAGGTGTGGGAGGGTAAATCTTAAAACGTGGTCGCGATAGATGGACGTGCCGTGAGACGCGCCGGATCTGTCGGCCCCTTTAGCCTTCGACGTGTCCTCGCACGGGGGTACCCCCTGCCGTCATCCGGCCGCGTCGGCCGCTCTTCTCTTGTCCACCGCTTCCTTTATGAACCGCATCAACGTCAGGTCCGGCTTCGAGAATTGTCCGTCGGCGCCTACCGCCTCTCCCTTATGGATCAGCTTTTCGGTGATCAAAGAGGAGAAGAGGACGACCGGTATTGACTTGAGCTCAGGGTCATCCTTTATCAGCTTGCAGAGACGGTAGCCGTCCATCCCGGGCATTTCGATATCGGTCAGCACCACATCGACATACGTGCTCAGTGTCTCCCCGCCGGCGCCGCATTTCTTCTTCACCTCAGCGAGGCGCGACCAGGCTTCGTCGCCGTTCGCCATGGACTCGACCTCGAAGATGCGATTCTCCTCCAGCCGGTGCTTGAGGGTCTTTCGGATGACGAAGGAATCATCCGCGTGCAATACGTGGATGGGTTTGTAGTCGCCGGCGACCGTGCCGGCAATCGTCTGGGATGCGGATAACGCCAACCGGGGGTCGACGTCGCTGATCGCCTTCTCCAGGTCCAGGAGAAAGACGAGTCTCTCGTTCAACGTTATCACCCCGGTCACTGAATTGCTCAAGTCCTCCGCGTAGCCGTCAAGCGGCTTGATGTCGCTCCAGGTGGCCCGGTGTATTCTGGTGACGCCCGATACGAGGAAGGCGGTCACGATACCGTTGAACTCCGTGACCAGGACCTTCGGCTGCGTGTTCTCCGCCCGCGCCTTTCCCAGCCATGCGGCCAGGTCTATGAGGACAACCAGCCTGTCGCGATGGTTGAAGATCCCTGCCACAAAGGAGCCTCTCAAATGGGGAGGTCGCATGACCTCCGCCGGCATCGTGATGATCTCGAGTACCTTCGCGACGTTAACCCCATAATATCCCGTGTACTCGCCCTCGTCGATGAAGAGTTCCAGGATCTCAACTTCGTTCGTCCCTGTTTCAAGAAGGATGCCTGAACCGGTCGTTCCCATAATCTCCCCTTATCTGTTTTCTCACGCTCTCTTCAGACCGCTTCCGTGTCTTCCGGGCAGCACCTCTTGCTATTCCGGCCTGACCCGCCTGATACAGTATTGTCGGATGCCGCGGGTCAACACTTAATAGTCCGGGGGATCGGGAAGTATTCCTTGGAACGGGCTTAACGCACCAGTTCGTGCATCTCGCTGACGTGGACATGCGAGCAGAGCGCCTCCACAATCGACTCCTTCTGCTCGGGGAGGAAGCGCACGCATACCCCGCAGTCGGAACTTATGCTCTTCGGCACCGGGATGATCTTATAGGGTATGTTCGCTTCCTTGAGTACCTTTTCCGCCTTCATCACATGGCTCACGGAGTCGAATAGCGCCACCCAGTAGGTTGTATCGTCTCTCATGGCTTGACGATCCTTCCCGCCGTCGACAGGGCGCCTGCGATCTCATACATATTCGATACGGTCCCCGCGCCGATCTTCCCGACCAGTTCGAAGAAATTGACACAGGTGCCGCACACGAGGACCCTGACGCCCTTCTCTTCGAGCGCCTTCAGGTCGTCCACCACGCCGGAGCCGTGCGCCGCAAGCTTTACCCCCGTGTTGTATAAGATTATCATGTCGGGCCGGTGTTCCAGGTCGACCGCGGTGTGGATGAATGCCTTCATCAGAAGGGCCCCCAGTCCGTCGTTTCCATGCCCCATGACGTCCGATGCGATCACGAATATCGCAGGTCCGGGCAGAGGCTGCGGCGCAGGCCCCGGGGTTGTCCGTTCCGGCGATGCAGCGCACACTGTCCCACTGCCCTGTCCTCTCTTGACGTCGATCCGGAATATGCCGCCGGACGCTTCGGTGAGGTCGACGTCGACCGCGCACCCTGAAACCGACGCGAGGCGCTTCACGTTCTCAAGGGCGGTTGCGTTGTCCACGAGGACCGTCACCTCATCGTGGGCATCCAGGGCTTTCTTGGTAAGGATCACCGGCTCAGGGCAGGCGAGTCCTCTTGCGTCTACCAGCTCAGACATCACATCCTCCTTTTGCCGGGTGATATGCGGCACTTATTTGCGCCAGGGCCTCGAGGCCGCGGCGGATTTCATCTTCCGTCGTAGAGTGGCCGAAGCTGAACCGCACCGTCCCTTCGGGGAAGGTCCCTATGGCGCGATGCGCCGCGGGCGCGCAGTGGAGCCCGGGACGGGAGAGAACGGCGAACTGCTCGTCGAGCTCGAAGGCGAGCTCTGACGGGCTTACTCCCCGGATGTTGAAGGAGACGACTGCGGTGCGCTGCCCGGCATCCTGCGGCCCGTAAAGGATTGCGCCCGGTATCCCCGCCAAGCCCTCCAGGAACAGGCGGGTAAGGTGCACCTCCTTTTCGCGGATAGCCTCAAGTCTTGAGTCGAGGACGAACCGAATGGCTGCGGCGAGCCCCGCGAGCCCTATCGCGTTCGGCGTCCCCGACTCGAACTTGTCCGGAAGAAAGTCGGGCTGTTCCTCAAATTCCGATGCGCTCCCCGTACCACCCCGTATGAGTGGCCCGACGAGTCGGTCAAGCCCTTTCCGAATATAGAATCCGCCGGTGCCCTGGGGACCCAGGAGGGACTTGTGACCGGTGAAGCAGAGAATATCGATGCCTGTCAGGATCACGTCGAGGGGGACGCTCCCCGCGGTCTGGGAGGCGTCCACGACAAAAATGCTCCCCCGATCGTGGGCTATCCTTGCGAGGGCGTCCAGGGGAAGCAAGGTCCCCGTGACGTTCGAGGCATGGGTCACCACGATCAGCTTCGTCTGCCTCTTCATGGCAGCCATCGCATCGCCGGGGTCGAGGACCCCTGCCGGCGAGCACGGGACTACCGACAGCTCGACCCCCTGCCGTTCGAGGAAACGGAGGGGCCTCATTACCGAATTGTGCTCCACGCCGGAGGTCACGACGTGGTCGCCCGGCTTCAGCAGCCCGAAAAGCACGCAGTTGATCGCCTCGGTCGCGTTCTTTGTAAATGCGATGGAAAGCGGGTCCGGCGAGCCGATGAGCTCGGCCACCCGCTCACGCGCCTCATAGACGACCCGTGCTGCTTCAATGGAAAGGCGATGCCCGGAGCGGCCGGGGTTCCCGCCGATGGATTCGTTGAACCGCGCCATCGCTTCCATCATCGCGGCTGGCTTTGGCCACGAGGTGGCGGCGTTGTCAAAATAGATCGGCTTCATTGTCTGCACAGGAACGCATCGTGGGCCTTCACATCAAGACCCGGGTTCAGCCACATTGACGTGTAATCCGACATAGAAAGCTCCAGTGAAATAAAAAATCCGGCCGCACACTTTCTGCGCCGGATTCTGGAAAAGGCTCGCGCGCTGCTTTAAGGCGGAGAAACTGCGGACACGGTCGTAAATGGAGACCGGACCGGCCCCCTGTACGCTTCTCAGTCTAATGGAACAAATAGCCGTGCTTCTTTACGCATAAGCCGTGCACCTTTCTTTTGAGTACCCTTATATACTAAAGGGAGAGCGGGGCAATGTCAAGGTCCAAAAGAGCAAGGAAGTGCCGAGTGCCGAGTGACCAGTGCAGAGTGAAAACTCATTGCTTTAAACTCGTCACTCGCCTCTCGTCACTTCCCTTCACTCGGCACTCGGCACTTCCCTTCACTCGGCACTTCCCTTCACTCGGCACTCGGCACTTCCTTGCTCCCCTCCCGCGGCGGTACGGAAAATGTTGACATAGACCTGCAACGCCTGTTAGCTTGTAAGAAGTATAAGTGACCATGAGGGAGGAGAATAAGAATGGATGGAAGGGTAGCGAGGGTGACAGAGGTCATGGCAGGCTCTCCGAAGAGCTTTGACGATGCGGTCATGGTCGGTTTCAGAAGGGCCTCGAAGACTTTGAGGGGCATCACAGGCATCAAGGTCAAGGACTGGAGGGCAAAGGTAGAAGACGGAAAGATCGTGGAGTACAGGGTAACGTTGGAAGTATTATTTATCCTTGAGAGCTGACGCGGAGTCCGGCGCCTGCCGGGCACCCGCGCAGATGCCACAGGAGAAGTTGCGCGTAATAACGGTACTTCCTCCTGATCGGTTCACTACAGAGGACAAAGGGCACCATCGTCGCCGGCAGAAGAAACAAGAGGGCTTTGCATATCCTCACCAGAACGAACGCGCCGTAATAGCCTCCTGAATGGTATTTCCTGATGAATTTATAGAGGGAGATCGAGTATTCTATCCTCCCCCCGGTCCAGGATTGAGCGACGGTTTTCCCCTGAAAATGGACGAGCTTCGACCCGGGGAAGAAGACGACCTTGGAACCCATCTTTCTCGCGCGGAGACACAGGTCCGTCTCTTCCATAAAGAAGAAGAACCTCTCATCGAACCCGCCGAGGCTGTCGAGAAGCCGCCTCCTCGCCATCAGGGCCGCGCCTATCAGTGAAGCCACGTCGAGAGGGGAATGGGCACCGCCCTTTGTCCTGAAGCTGGGGAAGAGGGCCGCAAGCAAAGGCTTGGGCGCAAGCTCGAGGAGGAGGGAGGGTATCTGTGCGAAAGAACGCTGGGGTCTCATATCCTCATAGACGAGCTGGGGCGCGATGATGCCGATTGACGGGTCTTGTTCCATAAAGGCGAGCATTTTTACGGTTTCCCCTTCCAGCAGGCGCGTGTCGGAATTCAAAAAGAGGACGAATTCACCGGATGCGCGCCGGTAACCCATGTTTGCGGCAGCCCCGAACCCCCTGTTTTCGGAGTTCCTTATATAGATAACACGAGGGAACGTCGAGGTTATCAGGTCTTCCGTCCCGTCCGTCGATCCGTTATCGACCACGATCACCTCTTTCGTCGCGACCCTCATCGATCCGTCGGCCTCCAGGGAAGAGAGGAGCCCGGCGACAAGGTGTCCCGTGTTTCTGGTGATGATAATGAGAGAGAGCACGGTATATCCTACCGCATGGTCCCATAGGAGCGCAAGCGCGCTGCCGCGAGCACAGGGCAAGGGAGTGACGAGTTCAGAGTGACAAGTGACGAGTGAATCCTTTCGCACTCATCACTCCCGTTAGGGGGCCATCTTCTTTCTTGCTTTCCTTTACCTCCCTTTCGGCACTCTCTTTTCCTCTCTTTGCTCTTCACTCGCCACTCGGCACTGCTTCTCGTCCCTCCCGCGGCCGCGTCTCTTTAGGCCGCAGGGCGCCTTCCGGGCTGGGTGAAGCTGCGCGCCCGGAGCACTTTGTGCTGGATTTCCGGGCGGAGGACGTAGTAGTCTGGAGCGAAAACGAACAAGGAATGAGAGGAAAAACAAACGATGTGGCTCTCAGAGCGAATGCAGCACCTCAGACCTTCCGGCGTGCGAAAGATCTTCGATCTGGCCCGGACAGTAAAAAACCCGGTAGACCTGAGCATCGGCGAGCCGGATTTCGATATACCCCTCACGATAAAGGAAGAGGGCATCAGGTCGATCCGCCGGGGATTCAACAAGTATACGCCGTCGGGGGGAATCCCCGAGTTGCGGGAGAAGATTCTGAAGGCTCTGCAGATGAAAGGGGTCGCATGTGAGGACGTGATTGTCACACCCGGCGTCACCGGCGGCCTCCTCCTCGCGTTTATGGTGCTCCTCAACCCCGGCGACGAGGTGGTCATCCCCGACCCCTATTTTGTGCTCTACGAATACCAGATACTCCTCCTCGGCGGCACGCCGGTTTTCTTCGATACGTATCCCGATTTCACGTTAAAAGAAGCCGCGTTGAGGAGCGCCATTTCAGACAGGACAAAGATTATCCTTATCAACAGCCCGAACAATCCCACGGGCATGGTCTACTCACGGGACGAGCTGGCGGTGGTCGAGCGCGTTGCCAGGGAGAAGAACATACTCGTTTTCTCGGACGATATATACGACCGCTTTACTTACGACGGGGATAGATCGCCCGATTATGTCGGCCGGCTCTACGAAAACACCTTGACCTTCGGCGGCTTCTCCAAAACCTGGGGTATGACGGGCTGGCGGATCGGCTTCGTCGCCGGTCCGAAGCAGATCATCGACAGCATGGTCGTCATGCAGCAGTATGCCTTCAGCGCGGTCAATTCGGTGGCCCAAAAAGCGGCACTCCTTGCCCTCGATTACTCGACGGACGATCTGATCGACGGATACAGGAAAAAGAGGGACCTCATCTACGAGGGGATCAAGGACAAGTACCGCGTGGTCAAGCCGAAAGGCGCCTACTATATATTTCCTGAAGTGCCTGGCGGAGACGGAGACGCCTTCGTGGAGCGGGCGCTGAAGAAGAAACTTTTCATCATACCGGGGAGCGTCTTTTCGAGGAGGAAATCCCACGTACGCATCTCCTTCGCCGCGAGCGAGCCGGTGATCGAGAGGGGGATCAAGATACTCCGAAGCCTGGCTTAGAGGAGGTGCGGCCGGGCGCTTTTCGCGCATAGCTTTGTCATCGTGTTCGGCCCGCATCCTCATGTACGAAAGAGTGTCTATGCTATAAAAGCAGCTTGTACGGGATTCAATAAAAAGGCTACCCTCTTTCTCAAAGCGGTGGCTACACACCGCATATCAAAGAAAGGGAGGTAGCCAGATGAAGATTTATAGGGTACAGGATTTCGTAGTCAAAGGTAAAGAGGTTTTTCTGGGACTCGAAGATTCAAAGAGCACCTGGAAGATCGCCGTGCGGTGTGAGCGGATGCTGATCCACCAGGTATCGATGGAAGCAAAGTACCCGGCGTTGATCGGGTACCTGAGGAACAAGTTCCCTGAATGCGCGGTCCACCTGATGTACGAGGCAGGATTCAAAGGGTTCAACCTCTACGACCGGCTTACCGCAGACGGCATCGACTGCGTGGTCATCCCTCCCCATATGGTAACCGAACCCAAGGTAAACAAAGTCAAGACGGACAAAAGGGATGCAAAACGTCTTGCCTACATTCTGGAGAACCACGATTACAAAGACTCTTGCTACGTCCCCGACAAAGAGAGGAGAGAGGACCGGCAGATCAGCCGCACCCTCATAGCCGTACAGAAGGACATTATCCGCAACCGTAACCGCATCCGGAAGCTCCTCGACTTTCACGGGATCGAGGTTCCCTTCGCCGATAAAAACGAGTGGGGGAGGAAGGAGTTCCAGGCCCTCCGCGGGCTCCCCATAAGCGAGCCGATTAAGGTAGGTGTGAACGCATTGCTGACCATACTGGAGCAGCTGTGGGACCAACAAACTGTCTTAAGGGATTACCTCAGAGGTCTTTGTAAGAAGGAGCGCTACAGCAAGGCCTTCCAGATCGCCAGGAGCCTCCCCGGCATCGGATGGTATACCGCCATCCGCCTCATACTGGAGCTGGGGGAGGACCTCTCCCATTTCACGAGCGGAAAGAAGATCGCCGGCTTCGTGGGATTGACGTCGAGTGAATATACAACAGGAGAGACTGAACGGAAAGGCCGCATCACAGGGATGGGGTCGGGGTTCATCCGATACTGTCTCATCGAGAACTCCTGGGTGGCTATCCGCAAAGACCAGGCCCTTTTATCGAAGTTCTCGCGGGTATGGCGATCAAGCGGCAGCAAAAAGAAGGCGATCGTCGCGGTGGCCCGTGTCCTGATCGTGCGTCTTCGAGCGTGCATAATAACGGGCACACCTTATAGGATTGGCATTGTTCAGTAGAACAGATGAGCTTTAAGGAGAAAAGATTTTGCTGACCATGCGGAACAACGGCGTACAGCGCTGAGTGTACTGTCCAAAAAACGCTACAAAGTATGTTGACGCCGGTTCCTTCTTTCCGCAGGTAGACACATGTGGTTGCACCACGAATAGCAGGTTGTAAAGAATCTTTTCTTCCGGAAGGGGCTCGCACGTCGGCCACGGACCATGGAAGGTCGTTGGCCTCGTGCTCGCAGGGAATGAATACTTTTGGAAAGACGTCTTAAGGAGTAAAAGTTATGGGCTGATCGATGCTAAGGAGAAAGCGGGTAGACGAAAACCCCGTGCAGATAGGGCTTGACTTTTATCATAGCAGTACACTCCGGTGCGGGCCGAGCACGATTTCGCGCTCTGCATCAAAAATCGCCTCGGCCGCAGGATCGTCCGCAATTTCTTTCACCTACGTACTCTTGACAGCGATTCGGGAGCGTCGGTGCAGCAATACGGAGTTCAAGCGGCTGTGGGTTGCGTGCAGACGTTCCGTTCCTATTCACCTTTACAGGAAAGAAAAAGGGGACAGGGCACTTTTTTGGCGCCGGGGGTGCCCCATCACCCCACAGATCTCTCGGCGAGACCTCCGAACTCGGAGATTCTCTTGGGCAGATTAGGATGAGAAGAAATAATTTCAGCGAACCATTTCCAAAACCCCTTTTCCGACTGCGAGTTCAACAGGAAGGCATCTACATTTATCTTGGCGTGAAGGTGCTTTCCGGCGGCGAGAATTAGCATACCTGAGATGGAACCTTCCGGACATAAGGCGTATCCAATTCTGTCACACGTGTATTCACAGGCCCTGGAGTAGGCAGGATTAAGAAATGGAACCACAAACGAGGGGAACAATAGAAGGTGTTTGGTGGTATGCCTTCTCTTGATATGGCCCAACTCATGCGCGACGATGAATTCCACGGCCTTGTTGCCTTGTTCATAGGCGGTCTCCAAGATGTCGGAATAGATCACGACAAAATCTCTACCGAAAAATCTTGTAGCAAAGGCATTTAATAATCCTCCCGCCTGAAGAATGTAGACCGAGGGAGTTTTGGAAAGACGAAGCTTTTCTGCTTGATTCTTTACTACGCCGTACAAAGCAGGAAACTGGTTATCTGAAACCCGGACGGCATTGCCCTTCAAGTAACCGATTAGTATCCCGTGTCTGATAAGAAGGTAGAGTACAAAAATTCCCACGTAACAAATAATGGGAATAAATGCCGTGAGCTTCTCTCCTCCTTTAGATGTGACAAACACCAGCGCTGCCGCGATAGCGAAGTAAACCATGACGGCAGCAATCAATTTGATGACGAAATAGAGATTCTCCTTGAAGTGAACTCGATAATTCATCATTCCCCTCCCTAATCATTTCATGGATAACGGAAACTTGAGCCCAGAGGCCACATTACCATCTGTATCTTTCCACATCAAGGAAAATCTCTCAATACTCCATTACAGAAACATTTGTTAAACTTGAAAACGCCCGACACCGGCCTTCCAGCACTCCACTGAGGAAAGAGTCCGGGAAAAATGGTACCATACAGAAAGAAGCGACATGGGAAGGTTTTACTTCGACAGGAGATACTACACAGACAAGACATTGAAGTGGGTCAGCTTTGAAAGCGACCCTCATCTGGCCGCGACTAAACAGGCGATCTACGGGACGTGCGTACCATGCATTACCTCTCTCTACGACCAGCTCAGGGAAGGAAGACACGTGCTTCATCTCGGCCCTGCCTTTACGTGCTGGAAGGTGGTTGCAGTGATGAAAGATGAAGAGGAGTGCCTCGGTCTGATCAGCCAGTTTGAGAGCCGGTTCCTGGGGGAAATGAGGCTCAGGGGACGTTTCGGTTCCGGAGACCCGGGCAGAACGACCAGGGTCGTGGTCTTCAATGTTCCCGGCGAGAGGGAAAAGGAAAGGCTGTTCGAAGAGGTAGCGATATGCGCACGGAACGTGAACCCGAGTTCGGAAGTCGAGTTTCACAGGGGATGTGTGGAACTGCACCAGGAATTGCTGGGGGACTGGCGGGAGTGGAAAGAGCTTCAGCCCGTGAAGAATTTTGCGGTGATCCCGGCCCTCACGACGAGGATCAAGCAGATGCTTTTCTGGGAGAAAGAACTCGGGTAGGATGGACAAAGCGTGCAGGTCGGCCGGAAGGAAGCTCAACAATCATCGGCCGACCGCATGGAGTGCTTCCGGACATACGGCCGGCCGACCGAACAACAAGAAACGTAGAGAAAGAGTGAGAAGGGCGCTTCTCTTTTAGTCCCTCCTGATCTGCTTCACCATCTCACCCGCCTCATCCATGATGTTGATGACGAGCGGCATCCTTCCGGGCAGCGTGTGGGTGGCGCAGCCGAAGCAGGGGTCGTAGAGGCGAAATGCCATCTCCACGCGGTTCAGGATGCCTTCGGTCACGGTCACGCCCTTCTTGATCAGCCCCTGGGCTGCCTGCTTCACTGCGATGGAGATGGGGGCATAGTTGTTCGTGGTCCCCACGATGAGGTTCGCCTTTGTGACGATCCCTTTCTCGTCGGTGATATAGTGGTGGGTCAGGGTGCCTCTCGGCGCTTCAACGATGCCCACCCCCTCGGTCGGCTTTTCCGTGGGGATTGTGCGGACTTTGGGGTCGGTGATCCCCGGGTCCCGACTCAGCTCGAGGAGGCGCTCCGCCGCATAGAGGAGCTCGATCAGCCGTGCCCAGTGCGTGGCCAGGAGGTTGTGGACGGGTTTTGCGCCGAAGGTCTTGTACATCTCTTCATAGGCCTCCTGGGCCCTCGGCGTCGCCATGCCGTCGGATGCATTCAGGCGGGAGAGGGGCGTCGCCTGATAGACGCCCGAATCTTTGCCCAGGGTAAGTCCCTTCCAGCCGACTTTTTTCAGGTAGGGGAACTTCAGGTACGTCCAGGGCTCAACGCGCTCGGCGACGTGGTCGAGGTAGTCGCCGGGGCTGTATTTGGCGAACTCCTTCCCCTCGGGGTCGACGACCCTGATCTTCCCGTCGTAGAAGTTGACCTTGTTGTTGGCGTCCACCATGCCCATGTAGTAGGTGGGCAAGGTGAAGATGGGGGACATGATGAGGTCGAGGTATCCCTTGTTGGCCAGCACGATATCCTTGAAAAGCTGCAGGGAGAAGAGGGCGAATTCTATCGAGTCTTTGGCTGTCGCCTCGACCTGCGCGCGCTCTTCTTCGGAAAGGGCTTTCGACACCCCTCCCGGCAGTCCGAAGGTCGGGTGTATTTTCCTTCCCCCGAGCATGCCGATGATATCCATGGCCTTGCCCCGGGCCTCGATCACCTTCGTGCCGATCTCCACACCCACCTTATGGATGACGCCCAGGATATTCCTTTCGGCCACGGGCGCATCGGGACCCATCACAAAGTCGGGTCCGCCCAGGATGTAGAAGTGGACCGTGTGGTCGGCCACATAAAAGGCGGAGTAGAAAAGCTCCCTGAGCTTCTTTGCCGCAGGCGGCGGATCGACGTGGAAGACGGCGTCGCTGGCCTTGACGGACGCGAGGTGGTGCGCCTCGGGGCAGACACCGCAGATGCGGGGGGTAATGTCGGACAATTCTTCGACGCGCCGCCCTTGCGAGAACTTCTCGAACCCTCGAAGCTCCGGGATGACCATATAGGCATTTGCCACGTCACCCTGATCGTCGAGAAAGATGTCGATTCTCCCATGTCCTTCGAGACGGGTCACGGGATCAATAGTGATCTTCTTCATAGCATTCTCCTTTATACCTTCCGCCTGTGCAGGAGCGATGCGGCAAGGCCGAAGCGGTAGAAGGTCCCTATGGGGTCGGCGATACCGCCGACGATGCGGGCCGCTTCCTCTTCCGTGTCCGCATCGACCACGGAGGCACAGGCGGACATCAAGGCCGCGCCCTGGTCTACCACGTGGGGCGGGGGACCGTAGCAGCCGCGGCAGGGCACATCGACCTTCGTGCAGAGGGCGCCGCATCCCCCACGGGTCGCCGGCCCCGCGCAGATGAGGCCCTGGTCGAAGAGGCACTGGGTGGAGCTGGGGATGATCTCGTAGGTGCGGTAGAACTGCTTTACCGCCTTCTCCTTGCGGTCGTGCTTGCACTCGTCGCAGACCGTTTTTTCGTTGGCGCCCACGACGCTCCCCTTGGCCGGGAGCTTGCCCTGGACTATCGCTTCGATGACGGCCCACACTTGCGGGGCCTGGGGCGGGCAGCCGGGGATGTGGTAGTCCACGTCCACCGTCTGGCCGAGGGTCTTCACGGTCTGGTAGAATTTCGGTATCTGGATCTCCCCCTCCGGCATCTTGTTCTGCGTCTGGGGGACGACCTTGTTCGGGTTGTCCGCGGATGGGGACTCCAGGTAGGCATAGTCGAAGATGGACTGCCGGTCATAAAGATTGGCCAGTCCCGGCATGCAGCCCTCGTTGGCGCAGGAGCCGAAGGCGACGAGGACTTTCGATTTCTTCCGCAGGAGGTGGGCCAGGTGCTCGTTCTCGCTCGTGCGGATGGCGCCGTTGAAGAGACAGACGTCGATATGGCCGTCGGGCATGGCCTCCACGTCCTTATACTTCGCATCGATTGCGACAGGCCAGAAGAGGATGTCCGCCACCTGGTCGACGATGAGGAGCTTCTCCCGCAGCTCGACAATAGCAATCTCGCAGCCCCCGCAGGATGCGGCCCAGTAAAGGGCCAGCTTCAGTTTCTCCGCCATGTCAATCCTCCTTGCTCGCGAGCTGGTCCTTCCAGTTGAGTGGTCCCAGACCGCGTACCTGTTCGGTAAACGTGCGTGCCAGCTCCGCCCACTTCGGCGCTTCCGCGCCTGAGATCCAACCCCAGTGGAACCTTCCGTCTTCGATGCCGAACTGGGAGAGGACCCTCTCCAAGAGGGGCATGCGCCGGAAAGTCTTGAAGTTGCCGTTCGTGTAGTGGCAGTCTCCCGGGGGATGGCAGCCGGAGACGATGACCCCGTCCGCCCCTTCGGCAAACGCCTTGAGCACGAACATAGGCTCGATCCGGCCGGTACACATGACGCGGATCACATCCACGTTGGCGGGCTGCTCCATCCGGGCGACCCCTGCCGCATCGGCGGCGGTGTAAGTGCACCAGTTGCAGAGGAAGGCAATGATTTTTGGCTCGAAGTTCATGGGCGTGCTCCTTCCGCGGTTTTAGGCTCCCTGAGAAGCCCTTCGATCTGGGCAACAATTTGCTCGTCCGAGAAATGGCGGGCCGTGATTGCCGCCGCAGGGCAGGCGGCCGCACAGGTGCCGCAGCCCTTGCAGAGGGCGTCGTTCACCACGGCTATGTTCTTGTCCGCATTGAAGACGATGGCCTGGTAGGGACATATGGACAGGCACGTCTTGCAGGCGGAGCAGAGCTTCTCATCCACTGCGGCGACAGTGGGAGATATGGTTACCTGCCCCCTGTTGAGCAACCCGATGGTCATGGAAGCCGCTGCCCCCGCATGGGCGACCGTATCGGGCACGTCCCGAGGCCCCTGGCTGCATCCCGCCAGATAGACGCCGTCCGTATTCGTCTCCACCGGCCGGAGCTTCGGATGGGCCTCTGCGAAGAAGCCGTCCGCGGAGCGGCTTATGCCGAACATCGATGCCACCGATGCGGCATCCGCCTGGGGCTCGAGCCCCGTCGAGAGGATGACCATATCGACGGGTATCCTTCTCACCACGCCGATCAGGGTATCTTCCACCCTGATCACGAGCTTGCCCTCTTCTTCGGGCTTTATGGCCCAGTCGGTCACCTCCGCCACGCGCCCGCGGATGAAGCGGACGTCCTCGGAGAGGAGCTTGTCGTAGAACTCCTCGTAGCTCTTGCCGGGGGTGCGCATATCGATGTAGAAGTTGTAGACCTGGGCGCCCGTGTGGTCTTTTACCATGTGGGCGAGCTTCAGGGAGTACATGCAGCAGACCCTGGAGCAGTACCTGTTCGTCTTCTCGTCGCGGGAGCCCACGCAGTGGATGATCGCCACGCTCTTCGGATGGGTGCCGTCCCGTAAGACCACCTCCCCCGCCGTGGGGCCGGAGGCGCTGGTGAGCCTCTCCACTTCGAGGCCCGTATAGACGTTAGGATACTTGCCGTAGCCGTAAGCGGGGATCCTCGCCGCATCGAAGGGCTTGAAGCCGGTGGAGATGATAATGGCGCCCACGTCGATTTCGACGGTCTCTTCCTTCTGCTCGAAGTCGATGGCGTTCCGGTCGCAGGCCGTCGCGCAGGTCTTCTTGCACTTGCCTGTCTTCAACTGGATGCACCGCTCCGGGTCGATGAGCACCACCTGGGGCGTTGCCTGGGGGAAGGGCAGGTAGATGGGTTTGCGCTTCCCGAGACCCATCTGGAACTCGTCGGCGAACTTCGCCTCCTTGTACGTGCAGCCGTCTATGCACTGGAGGCAGCCCACGCAAAGCTCCTCCTTGATATACCGGGGTTTCTTCTTGACGGTCACCTTGAAGTTGCCCACGTAACCTGAGACTGAGGCCACCTCACTATTGGTGAGAAGGGTGATATTGGGATGCCGACCGGCATCCATCATCTTCGGGCCGAGAATTCAGGTACTGCAGTCGAGGGTGGGGAAGGTCTTGTCGAGCTGGGCCATGTGACCCCCGATGGAGGGCTGCCGCTCGACCAGGTAGACCTTGTAGCCCGCGTCCGCAATGGTGAGGGCCGACTGGATGCCGGCGATGCCTCCCCCCACCACGAGTGCCGCAGGCGTGACCGGGTCGGTCCTGGAGAAGAGCTCCTCCTGGAGGAGCACCCGCGCCACGGCGGCCCTGATGAGCCTCTCGGCCTTGGCGGTCCCCTGCTCCTTATCCTTGATCACCCACGAGACGTGCTCCCTGATGTTGACCATGGCGAAGTAGAAGGGATTGAGCCCCGCCTTTGCGACGGCTGCCTGGAAGGTCGGCTCGTGCATCCGGGGCGAGCAGGAGGCGACGACGACCCGCTCGAGCTTCTGTTCCTTGATGTCCTGCTGGATCAACTGCTGGCCCGGCTCGGAGCAGACGTACTTATACTCCTTCGCAACAACCACGCCGGGCAGGGCGGAAGCGGATTCGACAACCGCCTTCACATCGACCGTGCCCGCGATATTCGACCCGCAGTCGCATACATAGACCCCAACTTTTGGTATCCCGTTCGCTGCCATTCGCTAACCTCCTATGGACGCCGACTTGAACGGCACGAAAAGCCGTTGCATGCCTAATTCTTTCTCGGATATGCCGAAGGCCAGACCCACCAACTGGGTGAAGTAGGCGACGGGCAGAGTAATATGTGCATGGAAACTCGCGTTCACGTTGGGCCGAAAGCACTCCAGGCCGAACTGGCACAGAGGGCAGGTCGTGGCCACCACGTCGGCCTTTTTCCTCTCTGCTTCTTTCAGGATGAGATAGTTCAGGCGGAAGCCCACCTCCCTTATGGTGCCGACGAGGGTCCCGCCGCAGCACCGGGTCTTCATGGCCCAGTCGACGGGGGTTGCCCCTATGGCCTCCATGAGCCTATCGAGGGTGGTGGGGTTTGCCTGGTCGTCGAATGTGGCATAGGGCCTGACGATCTGGCAGCCGTAGTAGCAGGCTATCGCGCTCCCTAAGGGTGACGTGACCCGCTCCTTGATCCTTTCGACCCCGATGTCGTTCACCAGCACGTCGAGGGGATGGCGCACGTCGACCCTTCCTTCGTAGGTGAGGGAGGCATCTTTGAGTCCCCGCTCGACCTTCTTCCGTATATCCTCGTTCTCCGCGAGGTAGTGCTGGGTCTTCAATGTGAGGGCATAGCACGCGGAGCACGGGGCGACGAGCTGGACATGACCGTTCTCCGCGGGCTCGCCCTGCGCCTCCGCGAGGGCGAGGTTCCGCGCGGACAGGGCGAAGGACTTGACTTCATCTACCGCCATATAGGCCGTGGCGCCGCAGCAGTTCCAGTCGTGCAGCTCTTCCAGGGGGACATTGAGGCTGGAAAAGACGGCCTTCAAGGATTCCTCGTAGGGCTTGCCGGTACTCCTCAGGGAACAGCCCGGATAGTAGAGATATTTCATCTCGCTTCCTCCTCAGCCATTTCTACGCCCCGCAGCAGTGCGCGGAGCTGTTCCTTGTTCTCGATCCCCTCCTCTCTGAGCGCCATCCTGCCCGTGGTGAAGAGCTTCATACCGAGACGGGTATACTTGAAGAGATTGAAAAGGCTCGTCCTCCGGGCCATATTGATCATCAGGGTGCCTTCCGAGTTCCTGCCGTTCCTGGCGACCCCTTTGTAGAACTCCTCGGCCATGATGGGAATGGGGAACTTATGCGGATAGAGGTGCTTCGCGATGGCTTTCTGCTTGAGGGCGTACATGATGTCGGTCAGCTTGATCTGCTTCGGACAGTCGACCGTGCACTGGTAGCAGGAGGCGCACAACCAGATGGTGGAGCTTCCCAGGACCTCGTCTTCGAACCCCCCACGGACCATGGCGATGATCCTGCGGGGGCTGTAGTCCATATAGTGGCTCACCGGGCAGGTGCCCGAGCAGGTGCCGCACTGGATGCAGGAAAACAGGTTTTCCCCGTGGGCCTTGCGGGCAACATCCTGGCCGAACTCCGGGTTAAGCTCCGATTCGTACTTGATGAACTTCCTCACCTCGTAGAGAAGCGAGGGACGCACGCCCGCCCCGGGGGGGCTGTATGGCGCAGGGATAGGACTTCTCATCTGCAGGCCTCCTTAAAATGGTGGTATCGTAGGTTTGTCCAGGTCGATCGCGCCCTTCTCGGCAGACCCTTCTCGGTCTCCCCTTTTTCTTATTCACCCCTTCAGCTAGCATAAAGCATGCCGCAACCGCCCGACCCCCCGACTCCGCTACGCAGGCAATACCGCCTGGTTTTGCAGAGCGCAACATATCACGGAGATAACCTGACGCAATTGCAAGAATATTCAAGTCGAACTATCACATCTTACGGATGGCTCAAATTCCCTTGACCTGGTGCCGTGCTATGGTAAACTGATGGATCGCGCGGCGAAGGACTTCCCTTGAGCAGCACACCCGATAATCACGTCGACGAAACCACAAGGCGCGCCGCCCTCATCGTCGCCACCGCCTCTTCTTTTGTCGCGCCTTTCATGGTGTCGGCAACAAATATCGCGCTTCCGGCCATCGCAGTAGAGTTCCGGATGAACGCGGTCCTTCTCACGTTCGTCCCCATGGCCTACATTCTCTCGGGCGCCGTATTTCTTTTGCCTTTGGGCAGAATCGCCGACATTTACGGAAGAAAAAGGCTGTTTGCCTGGGGAACGGGGATGTTTGCCGCGTCGTCGATCCTGTGCTGCTTTGCGCGGTCCGGTGAGATGCTCATCGTCCTCAGGGCGGTCCAGGGGGTCGGCGGCGCCATGATATTTGGTATCAGCGTCGCCATTCTCATGTCCGTCTTTCCCGCCTCGAGCAGGGGAAAGGTGCTCGGCCTCACGGTCGGCGCCGTGTACGTGGGGCTTTCGGTGGGCCCTCTTCCTCGGGGGCATCATGACCGAGCAGTTGGGGTGGAGGAGCATATTCCTCTTTACCGGCATTTTGGGGTCGGCCATCACGGTGTCGGTGCTGTGGAAGCTCAAAGGCGAGTGGGCGGAGGCGAGGGGGGAATCGTTCGATATCGTCGGCGCCGCCCTCTATTGCGTGACCCTCGGCGCGGTCATGTACGGTTCCCATCTCCTGCCGGATAAGGGGGGCTTCCTCTTTCTCTTATGCGGCCTGGCCGGGCTATGCCTGTTCCTGAAGTGGGAAACGAGGGTCGAGTTCCCCGTGCTCGACTGGAAGCTCTTCCGGCATAATCGGGTCTTTCTCTTATCGAACCTCGCAATGTTCATAAACTACGGCGCCACCTATGCCATCGGTTTTCTCATAAGCCTCTATCTGCAGTACAATAAGCATCTGAGCCCGCAGAATGCAGGTCTGATCCTGATGGCCCAGCCCGTCGTGCAGGCCGCTTTCTCCCCCTATGCCGGCAGGTTGTCCGACAGGATCGAGCCCCAGATAGTCGCCTCCTGCGGCATGGGTATGACGGTCTTAGGGCTCGCTCTCTTCGTCTTCCTGGGGGAGGAGACGCCTCTTCCGTTCATCGCCGGCACCCTTGCGCTCCACGGCTTTGGATTTGCCCTGTTCTCATCGCCCAACACGAATGCGGTCATGGGCTCCGTGGAAACGCGGTTCTACGGAGTGGCGTCGGGGATCGCCTCCACGATGCGCCTCATGGGCAATTCGTTCAGCATCGGCACGGTGGCCTTCTTCTTTTCCCTTTATATCGGAGAGGTGCGGATCACACCCGAGCATTATCCGGCTTTCCTGACGAGCGTCAGGGTGATCTTCGCTGTTTTTGTGCTTCTCTGCTCGGCGGGCGTCCTCGCTTCTCTTGCAAGGGGCAGGACGCGCAAGAGGGCGTAGGCGGGGTGATGGGCGACCTTACGAGGATGCTCGATCCGGAAAGCGTTGCACTGGTCGGCGCAACCGATAAAGAAGGGACTATAGGAAGGGTCCTTTTCGAAAACCTGTCGCGCTCGGAGGGGCGCAGGCTGTTCCTCGTCAACCCTCGAAGGGAAGAGATTTTTGGCCTGCCGTGCTATCCGTCCGTCAACGGACTTCCCCGGGCGCCCGATCTGGCGGTGATTGCCGTGAGGGCGACCCTGGTCCCCGGAGTACTGGAGGAATGCGGGCAGGCCGGGGCCGGAGGGGTCGTCATCATCTCCACGGGTTTTGGCGATGCGGGCGAAGAAGGCAGGCGGCTGGAGGAGCAACTGGTCAGGGTCCGGGCCAAATACGGCATGAGGATCATAGGGCCCGGCTCTTTCGGCATCATAAGGCCGGAAATAGGGCTCCACGCAAGTATCTTGCGGGCGAACCCCCAACCGGGGAACATCGCGTTCATCGCCCAGAGCGGCGAGCTGGGGAGCGCCGTGCTGGAGTGGGGATTCGAGGCCGGCATCGGCTTCAGCATATTCGTCTCCCTCGGCTCCATGATCGATGTCGATTTCGGCGACCTCATCGATTTTTTGGGCAACGATCCCGCAAGCGCCAGCATTTTGCTTAATATGGAGCGCGTGGTCGACGCGAGAAAATTTATGAGCGCTGCCCGTGGGTTTGCCCGCACCAAGCCGATCATCGTGATGAAACCCGGCAGGTTCGCCTCTCATCGCGACCGGGCAGGCGACGACGACCAGGTTTACGAGGCCGCGTTCAAGCGGGTTGGGGTGGTGAGGGTCCCGGAGGCGAAAGACCTGTTCAATGCGGCCCAGGTGCTCGACTCGGACTACCTGCCCGAGGGACCGCGCCTTGCCGTCGTCGGAAACGCCGGCACCATCGCGGCAATGGCGGTCGACGCGCTGCTGGGGCAGGCCGGCCTGGTGGCGGAGCTGTCCCCCGGCAGCGTGGAGGCCCTGGCGCCTCTCCTCTCCCACCGGTGGAACAGGGAAAACCCCGTCGATCTTGGGGGCGAGGCGGGCATCGACAGGTACGCGGAGACGATGCGGGTATGTCTGCAAGACCCGGGGGTCGACGGCCTCCTCGTCATCTGCACGGCCCTCGCGTCCGCTATGCCGCCGGACCTCGCAGTGACGATCGCATCGATCGCGAGGGGTGCGCAAAAGCCGGTCATCGTCGCCTGGATGGGCGGCCGGGAAATGGAGGAAGTGATGAAGGTCCTCCATGGGCGGAAGGTGCCTGCCTACGCGACCCCTGAAGAGGCGGCGAGGACCTATATGGAGATGTTCAGGTATAAGAGAAGCCTCGATTTGCTCTACGAGACACCCGCCGACCTCTCGACGGGTCGGAAGCCGCCCACCCGCCTTCTCAGGACGATCCTCCGAAAGGCGATGGAAGAAGGCGCACAAAAGCTGACCCCGCAGCAATGCGCGAGCTTTCTGACAGGGTATGGGATCCCCATGGCCGCGGCAGGCCGGGAGGCCGTCGATTACGAGCTCTACGTGACCATGACGAGGGACAGGGCGTTCGGGTCCGTCATACGCTTCGGCCTCGGGGGCATGGCCAGGGACATCTTCAAAGACTGCGCGATCGGACTGCCGCCGTTGAACCAGACCCTCGCGAGGAGGCTCATCGAGGAATCGAGGGCATTCACCGTGCTCTCAGGGTACGGCGGCAGGAAACCCATGGCGCTCTCCGGGCTTGAGCAGGTCCTGATAAGGTTTTCCGGCATGATAGTCGATTTTCCGGAGATCGCTTCTTTTACCATCGACCCCCTTGTTGTCGCCAACGGCAAGGTTCGCGCCCTGGAAGCACGCATCGCCCTCGGGCCGCTCCATGCCGTCCCACCGGGCGCTTATCCGCATCTTGTGATCGCTCCCTACCCGACCCGGTATATCATGCCCTGGATACTGCGCGACGGGGCGGAGGTGCTTCTGCGGCCCATACGGCCGGAAGACGAGCCGCTGCAGCACGACCTCTTTTATACGCTGTCCGAAAAAACGGTGAGGGAGCGGTTTTTCACCGTCATAAAGGATATGACCCACGAGATGCTCGTCAGGTTCTGCAACATCGACTATGACCGGGAAATCGCGATTGTCGCCGAGACAAGCGAAGGCGATAAAAAGCGGATCGTGGGGATCTCCCGGCTCATCATTCAACCCGGCGCGAAGGCAGAGTTCGCCGTGCTCGTGCATGACGACTACCAGGGCAAAGGCCTCGGCAGAAAGTTGATCGAGGTGCTGCTGGGCGTGGCGCGGGAGAAGGGGCTGGAGGAGGTCTACGGTATCACCCTTTCCGAAAACGATCGGCTGGTGAAGCTCGTCAGGGCCCTCGGCTTTAAGACGGTCCTGCAGCCCGGCGGCATCACCGGCGTGTCGTGGAAGGTCAGGGCAGGGCAGTGACGAGTGGCGAGTGGCGAATGGCGAGTGAAGACTCAAAAAGGAGGTTTTATCGCAATGGACCAGGACAGGATCGGCGCATTTGTGAAAAGCGTTTCGGAGGAGCCTTTCGCGCGGTTGATGGGGATCAGGCTCGCGGAAGTCGGCGAAGGCTATGCCGTGTGCGAGATGGAATACAGGGAGAGCATGGATAACCTGCATGGGACGGCCCACGGCGGCGCGGTCTTCTCCCTTATCGACGAGGCCTTCGAGATCTCGTCAAACAGCCACGGCACTGTTGCCGTTGCCCTCAACATGAATGTGACCTATATTAAGCCCGCCAGGAAAAACAGCATGCTCCGCGCGAAATCGCAGGAAATAAGCAGGGGGAGAAAAACCGCGTCCTACCATATCACGGTGGAGGACAGCGAGGGTCTTATCGCCGTCTGCCAGGCGCTTGTCTACAGGAAGAAGGAGCAGGTTCCCTTCCTCTAAGGAGTGAGCGACGCCGCTTCCGCCGGAACCGTTCGCACCTTGAACCGCCGGGCCGCCATACTTATATTGTTTCGAGAGGATTCCCCGGCGCGGCGAGTCCAGAGTGCTGAGTGCAGAGTGCCGAGTGAAAACAAGACTCGTCACTTCCCTTCTCCTCTCTCCCCGCCGCGCTCTTCACTCGTCACTCGGCACTCGCCGCTCCTCTCATCGCCTGTCTCAACTGCTCGAACCCTGTCTCCAGTTGCGGCATCAGGGTTTTCACCTGCTCCATATCTCTCGCCCCGCTTGTCTTCTCCAGCTCGAAAGCCAGACCGCGCAGCGCCTCGCCGCCGACATTCGCGGCCGCCCCTTTTATGCTGTGGGCCTGGCGCCGGACAGCTTCCGGGTCTCCGCCGGCGACGTGGCCTTTTAATGTTTCGATCTGGCGGGGGATGTCGTCGAGGAAGATGGTGACGATCTCCTCGATGAGGTTTTCGTCGCCCATGAGCCGGTCACTCAGGGCGGCCCTGTCAAAGATGGGAACCGGTCCATCGGGAGGGGCAAGCCCGGGGGTCTGCTCCGCCGGCCCTCCGGCCGACTTACGGGAGGGATCAGCGGCAGGCTGGGTGAGCCATCGTTCCAGGGCCTTTGCCAGCAGGCCGGGATCGATCGGTTTCGAGAGGTAATCATCCATGCCGGCTTCCAGGCATTTCTCCCGGTCACCCTGCATGGCGCGAGCCGTCATGGCGATGATCGGTATCGTGTGGTGAAGTTCTCCTGCTTCACCGAGGCGGATCCGCCGGGTGGCTTCGAAGCCGTCCATCTCCGGCATCTGGCAGTCCATGAGCACGACGTCGTAGGGTCCATTGCGTAAGGCCGTAAGGGCGTCTTTGCCGTGAGCGGCGACATCCGGGTGATAACCGAGCTTCTCGAGGATCTTGACGGCGACGAACTGGTTCGTGGGGTTGTCCTCGACGAGCAAGATGCGCCGGCGGCCACGGGCTTCGGCCCCGGTATGGCGTGTGACGATCTCTGCATCGGCGTGAGGGGCGGGATATTTCTTCCGGCCGAGGGTGAGTGACAGCACGTCCTGCAGGTGACCCTGCCGGACGGGCTTTACCAGATAGCCTGCGAATCCGACCGATTTGGCACGATGCGCGTCGCCCCGTTGGGCCAGGGAGGTCATCATGATGAGGTCTGTTGCCTTGAGGTCGGGATCGGCCTTGATCAGGCCGCCGAGCGTCTCTCCGTCCATGGCGGGCATCTGCATGTCGAGAAGCGCGACCCTGTACGGCTCGCCTCTGTTTGCCGCCTCCCGAAGCTCGGCAAGGGCGGCCATCCCATCCGCCGCCTCACCTGCGAGGCAGCCCCACGAGCGCAGGAGCGTCATCACGAGCAACCGGTTGGGCGGATGGTCGTCTACCACGAGCACCCGCACCCCGGCGAGGACGGCGTGGACCAGGGGAATGGACTGGCGCCCCGAGGGCTGACGTTCGAGGACCGCGGTGAACCAGAAAGTGGAGCCTTTTCCTTCCTCGCTCTCTATGCCCGTCTGACCGCCCATAAGCTCCGCGAGCTGCTTCGAGATGGCCAGGCCAAGCCCCGTGCCGCCGTACTTCCGCGTCATAGAGCCGTCCACCTGGGTGAAGGGCGAAAATAACCCGCTCAGTTTCTCCCGGGGGATGCCGATTCCCGTGTCCCGTACTTCAAAACGGAGGGTGACGCGCCGATCGGCCTCTTCCAGTGGAAAGACGCGGATGACAACCTCGCCCTCATGGGTAAACTTGATGGCGTTGGTGCCCAGATTAGAGAGGATCTGCCGCAGTCTTCCGGGGTCGCCCCGAAGATGCGAGGGAACGCCAGGGTCGACCAGGGCGGCAAGCTCCAGGCCTTTTTCTTCGGCCTTGACGGCGAGCATTTCCGTGATGTCTTCCATGGTGGTGCGCAGATCGAAATCAAGGACCTCAAGGTCGAGCTTTTGGGCCTCGATCTTGGAAAAGTCGAGGATATCGTTGATGACCGACAGGAGCATCTCTCCGCTCTTTCGGGCTATCTCCGCATACTGGCGCTGCTCGGGGGTGAGACCGGTATCGAGAAGCAGATCGGTCATACCGATGACCCCGTTCATGGGGGTGCGGATCTCATGGCTCATGTTGGCGAGGAACTGGGACTTGGCCCGATTGGCGGCTTCGGCCGATTGCCTGGCGAGTTTGAGCTCTATCTCCGTCCGCTCTCTTTCGGCGACCTCCTCCCGGAGCTGGGAGTTGACCTCTTCGGTGCGGCGCTGTGCGGCAAGCACCTCTTGCGACATGAGGGCGTGCTTGAAGCGGGAGGAAAGGTTCTCCACGATGTTGCGGTTGACACGGCTGGCGTTGAGCCACATGATGCCGATGAAGACGACCGCAACGGTCCCGAGGAGCGTATACCCCCATTCTCCGAGCCAAAACATGTAAATTGCGAAGGGCAGCATTACCGGCACGAGGTAGGAAACATAAACCCGGAGGATCGCGCCGAGAGACGAAAGCCCCCCTGCCGCCACGCCGACGATGATGCCCACGATGATGCCCTGGTACGCCGGGTGCCCGACGGGGAAGAGGACGGTTCCCGCATAGCTCCACGTCAAACCGGCGGTCAGCGACCCGATGAGGTACCGGCCTGCCCACCGCCCGGCCGTCTCGGGGGTCGCCTTCGACCTTTTGTACAGGAGGGTGAGGACGTAGCGTCCGAGCGTTGTCGCGACGGCCGCGCCGAACCACCAGTTCAGGCCGCGGCCCGGAGAGACTGAAAGCAGTATCACCCACAAGACGCCCGTGGTGGCCAGGGACGCCATCAGCGTGGGTGGAGTGAGGCGATAGAGGAGGGCCACCTGCTCGCTGAAGACGAGATGGCCGATGTCTCCTTCTGAAAACCCTTGCTCCGGCCGATGCGCTTTTACCGCCACGGTTTTCTCCGCTCCTCTTCCGATGGTCCCACGCGCGGTGCCTCAATTTAGCCGCGTCTGACGACAAAGGCCGCATGCGCCCTCTTCATTTTGTCGGCAAAACGCGGTTTTTCTTAATGCACGTGCGGCGGAAAGTCCCTACCCGGGGGCGTCTTAAGGCCGATGCAGCCCCGCCATGTGGAGCAGGGGCGCATGGTTCGACGTAAATAGCGGAGGCTGGCGCAGCAGGATGGGCCGGATGGCCGGATGTCTCGTGAACTCGCCGGCAATGAATGCCCTGACCTCCCGCCTGCCCCAGCCGTGGGGGTGCACAAAGTCCGTATAGAGAGACAGGTCTCCATCATAAAAGGCGCGGAGATCGAGCCGCTGCGCTTCTTCGCAGTTGACGGGCAGGTTAAAGATGGCGAGGTTGAGGAACGCGATGGATGCGCTGTGGCCGGCCACGAAGGCGAGGGTCTTTCGGCCGGAGGCGCGGTCCTCTCCCGGGGTGCCGAAGAGCAGGTAGACGTACGTGCCGATCCCCGCGGCGGTCAATGCCGCGAGGGCCTGCGCCGCTGTCTCCAAGTCTATGCCTTTTCCGAGGGCGTCGAGCAGGCCCTGGTCCCCCGATTCGAGGCCGAGCTTGAGCATGACGCACCCGGACGCCCGCAAGCTGCCGGCAGAACTCCGGGTCCGCGAGATCGGCGGTGATCCGGCTGAAGCCGTACCAGGGGGCGCCCACGGGGGATGCGGCGAGGGCTGCCAGGAGGGCCGGGCTTACGGCATCGTCCACGAGATGGATGAGGGCAGGCCGGTGTCTGTCGGCCAGGAGCCTTAAGTCGGCGATTACCCGGCCCGACGGCTTCAGGGAGCACGTCCGGCCTTCCGCCTTTTCCGGGCAGAAGGAACAGCGGCGCCAGTAGCAGCCTCTCGATCCCGCGTAGGGGAGGATCGGCCCCGGCGCCAGGTAGAGACTGAGGGGAAGGCCGTCAAAGGAGGGGCAGGTCTCCCCGTTTCCGGCCTCGACGCCGGAAAGCGCAAGCAGGTGCGGTTCCCCTGGTCCCGAGACCAGTTGGTCGACGAGTCCTTCAAAGGGATTATGCCAGGCGGCGGCTGCTCATCCAGGAGGTGACGAGACCCCCTCCGAGGACGATGTACAGATGGGGGTACCTCTGCCGGAGGAACCCGATGATTGCGAAGGCGCAGAGGGCCTGGCTCAGGTAGTTGAGGGAAATGCCGACGACGGAATGGCCGTCCCCTTCTTCGAGAAGCGCCGGGAGGCGCGCGCTGAAATATGGGTAGAAGACATTTTCTTCGGGGTCCTCGGCAGCCCGCAGCAGATCGCCGCTCTTTACGGGGACGAGGCGGTCGTGGCCGTAGTCGGCGAGGCTGAGATGCGCGCCTTTCGGGGCCGACCGTTCGATGATCCTGTTCACCTCGGAAACCGCCCTTCGGTACCTCGCGCTATTCGCGTACCCCTGCCAGTCACGCAAGGAGGCGAGGTTTGCCGGGAGATGGAGCAGGGCGCGCCTGGTCCAGGTATCTGATACCAGGTCGCACGTTCGAGCCCCGAAGCAGCCAGAGCATGGCTTCGAGATTTGCATCGAGGAGCGTGTGACGGACCCCGTGTGTAGTGAGGGCCCCGGAGAGTGCCGCCAGCCCGGCGGGGGGCTCGGAAGGCTTGACAACGGGTGGATTGATGAGGATCACGGGCAGTCTTCATGAGGGACGCACCCCTTTCGATAAGGGCGGGGCCGCCCCCCGTTCTACGCTACTTCTGTTTGATGGTGTTGATGACTTCTTTGACAATCTCGTCGCTGCTTAAGGAGCGGATTGTCTTGAGGAACCCTTCCTTCTTATAGAAATCGATCAGGGGCGCCGTTTTTTCGTTATACGTCTCGAGCCTTTGCGTGATCGCCTCCGTCGTCTCGTCCGCGCGCTGGACGACCGGCGAGCCGCACTTCAGGCATTTCCCCTCCGGTGACGCCGGCTTGCTCTTCACGTTGTAGATCTCCTGGCAGTCGGGGTTCGAGCAGGTCCTCCTCGTGGTGAGGCGGTCGAGAATGACGTCTTTCGGCACCTCGATATCGATCACGACGTCGAGTTTTATCGCGAGCTTCTCAAGGAGTTTCTTCAAATCCTGGGCCTGAGGGATGGTGCGCGGAAAGCCGTCGAGGATGAAGCCCTTCGACGCATCAGGCTCCTGGAGCCTCGCTTCCATGATCTCCATGATGAGGCTGTCCGGCACAAGCTCTCCCCGCTCCATATATCCCTTTGCCTTTTTCCCCAGCTCCGAACCCGCCTTGACGGCGCCGCGGAGGATGTCTCCCGTCGATATTTGCACTGATCCGTCGTGGGCATTCAATAGCTTTGCAATCGTGCCTTTCCCGGCCCCCGGCGCCCCCAACAAAACGATTCTCATATGTCCTCCTTCGATGCAGTGTTTTTGATAATGCAGGAACCGGCCTTTCAAGGCCGGAAGTAATGATATAGCAGAACGGGCCGGCAATTGCAAGGAACCGCCCCTGGCGGGCGGGGCGGCCGGGATCTTTTCGCGCCTGGCGCGGTCGCCGGCAAGGGTGTGACTCCTCACATACGACCGGAGTATGCTCCGGGTCACGCCCTTGCCGGCTTCCGCACCATCCATCGAAAATCTCTCCGGCCGCAACACGACCTTATTCGGTTCACCTGATAATCATCTAAAGGGCACCTCGCCATGGTAAACGAGATGTTGTACCATGGTGAAAAGACGTCCAAATCTTCTCTTTAGGAGGTGCCCTGATGGAAGTGTATGCTGGATTGGATCTTCATTCAACAAATACGTACGTGGCGATGATCGACGGGGAGAACAAGGTGCTCTACAAACAGCGGCACAGGAATGAGGTACCTGCTATCCTCTCTGCCCTCGATCCTTTCAAGAAGGATATCCAGGGTGTGGTGGTGGAGTCGACTTACAACTGGTACTGGCTCGTTGATGCTCTTATGAACGCCGGCTATCGAGTTCACCTGGCCAACGTGTCCGCCATCAAGCAGTACGAGGGGCTCAAGCAGGTCGACGACAGAAGGAGCTCCCTCTGGCTCGCCAATCTCCTGAGGTTGAACATCCTTCCGACAGGCTACATCTACCCGAAAGAAGAGCGGCCAACCAGGGACCTTCTCCGGAAGAGGCTCCAGCTCGTCCGCCACCGGACATCCCATGTGTTGAGCGTCAAGAACATCCTCGCGAGGAACCTCGGGATCAGGATGAAGACCTACGACATCAAGAAGCTCAAAGCCTCCGAAGTAAAGGCGCTCTTTCCCGATAAGGAGATGCAGGTAGCGGTCATGTCAAGCGTAGGCATTATTCAGCATTTCCAGGAAGAGATCGACGGAATTGAAACACTGATTGCCAAGAAGTTCAAAATGAAAAAGGAGTTTGCGAAGCTCCTCACCGTGCCCGGCGTCGGGCAGATCCTTGGCTTCACGATCATGCTCGAAGTCGGTCATATCGATCGCTTCCCCACGGTAGGAGACTACTCCTCCTACTGCCGCTGCATCAGGAGCATCCGGACCTCAAACGGGAAGGTCACGGGATACGGAAACAGCAGAAACGGCAACAAGTATCTGGCCTGGGCATACATAGAGGCGGCACATTTTGCCAGAAGGTATCACGAGACGATACGGAGTTTCTATGAAAGGAAGACGGCAAGGACGAACAAGATCGTCGCGATCAAGGCGGTAAGCCACAAGCTCGCCAGGGCATCGTACTACGTGATGCGGGATGGAGTGGACTACGATCAGGCGCGTTTCGCGTAAGGAATGACAGGGGAGAGGTGAACCAGGACCGATTTGTTGGCCCGTAACCAGGCACCTAATTGGAAGCCTCTCCCCTCATAAAATAGAATCAGTGGAAAAGGAGGTGCTCCGGGACAAGGAGGATGAAGTCTCTAATATAGCCGGAAGGCTGTCCGGCATCTCATCCGCCCCTGCCATGAGCTTATAAAAGGTTGGCCAATAACCACGAGTCCTGTGAGATCGATTAGACTGGCAGGGAACATACGATTTTCTGGAAGACGACAATGATCGTCTATACCGATGGGTGCATGGTGCGGAAGAGACCGCTAACCACGAAAAGAGAAAAGACAAAAGGACAGAGGGCCAGGACGGGTAATTCGGCATGTGGGCTCGTACCTGCAAGAAAGGGGGGCCTTTCTTGTTCGGGAAAGACTATTCTCTTGACAGGTGCCCTTTAATGGGTGCAAGTCTTCACGTCTGATTGGCCCGACGCGTTTCGCACATTACCGTTGAGATATGGTAAGAGTATCTTCAGGGGTTGGGCAAATGAAAGCAGTGAAGATGTCCCTCTAGATTTCCGAACGTCCCTCTGGTGTCTTCACCTCAGAAGCAAACAGACCTTCTGAAAAAGGGCGTCAGCGGTTGAAACGACGGCCGGCCGGTCCAGCGGCTCATCCTGCGACTCGAACGCCTCGTAGCGAAATTGAACGGCGAACGCGTTCAATTCAACAAGGCCGCGCAAGGCTCCTACGTCGCAACCAAGCTTTTCAAGTCTATTCAAAAGGGCATCAACATCGTGGACGAAGGGGTAATCCTGGCCCAAAAGCGCTATCCACGCTTTAAGGGTTTTTTCAATCGCCTGTTGGGCATGGAATCCGAAGACCTCGTCGGCGAAGGTGTTCGGATCGGCCATAGCCTTGATCGCCTTGAGGTCTCTTTCTGCCGAGAAGAGAAGCTGGCGGGCGAGATCAGTTTCTTTCATAGAGAATCCGGCCGTGCCTGAGGGCCTGCGCGACGACGTGACTGCGGCTGTACCTCCACCGCTCAACCTCTTCGAATGCGTAGACAAGGATATCTTTGGCTACATCGAACCCTGATAAAGCCTGCCACAACCTGGCCATCTCTTTACGGCGGCTGCGGGTGGGACCAAAGGGCTCGTCTTCCACCACCAGTAAATCCACGTCAGACGTAAGATGTGAGTCGGTGCGTGCCCTGGAGCCGAACAAAACCACCTGACGGGGGTTTACCGTCTCCACAATCTTCTTTGTCATCTCTTCGAGCAGCTTGTCGGTAACCGGCGTCATCTTTCTTCAGTGTACACCCTCCCCTGCGCCCGTTCAAGCGTAACTGCTTCGCAGAGTCATGAGTCAATAGTCAGGAGTCATTAGTACAAGTCGAGTGCACCTAATTAACCGCCCGGATTTCTGATCCCTGAAGCCGCTACCGGGGGAGTTTGGGGACATCTTGAAATGTTGGCATGTCCCCTTGGGTCCACGACGTGTTTCAACATTACCGTTGAAACATGGCAAGAGTATCTTCAGGGGTTGGGCAAGTGAAACATTGATGCCGGCGCGCCGGCATCAATGTTTCACTTATCTATCCGCCTGAGCTCGCTTTAACATATTCACCGAGAAACCGACAAAGATGTGAAGTCCCTCTAGTGTAGTGTCTCAAAGAAGTCTTTACATGCTGGGATGTCTGTTCCCATGAATGATGGTGGGCAGACAATTGTAAAGCCGTTACTGAGACAGTACACTGCCTAGATTTCCTTTTTGCTGCCTTCTCCTTCCCCCTGCCTGCCTATCCACTATTATCGCTTAAAATAAAGCCGTGCAACAAGAAAAACAAAACCGTGGAGGAAGGAATGGTGACGCCGTGGCCAAGCTCGTTATTGAACTATTTGAGGATGTGCCTTTCGTCCCGCCCGTCGTCAGCCTCGCTTCGGTGACAGGGCAGATAGTATCCGACCGATAAGTTCACCGGAAACGGCAGCGGACCCAACATCGTCCTTCTCTCCCTGAATGATGCCAGAATCGCCAAAATCGACAATTGCCTCGACTAGCTTTGCAAGAATGAGGTCACGCTGCTGCGGGTCAAGGGCAGAGTTAACGAAGCTCTCCACGCTGTTTGCAACCCTGACCCTATGCCGATTCTTTTCGACCATATGAAGATGCGCTCGAAGTATGCGAAAGCAGAATGTTGCACCGGCACCTGCCGCACTCAAAACAAACACGCGCAGAACCGTATGATACAACGCATGAGGCCATGGTTCTGGCCCAGGGAGGGGCCAAGCCATAAAAACGAATGGCAGTCCGAGAAGGATCGTTACGGCCAGGCCGGTGAGCCATGCCCATACTTTCAGCTTTCCCGATAGTTCAGTAGTGGCATCCGTAAACTGCTTCTGAGCCTCCTCGACGGAAATCCGGGTCGCGGTCCTTCTGGCCCTTGTCTCAATTTCGTCTGCGAGCTTTTTCGCGCCCTGAACAGCTTTGTCGGCCTCCTCTCTTATGGTGGATATTGTCGTCGCTGTCTGTGCCCGTAGCTCTTCGACAACACGCGCATACTCACGGCGGATGCCCTCGTCCTGTAGGAAGCCACGGTCCAGAACCGCTGTCGCCGCAAAGAAGGGTTCCCAAAGCCTTGCTTGCTCTATTAGGCTCCGCACAGTAATGACAAAGGTTTCTCTTTGGCCTATATACTCTGCCGACGGCCTGACTGCCTGTGCGGCCATCTGATCGGCGATCTGTTCCAGGGTGTTTCTGGCTTGTGTCACATAATTGTCGTGCACTGTCTGAGCGTGCTGGACAACAAAATCCTTCAATCCACGGATTTTCTCCATATCGGGCGAGAAAATAGGTTCGAGCGATTCGTCACCTAAGCTCTTACGAAGCAGTTTTTCGGAATCCACTCCATTTAGCTTCGCTACCGTCGCGTTAAGTTGCTGTAGAAGTTGCTCCGTCGCCATTGGTCGACCTCCCCTGGATACTGGTCCGCCTCATTTCATTGCGAGCTGATGATTTATTACCACGTAGAACAGTGATCTGCAAGTACATAATGCAGAACTGTCAACGCAAAGTAGAAATGTCCTATTCTTAGCAAAGTAGAAATGTCCGGTAGGCATCTCCTTGTCTGTGCATGTCTTGAAGGAGAGAAGGGGACATCTTAAGCAAGGATTCCTGAGAAGTAAGTGCCTTTCAATAAGATCGTCACCATAAGCTCTTTGTAATGTCTTGAAAATACTGGGGTCTTTTTCTGTGCAAGCCGTCACTGTCCCAAAAAACAGGGTTACTTCTCACGAATCAATAAGTAAATAACTCCGACCCCCGGAAGGGGAAAGGGGGCAAACTGCCGTTCAGTCCGTGCTCGCTTTCACCGCTCCCGCTACATTTGTTAATCATAGCCACCAGTAATGGTGTATTGCAAGACAAACATTCAGAAAAACATGCGGTCGCTCTGTTTAAGAAAGGAAAAGAAAAGGAAAGGGGACAGGCTACTTTTTCAAAAAAGAAAAAGGCGCGACCTCCCCAAAGTTCCTTGTTTGTTTCTTCGTCCCCTGGGACGCACCAGGACCGAGATTTCCTTGACATATAGTAACTTATAGGTTACTATATATGCTGATGGCCGAATACGGGATCAAAGAATTCCTCAGATCAGGGTCGTCACCCTTTGCGGATTGGTTCTCCGGCCTCGATCCCAAGGCTGCGGGAAAAGTCACGACAGTTCTTTACCGCCTGGAGCAGGGTAATCTTTCGAATGTCAAGCCTGTTGGTCGCGGCGTCTTCGAGTGTAAGATAGATTTCGGGCCGGGCTACCGGATATATTTCGGACAGGATGGCAAAACACTCATTGTTCTCTTGGGTGGGGGCACGAAAAAGACACAGCAAAAAGACATCGACAGAGCAAGAGACTTCTGGCGGGAATATCAGACCGGAAAGAAGTCGGGAGGTTAATTATGGCGCTTACGCGTGATTTCAGACAGACCGTGAGGGAGCGTGCGATGCGTGATGAAGCATACCGCAAGGAATTGCTCCTCGAAGCAGTCAATGAAATTCTTGAGGGGAATGTCGATGTGGGAAAAGCCATGCTCCGCGACTATGTCAACGCCACGATCACCTTCCCCGAACTGGGGAAAAAGCTCAATAAATCGAGCAAGAGCATCCACCGGATGTTGGGGCCTGGTGGGAATCCTCGCATGGATAGCATAATAGGGATACTGAAAGTTTTGCAGGACGAGGAACACATAAAACTGCGGGCCGAATTGTGATAGGGGGGCATGCGGCACTTAGCGCCGCCTGACGCTCGCACCCCCGCGCTTCCCCTTGACATATATGCATGATATCAGCATACTTATGCATAAGTTTCGATGAGGTGACGCTATGAGAACAACGCTGAACATTGAGGACAGCCTGATTGACAAGGCGTCTGAAATGACGGGCATCAAGGAGAAAACTACGTTGGTGAAGCTTGGGCTGGAAGCGCTCATCGCAAGAGAAAGCGGGAAGAGGCTTGCCAGGCTGGGCGGGACGGAGAGGCAGGTGAAGCCGATACGCAGGAGGCGCACCCTTTAGAATGGTTCTTGTTGACACTTCTGTCTGGATTTCTCATTTACGGGAGGCCCACGCTGACCTCGCAGGTCTCCTCAACGATGGAAAGGTCGCAAGCCATCCATTCATCGTAGGCGAGCTCGCGTGTGGAAACCTCCATAACAGAGCCCTCATACTTACGCTTCTGAAGACCCTGCCGATGACCCCTCTTGTAAATCCCGAAGAGGTGCTTGCATTCATAGAGAACCACAATCTCATGGGAAAGGGTCTTGGCTACATAGACGTTCATCTCCTCGCCTCGGCCGCTTTAGCCGGACTTCCGCTATGGACAATCGATAAGAAACTGGAAAGGGTGGCTCAGAGCCTGCGTCTTAAATATTAGGAAGGGGCAGAAGGGGACATTCACTTCTTTCACTGGCTGAAACGTTGCCCCCTATCCACTTATCCGTTACCATTCGTACGATGGGAATGCAAGCAAAATCCTGGAAAGTGCGTTACGGCGATGTCAATACACTTCATCGTGGCTGCCGATGTCGACCAGCAATACACCGCCGTCATCCAGAATCCTGAAAATGATTCGGTCTGAAGGGGAAATAGAAAATGCGTGATACTCGCTGAGGGCGCCTTTCAGCTTATGGGTTCGCAATCTGTTATCAAAAACATTCTCTCTGAATATTTCGAATCGTCTCCTGAGCTTGCTGCGGTCCGTGTCACTCAACCCGTTCCGGTACTTGTTGAAAGTCCTCTTAAAAGCCTTATCCTGTAAGAGGTACTTTGGCTTGAAATCCATCAGATCTTTTCTATGAAATCATCGACAGACGTCTTCTCCACCTTACCCATCCTGAAGTTCTTCTCCGCTTCCTCAATTCTGAACAATAGTCTTTGCCGCTTGACCGTCTTGTAGATTTCTTTCAGAATTCTATATTCATCCTTAGGTATCTCTATCATCTCTTTCGCGGTGTTTTTGCCACGCATAAATCCTCCTCATTGCAGCAGGGATGTCGTTTCCTTCTGCACATTCTCATTCATCGGGCTGCGCGTCGGGCTTTTCGCTGCCATCTCAATATCCTTCATTATCAGAGAACTATCGCAAGATTACAACAATTATTTCAGGCTTTCCGTGAAAAAGGTGGCACTCGTAGGCACTCGGGACAACCATAAGGGTGTTCTTCAGACTTCATGGATTGTGACTGTAGGAACGATAAGATCTGCTGTTTTTTGAAGAGGAGCAGAAAAGAAAGAGGCGTGAGGACCGTCCGCGAAATACTCAAGCCAGCCGGAAGAATCGACTATGTTCCGATGTAATGTATGTAAAAATGCCTTTTGTCACACCTGGTTGTCGCCCCTCCTT
>CAVSOX010000009.1:0-121256 GCA_963729685.1 uncultured delta proteobacterium | reverse complement strand
GCCCTCTTATTGCCTCCTACATGTCTGAGGACAGCAGCTATGCGGATTTTATGCGCTATGCATCCTATATAAGCGTTGCGTGGTAGTCCGCACATGCTTTGGGACCCAGTCGGCCATCCACGGTTTACCACCAGGTCCGCGATAAATGTTGTAACCAGTCTGGGACACCAAGCCTTTTCAGTGGTCGGCTATTTTGCCTACGGGGTGAACGGTTTCCTTTCCGGGTTTCTTGCAGGGAGCATGTTGGGCATCATCATGTCCTGTTTCGACTTGAAGAGCTATTTCACCCTTCGACTCAAGCCGCTTTCCGAGGTCTTCCGGGAGAGCAGGGCTTACGTGGCCCTGCAGTTCTTTGAGGGCGCCATAGACAAACTCGACAGGCCGCTTATTGGTTTTTTCCTTGGGGCAGAGGCGCTGGCGGCCTATCATATTGCAAGAAGGCTGTACGAAAACCTCTATATGGCTACTTCGACTGTCCTGGAGCCGATTGTAGTCAAATTCGGAGAAGTCCTGGCTGAAGGCCATGAAAGCCTAAACCGGTATTATCGCCGAGCCGTGATAGCGACCGGTCAGATCTTCTTCCCCCTGGGGTTTTTGCTTATATTGACCGGAAAACCCCTGCTGTCACTCTACGGTGGAGCAAAATATGTCTCTTCCTATCCCACAGCGATGGGATTCGGATTCACGTTGATAGGCATATCCATGTGGTCAACCTTCCGAGCCGTGGCACTGCGGTTACTTCCCGTGCGGTATCTGGCCTACCAAACTATCATTTCGTACGGGGTGACGATAGCCGGTTATGCCGTGCTGCTGCCCATACTCGGTACAACCGGCGTCCCTATTGCAATGGGCTTAGGTTACTTTGCGGGATGGTCGCTGCAGTCTCAACTGGGAAAGCAGCGAAGGGTAAAGATGCCCTGGCGAGAGGTATGTACGGTTACGGGATGCGGGTTGTCCATGCTGGCAGCGATTGTGCCGATGTCATTCTTTCGAGGCAGTATGCTTCAGTTGTTTGTCGCGGGTGTTTTTAGTGGCTGTATCTATTTGATATGGACGCATTTGGTGGGACCGAGAGAAATAGACGTTCGGCTCCGGAAAGCGTATGCAATGATTCCTCTGGTGAGGGCGTGGGCAAGCAGATGAACTTTCGGTGGAATAGAATAACCGGGTAAGCTCTACAAGAATGGAAGCCCTGGTGACTGGCAGCAACAATATGGCAGGCAGAAAGGAACTCAGAACAAACGGGTCTGCAGTGACCGGCGAACGGGACCTCGTGAGACTTTTCGTTGAATGTCTGCTTTACCTATCCATAGGCCTTCGAGCTTTCGGCTGGCAAACAGGGGTATTGCGTTATGAAGGTCTATCGGGGCGATCATCACAGCATCAGGAATGCTCTGCTTTGCGATCATGCTGCTGAAGCGCGAGCGCTTCCCCCTCAGCTTTGGATTTATTCTCGTTATGAACATTCTCGCAGACGTCACGGAATTGAATTCGATGCATAAGAGCATGGTTATAGCTCCGGAATGAAAGACATGTTTTACTGGATGGGCTGGACCCTTATGGCATGTTACGTGGTCAGGGACGACCGGGCATATCCCAGGTTTTATTTCTTTTCTGGCCTTGTGCTATTTCTCGCGGTCTCGCTCGGTATGAAAGAACGAGGCATCGGCACATACCAGGGGTACACCAGACTGACCCTGGAAGGGCAGAACGTTGCAACGATGTTTGCCAACTCCAACGAGCTTGCCTATTTGTCATGCGTGATTGCAATCGCTTTCTTGTTCTACAGCCTCAGGTCTAAGAAACTGACAACATTCTTCTGCGTGACGGTCGCGATAGCGCTCGCGGCAGTAGTCGTCAAGACTGTCTCCCGGGAGGGCCTTATACTTCTCGTGCTTGGCTTATCGCTCTATTCGGTTGCCGTGTTTGTGAGACGAAGGAAAAAGCCGGATTCATCGTACTGGCTCTGATTGTCCTGGTGGCTGCGGGTCGCTTTGCTACGGAATCCTCGTCTCTAAAAGGAGCGTATGGGTACCGTTTCGGTAGATCGAAGCGAGCGAACAATCTATTTTCGAACTGCTCTGCAGGACATGGGAGAAACGTTAGTATTCGGAAAAGGAAGCGACAAGCCTTTTAACGTCGAGGGAGTGACGCCGCACAATACATTTCTCTGGATCCACATTGTCTATGGGGGGTTATGCGCGTGGACTTACACAGTTTGGCTCGCCTTCTTTACCTGGAGGGCACGTACGCTTCTTCGAGGGCGACCATGGGATAAACAGCAGAATGGTATGGAAGTATTTTTCTTCCTTATGGTTCTGCTGGCAGCGACACTCGTCTCTCCCTTTGCTCTAAGCAATTACGGCAACAGATTCCTTTGCCCTGGCAATTCTCGAAAAAAGCCTGTGGGCAAGAAGGCTGATGAGGAAGAAACACTTCGTAGAAGTGGAGAAAAGGTGTCTTAATCCACTGGGCGCGGTACGGAGCAGGCGTGACTATCCACGCCCTATTGTTCAATGGCGATAATCGCATGAGGCATGAAGAACATTCTCATGCCAGCCGTTGATATCAGAAGCCTCTATGCTGCTATATCGAAAAAAAGGGCTACGAATAGCTGAAGTCTGGTTCGATGAACCCGCGGAACACCTGAAAGTAGACATTTTGCGCTACAACCAGGTGCCTTTCCTGGTTGCCGGATCGTGCACATCGTTCTACACGTTGGTTATCGACCTCAACCTGGAGGAAGATGATTTATGGAACGGAGTACACAAGATACACGGTATGAGGTTCGCCGGGCCAGAGCCAGGGACTCCTTGACTTGCGGCATATGGGATCGAGGGATAGCGAGACGCTCCGTCAATTCGCCGATTTCTACGACTCCTTTGCGGGGCAGAAAGGACGTGACGAGATGTCCCGGGAGCGGCTACAAATGCTGGCAGCGGCCGGCATGCTCGACGTATCATGGGTCGAGAGTGCGGTGGAGGGACGCTTGGTCTATCACGCACACCTACTCGCTGCCGGTCGACCCAGGCTGCTCTATTCGGCCTCGCTGTTCAGGTCAAACAGCGATACGAATCCCGCGCTTTAGCGGGCAGGGCGAACCGCTGTTTGCAATGGGAAGACATCATAAGGTTCAAGGCTGCCGGTATGTCTATTTATGATTTCGGGGGCTGGTACGAGGGCAGGGAGGACGAGGAGCGGCTGCGAATCAACGCCTTCAAAGAGAGTTTCGGCGGAACAGTGGCACAGGGGTGGAATGCGGAAAGGCTCATAACATTGAAGGCACGAATAGCGTTTCTCTTAGCGCGCAAACTGCGCCGAATCGTAAAGCGTGAAAGCAGGTGACTTGAACCGTGTGCAGGTTTTCTGAATTCCGGCAAAAAGCGTTGCGACTGGGGCTGCGTGACGGTTCTTTAAAGAGGGCCGGCATGCGAGAGACTCGGACCGGCGGTAAGAATGCTTGATATAGACGAGGCTTCCGTCTTTCTTGTGAAAGACTTACCCTCCTACAATCAGAACGCGCCATATCATCCATCGGAAGCCTTACCCAATGGCCGACAATGACGATCAGTCGCGAGGATAATCCCGGATACCGAGCGATCCGTACGCTTTTTCGCAATATGGGCCTGGACGCGCCTAATTACGGGTCTGCCCTATGGAATCCTCTCCGGCAACTCGTGAAACCAAGCGGCAAAGCAGTGCTCAAACCGAATCTCGTCCGGCACAATAACGGTCACCGCAGTGAGGGCAGTCGATGGACTGACTGTCTCCTCACCCATGGCTCCGTCATACGTGCCGTCTTCGATTATGTCGCGAAGGCCATGGAAGGCGCTGGTTGCATATTGATCGCCGATGCCCCGGTCCAAGGATGTGAGTGGGATGAGGTGATACGAATAACAGGGCTCGACGATATCGTTGATTATGCACGTTCCGCCTGGCCGAATGTCGATGTCGAGCTGGTCGACTTGCGACTAAGACGTTCGATCGTGAAAAAAGGGCAACACATCGGGTCGGTAATGGAGGAGGATTCGGAGCATCTGTACGAAGAGGTGGACCTGGGAAACGATAGCCTTCTCGTTCCCATTATGAAGGGCGGGTACGAATTCGGGGTATCTCTGTATCCCCGGCACCGTATGAAGGCTGCTCATACTCCCTCGGTAAACAAATATCTCTTTCCTAAGGCCCTTTTAGCCGCAGATCTTATAGTAAACCTACCCAAAATGAAGACACACAAGAAGGCGGGGATGACGGGGGCTCTGAAGAACCTGGTCGGAATCAATGGTCATAAGGACTATCTGCCGCATTTTCGTTTCGGGGGGCCTTCCCACGGCGGCGATGAGTATCCCGATAATGGTTGTCTGTGGAAGTGTCGAGGGCCCGTGCCCATCGCGGATGGGATATCGAAAGGGGTTGGCGGAAGGCTTTTTGGTCGAACTTCGGCCTGTTTTTGCAAGTGCTCTCCTATAAGATAGGGTTGACCACCCGTGAGGATTGGTCGCTTGGAGAGGGGAGTTGGTGGGGCAACGATACCTTGTGGCGCATGGTTCTCGATATCAATCGCGCTTTTTTTTATTACGACAGAGAGACAAAGACAATGGGATCGCAGCCGTGGACGGGAACCAAATATCTTGCTATTCTGGATGGCTTGATCGGGGGAGACGGCGAAGGTCCACTTCTGCCAGAGCCTGTTAAGAGCGGTATGCTCCTGGGGGCGCGCAACCCGGTGGCACTGGATACAGCACAATGCGCCCTCATGGGCTTCGATCCCATGCTGGTACCTCAAGTCTTTCATGCGTATGGTCTCTTGTCCCGCCCTTTGGCTCGGTTCGGGCCGGAGGATATGCAAATCATAGGTGATATGGGCTCCGGACCAGTGTTGCCTAAAGCACTCAAAGATCTTTGCCCTCCTTTCAAACCCTCCCGTGGTTTTCTTGGTCATATAGAAATGGTGGAGAATAAGGGCGTCGATTGAGACTGTGGGCGATGCCGGCCATTGTCGCCGGAGAAGGTGAATGAAAATAATGAATCTGATTGGACTTGCAGGAATTATGCCCGAAGACTGGCTGGATGAGTTTGGACGGCCTGTGAGTCGATGAAGCTGGATTACCGTGTCATTGCCGTCGGGCGCGACGACTGGTTGGAACAACTTGAAGGTATCGATGCCTTTGTCTGGAGGCCGATCATGGGCGACCCCACTCACATGGCCGAGATCCGGACGAAGCTTCCCCTCATCGAGGCCGCAGGTATCGCTTGCTTCCCCAATACTCTGATGCTCTGGCTCTACGACGATAAGATCCGTGAGACTTTCTTTCTGCGGCGGCATGACTACCCGATGCCGTCGACATTCGTGAGCTTCGATGAAGAGGAGGCACGAGCGTTCGTAGAGAGAGCCAAATACCCTCTGGTTGCAAAAACCCATATGGGTGCCTCTTCAAGCGGGGTGAAGCTGTAGATCGAAACAGAAGCCAAAAGCCTGCTGCTTGGCGTCTTCGCCAAGCGGAGCTTATGGAATAGAGCCCTGGAAAAATACTATTATATTCCTCGGTTGGCCAAGGGTGACTTCTTGCTTGGGCGACAGTATCGCTACAGTGACTATTGTCCGCGATACGCCTATTTTCAAGAGTACGTCGGATGCGACGGAGATTGGAGGATAACGACATTAGGACGAGACTTAGTCTCCGTCTTTGTGCGGCGAAATCGGCCAAATGATTTCCGAGCTGAGCGGGAGTGGGCTTTGGGAGAAAGTCTCGGAAAAGATACTACCAACGGAGCCTTGTGATTTAGCACTTCAAATCAGTAATCGACACGGTTTTACCAGCATGACTTATGACTTTATGCAGTCGGCTCATGGATGGGTAATTGGGGAGATTTCCTTCACCTTCACCCTCAATCGGATTTACAGCGACACCCTTTTCCGGCGCATGGAGGGCGGTTATCAGACAATTAATTCAGTCCCTATCGGCATGGTACATCTGAGGGGTCTAACGGAGACGATGGAGAAGGAAATTGCATTTCCCACAAAAGGGCCATTTTTTTAGTTTGGAAAACATGTTTCTCATCGGGATCTTATAAAGGAAGGCGAAGTCCGTACTAAACCAAAACCATCCCGAAAATGCGAACACGCAAGGATTTTTATCTCTTATTCCTGCTATTTATAGTTGCACTGAGGAGAATAGCATGGCTATGAACCTGGCCCTCGTGATCTGGGCGATGGCGGCCGCCGGAGCGGAGCGTGTTCTCGTGCAACTTGCTAATGACTGGTCCGAGAGGGGAAACGCGGTCACGATCATTACTTTCGACAAAACAGGAGAATCCTTCTACAGGTTAGACGGCCGCGTAAGAGTGCAACCGCTTTCGGCTGCGAGAAACAGCAAAAACTTCGCTGAGGCTGCCAGTCGGAATCTGAGAGCTATCTGGATGCTTCGTTCGGCCCTTAGAGCCTGTCGACCGGACGTGGTAATCTCGTTCATTGATCGTACAAACGTCTCTACGATATTGGCTACCAGGGGCTTAGGATTTCCGGTAATCGTTTCGGAACGGACCGATCGTCGCGCAGAAGTATTGGTTGGGTATGGGAAACGCTGCGCTTGTTTACGTATCCGCACGCGTCTGTAATTGTGGTACAGAGTAGGAAAGTATTTCAATGGCTACCCAACTCGGTTCGCGCCAAAGCTTGCGTAATTCCTAATCCTGTATCAGTACCTCGCAACGAGCCTTCAGAGGAGGGTGACCGTTGCTGGCATAGCAATGAAAGCCGCCAGATCGTTGCCCTCGGCCGACTGTTTAGTGTCAAGGGCCACGATCTGCTGGTCAAGGCGTTTGCCCAAGTGGCGTCAAAGTATCCAGAATGGTCGCTAGTGATTTGGGGTGAAGGGCCCGAACGTCACGCATTAGAGACATTGGTTAAAACGGAAGGTTTGTCGGAACGTCGTCACTTTTCCCGGAGTTACGAAATCTCCCGGCTTGCGCCTTTGTCAGGCAGACCTGTTCGTACTACCCTCTCGCGCGGAAGGATTTCCTAATGCCCTTACGGAAGCCATGGCATCTGGCATGCCAGTGATCGCGGCGGATTGTGGAGGAGCCATTGATGACATAATCTGCGATGGCAAGAATGGACTTCTAGTGCCCTGCGAAGACATAGATGCGCTCGCCGCAGCTATGGGCCGCCTTATGTCCGATTCGCATGAACGCAAACGCCTCGCAGACCGTGCAACTGAAGTGCTGGAAACATTTAGCTTTAATCGTGTGAGAGAGTTATGGGATGACGCCGTCAAGCGCGCCCTGACAGGACATCAAATAAGACCGAACATCCACTCGAATCCCAAAGATGAAAGCTGAGAAAGGAGCGGCTGATGGCTAAGGCAGTTCTCGTATGTGTCAAGGAACCTGCCGACATGCCGAGTGAGACGGCGCTGAGGAACATGATGCATCGACTCGTTCCCGATGGCATTGAACCGAGAGAGCCGATAGTCTTATCGGGCTTTGGAGTGTGTCTTCTTATAATGAATCCTCCTGCCAATCAAGCTTACGAAGAGATTTCGGCCTGTCTCGGTCTGATGCTGAATCCCTCTGCCGACTGGTGGATTCCCGGTGCAGCCGTTCCCGACGGGACCTTCGCTCTCTTGCGCAGCAGTGCTGATCAGATTGAACTGGTGGAAGATGCTGTGGGCACACGAACGATCTGGTATGTGCACACACCGCGTCTACTGGTAGCCGCGACGTCTCAACGTGCAATTGTTTCGGTGCTGGGTGATTTTCAGACAAATCGCTCTGCTGTGGCGTGGTTTCTCTCCTCAGGGACGTTGGGTCTGAGTGAAGCATGGGACAAGCGCATTCGTAGAGTCGCGGGGGCCGGTCGGGTTGTCCTAGACAGGAAGACATGGAGCCTACACCAAACGAGTGAGCGTGTTTCGTTCACCGTTGAAGACCGCAGTCCTGAAGACTGGCGCGGGGCGCTCAAAACCGCGCTGACCGAAACGGTACCTGCTTATGAATGGAAGAACGGTAAGTGGATACTGCCACTCTCTGGGGGGTATGACAGTCGTTGTATCCTTGCGTTGCTTGAGAAAACATTAAGGCCACGATGCGTAACATGGGGGCTTCGCCGTGCGTTACATGTGCCTGGCAGTGACGCGTATGTGGCTCGTCAGTTGGCCGAGTACTACCATCTGCCCCATGATTATCTTGAAACGGAAATTGCGATGGAACCGCCCGAGAAATAGTGGAAAAGTTTCTCCTAGCCGGAGAGGGCTCTTTCGGCTGAGCTTTTTCCGTATATAGACGGATTTGCTGCTTGGCGAGCCGTATACCGGGGCGGAGCAACTGGTATAATTCGCGGAGATGAAGGCTTCGGATGGGTTCAAGTACGGAGTGAGCATCACGCGCGAATTTCTGTCGGCTTATCAACACTATCCGACTATTATGGGCCTGATCGAGCAGCGAGATTTGAGTTGCCCGCCCAGGTGATTCCTGAGTCGCTCTGCCGACTTTCCGATGAGTCAATCCCCACTTATCGTGACCGCCTGTACCATGCTTTTCGCATACCGGTAGGTCTCGCTGGGCTGAATGACTTGAAGGCCGGCCACACAGAAATTGCCAACCCCTTACTTTCTGGGAGTATCGTTCGCACGGTGCGCCGTATGCCTGACAATCTTCGGACCAACAAGCGCGCGTATGCGGAATTTGTGCGTGAGATTAGCCCTTCAATACCTTTTGCAAGATTTCCAGCCGATGACGCATGCAGTGACTATCTCTCGACTCAAGCCTTTGTACAATACATTTGTGATCGGCTCCACGATGCCAAAGCAAACGATCTCCTCCCGGCAAATATGTGCCAAGCTCTTGCCAAGCATGTACAGGAGAGCGCCGGGAGAAGCCGATCTCTACTCCGGTTTGCCTTAAAGCGCACTTTGCCAAACTGGATGATAAGAGGTCTCAGAACTGTGAGGGGGCCGGAGCAACTCGATCGACGTATTTTGGGTCTGCGTGCGGCTATGACTATCGACTTGATGGATATGTTTAAGAACGATGCCGGATTGTTAGCTACCGACCGGTAGAAAGAGAATGAGACCTCATCGAATCATCGGGCATTGCGAAGAGGGGGGCTATCTTGATTAATATCCTGCATAAGTGGGTCCTGAGGCGAATGAAGAAGAAAGGACTCCAGTTTGGTCGCACATCTCGGGTATTTTCTTGGCCGACTTGTTTTGGATCTGAACCCTATTTGGTAAGCATCGGCGAACATGTAAGTATCGGTTCGGATGTGAAATTCATAACGCACGACGGTGCGAACTGGGTAATCCGAGAACGCCCGGAATACAGAGATGTAATCATCTACGGGCGCATCATTGTACACGACAACTGCTTGATAAGCCCGGGAACCATAATTCTCCCAGGAGTTACAATAGGGCCGAACTCTGTAGTGGCAGCGGGTGCTGTGGTGACAAGGGACGTGCCACCAGGCGAGATCTGGGGCGGCACCCCTGCCCGACGTCTGTCCTCTGTCGAGGAGTATGCTCAACGCATGTTATATCAAAACCCACCATATGATCGGGATGTCTATCGAAGAGACAAGAAGACTGAGTTGCTGAAGTTCTACCCCTATCCATGGTGAAGAAAACCAACAGGCACAATTCATGCTTTCAGCAGCTGTGACCATAGGGATTTGGTGACTAAGCTTTTGTTGCCAGGTTGTATACGGACATAACTCATGCATTTCGCGCGCTGAAACGTGGCTCATTCTGATATGAAATTCCCCGCCAGATATATCATCCGCTTTGACGATATTTGCCCGACCATGAATTTGGGACGTCTGGCAGAATATCGAGGCTCTGCTCGTGCGGAATGCGGTTCGTCCGATCTTGGCCGTTGTTCCGGACAACGTGAATCCCAAGCTGCAAGTAGCACAGGCGGCAACTGATTTCTGGAATCAAGTTCGTGCTTGGCAGGCTCGCGGCTGGTCAATTGCCCTGCACGGATATCAGCATATCTACAACACGCGGAAGCGCGGGGTGCTTGGTTTGAATCCTCAGAGTGAGTTTGCAGGGCTTTCACCTGGAGGTGCAGGAAGAGAAACTGCGTCGTGCGTTTGAAGTGTTTGCGCATGAAAACGTTCGGGCTGATTGCTGGGTAGCTCCGTCGCATTCTTTTGATAGCACGACGGTAGATCTCTTAGGGTGCGGGCTGGTGTGCGTGTCATTAGCGATGGACTATGGCCCTGGCCTCACATAGATAATCAGGGGATGGTGTGGATACCCCAGCAGCTATGGGGTGGAGATCGTCCCAACCGGAGAGGCGGATTGCGGTCGATGCCGCCTGGCGTTTGGACAGTATGCCACCATCTAAACAGTTGGGGCAGAGCAGAAATAGGCCAATTTCGAAAAACGTTGGACGAATTTAGGGTCAACATAATTGGACTGGAGGACGCTGTTGCCATTGGCAGGATACGTCATTTGACTCTTGCCGATCAGCTTCATTCGTGGTGCGATCTGACATGGAACCACCGTGCCAAGCCGGCCGCTATCCAACTGCTTAGGAGGTTGCGTCTTAAATGATCCGCGTTCTTTTCCTCACCCGCTCGCTTGGAAACGGTGGCGTATAACGCTCAAGCCTGCAAGAATGGCAAACGGGCAAAAGTTACTAAGACTTTTTCCGTACCCATGTTAGGGCTTTCTCACGCTGTATCTCTCGTCGACCATATGGTTTAGCAGGATCATCTTCTTATGAGTACGAGGAGGAACATGGGAACATGAGAATACCCTGGCAAATGAAGTTGATTGCCAAACTTATTCTGTCCCGGATTCGGCCACTTATCGCTGTTGGAAGGGGTTGTCGCTATTCGGGCTCGGTCATATGGAGAGGCCCGAATATGCTTACGGCGTGTTCAAACAGCATTTCGAGAGGTTCGTCGGGCGCGGTGGCAAATTCGTTATACTGGAGATAGGGCCCGGTGATTCACTTTTCTCCGCTTTGATTAGCCATGCATTCGGCGCCTCCGCCTGCTGCCTGATCGACGTGGGGAGTTTTGCTACTACTCGTATGAGGCCGTATTCGGCAATGGTTTCCTTTCTCAGGGATAAAGGTTTTCGAGTCGAAGATCTTGCTGCCTGCAAAACGGTTGATGAATTACTCGCTACCTGTTCAGCACAATACCTTACTAACGGGTTAGATTCCCTGCGATCTTTGCCGGACAAATCTGTTGACTTCATATGGTCCCATACGGTACTGCAACATATAAGAAAGTCCGAGTTCCCTAATTATTTTAAGGAAGCGAGGAGAGTGATTCGGGATGATGGAATATCTTCTCACCGGGTTGACTTGCGGGATATGCTTGGAGGCCACCTAAACAATCTGAGGTTCCGGGTAAGGGTATGGGAATCGCAATTAATGGCAAGCTCGGGATTCTACACAAATCGCCTCCGCTATTCAGAAATGCTCGAAATCTTCCAACAAGTCGGGTTCCAATGCGATGTAGTTCATGCGGATCGATGGGCTCAACTTCCTACGCCCGAAAAGAGGCTTTCTGAGGAGTTCAGACGGTTTACAAAAGAAGACCTATGTGTTTCCGGTTTTGACGTGGTATTGCATCCCTCTAATATTGCCCGTATATCTGTTTCTTGATGTTGGCCCCCGCAACTGACCGGGCGTAAAGTGAACCTCACCGCTAAGTACCTCATTCGGTTCGATGATATTTATCCCACCATGAATTGGCGGGTTTGGGATGCAATCGAGCCGATTCTCTTAAGGTACGACGGCCATCCTATTCTGGCTGTTGTGCCGGATAACCGTGATCCAAAATTAATGGTCGAACCGCCGGTATCTGATTTCTGGGACCGCGTCCGCGAATGGCAGGCCCGGGGTGAGCGATCGCTCTTCACGGGTATCAACACGTATACGTCAACAGGGACCTTGGCTTAATCGGGGTTAACCCTCAAAGCGAGTTTGCCGGGGTTTCTGTGGAGGTTCAAGAAGAGAAACTCCGACGCGGGTTAGAGATTTTTGGGCGGGAATCCGTAAAGCCCGAGTGTTGGGTAGCTCCTTCCCACTCTTTCGATTCGAAGACGGTCGATCTGCTGTCGACGTTGGGATTGCGGGTCATCAGCGATGGTTTATGGCGCTGGCCATACACGGACAGAAGAGGCATTACGTGGGTACCTCAGCAACTATGGGGAGAACTGGGGCCGATGCCGTCCGGGGATATGGACGGTGTGTATTCACCATAACAACTGGAGCGAACGTCAACTTTTGTCTTTTCGAAACGATTTACAAAAGTTTGCCCCATTCCTGATTGGACTGGAAGAGGCGGTGGCGGTTGGGAGGAAACGGCGCCTGACGCTCTCCGACCGGCTCTGGGCCTGGAGCGATCTGCGATGGAGCCATCGTTTACGGCCGATGCTCGCCCGGCTGGTTAAAGGTCGAGGGCGCTTGTGATCCGCGTGCTTTTCCTTACCCGTTCGCTCGGCAACGGTGGAGCAGAGCGACAGTTGGTGTCGCTCGTGAGAACGATGGATAAGAACATTTTCGACATAACCCTGGCTGTCTTTTATCCGGGCGGGCCTCGCTGGGATGACGTGGCGGCGATTCCAGGCGTAGGTCTCGTGAGCCTAAACAAACGAGGGCGATGGGATGCAACGGGAGTGCTACGTTCCGCACTGCGGCTGGCCCGAAAGGTCCAGCCGCATATTGTCTACGGTTTCCGAAGCACCGGCAACCTCCTTTCATTAGCGTTGGCACGCGCGGCGAGGGCGAAGCTCGTATGGGGCATACGTCGCTCGACAAAAGCGTTACCGCTCAAGGATCTCCCGGCGTTGGGGCTTTATTATGCCGGCGCCTTGTTCTCATATTATGCAGACAGGGTAGTCTATAACTCGGCCTGCGGTAAGGAACTTCATCTCGCCCATGGATACTGCGCACGCAAGGCGGTCGTGATTTCCAACGGATTCGACACCACCCATTTCCGACCTGATGCAGAGGCTCGGAACCGGCAACGGCTTGCGTGGGGCGTAGAGATCGGCAGACCCTGATAGGTATGGTTGGTCGCCTTGACCCCGTCAAGAACCACCCCATGTTTTTGGACGCGGCCTCTCGTATAGCGGAATCAAATGAAGATGTGAGTTTCGCACTAATCGGGGGGGGGCTCAAAGGACTATTCGGACGCCCTAAAACAAAGATCTCAAGGGCTTGGTTTATCCGGCAGGGTCCTATGGTTAGGAGAAAGTCGAGAAATGGCAGATGCCTACAACGCCCTGGATATCCTTGCTTTGTGCTCAAAAGAAGAAGGGTGCCCCAATGTGGTAGGAGAAGCCATGGCGTGCGGCGTGCCCTGTGTGGTTACGGACGTAGGAGATGCAGCCATAATGGTGGGTGACACGGGCCAAGTGGTACCACCATCAGATTCGGAGGCTATGGCGGGCGCATGGGCTAGACTGATGGAACTGTCGGATGAAGACCGACATCGATATGGTCTTGCGGCGCGGAACCGCATCATCGAGCTTTATAGTCTCGAGCGCATGGTGGAACAGACGTCGAACCTTCTGGAAAACCTGGTCCGGCGACCGGCTGGCCCTTCAAGGATAAGAGCCTGAGCCAGGTAACGGACCCAATGCATTCCCGCAACGTCCGAGTGTTGCATATTACCACGGCGACCGTAATTGGCGGCGCAGAACATATGCTTCAAAAATTGCTTGCAGGGACCGATAAGCTGCCGTTCGATGGACGGGTTGTTTCACTCACTCAAGGGCGGCGTGGGCGCCGAACTCGAAGCCGCCGGTGTAACGGTGCGGTATCTGAACGCCTCCGGATACCTGGGGATGCTCCTCGCTTTACCGGAACTGATTGGGGAAACGAGAAGAGTTAGACCCCACATGCTCCAGGGCTGGATGTATCACGGCAACATTGCTGCGACGATGGTTGCCAGGATGATCCACTCCAATGTGCCGGTTATATGGAACATCCTCCGTTCACTCCCTTGAACATATGCGGAATGAGAAACGCTTGACCGCGGCCGTTAGATTCCGCCTGGGCGCATGGCTCTCGCAGCCCGGCGATTGTAATTTACAATTCTTGGTCGAGCATGGGCAGCACCAGACAATCGGATACTGCCGGGAAAACGGGCACTCGTCATACCCAACGGGTTTGACACTTCCCAGTTTCGGCCTTCTCCGGCGATGCGGTCGGATGTTCGCCTGGAATTGAACGTAGCAGAGGATGCTCCCCTAATCGGCCTCGTGGCGCGGTACCATCCCATAAAGGCGCACTCACACTTTGTACAAGCCGCGGCCCTTTGTGTTCGAAAGGTTTCCCAAGGCACAGTTCGTGCTGATTGGAGAGGGCGTTAATTCCATCCAATAAGGATCTCATATAACCAGATCAAGGACCTGGGCCTTTTGGAAAGGGTGCATCTATTGGGAGAGCGGAACGATGTCCACCGATTGCTTCCCTCTCTGGATGGCCTTGTCCTCGCGTCTTTTACCGAAGGCTTTCCCGCCGTCTTGGGCGAGGCTATGGCATGCGGATCCCTTGCGTATGCACTGATGTAGGCGACTGTGCTCGTATCGTGGGGACGACCGGCCAGTGGTTCCGCCCAGAAGCCCGGACTTGCTCGGCCAGGCCATGGTAGAGCCGGCTGGATCAGCCCCGTGAGGTCAGAATAGGCCGAAGGGTTAGGGCAAGGGAGAGGGTAAAGGAACTGTACTCTTTGGATTCGGTGATGAAGCAATATGAAGACCTTTACAGGTCGCTCGTTCCGGCGGGCGGGCATCAGGGTGCAGCCACAGTATCCATCGGGGATCCAAAGCCTTGAAACGGCCTTTGATTAACTCCATGATAGCATGCCAACGCTAAAGTATCTCATTGTCAATGCAGACGATTTCGGATTGAGTTCCGGCGTGAATATGGGCATCGCAGAATGCCACCTCGCCGGCTCTGTTTCAAGCGCCTCACTCATGGTCAATACCCCCGCGGCAGAGGAGGCGGCTAAGATGGCGTCGGCTCATCCTACTTTGGGCGTGGGGCTCCATTTTAACCTTACGCTGGGACGACCGCTAAGTGATCCATCGACGGTGCCATCACTGGCCGGCCCCGACGGGGTTTTCTTCAGAAGATCACAATGCGAGCGGCGTTTACTGCTTCGATTGTTGAAGAAAGAAGACATTGAGCATGAGTTCAATGCCCAGGTAGAACGTTTTTTTGAATTTGGTTTGCCAATGACGCACATTGATAGCCATCAGCACATCCACCTTTTTCCAGTGGTTTTTGACATTGTAGCCTCCTATTGCTCCAAGAAGAGCCTTCCTTTACGAATCCCATGGGTCTGCGTGGCCCGAAATTTGGGCTTAGGCGTCGCGTACGGAGCACTCTACCGCGCTTATTGGTGAGGCATAATGAGCAGAAATGGAGGAGCGATCAGATCAACAACGGATTTGGGAGCGTTTTCGATCTCGTGAAAACTGCGGGTTCCATAAATTCTGCCAGCTACCTCGAACTGCTGTCGAGGCCTCAAGGCTCGCCTATGGAAATCATGGTGCACCCGGGGTTCGTGTGGATAGGGCGGTTCAGACCCTGACGCGAATCACTGACGTCAATGAGAAAGAGTACCAAATACTTTCGCGCCTTTCGCTGAGCGAAGAAGCACAGCGAAGAGGCTATCGTTGGGTAACTTACGCCGGAGCCTTTTCGCGTATGGGAACCAACTGCTCTACCGAGGGTTTTGCTTAGTGAGCAAAGTTCTGCTCTTTGCCAACACGGATTGGTACCTCTACAACTTCCGGCGCTCTTTGGCGGAAACCCTGCGCAACGAAGGGTGGGAGGTGGTCCTCGCATCCCCTGACGGCGACTACCGCAAGCGCTTGCAACGATCACTTGGGTTTCGTTGGACGCCAGTCAAATTGGCCTCTTGGAACTTCAATCCAATAGCTCAGTTATTGAGTCTGCGCGTATTGTGCGTTTGTACAGGCGAGAGCCGGCCGACGTACTGTTTCATTATTTACCATGAAATGCATTTGCTTGGGCACCATCGCGGCTCGCTTGGCGAAGCGATATTCATGTAATCAACGCTCCTGCGGGTTCGGATATCTGTTCACAGATCCGACTGTGGCAAAGATGTTTCAGCCTCTCGTTAAGCTGGGGTTCCGGACCATATCAAGAGTAAGGCATCAAGGATTTATCTTTCAGAATCAGGAAGATTGTATGAGGTTCCTTGAATGGGGATTGGCTGATAGAAAGACTGCTCATCTGATTCGAGGCTCGGGTGTTGACTGTGCGCGATTTAGGCCACGCGATATTTCCCGTCAACTAAAGGAGCCGTCAAAGTACTCTTCGCATCCCGCTTGCTTCGCGACAAAGGGGTTTGGGAATTTGTTGAAGCGGCCAAGTTGATTAGAGTTCGCGGCCTTGAGATCGAGTTTCTACTGGCTGGAGAGATTTATCGCAAAAGCCCGCTGTCGTTAAGGATCAAGGATATAGAGTAGATCAGGAGAGGGGGGGTGGTGAGGTACCTCGGTCAAGTCGATGATATGTCGGAACTTATAGCCGAGGTAGACATCGTGGCGCTGCCCACCTATTACCCCGAAGGTACTCCGCGCATTCTGGTTGAAGCTGCGGCCTCTGGCAAAGCAATTGTTGCCACCAATATTGCAGGTTGTCGGGGCTTAGTGCGGGACGGCATCAATGGCTATCTTATCCCAGTTAAGGACTCTAAGGCCTTGGCAATGGCAATTGAAGCGCTTGGAATGGATCCGCAAAAGAGAATTGACTTCGGAATCGCAGGCCGGCGGATCGTGCTCGGTCAATACGACGAGAGAATAGTCATTCGAAAGACGTTATCAGTTTATAGCGAATTGTTGTGTGCCGATATCACAGTCAGTATGCAAAAACAAACCTGAAGAAATACGGAAAGTGCTCCTCTTTGCGAATACGGACTGGTACCTGTACAAGATCTTCCGGGCGCTCTCTGGCAGAAACTCTGCGGAAAGAAGGATGGGAGGTAGTCCTTGTGTCGCCGTCGGGACAATATGGTGAACGGTTGAGGAAGCTTGGATTCTGTTGGATTCTGTTCGATTTCTTTCTACACAGAGTACTAATCTCATCCAGGAGGTGTTGGTGGTTGCAAAAGTCAATCCGCTTGTACCGAAGAGAACGGCCCAATGTGGCCCACCACTTTACTATTAAGTGCGTGCTCTACGGTAGTTTGGCGGCACGTTTGACGGGCGGTATCTCCACCGTCAATGCCATTACTGGTCTTGGCCATATATTTACTGATCCGGGGGGTCAGCGCAAGATCTCTTCGCCCACTTGTACGCATGGCCTATCGGGTCTTGCTCAAAGGTAGGCATCAAAGGATCATTTTTCAGAATCAGGAAGACCAGCAGACGTTCCTTGGATGGCTCGGCTACAAAGAGGCGACTTATTAATTTGAGGCTCGGTGGCGACTGTGCGCGATTTAGGCCACGCGATATTTCCCGTCAAAGGAAAGGACCCGTCAAAGTACTCTTTGCATCCCGCTTGCTTCGAGACAAAGGGGTTTGGGAATTCGTTGAGGCGTCCAGGCTTGGCGAAAGTCACGGGACCGAGGCGGAGTTTCTCCTCGCTGGAGATGTGTATGAAGCAGACCCTTCCTCCCTGACAGTTGCGGACATCGAAAGCATCAAACGTGAAAAAATCGTAAAGTACTCGGGCACGTCGATGATATGACCAAGCTGTTGCTCGTCGTGGATATTGTCGTGCTGCCTTCTTACCGCGAAGGTACTCCGCGTATTCTGATTGAAGCCGCGGCATGTGGAAAACCGATAGTGGCAACGGACATCGCGGGCTGTCTGGGGTTAATTCGAGACGGTGTGAATGGCTTCCTTGTACCGGTCAGAGATTCCAAAGCCCTCTTTTCAGCAATAGAGACGCTTGCTGCAGATCCGGAAAAAAGGCACAGGTTTGGAATGGCAGGCAGAGAGATCGTGCTTCGGGAGTTCGACGAGCGAATCGTTATCGAGAAGACGGTCGATGTGTACAGAGAGGTTGCTGACAGCTTATCCTGAAGTTTTTGTGTGCTTCTGAATTATCGGCGAGGACATGCGACCGATGACTTTCCTGGTGAAACTTATGAGGGCGAATAGCATGAAGGGAGACTTATGATCAGATTCTTGAGCGCTTCAAAGCCGCTTCTATGGGTAAAGGCATGCTTGTATGTGGTGCTGTTGTACGCGATCTTTCGTTCCCCCCTGGAACATCTTTGGGCAGCCTGGGGGTCGGAAGACTTCAATTACTGTTACCTTATTCCTCTTGTTGCCCTTTACTTGATTTGGGAGAAGAGAGACAGGCTGTCCACCTCATTCTCTCCTTCCACGGTTTCCTGGTGGGGAGTCGTGCCTTTTTGTGCAGGCTCGCTTTGTACTGGGTCGGTGACACTCGGCGTGGAGTATTATACCTGTATTTTTCTGTGTGGCTTATAATTGTGAGCCTTCTTTGGATCCACCTCGGATCGGATAAGTTGAGGACGATATTCTTTTCCTGCAGCCCTATGTGTCGCCGCACTGCCATTCCCTGAGATTCAAAGTAACCGTCTCACCTTCGGACTTAAGTTCCATTCCCCGCAGGTCGGCGTTGCCATGCTGCAGCCTCTACGGCATGTCTGCCTACCGGGAAGGAAATATTATCGACCTGGGGTTCACCCAGTTGCAGGTGGTAGAGGCATGCAGCGGCCTTCGGTACGTGATGCCCTCCTGGTGCTGAGCTTGATCCTCGCCTATTGGTACAAGGCCCATATATCGGAAGAGAGTCTTTCTGGTCCTCTCCTCTATTCCGATTCGCAATTTTCGTCAACAGCTTTCGCATCGCGGCAACCGGTATCCTGTATACCGTGTGGGGCGCGAGTGTCGCCGAAGGCTTCTTTCACGGCTTCGCCGGATGGCTGATCTTCATGGGTACCGTACCCGTGCTCCTTGCCGAGATGTGGGTTCTGGGGCGGCTGCCGCCCGCTTCAGTGCCGAGTGCCGAGTGTCGAGTGACGAGTGAAGGGAAGGAAATGAAGGGAGTGGCGAGTGATGAGTGCCGAGTGTCGAGTGAAGGAAGGAAGAGAAGTCAGTGCCGAGTGCCGAGTGTCGAGTGACGAGTGGGGGCAAGGAAACGGAGAGAGTACCTTCGGCCTCAAGCTCATTTCCTCGCAGATCGGCGTTGCGATGCTGCATCTCTACGGCATGTCCGCATACCGTGAAGGCAATATTATCGACCTGGGCTTTACGCAGTTGCAGGTGGTCGAGGCGTGCAGCGGCCTTCGATACCTGATGCCCCTCCTGGTGCTGAGCCTGATCCTTGCCTATTGGTACAAGGCCCATATATGGAAGAGAATCTTCCTGGTCCTCTCCTCTATTCCTATCGCAATTTTCGTGAATAGTTTCCGCATCGCGGCGACTGGTGTCCTCTACAGCATGTGGGGCGCGAGTGTTGCCGAAGGCTTCTTTCACGGCTTCGCCGGTTGGCTGATATTCATGGGTACCGTGCCCGTGCTCCTTGGCGAGATGTGGGTGCTGGGGCGGCTGCCGCCGAGAACGGACGCGAGGGACGATAGAGGACGCGAGAGGACGAGGGACGACCGCTCCGCTCAGGACGATGGACGAGGCTAATTCAACATTAAAAATTAAGAATTCAACATTGCCTTTCATTGTGGCCATAGTTTTGCTGGGCTCGACGCTGGTGCTGTCTAAAACCATAGACTTTCGGGAAAAGATACCGATCAAGAAGCCTTTCAGGGAATTTCCGGCGCAGGTGGGGGAATGGACGGGCAACAAAGAGCAGATGGAACAGCAGTTTGTCGACGCGCTCCATTTCACCGACTATGCGATGACGGACTATAAGAACTCCCAGGGGAAATCGGTCAATTTTTATACCGCTTACTACGAGAGCCAGCGAAAAGGCGAGGCGACCCACTCGCCCGAGACGTGCCTGCCGGGGAGCGGCTGGTTGTTCAGGGAGGCGGGGACAACGAACGTGCCCCTCGGACCGGAGAGGTCGATACCCGTCAAGCGCGCCTTCATGGAAAAAAGCGGGCAGAGAGAGCTGACGTATTACTGGTTCGCCATGAGGGGCCGAACCCTCACCAACCTGTACCAGGTGAAGCTCTACACATTCTGGGATGCCCTCACCAGAGCACCGGACGGATGGGGCATTGGTGAGACTCATAACTCCTGTTTACGAGAAAGAGACCGTGCAGGAGGCAGAGGCAAGGCTGCAAGGGTTTACGAGAGAAATTGTGCCGATATTGAGGGAATATATTCCAGAATAAGGTAATTTGAATGCTTAATTTTGAATTGGGAAAAATTGGAAATTCATCGATTATAGATTAAATAGAAGCAGTCAAGAAATTGATAACATGAAGGATAATCTTGATACAGGAGAAATGAGTTATCTATTTGCGATGACAATGTCGTCAAGTTATGCAAGATCGCTGCAAGAACAAAAGGAATATGAGCTTTCCGGCCAGTTGCTTCGATCGGGGACAAGTGTCGGGGCCAATGTCGAAGAAGCGACCGCAGGGCAGAGCAGAGAGAGATTTCGTTGCCAAAATGTCTATTGCCTCCAAGGAAGCGCAGGGAATCAAACTATTGGCTGAGACTGTTGCAGGGATAGCAATACATTTGCCCTGTCGCGTCGATCATTTCCGCATGTGATCATCGAGCAATTCAGAAGAACTTGATCAAGATTCTCCACGTCAATAGTAAAAACGCAGCACGTCTTCTGAATACATCAAAAATCAAGATTATCAACTGAATTCCATAAATTGTCATTGTAGTTTAAAATGCCCTATCTCACCACTCTTCTCTTATCCACTTTCATCACCATCGTCCTGATCCCTTTCTTCAGCAGGGCGGCGGTGAAGTTCAATGTCGGGCTCGACATGCCCGACAGCCGGAAGGTGCATCAGCACCCTATCCCCAGGGTCGGCGGCATCGCCATCACCCTGGGCGTGTATGGGTCGACTATTTTCCTGGGCCCTCATGAGCACTTTCTCAAGGCATATGTGATCGCGAGCTTATTTATTGTCCTTTTCGGTCTCTTCGACGACCTCAAAGGCATCGACTTCCGCATGAAGTTCTTTGCCCAGATGGTGGCGGCCCTCGTGATCGTGATATATGGGGGCATCAAGATCAAGAGCCTGGGGGGGCTGCTCCCCGACGATATGCTCCTCCCGGATGCGGTCGCCATACCCCTGACCGTCGTTGCCATAGTCGGCGTCACAAACGCGGTGAACCTCGCGGACGGGCTCGACGGCCTCGCCGGAGGCATCTGTCTGCTCAGTTTTAGCTGCCTTGCTTATCTTGCCTACCTCGAGGAAGACTTTACCTTGTGCCTCCTCGCCCTGGCCCTCGCCGGCGCCATATTCGGTTTCTTGAGATATAACACATACCCTGCCGAGCTGTTCATGGGCGACACGGGCAGCCAGTTTCTCGGGTTCTCTGCCATCAGCCTGTCGCTGGCGCTCACCCAGGGCCAGACCCCTCTGAGCCCCCTTCTGCCGCTCGTGATCCTGGGTTTTCCGGTGCTCGACACGCTTGCGGTGATGGCGCAGAGGATCGCGGAGAGGCGGCCCCTCTTCTCTCCGGACAAGAACCATTTCCACCACAAGCTGATACGCCTCGGGTTCTATCATACCGAGTCCGTCCTCGTCATCTATATCGTCCAGGCCCTGCTTATTACCGCGGCCTTTTTCTTCAGGTTTAACGCGGAATGGCTCCTCCTGGCCGGTTACCTGTCGCTTTCGGCAGTCATCCTGGCCGGTTTCCACATTGCGGAAAGCAGCCAATGGAAGGTGCAGAGGTATCATTTTTTCGACAGCCTTATCAAGGGCCGGCTGAAGAGCATGCGCGAGCAGGGCATTCTCATCAAGGTCTGTTTTCGCATCGTGAAATTCGGCGTCCCTCTTCTCCTGGTCGCCACGTGCCTGGTCCCTTCCGAGATCCCTCCCGCCTTCGTTCCCCTCTGCGCGGCCTTCCTGGGGATCCTCCTGATAATATGGAGATTCAAGAAAGGGTGGATTCGGGGATGGCTTACGGTGGTCCTCTATCTCTTCGTACCGTTCATCGTATCGCTGAGCATGGAAAAGGCGGGTGGTGTCAACGCGCTCGTCGGCAGGCTCTATAACCTGTCCTGCGTCGGTCTTGTCTTCTTTGTGGTGCTTACCCTCAAATTTACGAGGAGGCGACGGGGCTTCAAGACCACGCCCATGGATTTCCTTATCCTCTTCGTCGCTCTTGTCGTGCCCCACGTGTTGTCCGGGTATCTGCACCTCGAAAACTTGACGGTAATAGCGGCCAAGACGGTGATGTTCTATTTCAGCTACGAGGTGCTGATGGGTGAGCTGCGGGGGAAGCTGACGCGACTCACTTTCGCGAGCATGTTTCCGCTTGTCATCGTGATAGCTCAGAGGGTTGCTGGGGTGGTAATGTGCGTTGTCGTTCGCTATCATATCAGCAACCTTATTCGTACCGTTTCATAGGAGGTAACATTTTGAGAAGAAAACTGGGAGTAATGCTGACCATCTGCCTGGTAGCCCTCATGGCCGCGGGCTGCGGGGGGCCGGACCAGAAGAAGATGAAGTTCTTCAACAAGGGCAAGGCGCTGTATGAGAAGGGCGATTATGTGAAGGCGAAGCTCGAATTCAAGAACGCCGCGCAGATAGACCCTAAGTTCGCGGATGCGTTTTACATGCTGGGGCTGAGTGCGCTCAGGACAGGGAACCTGAACGAGGCCTATGGGAGCCTGTCGAAGGCAGTCGATCTCCAACCGAATGATGTGAAGGCGCGTGTGGAGCTGGCAAGGGTGCTCCTCCAGGGCAGGGCGTTTGACAAGGCCGTGGAGACCGCCGATATCGCGCTGAAGGCGGAGCCCGCAAACGAGCAGGCCCTCATAGTGAAAGCAGCGGCGCTCCTGGCGAAAAAAGAGGGCGAAAAAGCGCAGAGGCTCATGGAGGACCTGATCGGGAAAGGGTCGACAAACGCCGACGCCTTTCTCATTATATCGGCGGCTTGTATCCAAAAGAACGACCTCCACGGCGCGGAGCAGGCGCTCATCCGCGGCCTGAAGGCGAACCCGCAGTCGCTGATGCTCAATCTTTCCCTTGCCGATGTTTACGTAAGGGGCAAACGGACCGAGGACGCGGTCGGCGTCATGCAGCATGCCATTACCCTGGAGCCCGGTAACCCCGCCCACAAGCTCATCCTCGCCGGGCTTTACTGGGACGGGGGAAAGCAGGACTTGGCGCGGAACCTGCTGAAAGAGGTGGTCTCCGGTGACCGGAAGGGCGAGACCGGCCGGCTCCAGGTGTCGAGCTTTTATCTGGCGAAGAACAGGGTGGCGGACGCCGAGCAGGAGCTGAAGACGGGGATCGGGCAAAACGGGAAGAGCATCAAGCTCCGTCTGGCCCTGGCCGAGCTCTACGTAAACACGAACAGGTCGGATACGGCCGTCAACACGCTCAAAGAGGCCCTCGGGCTGGAAAAGGACCAGGCAAATCCCGAGATTATCCTCGCGAAGAACGGTCTTGCAAGGATTTACCTTGCCCGCGGGGAGATCGATGAGGCGAGAAAATATGCCGACCAGGTCCTGAAGGAAAGTCCGAAGAACCTCGATGCCCATTTCACCAGGGGCAGCATATTCCTTGCGAGAGGGGAAGGGGCAAGCGCGGTGCCCGAGTTCCGGACGGTGGTCACCGAAAACCCGCAATTCGTGGCCGCCTATGTCCGTATGGCCGAAGCCCATGCCATGAACAGGGAATTCAATCTCGCATCCGATACGCTTTTGAACGCGCTGAAAATAGACCCTAAGTCACGCGATGCGGGGTTGACCCTTGCCCGGGTCCAGGTCATGCAGAAGCAATACGAAGAGGCCGAGGCCCAGTTGCGGAAGATGCTGGAACAGAACCCGAACGACCTCGACGTGAGGGCGGAGCTGGGCGACCTGCTCGTGACGGCAAAGGAGCCGGGCCGCGCGGAAGCAGAGTACGGGGAGATAAGAAAGAGGGCGCCGAAACACCCGGCAGGCTATGCGAAGCTCGGCATGCTTTTCGCTAACCTTGGAAAGCTCGATAAGGCGAGGGCCGAATTCGAGCAGGCCCTGAAGCTCGCCCCCGATTCGCCCGTGCTCCTGTCGTCGCTGGTGCAGGTCTATCTGGCGCAGAAGAAGTACGATGCGGCCGCCTCGCTGTGCGAAAGCAGGATAAAGCAGAACGGCAACGACGCGGCGGCGTACAACCTCCTGGGGCAGGTGTATGGCGCCCAAAAAGATTTCAAGAGAGCGGAAGGCGCGTTGAACAAAGCGATAGAGCTGCAGCCGGCCTGGATGGCGCCGCTGGCCAACGTGGCCCAGTTGTATGTGATCCAGGGGCAGACCGCCGCTGCCATAAAGAAGCTCGACGACGCGCTGAAGAGCAAGCCGGACAACGTGACCATCTGCCTCTTGCTGGGCCAGCTCTACCACAAAAGCAAAGAGTATGCCAAAGCGGTGAGCATGTATGAAAAGGTGCTGGATAAGCAGCCGGCCAACTGGGCCGTGGCGAACGACCTGGCCTTTCTCCTTGCCGAGCAGGGCGCATCCGGGAAACAACTGAACAGGGCCCGCGATCTGGCGCAGAAGGCGCTCACTGCCCGCCCGAACGAGCCGAGTATCCAGGATACCCTCGGGTGGGTCTACTATAAGCAAGGCGACATGGCCCATGCGTCGGATTTTATTGAAAAGGCGTATGCGAAAATGGCAAACAGCCCCGCCGTCAATTACCACATGGGCATGGTCTCGTATAAGGCGGGGAAGCTGGCCGAGGCGAAGGACTACCTGACAAAGGCAGTCAAATCGGGAGAGGCGTTCGATGGAAAGGAAGAGGCGCAAGGGACGCTGGGAAAACTTATGAAGACGGTCTTGAGCGGAGATCAGAGAAATCGCGAACAGAAAAGAGGGCAGGGAAAGTACGTTCCTGCCCTCTCCTCTATTTTCTGCTTGTTAGTGCCCGTTTTTGTACTTGTTCAACACCAGGCCCAGCACTTTCTCCGCGGGAAGGAGCTGAAGGGCCCTTCTTACGTCGGAGAGGGGGGTGGCGCCGGCCGCGACGACCATGAGGATATGGTCGACCTGGGGGGCGAGGGCCAGGGCGTCGGCGGATGTCAGTATCGCCGGCACGTCGAAGAAGATGTAGCGGTCCGGATACCGTCTCTTCATGTCCTGCACGAGGGCCTTCATTTTCGGCGACCCGAGGACTTCGGCGCTCGCCTGTATCGTCCTGCCGCCCGATATGAGGGTCAGTTTTTCGATGCCGGGCCAGATGATCAGGTCCGAGACCGGTTCATCGTTAAGGAGGTAGTTGACCAGCCCCTTTTCGCTCCTTATGCCGAGGATCTCGTGGATGCGCTGCTGCCGGAAATCGCAGTCCACAAGAAGGACCGTCTGCTTGAACTCGCGGGCAAAGGTGAAGGCGAGGTTGACGACGGTCGTGGTCTTGCCTTCGCCGGGAAGAGGGCTCGTGACCATCACCGCCCTTCCGCCGTCCTGCTCCGTCTTTTGCATGATCTGGCTGCGAAGGAGCCTGTACGCTTCGATATCGGGTGAGTTGGGCAGCACGGCCACACACCGGTTTTCAGCGGCGACCAGCGGGTTGAGCGGTATTGTCCGGGACTGCGTATACGCGGGAGAGACCCAGCCCGCTTTCTCCTTATCAGAGGTATCCCACGGTTGTTCGGTTGCCGTCTCCGGCAGCACTTCCTGTCGCGGGCTTTTTTTCCGCATGATCATCTTCAACGGGTTCCAGGAGCGACGCATCTGTACTTGCCTTCCTTCACGCAGTCTTTATCTGAGCATAAGCCGTCTTGAGAGCCTCGCCCAGGCAACTTCCAGGTCCATCACAAAGAAATGGAAGAGAACCACCATCGCAACGACGACGACGCCCGCCGCAATCAGCATCCTTCTGTGGCGCACACGGTCGCGTCTCCTGTCGTCCTCGGTGACGATCCGGGGGATAGCGGCGAGCACGGGGTAGCCGGTAGCGGCCGCGAGCTGGCCGACGCCCCTGACGGACTGATCGCCTGCTTCCTTCAAAGAGACATTTCCCACGCCCGCACCTATCCCTAAAGAACAGGCCTATCAGCAGGACGGCCGGCACGTTCGGCTTGACAGGCTTCTCAGGCAGTCTGGCCGGGTCTATGAGGGTAAATTTCTCACCCATCTGTTCCTTCTCGAGGCCCTGGGAAACCTTGGCTTCCATCACCCTCTTCATCAGGTCCTGGTACTTGGTCTCGGTGTTGGTCCGCTCTGCCATGAGGGCCTTGTACGTCTCCTCGACCCTGGGGCCTGCCTCGGTCCTCCGGATATAATCCTCACGCCTCCTTTCCAGGTCGGAGATCTGCCTTTTTGCCGACTCTATATCCGACTGGACCCCCGAGAGCTGGGCGGCGAGGGTGACGTACGAGGGGTTGTTGGGTTGATCGGCAACCGAGGTAAGGGCCTTCTTCGGCGCCGGCCCGTCTTCGGGGGGTGGGAGGGCGATCCTCTTCTCCAGCACTGCCACGTCCATCCTGGTCTTCTTCACGTCGGGATATTTGTCGGTGTAGCGGCTTTCGAGCTGGACCAGCTTTGCCTTCAGCTCCTTGAGGAGGTTCCTGTCCTGGTCGGTGCTTTCGGTAGGGATGCTCGCCAACTGCGTCTGGAGGTATTCTTCCTTCTCTTTCAGGGTCTTGAGCTGGTCCTTGAGCTGGTCCAGGTCCTTCTCTGCCCTGTCGAGGCCCTGGTAGTTCACCTGCTGCAGCTCCGGAACGGCATTGATATTTTTCGCCTTGAAGACCGCGATCCTCGCATCGAGGTCCGCGAGATTGCGCTGCATCCCTTGTGCCTCTTCCTCCAGAAACCTGGAGGCCCCGGCCGACTGCCGCTCCCTCGTCTTCAGGTTTTCCTCCAGGTAGAGCGACGCGAGCACGTTCGCGACCTGCTGGACGACCTCCGGGACCTTCCCGCTATAGGCAAGGGTAAAGGCGATCGTCACCGGCACGGCCGGCCCGGACCTTGCCCCTTTCTTGTCCATGACATCGGCGCTTATGGTCTCGAACTTGATGTCCTTCCGCATGATCTCCACGATCTCTTCCATGGTCATCCTTTTCCGGAGGTCGCCATAGAGGTTGAACCGGTTTATGATCTCGAGGAGCCTGGTGGTGCTCATGATGCGCTGGTTGATCGACTGAAGGCGCTCGTCCGCGTAGCCTGTGACCGTCGTGATGACAAACTCGCGAGGGATCTCTTGCTCCTCGATAAGGATCGTGGAAGTGGACCTGTAGGTGCGGGGCCAGACAACGGCAGCGACAAGGGCGATCATAGAGACGATGACGACGGGAAGGAGAAGCGCCAATTTCCTGCGCCTGAGGATCCCGATGTAATCGCTTATGGTCTTAACATCGTCTTCTTCCACGAACAGACCTCGCGTGTGTCATACAAACAACAATAATGGCGAAGAGATATTACCATAAATGACGGGTAACAAGCACATAAAATCGGGTGCTTCCATGCAGTGTATTACTACGTCACACGTACTATCTAACAAGATTTTCAACCCCCGTTCGTTCATCGCGTGTTCAACCCCACACTTTAGGTCCCTCGAACAGGCATCGGCACGTCGACTCCTCTGTTGCGCCGCCCCTGCTATTCAATGATCGCATGCTGCACGAAGAAGCGGAGCATGACCTGGTTCCTGTACGCCGTGGTGGCCGCGGCATTGTTGACAGCCTTTATAAACGTGTAGGAGCCTTCGAGGTACATGTCCCTGTTGAACTCATAGCGGATGCTCGGGGTGGCATACCAGGTCTCATAATTAATGGGGGTTACGGCGAACTGCCCCCCCTTCGATATGTTGGTGAAGTACCCGCCGGAGAAGGAGCCGCTCAGCTCGTAGGTGAGCTTACGGCTGATGGTGAAGGTGCCCCCCGTCCTCTCGACCGTGCCCAGGGAGCCGTAGGCGGGCATGATGTCGCGGTTCGCCGCGAGCTCCGCGGTCGTGCTCTCTCCCTTGTAGGAGAGCTTCACCGTGGCGACGGGGGCCGTGCCCGTACTCGTCACATTCTGGTTCGACACGAAGACGAACGGGCCGAGGACGCCGGCTACCTGGAGGGCCTGGAAGTAGGACTCCGTGTAGCGGGCGCCGCCATCCACGAGGAACGTCCATTTTTCATGGAGGGCATACTCGAAGCCGGTGGTTGCCTCGTAATTGTCCACCTCCAACCCGGTAAAGTTGTAGCGCATGTACCCGACGTTGAGCCTCCCCTTCGTGTTGTTCACGAGGCCGGTGAGGTCGCGCACAAAAGAGAGGCTGGCGGCATCGTAGGTCATATCGACGCCCCGGGAGTTCTTGTACCAGTAATTGCCGTGGTCGTAGGAGAGGGAGGCGAGGGTCTTGTCGGTAAGGGCATAGTTCCCCGTGAAACCCTCTGAAGAAACCTCCCTGCGAAGGGCGTTGAGCACGAGGCCGGAGGTGAAGAATTCCCGGTCGGGCCGGGAATCGCGGTCGAATGCGCCCCTCATGGACAGCGAGAGCCTCGGGCTTACGGAATAGCTGAGAGACGCCTTATAGAACTGGTCGGTAGAATTGAAGCCCGGGTTGTCGCGATAGAGGAGCTGGTCGACGCGCCCCGTAAAATCCAGGTTCAGTTTTTCCGTGTTGGCCAGAAGCTGGAGCCCGCCCGACGTGGTGCTGATGAAATCGTGAAGCTTTTGATTGGACGGGGCATTGCTCGGGGCGATGAAAATGTTGTCGTTATATTCCCATTTTTCGGCAATCGAGGGCAGGAGGCGGAATTCGGCGGCATGAAGGAGTGACGGCAGCGGAAAAGCCGCCAGCAACAGAAAAGGCACGAGGAGGAGGGCGGTGCGCCTCATGGGACGACGATCACGTCATACCTTTTGAGCTCTATGTTTTCTTCAAGGCGCTTGCCCTCTATCACGTCATCGTAGTGAAACGGGAAAATTCGTGTCTTACCCCCTTCCTGGCGAAAAATCTTGATGCTGTTTCTCTTGGCGAAGGGATTGAGGCCTCCGGCCATGGCGAGGGCCTGAAGGACGTTGGCGTTGGCGTTGAGGACCAACCTCCCGCTCACGGTGCTCAACATGTTCAGCCGGCCGATCACGAAGATGAGCATGCTGTTGACCTGCTTGACCTCGACGTTGAGCACAGGCTCGGTCACGTACTGCGAGATCTTTTCCTCTATTTCCGCCTTGAGCTGGGCGACGGTCTTGCCTTCGGCCTTCAGAAGGCCGATGAGCGGGAAGGAGATGGTGCCGTCGGGGAGCACCACCTCATCCTTCGTAAGGGCTTCGTCCTTCCATATGGAGATGTTGAGGACGTCTCCCGGGCCGATAAGATAGCGCGAATCGACACCGACGACGGCCGGCGCGGGCGCGGGTTGCGCCGCGGGGGTCGCGGGGGGCGGAGCGGTCTGGCCTGCCGCCCATGCAAGATTTGCAATCACCATCACGAAGACCAGTGACACAAATAGTTTTCTCAATGTATGCCCTCCGCTAGGAAAATGACCGTATTCCGGCGATGCTGCTCGATTGCGAAACATTACCAGATGTGAGAACCGGAATGCAAGTAAAAAAACCGTAACATGCAGGGTGCAACAAGTGCCGTGGGAGACGAGCGAGAGGTGAGCGGGAGAGGCGGAAGGCGCCTATAGAGGGGATGTTTTCGCCGGTTCGTCTTGAAGGACCCGCCGCACCGAGTGCTTGAGGCCTTCAACCTTTGAGTGGACCAGGTCCCTGGCTTCTGCGGCCTGTATGAACCCCTTGAACTGGTTGAAACCCAGGCCGTTGAAATATACCTTTCTTTCGATCAGCTTCGAATTGACGTTGCGGAAGGAGTGGTAGTTTGCCTGGTTTCCCTTGTCGAACTCGGCGAGGACATCGAGGAGGATCTGAAACGCCCGCTGCTGCGGGCCCTCTCTCTTGAGGACTTTGGGGACGGGATAGATGACCGATTCCGCGCCTTTGCCCGCTATCGTGACAAAGCCTGCCTTGACGGCGGCGCTGACAAAATCGCTCCATTGGGAAAAGCTGAGCTTTTTCTCGTTGAAATTTGGATTGAGCATCTTCATCCTGATCTTCACCGGTCCGAGGCCGGGACTCATCTTCTTTTTCAGCATCAGGTCGGCCGCCTCCGCGAGGACCAGGAACCAATCCTCGATGGTCATGGACGATGCCTGTGCCGGCGCGGGCGCGGGCGCGCCGCTCTTTGCCTGTGCCGCCTTGTCTTCCGCGGGCGGGGGCGCCTTGTCGGTCGCGGCAGCCTCTTCGTCGTTCCCTCCCGGCATCAACTCCCTGTAATCGACATAGCTGTCTGCGAGGGCGAGGAGGTCCTCCGAGGCATTTTGCGTGTTGCAGACGATATGGACCATCTTGCCGGCCCGTCTGAGGGCGAGCACGAGGAAACGAAAGTCACTGTCTCCCGTGACGAGGATGAACGTATCTATATGGTCGTGAATGCGGAGGATCTCCAGCGTGTCGGAGACAAGGACCATGTCGGAGCTGTTCTTGCGCCCTTTCGGGATATGGACCAGGTAGAAGTACCGGCGGGTGAGCGAAGGGGCGAGCTTCGAGAAGACGGTATTCGTCCAGTTCCCATAGGCCCGGGCGGTGACGACGCGGCCTTTCGACTCCGCGTGCTCGATAAGGCCTTCCAGAAAAAGCGAATCCGCCCCAGGGTTCACATTTTCAAGGTCCCACAGAAGTGCCACATTGCTCATGCTCCTATTATACAGGTTTATAAAGAAGGCTGCAAGGAAGACAGTAACCCAGTGGCGAGTGCCGAGTGCCGAGTGACGAGTGACGAAAGAAGAGGGGAGAGTGAGAAGGGGAAAGTGACGAGTGCCGAGTTCCGAGTGCAGGGCAAAACGCCTTGCTTTTTCTTCCTTACTCGTCACTCGGCACTCGTCACTTGTCTTAGGGGCGGCGGCTGACGCATACCGCAGGGCCTCCGCTTTTTCGGTAATCTCGCCCGCGATCTGTCTTTCCCGTATTTCCTGCAGCACCTGCCCGAGGGCCGGCCCCTGCTCGAAGCCGAGGGCGAGGAGATCGCGGCCGGTGACAATCCGGGGAAGCGGCTCGCTCCTCCATTCGTCGAAAGCGGCGAGCACCTCGCGGCACCGGCTTCTCACCTGCAGGGTCGATGCGTTCTCCTTTCCCCTCGTGTTCCCGTAGAGGTCGAGGAGGGTGAGAAAAACGAGCGACGGCGTCAGCTCCTCCATCCTGTAGACGAGCCTTCTCGTCGCCTTCTCCGTCGCCTCCCGGTTGCTTATGAGGAAGATCCGCATATGGTTTTCAATGAGGCTGAGGATGGTTCTCATTTCAGAGGCGCTGAATTTCAGCCGCTCCATGATGCGGGCCGCTATGTCCCGTGAATGGCGCTCATGGTAATAGAAATGGACGTGCCCGTTCTCTTCGTCGCAAGAGAAGGTCAGGGGTTTGCCGAGGTCGTGAAAGAGCAGACCGTAGCCCCAATGCTTTGCCTCCTTTTCCATGAGGGGATGGAATCTCCTGACCTTATTCACATGTCTGAACCCATCTATCGTATGGGCGAGCGCCTTGGGCTCCAGATGCTTCTCCCGGTCCATCTCCTCCAGGGGCACAAGCTCGGGGAATATCTCGAAGAGGAGGCGGGTCTCCTCCATGGTTTTTAACGCCTTGTACGGGTTCCGCGACAGCATGATCAGATCGAGCTCGTATTTGATTCTCTCCACGGCCGTTTTTTCGATGAGCGCCCGGTGGACCTCTATGGCGTTTTTGAGAGCGGGGTCGAGGGTGAAGCCGCGTAAAGCCGCCAGATGCCTGACCGCCTTTACCATCCTCAACGGATCCTCGCGGAGCGATTCCTTCCTCGGGTAGCGCAGGACCCGCTCCTCCATATCCCTCAAGCCGTGCAGGGGGTCTATGACGGCGCCGTCTCCGAGGGCATATGCAGTGGCGTTTATGGTGAAGTCCCGGCGACGGAGGTCCTCCTCGATGCTCCCCTCGATCGTGGTAATATCAACGGCAATATCTCCCGCGACGATGCGGTGTGTCTGGATAGGCTTTTTCCCGAGCAGGAAGGCGCGGCAGCCGAATATCTGCTCAAAGACCGACAGGTCCTCGCCGCGCTCCAGGGCGAAGTCGTAGTCGTTCGGCGTGCCGCCCAGAGCGAGCTCTCGCAAGGCCCCGCCCACGAGGAAGACGGCGCCGGCAAACCTGTGGCGCCTGACCCTCGCGACGACGTTGTCTTTTTCGATCCCTTTTTTTACGGACGCCGGAGAAAGACCCACGTCCTATGCCTTCTCTGCGAGAGACGCCAGCTCCGTTGCGATCGCCTTGAGGGAATGCATGATGTCGAGATAGACGAAAGACGCCCTGGGCGAGCAGATGCCGGCGTTAAGGCGCTGCTCGTGGTCCAGCCCGTACTCCTCCATCCTGTCGATGGCGTGGTTTGCCTCGGCGCGGGCGTACGCCCGGAAGCGCGCATTTCCGGTGGCGAGCACATCGTTGGTGTCTCTCGCAAGGTCTTTCAGGAGCGCCATGACTTCGCTGATCTCGCCGAAGGCCTTATCAGTCAACGAGATTTCCGCCTCCAGCGTAGTGTGAGTTCCCTGCAGCAGGTCTTTACCGGCTATGCCAAGGCGCTGGAGCGAGGGGAGGAGGGCAAGAAATTCCTGATCGCCCTGCAGTTTCTCTTTTTTCGCGATGAGTGTTTCACACAGGGGCAGGCTCGATTTGAGGCCCGCGGCAAATGACTTTTCCGCGCCTGCAAGGCGCCGCTTATCGCGTGAGAGCAGACACCGCTTGGCCTCATCGATGGTAGTGCCCAGAGATTCGAGGATTTGACCGATCAACTCGACGCATGCGTTGTCATTCATAAAATTGGTCCGCCCTCCCGCGTACTCTGTTTTTCAGTCTGACGCGAATGCCGGCATATCTCCATCATAGCCTTTTTCCGCTTTCCTTGCAATCTCACCTCGGCAACCAGGGGCAACGCATGTGGAGATTCCAATTTCGATGAGACCGCATGGCAACCTTCCTTAAGCGTGTATGGCAGGCGAATGCGCGGAGCGTAAAGGCGCCCTGCTTGCGAACGGGTGCTTCCGGTGAGATTCTTCTTTGCCTGTAGTATAATGGTGCCACGCGTAGAGGCCGATCCGGCGTAGGTAGGGCAGACCCGCCGTCCGCGATCACGGCCTCGGGAGGGATTCCATAGAATTATACGGGAATACGGAAGGCCTCAACCAGCTGCAGAAGCGGAGACTCCTGAACCTCTACCGGAAGAAGGTGGAAACGGACAGGGTCATCTCCTTTGAGAGGGCAAGGAACCTGATGGAGATCTCAAGGGAGATCTCACGACAGGTCGGCATCATCGTCAACCGAAGGGGCGTCGTGGAGTATGTAGTCCTCGGTACGAAGGAGGGTATCCGTCTCCCCGCCCTCTCTTCGGAAAGGACGGGGAGAACGCGTTTTAGGGGTCTCAGGCTCGTTCACACCCACTTGAGCGGCGAGCTTCTCTCCAGGGAGGACTTGACCGATCTCGTCTTGCTGCAGCTCGATCTGGTCGCTTGCATCCTTCAAAGGGTAGGGGAGCCCTCGGACCTGGTCCAGGTAGGTTACCTCATGCCCGGAGCCCCAAAAGGACAGCTCTGGGAGTTTATCGGTCCCCTGCCCGTGGGCGAGCTGGACCTCAACGTGACGGAATTTATTGCCGACCTGGAGGCGGAATTTGTCAGGGAGAGAGGGACCCACTACCTGACCGATGCGGCAGGGCAGGAAGAGTGCGTGCTCGTCATCGTGGTGATGCCGCGAAAAACAAAAAACATCGAGGAGCGGGTTGCCGAGCTGAAAGACCTCTCCTATTCCGCGGGCTTATCGGTGCTCGATGTGGTCGTACAGCGTCCGAAAGAGCTGCACCCGAGGTTCCTTGTGGGCAAAGGAAAGATCGAAGAGATCGCCATGGGATGCCGCCGGTCAGGCGCGGACATGCTCGTCTTTGACGAGGAGCTGACCCCCAGCCAGCTCAACAGCATCTCTTCCCTTACGGGCTTGAAGGTGATCGACCGCAGCCAACTGATCCTCGATATCTTCGCTGCACGGGCCAAAACGAACGAGGCAAAGATCCAGGTCGAGCTGGCGCAGCTCCGCTACATCCTGCCGCGTCTTGCGGAGAAGGAGGCTGCCCTGTCCCGCCTCACCGGAGGCATTGGAGGCAGGGGCCCCGGCGAGACAAAGCTGGAGGTGAACAGACGGAGAATTAAGGAAAAGATCGGCTTCCTCGAAAGGAAGCTCGAAGAGGTGGCAAAGACCAGGGAGAGGAAGAGGGAGAGACGGAGGCGAACGGGCATCCCCGTCGTTTCCATCATAGGGTACACGAACTCGGGCAAATCGACCCTTTTAAATCTGCTGACGAAAAGCACCGTGGAAGTTCAGGAGCGCTTCTTCAGCACCTTGAGTCCGACCACCCGGCTCATCAAATACCCCTCACGAAAGCAGATCGTTCTGACCGATACCGTAGGCTTCATCGAGGACCTGCCCGAGGTGCTCCTCCGCGCATTTATCGCGACCCTCGAAGAGCTCGAAGACGCAACGCTCCTCCTCCACCTCGTCGACATCAGCTCCCCTGATTTCGAGGAGAGGATGGAAACAGTCGACAACATGATCGAAAAGCTCGGCCTTTCGCAAAAACCGAAGCTTCTTGTCTTCAACAAGATCGACCGGGTCAACCGGGAATTCCTCAAAAAGATAGAGGACCGCTATGGCGCGCGCTCTGTCTCCTGCGTCACCGAAGAAGGCATCGAGAAACTGGTACAGGCTATAGAGACGGCCGTGGGCGCTGTCCGAGGAGAGCGGGATGGACCGCCTTCATTCCGGGAGACCGGCGATTGAACCTCGCGCGGGGTCAGACGACGCCGACATGATGAGCTTCCTGATCCGCGGGGAGACGCCGGTAAAATCGAGGTTATCGATAAAACGGTCGTAATCGAGGTGCTTCGCCTCCCTGAAAAGGGCGCTTGCCTGCGCGTACCGCTCCTTTTGTCTATCCTCGATCCAGGCGGAGGCCCATACATCCTTGTCCTCGACGCGGAGCAGCTTCCCCTGGGCACGGTAGGCGACATCACATTGGACAGGCTTCAGAAACTCCATGTCGGTCTTTCTCGTCATGCAGATCTTCTTGGTCGCCAGAAAGATTGCGTACCACATGATGACGTCGAGGATGCCGAAGAGCATACCGCCGTGCACGAGGTCGTCGTAGCCCTCGAAGGCAGTGCCGACGGTCATGTCCGTGTAGACAAGGCCCCTTCGATACCTGAAGGCGAGCCCCGAGGCCGTCGCTCCGCTCGCGGCTCGAAAAAAAGGATTTCCTGTAGACCGGCAAGAGGCTCACACCCGTCCCTCCTCCAGATATCTCATGCCGAGCTGGCCGCATCCTCCCCCTATGTCGCCGGCCCGGGACGCCCTCACTATGGCGGTAAAGTGCTTGTTGATGAGGTACGATTGAAACTCCTTCACCGCGTCCGGGTGCGGGGTTTTGAACTCCGTGTAGGGAGATGGGTTGTAGGGTATCAGGTTTATTTTGCACTTGATCCCGGCCAAAAGCCCGGCAAGGTGCTTCGCGTCTTCGAGTGAGTCGTTCACGCCCTGCAGCATCACGTATTCGAAGGTGACCCTTATCCTTCCCATATCACCGAGACCCCTGACGTAGGCGAGCACGTCGCCCAGGGGATATACCCTGTTGATCGGCATCAACCTCGTCCTGACGGCGTCCGTCGCCGCGTTGAGAGAGATGGCGATCTGGGCCTTGCGGGGATGTATGAGGCGCAGGCGGTCTACCAGGCCTACCGTCGAAACCGTAAGCCGCCTGTGCGAGATCTTCAGGCCGAGGGGCTCTTCCAGTATCTCGATTGCGGTGAGCACGTTATCGATGTTGTCGAGGGGTTCGCCCATGCCCATAAGGACGATATTGGTGATCCGGCTCCGGCCCGCATGATTCTTCACTGCCATCACCTGGCCGACGATCTCCGCCGCGGTAAGGTCCCTCACAAAACCGATCTTGCTCGTCACACAGAAGGCGCAGGACATTTTGCATCCTATCTGGGTCGACACGCACAACGTGCTCCGATCGTCCTCCGGCATGAAGACGCTCTCGATGAGGCGGTTGTCGGAGGTGGCGAACATGAACTTGATGGATCCGTCCTCGGAGGTTTGCGTCTCCCGGACCTCGGGGAGACCGAAATGGAACATGTTTCTCAGCGTTACCCGCAAGCCCTTCGGCAGGTTGCTCATCAGGGCAAAATCAGCCAGGTCCGACTGGTAGACCCACTTGAAGATCTGCCGCGCCCGATAAGGCTTGATCCCGAGGCTCTCGATGAGGTCCTCAAGCTCTTTCAATGTCAGGTCGAAAAAATTGGTCATAGCAACTGAGCCGGCCGGGAGAACCGGCCGGACACGCCATAATGTAGCAGAAATAGCGGGCAGTTTCAATGCGCCTGCGCGGGGCGGCCGGTTGAAAGCCCGTCCGTCATTCGCCCGGGTCCGGAAACCGGCGGAGACCTCGTCGCGCTCACACTTTTTTTTGCGTGATGAATATGAGCGTATTGCCGCCAAGGATCACTTCGTTCTTCAGGGTCAGATCATAGGCGTGTTTCTTCTTCGATTCCTGGGAGGAAAGGCAGGCACCGGCCTTGAGCAGAAGCACAAGAGGCAAAAGGAAGTACTGTTTCCTCTTCGTCTTGTCTCTCAGGATCGCGGTAACGTTCAGCCCGTTGATCTCGAACATGAGGTCGAGGAGCGTGATGGTCAGCGGGGAATTGTGGAAATTAAACAGATTTGAGCCCTCACGTCTGTAATCGTCCGCTGTCTTTGGCCTGGTGAGATAGCCTTTCAACAGGTACTTGAGCCGCTTCTCTATGTTCGAATAGTTGGGAACGCTGAATACCCCGGTTCCGCCGGGTTTGAGCACCCTTGCGAATTCCTCGACAGCCCGGTAGGGATCCGTCATATGCTCCAGGCCGTCTACGCAGCACACGTAGTCGAATGAAGCGTCGGGCGCATCGATCTTGCGGTTGAGGTCCGTGTACGCGCACTCGATCTCTTGAGCCCCTGAAAATCTCCGGCTCGATCTCCCCGCAGACAACGGTATAGCCCATGCCGCCGAGATGTCTGGCCAGATAACCGTAGCCCGCGGGGGCGTCGAGCAGTCTTCCCGGCGGATGTCTTGAAAACCAGTCGAGGAGGACCTTATGGATACTCTGCCGCGCTTTCGGAACGATTTCCCGGGTGTCGGACATGCTCTGGTCGACCCGGCTACACATAGGTTCGGAGAAACTTGATAAGATAGTCGACCTTCAAAAGCCTCGACGGCTGGGTGGAGATCGCCTGTTTATAATACTTCCGCGCGAGCCCGGTATCGCCGGATCGGTGGAACCTGCGGAAAAGCTCAAAACATCTGTTCGCGGAAAACGCCTTTCGCATATGATCGAGACGGCCCTGAAAGTAAGGGTCGTCGAAGATCGCCTCGACGAGTCCCGTGCGCTGCTCCTTGAGGTACGCTATGTTGTGACGGAGACTGTCCGCGTGGGTCCACGTCACTGCCGTGGGCTTCGAAAGAAAGCGACCCCTTGTCCTGAAAAATATCTTGGAGAAGTAGACGAGGTCCTCTCCGTTCGTGAGACCAACGGGAAACTCGAACTTCCTGGCCCGGCTCGTTCTTACCAGGACAGCGCACGTTGCAAAGGGTATGCGCTTCATGAGCAGCTCTTCACACAGCGATTCGGATATAATGTCGCCCGTCGAAAAACCGTCGCGGAACACGCGTCTGCCGTGATCGTCCTGCGAATACGTCGTGCTGATCACAAAATGAATGTCGTTGTCGGAGAGCATGATAGCCAGCCGCTCCTCGATGGAATCATCCGTGAGAAAATCATCGGCATCGAGGAACGTGATGAAGTCGCCTCTCGCGAGGCCGAGACCTCTGTTGCGGGCGGCGGAGACGCCCTGGTTTGTCTGCCGGTGGTAGGCGATCCTGCCGTCCCCGAAGCTCTGCGCCACCTCCGCCGTATTGTCGGTTGAGCCGTCATCGATCACGATGATCTCGAGGCGCCCGTAGGTTTGTCTCATGCACGATTCGAGGACCCTTCCCAGGTATCGCGCATAGTTGTAAGTCGGTATAACGACCGTCACGAGGGGATTATCGTGTGATGTGCCCACCTCATTAATGTAGCACAGAAATGCGGCACAGAAAAATGCCTGCTACCAACTTTTTTGCGCATGCGATGTCTGCGCCGCCGCACCTTATGAGCGTGCCCTGAAGAGGGCGGCCCCGCAGCTTTAGCGGTTGACGGCCCCGGATGCGCTCTGTTATATTGAACGTGCGTGATAACCGCTTTGAGGAGAATCGATGAATATTCTGGGCCTCCATCTCTTTGGTCATGACACGGGAGCCGCTCTTATTTCGCAGGGCGGGCTGACCGCGATCGGCGAGGAGAGACTCGACAGGCGCAAGCATTCCGGTTCTTTCCCTCACCTTTCCGTGAAATACCTCCTGGATGCGGCGGGCTTAAAGGGCATCGACGATATCGATCTCGTTGTCGGCGTCACGCGCCATGGTAAGGACGGGAGCAACGCCACGATAGACGCCATACGGAGCGAGCTGGCCTACGAGGGAAAGGTCCATACGATCTCTCACCACGATGCGCATGCAGCGAGTGCCTACTACGCCTCGCCCTTCGACGAGGCGGCGATAATGGTCGTCGACGGTCTTGGAAGCAAGGCCGTCGAGGTCGAGACAGGGAAAGAGATGCCCTTTGCCCTCAGGGGCCTTACCCGGGAAGAGCTGAAAGACTTTGAAGAGGTCCAGTCCTTTTACAGGGGTATGGGCACTACCATGACCTCCGTGAGGAAGGATTGTACGGCCCCCGGGTACATGAACGGCATCGGCCTTGTTTATATGGGCACATCGGTATTTCTCAATTTGGGCGATTTCGGCTCCGGAAAGGTGATGGGGCTTGCCCCGTACGGCGGACAACCGGGAAAGACCATCGACGAACCCTTCGTGGAGGTCGTCGACGGCGTGGCCCTGGCGAGGAGTGAAAAGAACTTTGTCCGCCACCAGGACCTGTATCGGAAGCGTTACTTCCCTGCCATACGCCCCAGGGACAAGGAGGGGCTCCCCGACGATCTCTACACCGAGATAGCCTGGACCGTCCAGGATGCGACGGAGAAGACGCTGATCAGCATCGCTGAGTACCTCTACCGGGTAAGCCCGTGCAAGAACCTTTGCTATGCCGGGGGCGTGGGGCTGAACAGCGTTGCCAACAAGAAAATCCTCGACAACACGCCTTTTGAAAAGATTTTTGTTCAACCCGGCGCGTGTGACTCGGGGATTGCCCTCGGGTGCGCTCTTTTCGGGGCCCACGTGATCAACAAAGAGGAGTTGGGGAAATACCGCATGAGAAATGCCTACCTGGGGAGGACTTACGGCGACGAGGAGATTGTCGCCGACCTCCGGGCGACATCTCATATAAGATACACCAAAGAAAAGGAGATGACGAAAAAGGCCGCCGGCTTGCTCGCCCAGGGCAAGATCCTCGGCTGGTTTGAGGGCGGCAGCGAAATAGGCCCGCGGGCCCTGGGGCACAGAAGCATCATCTGTGACCCGAGGAAGTCCGAAATGAAGGATATTCTCAACGCGAAGGTGAAGCACAGAGAAGGCTTTCGCCCCTTCGCCCCCTCTGTGCTCCTCGAAAAGGCCCCTGACTACTTCGACCTCGCCTGTGAGAGCCCCTATATGCTCCTCATTGCCGAGGTGAAGAAGGAGAAGCGGCACCTTGTTCCCGCTATTACCCACGTCGACGGCACGGCGCGGGTCCAGACCGTGACGAAGGCGGATAACGGGCGATACTACGAGCTCGTAAAGGAATTTGAGGCTATAACAGGGGTCCCCGTCATACTCAATACCTCTTACAATATCGCCGGAGAGCCGATCGTGGAGAGACCCCTCGACGCGCTGCGGTGCTTCATGCACACGGAAATGGATTACGTTGTCATTGAAGATTATCTTATCGAGGCGACGGGACCGAAGGACCTCATCCGGGGCCCGGTGGTCGATGAGAACAAGCTGAAAGCAACCGATATCCGGAAAGGGAAGGGGTGGGGAAAGCTTTTTTCAGGGTTCAAAAAAGAGGCGTAGAGCAGATTATAACGATCCCAAGGAGGGAAGGAACATGAAAGCACGAGCGATCATTTGCGGACCCCTGGTTCTTCTCGCGCTCTTCGCGTGCGTCATGCCCGTGCAGGCGCAGTCTGCCCAAGGGGCATGGATTGTGGGCCGCTGGGCGGCCGAGATGAAAGTAAATGTTCCGGGCGAGAACTTCACCTATAGGAACATGAATTGCGACATCGTGAAAGGCGATCACGTGGAATTCCTTCAATCGGGCGATATCATCGAAGCGTGGTGCGGAGGCAGCAACAGAACAAAGGCCTATGGCCTGAGAGTCATGGTTTCGGGAGGCGGCCTCCAATGGCAGCGGCTCGGCGGTATGACCTTCGCGAATATTCCCGACCGCGGCAATTGGATGCCAGTTTACGTAAACGTGAGCAACGGCCAAAGGATGGTTACCGCCACATTCCCCGGCTATCAGGAAGGCAGACAGGACCGCACGGTCACCATCACGCTGACCAGGGAGTAGCACCTTCGTTGCCCTTATGAGCCTTTCCTGCTACGGCCTTCAAAGTCCTTCAGCGCTCAAGACGGCTAGAGCCCGTAAGAGTAAATGATATTGTTCGTTATCAGCTCGGACGAAGTTTTAGACCTGGTCCGCCCCACTTCCTTGCCTTTCCGCATGAGGACGTACCCGCTGCCGGCTTTCACCACCGCGCAAGGAATGTTTAACCCCTTGAACCATTCAACCCAACCCTTCAGCATGTCCGGTGATTCCACTATCTTGCTTACCTCGAAGAAGGGGGTGTGGTCACGCCCCTCGTCCTCGTCACGTGCGGCTCCCGAGCGTTCCCGGGTCTGTTTTCCCGCGCCGTTGCTTGTGTCCATAAATCCTCCTCGTGAGAACGTTTTCGTGAGCGAAAGAATCGATCAGCGCGGCGCAAAGAGGACGGCGGCAAGACCGATCAGAGCCAACGCAAGAGCGATGGCATAGAGCATTTTCATAATGCCCTTGCACTTTCTTGGCTGGCCGTCGAGGTCCTCGATGCGACTCATGCTTACCAAAGGATAAGTCGCGGGAATTTGTCAAAAGGTTACAAAGCGTGAGACACTTTATTTCGGATCACGGGGGAAGCCTTTTGCCTGTATGCGCATAGTCTGCTCGATAGAAGAGAAAAGCGTTCTCGTCCTTGTTGCTCGCGTAGGGCATAGAAGAAGTGTGTACAAGCAACCAGCAGAACCTCCTCGTCACCGCGAACGCTCCTACCGTTGGAGACGCATCTTACCGTCTGTATCCGATCCGGCGCTGAAGTAAACGAACTAGCGCAAAAACGGCTGTTTTTTGCCATTTCTTGCTGCATTTTACCCCCTTTTTGCCCTCTTGAGTGCACATTTCTCGCCAACCGTCTCACCCTCCCGGCCCCCTATCTGCTTTTTTGCGCGGGCAGCATAAGCGATAGGGCCAGGGACACCAGGGGCAGGAAAGCCACGACCCCGATCGCCGCCCGAAGCCCATGGTAGTCGGCGATCCATCCGAGGAGGGGGGTCGTCAGTCCGCCAAAGGAGAAGGCCAGGCCCAGGGTGATCCCCGAGGCGAGACCCACCCTGTGGGGGAGATAGGATTGCCCGAGCACGACCATAGGGCCGAACGGCGCCGAAAGCAGCAGCCCGATGGGCACGAGCAGCAGTGTCGCGGCCAGCGGGTTCGAGGTAACGAGAAGGAGGGGGAGCACGGCTGAAAGGAAGACGAAACCGGCGATGGTCACCGTGCGTAAGCCTATGTGGTCCGCGCTCCTTCCGCCCATAAAGTTTCCCGCTATCAACGCAACGAGGAAGACGGTGAGCGCCGAACCCCCGCGCGCCCTCGACTGGTGCAGCACGTGGATCCAGAAGAGGGGCAAAAACGTATTCGAGCCCGTAAAAGATCACCGAACGGCTGAGCAGGGCAAGGGCAAGGCAGATAAAGGCGGGCCAGCGGTCCTCGCTTTCCGCCCCCGTCTCCCGGGAGCGGGGATGCGCCGTCGGCTCATAGCCCGCGGTGAGACGGGGCAGCATATAGAGAAAGAGTCCGGCCATCACGACTGGAGGGACGAGGAGGCAGCCGGTGCCCTTGATGCCCCACCAGAAGAGGGCCGCGGTGGCGATCAGAGGACCGACGGCAAAACCGAGCTGGCCCCCGATGCCGAAAAGACTCATCGCCGTCGCCTTTTTGTCGCCTGCCAGATAGTTCATCAGCTTGGCTCCCTCCGGATGGAAGGCCGCGATGCCCAGTCCACTGACCATCACGGAAGCGACGCCCATGCGGTAGGTGGGGGCAAATCCGGCGAACGAGACGCCAAGCCCTATGACGACCATGGAAAGCGGGATCAGCCAGGGCTTCGACCAGCGGTCGGACATGTAGCCAAAAATCGGCTGAAAAACGGTCGAGACGATGTTTACCCCAAAGACGATGGCGGCGGCGGCGGCATAAGAGAGGTGATGCGTGGCAATGAAGAAAGGCAGGAGGACGGGTATGGCCCCCTGATTGATGTCGGCGGAAGCATGGGCAACGGTAAGAAACCCGATGGAACGCGTTTTCATCACCACTCCGTTTTCGCCGCACGGCGGCGGATTTCCTCTACGATAAGAGTCCCCTGCCCCTTTGTCAAGGAACTCAGGCACGCACCGTCCCGTCCCCTGACGGCCTTTATCTAGCCGGCCGGTGCCGCGGGTGCGCCCAGGTAGGCCGCACGGACGTGGGGGTCGTTGAGCAGACTCTCCCCGGGGCCGGACAGCATGACGGCGCCGGTTTCCAGCACATGGCCGAAGGAGGCGTTTCGCAGCGAGATATAGGCATTTTGTTCGACCAGCAGGATGGTCGAGCCGCTGCGGTTGATCTCTCTGAGGACGGAGAATATCTCCTGAACGAGCACAGGCGCAAGACCCATCGAGGGCTCGTCGAGGAGCATCAGGCTGCCCCGGCTCATGAGGGCCCTCGCCACGGCAAGCATCTGCTGCTCGCCGCCCGACAGGGTCCCCCCCGACTGTTCCCTCCGTTCGTAGAGCACGGGGAAAAGGGCGAATACACGCCGGTAGTCTTTCGCTATCCCCTCTTTGTCCTTCCTTCCCCACGTGGCGAGCTTCAGGTTCTCGCCCACCTTCAGGTTGGCGAAGATGCCCCTGCCCTCCGGCACGTGCGCAATGCCGAGGCTGGCGATCCGGTGAGAGGGTATGCCGGCCAGGCTGCGCCCCTTAAAATAGATGCTGCCCTCGAAAGGCACCATTCCCGAGATCGCCCTCAGCGTGGAGGACTTCCCCGCGCCGTTTGCCCCGACGAGGGCCACCATCTCCCCCTGGCGCACCTCGATTGAGATGCCCTTCAACGCCTGGATGTTGCCGTACCGTACCTTCAGGTCTTCTATCGACAGGACGACATCATTGCTCATGCCGGCTGCTCCTCCCCGAGATAGGCCGCAAGGACCCGGGGGTCGCTCCGTATCTCATGGGGCAGGCCCTGCGCGATGGTGACGCCGAAGTCGAGCACCACAAGGCGCTCGCACAGGTTCATCACGAGCTGCATCTGGTGCTCGATGAGCAGGATCGTCACGTTGAAGGCCTTTCGCACCCACTCGATCAGCCCCATCAGCGTGGTGATCTCCGCCGGGTTCATCCCCGCCGCCGGCTCGTCGAGGAGCAGGAGCTTCGGGCGGGTCGCCAGGGCCCTTGCGATCTCGAGCCGCCGCTGCAGGCCGTAAGGCAGGTTCCTGGACGGCTCTTCCGCGTGGGTGTCGAGCCGGAACAGGGTGAGCAGCTCCATGGAGCGGTCGATGATGGCGGCCTCCTCCCTGCGGCACCGGCCGAGCCGGAATAACGCCAGAAGGGCGCCGTACCCTGCCTGCCCGTAGTGGGCGGCCCTCACGTTATCGAGGACGGAAAGGTCTTTGAACAGACGGATATTCTGAAAGGTCCTCGCGATGCCAAGGCCCGCGATCCGGTTCGGCGGAAGACCGACAAGCTCCCTTCCCTCCACGCTGATGCTGCCCCCCGTGGGCCGGTAGACGCCGGAGATCAGGTTGAAGACAGTCGTCTTGCCCGCGCCGTTGGGGCCGATAATGCCCACCAGCTCATTCTCTTCGAGGCTCAGGTTGAAATCGGAAAGCGCGAGGAGCCCGCCGAAGCGGTGCGTGAGTTGACCTATCTCAAGGAGGGCCATAGACCGTCCCTTCCTTTTTGCGCCATTGCCGGCGCGCGAGCAGGTCTGAGCCGGGCACGAACCAGGAGAACTCGCGCAAGCCCATGATGCCCCTGGGCCGGTAGATCATGAGCAGGACGAGCACGAGGGGCATGAGCACCATCCGCCAGACGCCCAGCGGCCTGAGCAGCTCCAGGAGGACCGTGTAGACGACGGCCCCGATAATCGATCCTCCCAGTGAACCGATGCCGCCGAGATAGACCATGATGAGGATGTCCGTCGACTTGATGATGTCGAAGACGCGGGGGTTGATAAACTGGAGAAGGTGGGCGAACAGGGCGCCGGCAACGCCGGCGAAGAATGACGAGACCACGAAGGCGAGCATCTTGACGTGCCGTGTGTCGACCGTCGACAGCTCGGCGGCGATCTCATCCTCCCTGATCGACAGGATGCCCCGGCCGAAGCGTGAGTAAACGAGGTTGCGGATGGCCAGGATGGAGAGGGCCGTCCAGAAGAATACCCATGGCAGGGTCGTCAGTCTCTCCATGCCGAGATACCCCCGCGGTCCGCCCAGGGCATCGATATTCTCGATCGCCGACTTGACGATCATGCCGAAGGCGAGGGTGACGATGGCGAGGTAATCGCCCCTGGTCTTGAAGGACGGAAAAGCGACGAGGAGACCCGTGACCGCGGCGGCCAGGCCTCCTATTGTCACGGCGACGGGAAAGAGCAAAGCCCCCCAGGGTCCGGGGAAGAGGTGCACCGAGATGACCGAGGCGGTATAGGCCCCCACCGCCATGAAACCCGCGTGGCCCACGGAGAATTCACCCATATAGCCGTTGATGAGATTGAGGCTGACGGTGAGGATGATGTTGATGCCGATATACATCAGGATGAGCTGGACGTACTGGTCGAGAAGACCCGTCGCGGGAATAACGAAGGAGAGCAGGAACGCGGCGGCAAGGAGGCCGCTTTTGAACCCTCGCCTGGCCGCGAGCGACCGGGCCTGCGGCATCAGCCTTTTTCCGAAGGATGCACCCGTCATGCCGTCACACCTTCTGCACGGTGGGCTTGCCCAATATGCCGTAAGGTCGAAAAACGAGCAAGACGAGGAGCAGGCCGAAGGCGACGAAATCCCTGTAGGTGGAGGGCAGAAACGCGACGACGAGAATCTCGACGGCGCCGAGGATGTAGCCGCCTATCATGGCGCCCCGTATATTCCCTATGCCGCCCACCACCGCGGAGATGAACGCCTTCCATCCCACCATGATCCCCATGTAGGGGTCGATGACCGGGTAGGCGAGCCCGTAGAGCACGCCGGCAACGCCGCCGAGGCTCGTGCCGATGGCAAAGGTCATGGAAATGACCAGGTCGACCGGCACACCCATCAGGGGCACCGTGGCTTTGTCCCACGAAATGGCCCTCATGGCCATGCCTATCATCGTCCGCCTCACCATGAGATCGAGCAGGACCATCAGGACGAGGGAGCACGCGATCACCACGACTTGCAGCAGCGAGATCGACACGTCCCCGAGCATCCAGGAGACGTCCGGAACAACAGAAGGAATGTGCTTGGGGTACGGGCTCAGGGCGAGGGTAAAATTCTCCAGAAAAAGGCCTACCCCCAGCGCCGTAATGATCGCCGATACCCTGGGCGCCTGACGGAGGGGCTTATAGGCGAGCCGCTCGATCGTCACGCCCAGGAGGGCCGTGCCCAGCATGCTCGCGAGCAGGGTGGGCACGAAAGGGAGCTTCAAAAATACCACGGAGAGAAAACAGAGGAAGGCGCCCACCATGAAAAGGTCGCCGTGGGCAAAATTGATCATGGTGAGGATGCCGTAGACCATGGTATAGCCCAGCGCGATGAGGGCATAGATGCTCCCGAGCTGAGCCGCGTTCAAGACCTGCTGGAAGAGGTAGCTCATAGTGTGACGCCGACGCGAGACCCGGCAAGCCCTATCTCATGGATTCGCATTGGCGAAGTAAACAAAACTGCCATCCTTGATCTTGAGGATCACGGCGCTCTTTACGGGATCGGTCGACCCCTCCCTGAACTGCATGTCGCCGGTCACCCCCTCGTACTTCTGGATCTTCGCGAGGGCATCCCTCACGGCCTGCCGATCGACCTTGCCGGCCTCGCTGACCGCCTGTCTCAAGAGACCGAACGAATCATAGGTCAGTGCGGCCACGTCGTCGGGCATGCCGCCGTAGGCCGTCTTAAAGGCCTGAATAAATCTTTTCGCCACCGGGGCCGCGGTATCGGGCGCGTAGTGGGTGCTGAAGTAGTACCCTTCGCAGTCGTTGCCGCACAGCTTGATCAGCTCCTGGCTCCCCCAGGAGTCGCTCCCGAGGAAGGGCGCCTTGATGGCCAGTCTCTTCGCCTGCTGGATCTGGAGGGGCACCTCGCTGTAGTAGTTCGGAAGGAAGACGAGGTCGGGCTCGGCCTTCTTTATCTTGGTGAGCTGCGCGGAGAAGTCCCTGTCGTTGGTCGTATAGGTTTCAAAGGCGACGACCTTCCCCCCGTTCTGCTCGAAGGTCGCCTTGAAAAATTCCGCGATCCCCTTGTTGTAATCGGACGCGACGTCGTAGAGGACCGCGGCCTTCCGCGCCTTCAGGCTCTCCATGGCGAAGCGGGCCAGGACGCGTCCCTGAAACGGGTCGATGAAGCAGGCGCGGAAGACGTATTTCTTCGGGGCCCCCGTTTTCGCGTCGACCGTCGTCTTGGGGTTCGTGGACCACGGCGTGATGAGGACGACTTTCGAGCCCTCGGCTATCTCCGAGGCAGGGATGGCGTAGCGGGTCGCGTTGGGGCCGATAATAGCGATCACTTTCTGCTGGGTGATCAGCTTCTGGGCGGCGGAAGCGGACTGGTCGGCCTTTCCCGCGTTATCCTCTATGAAGAGCTCCACCTTGTAGCGCTTATCGCCTACCTGGACGCCGCCGGCGTCGTTCATCTCCTTTACCGCCAGTTGGGCGGCCTTCTTGCAGGATTCCCCCACGGCCGGCATATCGCCCGTCAGTTCGGCGATGACCCCCACCCTGATCGTCGAAGGGGCCTTCTCACCACAGGCCGCCACACCAAGCGCGACCAGCACACAGACGCACCACACAAGGCCCGCTCTCTTCATGACCATCTCCTCTCTCGCCGGTATTTCGGTTTTTTGTTTTGTGTTGCGGGCTTATAATAGCAAAGAAGGGGCAGAGATGTCCACTCCCTTCACCTCTTCCTGAAGAGGAGTCGTATCGGGGCGCCCGTGAAGCCGTATTCTTTCCTCAGCGCGTTCTCCAGGTATCTCTTGTAGTGCTCCGGCACACGGTCCGGGTAATTGAGGAAGAGGATAAATGTGGGAGGCACCGACTTGAGCTGGCTCACGTAGAAAATCTTCACCTGCTTCCCTTCCGCCACGGGGGGACTCAGCCTCCGGGTGAACTCCTCGAAGGCCCGATTCAGCTTCGGTGTGGATATCTTTGTCGTCAACTGCTCGTAGATGGCGGTATCGACGTCGAGTATCTCTTCCACCCGCTCCCCCGTGAGGGCCGTGGTGAAGATGATCGGCGCGAAGTCCGCATGGGGGAGACGCTGCCGGACCATCGCGCGATACGCGTCTTCGGCGACATCGCGGTCCATCAGGTCCCGCTTGTTCACCACGATCCCGATCCCCTTGCCCGTCGAGACGATAAAATGGGCGATAGTCCCGTCCTGGTGGCCGATCCCGAGCTGTCCGTCGATGACGAGATTGACCACGTCCGCCCGCTCGATGCTCCGCAGGGCGCCGGTCACCGAATGCTCCTCCACTTTCTCGTAAATCCTGGCCTTCTTTCTCAGCCCGGCGGTGTCGATCACCGTGAACGTTTTGCCCTCGAAAAGGATGGCCGAATCGATCGCGTCCCTCGTCGTCCCCGGTATGTCGCTCACGATCATGCGGTCCGAGCCGAGCAGCCTGTTCACGATGGACGACTTGCCCGTATTCGGTCTGCCCACGATGGCGATCTTGATGCCCTGGGGCGCCTCTTCCTCCGGCTCAGCTTTCGGCTATCCGGGCGATGTCCTCGAGCAGGTCGCCCACCCCGAGGCCGTGGGCGGCGCTGACCGAATAGAGCTTTTCCACACCCAGCCGGTAAAAATCGGCGGTCTCCGCCTCCCGTTTCTGTGAATCCACCTTGTTGACCACGTAGAAGACCGGCTTGTCGTAGCGGCGCAGGATTGACGCTATCTCACTGTCCTCGGGCAGCAGGCCGTCACGGCGCGTCCAGGAGGAATATGATCGCCGACGACTCCTCCACGGCCCCGTAGATCTGCTCTTTCACGAGAGACGTGATCTTCTCGGCGCCCTCCGGCTCGAATCCCCCCGTATCGACGATCACGAAGGATTTTCCCCCAAACTCGAACTCGCCGTAGTTCCGGTCCCTCGTGACGCCGGGAACGTCCTCGGTTATGGCCTTCCTGCGGCCGATAATGCGGTTGAAAAGGGTCGATTTCCCCACGTTCTGCCTTCCGACGATGGTGATGACCGGTTTCATGCCTGCGCACCCTGCCCCGGCGAATATCTCAATATCATGCCGAGCGCCAACCCGGCGACCGGCAGTATGCCGATCGACTTGAGGGCGATGTCGACGCCGGCGTGGTCGGCCACCACCCCGAGGAGCGTCACGCCCACACCCCCTGCCCCGATTGCGAACCCCGTCATGAGACCCGAGGCCATGCCGATGTTGTTCGGGAGGAGCTTCTGGGCCATGACGACGGTGACGGAAAAGCTCGAGATGAGCATGGCCCCGAGTATGAAAAACACCACGAAGAGCAGTTCGCCCTTCACCAGGAAAATAAGGGGGAAGCCGAGAGCGGTAAGGAGCATGCTCATCCGCAGCTCGAACATGTGCCCCCACCTGTCGGCAATCGATGCCCCCACGAGCGTGCCCAGGGCGCCCCCGAGGAGGAACGTGCTTACCAGCTTTCCCGCGTACACGGGATCACCCTTGAGAAAGCCGATGAAATAGAAGGGGATATAGGCCACGAGCCCGAGTTGGACCCATGACCGCATGACCACCACGCAGATGATCAGCGCCAGGGCGCGGTAGGCGCCCTTTGCCGCAGCCTGCCCTGTTTCCCGTCCGGCCCGCACCTCCGGCCCTGCCGCGGCCGGGCGGGCTACGGCCCTTCGCAGGGCGACAAAGGCCGCGGTGTAAAGAACCGCGGGGATCGCGACGAAGGGAAGCGAGGCGAAGCCTAATCGGGAGACGGTCCACAGGGCCACCATCAGCCCCAGGGCAAAGCCGAGGTTGCCCCCCACGGAAAAGACCGACATGCCGGTGGCCGGCCTGTCGCCGGTGAAGAAAGCCGCCCTCTTGTACCCTTCGACGTGAAAGGACGCGATGCCGAGACCGCTGACGGCCACAAGGGCAAGGACGGCCGAATAGAATGACGGCAGGGAGAGCAGCGAGAAGCCCACACCCGCGGCCAATATGCCGAGGGGCAGCAGGAAAGTCTGCTCCTTCTTGTCGGAGATCAGCCCGAACAGGGGCTGGAGCACGGAAGAGGCAAAGTTGGCAACGACCAGAATAACGCCCGTCATGGTATAGGTGAGGGCAAGGTGTTCCTTGAGGAAAGGGAGTATCGCCGGCAGCGCCCCCTGGTAGAGATCGACCGTCAGGTGGCCCAGGGAGAGAAAAACCAGCACCTTCAGGTTAAAGGGCCTCATCCTTCCAGGATCTGCCTGAGCTGCAAGAGCAGCTTGCATGTCGCTCCCCAAATCCTTTCGCCTTCGTAATAGATTACGGGAGCTTGTATGGTCTTCCCCTGGTGCTCCGCCGTTGTCGTCCCAAGCTCGGCGTCCATCAGGTAGCGGTAAGGCAAGCAGATAAGATGATGCACCTCATCGGGGTTGAGCTTAAATTCATAGGGGTAAGGTATGAGGCCCACATACGGGGTGATCACGAACCCGGTGATGGTCTTCATATCGTCAAGCCTGCCGACGATCTGGATATCGTCAGGTTTTACGCCGATCTCTTCGTCGCATTCCCGCAGCGCCGTCCGCACCGTTTCCTGATCGTCCTCCTCGTACATGCCGCCGGGAAATGAGATCTCCCCTTTATGGAACCTCAGCGTGGTCGTCCTTTTCGTCAGGATGATACGGGTATCGTCGCCGTCGGCGGCAATCGGTATGAGCACGGACGCCCTCGCCCCGGCGGCGGAGCGCAGCGGGGAGGGGCTAAAGGCGGCCAGTTTCTCCTTCAGTTGGGGGATCATGGGATAGTGTAGCAGGAAAGGGGGCCACTAATCAACCGGGGGTTGGGGCGGCCGGGTTAATTTCGCGCCTTTCGCCTGTCTCGCAGGTGCCGCGAGTCCTCACATACGAGGAGTATGCTCCGGCTCGCGGCACCTGCGATCACGGCGAAATCCATCGACATTTCCTCCGGCCGCGAAAGAGTCGTCCGCAAACGCTTTCACCTGACAATTAATGTATCAGCCATGGCACTGACCGCACGAGGCGGGTTGTGGGGTCACCCTTGAACCGAGGACAATCCCCTGGGAAAGAATCAGGGCAGCAGGTTGAGTGCTCGTATGAAAGAAGACCGATTAATGCGGAACGAAATGGACAAGCTGGAAAAGAAGTTGTCCTCAGTCAAGGACCCCTCGACCCCGTATTTACCTGCTGTTCATTACAACTGCTTCAACTCTCTACCTCTCCCCCTTCCCGTGCTGAGGCTGAAGATGGTTCCGGCGATTCTATTTTTCCTTCTTGCTCCTGACTCACATCGACAGCCCCTTCCTCACGCTGGTTGATTCGCGAAGCAACTTGGCCTTTTTTCCTTTGAGGTATTTTCCCCATGGCTCCAAAGGCGCAAGCCGCTATTACCGCTTCAGAGGTCCGCGTGAAAGCTCTAAGGATTTCCTCATTAGGCTGTGCGAGAGCATTTCGTATCGCTTCAGAGGAGCGTGCCGTCTGCGTGAAAGCTCTAAGGATTTCCTCATTAGGCAGTGCGAGAGCATTTCGTATCGCTTCAGAGGAGCGTGCCGTCTGCGTGAAAGCTCTAAGGATTTCCTCATTAGGCAGTGCGAGAGCATTTCGTATCGCTTCGGCTGAGGAATGCACGCCGGCTAAAGTCTCCCGAATGCGGTCGCTGTTTATGGCTCTTGCCTGTGTTATGGCTTCTACTGCTGCGTCTTGAGCCTCCTGGAGGTCCACACCGGTCATTCTTATCTTTTCTTGTTCGGCATCGTGCTTTTGGATTCCCTCCGCTTCCTTGATTACCGAAGGTTGTACGTCTGCATCTAGATAAGCCTTAGAATATCTTAAGAACTGCTCGGTAGAGTACATATAAAACCATTTACTGCCGCCAGTTGCAGCCATAAATTCTGATATTAACTCGGGTCTCGGACCCAACTTTTCTCCTTTAACCTCTCGCCACCAATCTTCCTTGGCATCATCAGTAACGAGGATGATAGGACGTGCTTCGGTTTTTGCATAATCAAGTAGCTGTAACCACAACGCAAGGTCCCCATATTGGTCAACATCGGTCTGATTACTGCTTTTATCCATGTAGCCTGGAGGAACTTTTGTGTCATAGCGTTCCTTTCCCTTCTTGTAGATTTCCTTATATTGTTCTTCCTTATATGGACTGCCTACTTTACCATCGAACAGTTCTGTCAGCGCATCACAGACAGGGTCACCAGACATTAGATTAGGCTTTGGTTCTTTTTTCCTTTGAAGCTTCTTTTTGATGGTTTTAAGGTTTTGCTTGACCGGACCAATTATTGCATTAACGGCAAACAAGCCTGACCTTTGCAACTTTTCTAGTTGCTCATTGGACTTATCAAGGATTTCCTCCACCTGGTCGCATAACCCGAGCTGCTCAAGAAGAACTCCAACCCTACGCCGATGGTATTCTAGGCCGACCTGATGAGGTATCCAAACCCGATCTTTGAAGGCTTGAAGAACCTTGATAAGGTTGTCTCTGGACTCAGGAGTATACCGATACAGATTCAGCAGGGCATTCGTGTCAAAGCAGAAAACGCATTCTTGAAACTTCTTAGAAAATTCTTCGTCCCTTGGACGGTAGTAACCGGGAAACTGTCTTTTCATCGTCATCACCTGATATTGAATTACTGAAGGATGTCTCTCCCTCTACCCCTGGTCTGATCGCCGCATCCCGGCGTAAACTAACACGAAATCACCAAGCTATTACATTATAGGATTTGTAGTACTTTTCAGCCAACAAAACCCCCTCAAGGACGTAGTTGACAAACGTGACTTATTCTTTATCTGCCCTGGATGCCCTCCGACACGCCCGATTTGGTGATGTCCGTTGTCACGTTAGTCAACTACGTCCTTGGCTTCCGCCAGTCCCTGACTTCCGCCATTTACCTGTCGTCGCTTCGTCCAACACGAACCCGAGAATCGCTTCGTAGTCGTAACCCTCGCCTCCACTGCTGTTCGCGAGACGGTTGCATATAATTTAGTAAAACCCTTTGTCAGATACCGCTTCGAATAGCCTGTTACTTCCTTCTGTTCAGCCCGGAGAGTAAGAAAGGATACTTGTTTCCACCTCCAGCGATCACTTCTACTACTACCCCATCCATTTCTCTCACAAAATACTCCCGTGCAGCCTTCTCCGTAGCAAGACTTCCATCAAGGTGGCCGGAGCCTGCTTTTCCGGTTCCGTGAATCATGCTATGAATTTCGGCTTCCATGGATACGACAAAATAAGCTTCTTCATGTGAAGCTAGGCTACGCGAAATGGGCGGAGACAAGAGCTTCCCTGCCGAATCCAAAATGCTGGTGATCTTGAGATTGAGCCTTTGTGCTGAAGGTGAGGATGCGAGTTCAATGTTGTATAGCGTTATCGGATGGTCAGACGCATTGTAAATACAAATGAGGGGAGAGAATTTAAATGATACCTGGTTGCCGGTCGTTCCAACATACTCCGGTCCGGGCATTTTCTCGTTTGGAAAATGAGCCAAGACGCTTGTACTCCTCTTCCCCTCTTCCCTAACGTAGGTGTAACAAAACGAAGATATGGCGACGAGAAGTGCAGCGGTAGCGAAAGATCGATCAAACGTAAAAAAGCGAATAATTGGATGCCTCAGCCTCTTGAAAAGGTCCTCTTTCTTTTCGCTCAGTTTAGGCAAGGAGATGAGAACCCGCCGTCCATCGCTGTCCTGCGTATCTCTTATGAAGTGACCTTTCACGTATTTCTCGATAATTTGTTCTGCCTTCGTTTTGTCGCTGGCGATCTCGCATACTCGATCCGGCCTGAAAGGACCTTCCGATTTTGTAATATATTCGAGAAATCTCCTCTCTATGGTTCTCGGCAACTGCATGGCGGCCTCCAGATCTAGCACACAGCTGAATATTGCGTTTTCAGCTCCTCAGCCCTCTTTGTTAGAGAAGCTATTTGCGGGGTATATCTGTCATCAATTCTACGATCCCGTCCGTAGTACTTCGTCATGGAGATCCTAATGCCTTGCATGACTATCTCCGAGATCAGCCTTTCCCCAACCGTCTTCCGAAACATGGGCAACAAGTTTTTTCGCTTAATATCAAGAATCTCCGCTTCTTCACGTTCTATAATGTACGTGGCGTACTCAAGTGTGAGCCGAACTTCCTTGTCATAGTCTGGCCTTTCACTGATAACTCCTTCGTTGCTCAGATCCTTAGGCAGCCAAGAATCATCTCTGAAAGCTATAGTAAGCATGCTTCCCTGACACAGTTCATTCAGGAGGCAGCGCGCCTTTGGTTGTAACGAGATGCGCTCTTCACCGCTGATCGAAGGCCTCTGGTGTGTCTCTGTGCTCACCAAACCTTTCTCATACATCCTATCGAGTACGTCGGCTGGTCGTGCATTCTGGTAGAAAGCGCTTAACTTGTCTATTAGAGATTTGGACCCGATCGTTGTATCGGACTCCGCAGCTTCTATCAAGGTCTGAATTGTTCTAATGACGAGAAAGTCGTTTTCGGGCTCATTGCGATAACCCGCACACAATATGTTGACAATACATGAATCCTCCACAGGAAAATAGCGAGCAGCGCCGTAAGCCAGAGAGTAAATGACAGAGCTTATCGGCAAAGTCTGGCCAGGCGTAAGCTCCTTGCTCTGAACGATGGCTTCCCCAAGAAGCCTTTCAGGCTTGAAGTAGTAAGGATTGCGCATGAGTTTAAGCACGGCTGGCAGGGCGCGACGTACGTTGTTGTTATTCACTTCGTATATGAAAGAAGATATTCTTGTTTTCGAAAACTCCACACAAATAATACCCAAGAACTTCGCATATTGATCAACCGTCCATTTCTTTCCGTAGTCATCTGTGTATTCCACTTTTTTGCTCGCGAGCTTGTTTTCTTGTCGATGGTATTGTAAGAAAAGCCGCTTTCTGAGCAAAGACGCCAAGTTGGGAGGCAAATCAATGTGTATCGGCCTATAAGGCTTGGTAAAATAGTCGTTTCTCTCTGGATCCTTAAGCGCCCTTTTGAACGTGTAGTCCCGTGCTGCAATAATGGCTTTCATCTTTACAATTTCATTCCTCTCAAGCCAATGGCTGAGGCAAGGGATGAAATAGGCGGCCACGCACGATATTAGTTGAGATTGGATGTGTACGTCGTCCTGATCGAAATTATCGATCACAAGCACAACTTTCTTCGCTGCTGCGTTTCGCTTGAGGTGCTCCTTAAATTTTAATAGGGCCGATTCAAACGGATATTGGACATACATCTCGCGAAGCAATTCATAGCGGAGATCCGAAGTGTCCTGTCCGCGTTTGACGCGTTCCCTTTCCTCTGCCCTTCGAGGCGATAGGTATTCAGGATTCGTTTTGCAGACAAACTCGTAGAGCCTTAGAGCATCAAAATCGTCCCCTCTGTCAGCAAAGCTCTCGACGAACCGCCCAAGGCTCTTCTTGACAATTTCGGCGGCCAATCCGCTCCTGCCACTCTCGTTCATTTTGAAATACTCCGGCGGCTTTGTCATCGGATACTGGTCATAATCAACTCTGATGAAACGGACAGACGGGTTGTTTTCTCTGTACCAACTGTGGACTCGATTCAGGAGAGTCGTCTTTCCAATACCGATTCCTCCTGTTACCAACAAAGGACTTCTGGAATCTCCTTCTATGTAACCTCGGATTTCGTTCTCCTGTTCAGGCCTTTCCACATATTAAACGTCTCATAATAATCTGTACTCACGCCGCATAGCGTGTGGTCTCATTCGTGAAGTATGAACGTACTCGGGAAGGACAGAACTGAAGCAATCTGAGAAAGCCGATAACATTCTCGTGGAGCTGCTCCTTTGACTCTATGCTCTTTCTCCCGATGGCATTGTTCTTCAAGTCGTTCCATACCCGCTCGTCGGGGTTGAGTTCGGGGGAATAGGGCGGAAGGTGGAACAGGCGGAAACGGTCCTTGTTCGCCTCAGCGAAGGCCTTTATGGTTTTTGCCCTGTGAACGGGATGGCCGTCGACGATGAGAAAGACCGGACGGTCGGCATTGTGGACCAGTCGTTTGATGAACTCAAGAAACTGAGGACCATTGACCCGTCCCTTTACCACCATGAACCTGAACTCTCCCTGGGCGGTAACGGCAGAAATCATGTTCAATCCGAAGCGGCTTCCCGTGCTTGTCACAACCGGCGTCTTCCCTTTCACTCCCCAGGTGGTACCGGCATGATGATCGGAGCGTATTCCCGCCTCGTCGCCGAAGAAGATGCGGGCCTTCATCGTCTTTGCAAGCTCCTTGATCCGGGGATACTCCTCGGCAAGCCATTTCTCCACGGCTTCAGGATTCTGCTGGTAGGCGCGCCAGAGGGGACGCTGGGGGGTTAAACCAAGCTGATTCAAGAGACGGCATACGGATGCCTTGCTGAGAGTGATGCTGAAGCGCTTGGATATTGCTTGACCGATCATCTTCGAGGTCCAGAGGGCAAACGGAAACTTGAGCTGGAGGGGATTCTTCATGGTCACCGTATCGTAGACCCACTTCATGGCAGAAGCGTCGAGCTTCGGAGGGCGTCCTCCCCGTTTCCTCGCATCGAGGTTGTCCCATCCCCCGTCTCGATATCGTGCAAGCCACCCGTACATGGCCTGACGGCTTACCTGGAGGACACGGGCAACCACTTCGGGGCTCTCACCTTTCTGTACGCTCGTGACTGCTCGTTTTCTCAATTCGGTCAGTGTCTTGCGGTCGAGTCGTCTGGCATCCATGATTCTATAGATACCATAACGAGAGGGGCTATGTCAATATCATTATGAGACGGTTAATAAGTTGATAAGAAGCCCTCTTCATCATCCCTTGGATCTTTCGACCACTCCTCTAAAGCCGCGTCAAATACTTCACGATAGTTAGTGTAGACGAAATTATGAACGGGTGGATCTACCTGTTCCTTGTTTCCGTTGATCTTGAAGCGCATCTCCTCCTCCTACAGTGGTTTCTTCACCTTTCATTGTTGCCATAACATGTCTTTCTTTCATATGAAGGGGGGAGAAGGGAACGCTCTTAGGTAAGTAAATAACATTCCCTTTCGCAGTGAAAAACAAGGCAGTTCACTTTTTGCGTAGCCTCTTCACAGTCTCCGTTCCCGCCAAATCTGTTAATCATTACACCAACAGTGCTGTATTGCAAGAAGAACCTTTCAGAATGTCAGTTAAGAATCAAAACCGCACTGCTTTTAGACGGTTTAAGTTTTAAAACCGCACTCCATGATAGAATGCCCCTCAACGAAACCGAGGAGGGCGCGATGGGCGAGCAGGTGCACAAGGGGGGCACCGAGGGGGAAGGGCGTAGGGGACGTTGGTTCCTGGCGTGCATTACTGCCTTCCGGCCCCTCTTTCCATCCTAAGTTATCGCCCGGCTCACCGACGAGTAGGCTTTTTGGGAACGTTGTTTCCTAACGTTCCCAATCTCGCGAAAATTCCTGTAACCTGCTCATTGCCACTTCTACTATTGCACAAATCGCACTCAGTTTAAAGCAAATGCTTCAGGAAGAAAAGCTCGACAACCCGCCGTCGCCCATCGTCATTCTTTTTTTGGAAACATCGAAAAAGGTGCTCGTTGTTACCCCGTGATCGAGTGAAGCCGTAGCGGGGCAGCCGGAAAGGCTCTAGGGGAGCTTTTGTTCCGCAAATAGCCGCGCTATGCTGATTTCCTTTTTGTGTCTCTGGTGTGGACAATTCCCAGCAGCGCCTCAACGGAGAGGTCTTCGTCGATCAAAGGCCAGTGAATACCGTAACCCGAAGGAGAGATTTCATAGGTGTTCCTCTCGGCTTCGGACGCCTTTTGAAGCGTTGACGATATGTCCCTGATTCGGAACTTTTTCTCATTCTCATCAACTGTCACTACCATGTATTCCCCGCTAAAATACAGGCGCTTAATCTCATGATAGGGTTTCACTGATGTCTCCACGGGTAATCTCTGCAAATCTAATTCTATCAGAAAATCATGCTTTCAGGGAGAAAAGCTCGACAACTCGCCGTCGCCCATCGTCATTTTTTGGGAAGGCTGCCTTTTGTCACTCCTGGTTGTCATGTCTCGTTGTCACCCCTGGTTTTCACCCCTCCTTGTCACTTTGACATGAGAGCGGGAAACAGAGAAAATATTATGAGACCGGGCAGTCATTTCGGGAGCCCGAAAGAGATGACAGCGCCCGGCCGTTTGAGCCGGTTTCGAGAGATCCCTTAGCCGGCATCGCTCTTTGACAATTGAACTCCGACAGTCGTGTCCGATGACAGTGCCGCTCAGCCGGCCGCACCCGCTTCCGGCCGTTGTCGTTCACTCAACACTCAACACTCAAAACTCAGCATTTACTTCACCCCCCCCCCCCCGAAACCGTGCACTTTCGTGCACAATCGTAAACTCCCTTTCGGAAAGGCTTGCGAGAGAAGGGATTCCTGAAGGGGAGGGTGAGACGGTTGGCGAGAAATGTGCACTCAAGAGGGCAAAAAGGGGGTAAAATGCAGCAAGAAATGGCAAAAAACAGCCGTTTTTGCGCTAGTTCGTTTACTTCAGCGCCGGATCGGGGGGCCGGGATCTTTTCGCGCCTGGTACGGTCGCCGGGGCGGGTCCGGGTCCTCATGTACAGTAGTACACTCCGGCCCGGACGCCGCCCCGGCTTCCGCACCATCCATCGAAAATCTCCCGGCCCCCGTAGATAAGAGGGGTGCCCGCGCCTGAGGGGTGGGTCGGGGTTCAATTGTCAAAGAGCGACACCGGCATTTGAGAAGCCCGGCTTTAGAACGGCCGGGCCTCTGAAATGACTGCCATAGGCGGGTGCGACCCAGCAAGGCAATATTGAGCTGGGTACCCCGCCTGTAGCTCCATATTGCCTTGGCTGGGTGGCATAATAATAGTCTCTCTCTTTCCCGCTAATCTTTCAAAGTGACAAGGAGGGGCGACAACCAGGCATGACAAGGAGGACCGACAACCAGGGGTGGCAAAAAAGCATCTTCTGCGGTTTTTGAAAACTATTTTAGAAAAACGGTGCGACCCGCAATTATACGGGTGGATGCCCCATGACGGGAGCCGGCAAAGAACTTCGACCTGTGAGGCTGAATTTTGCTCGACCGAGCCGATGGGGAATGTTACAATCGGCAATGCTTGCAAAAACGGGGAGTACGAGATGGTGGAGAAAAGGCACGGTGTGGCGATCAGGGCCCATTACAAGAATAAGGACGTTGTCTATTGCCGGGTCAAATAACGACAGTAAGCCGGAGGGAAGCATGAAAAAGATATCTGTGGCAGCACTATTCGCGCTCTCGGTTATGATGATGCCGCAATACGGACTGTATGGGCAGTCGACGGACCGGCAGGAAACCTTGAATAAGTGTATCTCGGACCTCCAGCAAAATCCGAAGGACTATGCGTTGCGCGAAAAGATCATCAAAATCGCACAAGAGATGAAGCCGGCGCCGGAGGTCCCTAAAGCAGCGGCGCGTTCCATGGCCAGGGGGACAGCCGCAGTGAAGGATGCAAGGAACGTGGCCGATTTCAAGGACGCAGTCTCGGAATTCGAGAAAGCGGCGCTGGCCGCTCCATGGTTTGCGAACGCTTACTATAACCTGGGGATATCCCAGGACAAGGCGGGTATGTACGCCGAGGCCATAGGGAGTCTTAAGCTCTACCTTCTCGCCGCACCCGGCGCCTCTGACGCGAAGAGCGTGGAAAACTTCATTTACGAGATAGAGTACCGCCAGGAGAAGGCCGCGAAACAATCGAGCCGGAAGCCGCGGCGGCAAAGAAACAGGAGGAATACCGGGCGTGGCTCGCGCAGATCGACGGCGCCAGGTATACGCGCGACGATTCAAATGAGCACATCACCGTAACCAGTTTTTATGAGGTCCACGGGAATCAACTGACAATGGGTGAGTACGTGCAATGGTGTTCGGCGGCGGGGAAGCAGACGGATTGGCAATGCACTGTCCTTCTCGGCAAGGGCTGGTGGGTCAACCCTCAGTTTTCGGCCACCATTGAAAACCGGGAGGCGTCGTGGCTCGTGAACCGTGACTTCCCGGCTTGGGGCAGAACGGTTGCTACCGTAAGCGAAGACGGCGCGACGCTCTCGCTCTGTGTCAGCCGGTCCGGAAACGATACGACCTACGTCTTTCGCCGGAGCAGGTGACGAGCGGCTTCATCTCGCGGAGAAATATAGAAAAGATATTGCCTGGCATTCTTCAGCCGGCTCCAAAAAACGAGGTGACGGAATCGTAGGTGAAGCCGGTAGCTCTTCCCACCCGAAAATGGGCGAAAGGTGGCAGGGCACGATTTCTGCGTGCTCATTCCTCCACGGATTCGTTTTTCTTCTTGAACAACTTCCTTCCACATGGTAATGATAGATAAGGGTCCGGAAAGGGGCGAAGTGGAGGCCTTATGTCAAAAATAACGATTTGACCCTCCTGCCCCCTTTGTCAACTACGTCCCCGAGGGTAGAGATGATGTAGTAGTAAATGCAAACCAAAAAGGAGGGGTAAAGATGAAAAGAGCAGTTGTATGCGTAATGACCGTTGTCGCTTTCCTGACTTTTACGGTATTGGCAGCGGCGGATCAAAAGAGCCAGCCGCAGAAGCCAGCCAGCCCGCCTCCGCAGAAAAGTGCACCGCCCAGCCCTGCCCCCGCTCCGCAGAGGAGCACACAGCCCAGCCCAGCCCCCGCTCCACAGAAGAGCATACAGCCCGTACAAACGAGCACGGGAACCGTATCGCGGGACCTAACCAAAACACCGACCGGACAGGCGCTCAAGGACCTCTCATCAGGCGCCAAGACGCCCGGACAGACGTACGACGGCAGTCGCGGTCCCACCACAGCGCCTGCGGTGAGCGGTTCGACGACAACCGCCCGCACGCCGCAGCAGGCAATCGACCAATATAAGGCATCAGGGCCGCAGAAACCGGGTCCCCAGACACTGAAGATCAAGGAACCGCCTTCGCCCGTACCGGCGAAATGAGGTTAAGGCTCGACGAGAGGTCGGGAACGTAGTTGACAAGCGTGACAAGGGACATCACCAAATCGGCGTGTCGGAGGGCATGCAGGGGCGAGAAAGGATAAGTCACGTTTGTCAACTACGTTCCCGAGGATAGACTGAGTGGTGGGAAAACTACTATTTACGGCTTGTGTAGCAGTTGTTTGTATAGATAGGAGATAGTTGTCGGCGTCAAGAGGAAGAATGAGAGGTTTCGTTATCGTTTTGTGCGGCCTAATCTTGATAAGCTGCAGTACGACTATGCCGAGTCGCTCGCCGGGAGAGGCGGCGGGTATCGGGGCCGGGACCATGTCCGGTATCGGGGCCATATTTGGGAACCGCGCCGGGCATGTTGTAAATTATTCATTTCTACCTCCCGTACGGAGGTATGACGGAATAAACCCGGTTAAACTGTACGAATTCGTCAAAAACGCCCTCACAGCAAGAAGGTTTGAACTGGTCACCTCAGATCGAGATGCTGGAATCGTAATGGGCATGTATCCAAAGGGTACCGTAAAAAAAGTTTTAAACTGGCGTTGGGATCAATGCTACCGTGTTTTGTGTGTAATAAATCTAAGTATAGATAAACCGACAATCGCAAATTTCTATTTTGTGTTTTGGGTCGAGGAGAAACCACCTCTGTCAAGGGAGTATGCGCCCATAGAGCCGGACGGTAAAGCAGAAGAAACGAGGCATTCACTTTTGTCTGATATAGACCAGTATGTTGCTGACTCTGGAGGCAAATTCTAATGAATGGCATGCGTAAGCTTCTCGCAGTGATAGTTGTCGGAACGTGGAGTGTGTCCATAGCGATGATTCTTTTGCTAATGATTTTTGGGCTTATCGATGTTGCCAAAGGGGAGGATGTTTTGAAAACGTTTAGTTCTGTCAGTTCCGGATTTGTGGGAATGGTTTTTGGCTACTACTTCACTCGGGGGCACGGGGAACCCTAGATATCTGCTCCAAGGAATCACCCATAAAGCATCACTCACTGACCGTGGGTTACGCGTTTTGTATTCGTAATCTTCATTCGTTATCAACCACCAAGCGGCCACTCTTCGTAGGTGAAGTCAAGAATAGGTAATGATTAATAGTAGTTAAGGACTTCACCTACGAGTGTTCGAATAGGTCGGAGTCGGCACACCTCAAGATTACCCTTCGTAATGAGTCGGATGCGTTGGATGAATTAAAGACAGTTCGGGTAGGGCTGTCCACACAGAAGGAAAGTGATACTTCTCACGGAAGTCATGAATAGCCGCCCCGAAGCGATGGGCTATACACCGTCCATGTCGCGCAATAATCTCTCAATTTCAGTCTTTGACCTCAGCGAGTCAAATCTGACTACACGGCGAATACCATATTTCTTGCTATGTTCCAATCGTCCTATTGCCCGTGCCGGGCCGTTATATAGCACTTCGTACTTAGGTTTTGAGCTGTAAATGAGCAAGACGATTAAGTCATCAGGTCCGTCTTCCTCGTTGATACGAAAAAACGTGCCTGGCCCATAGGTCTTTACCCTAGCCTCAGACCACGCTTTGACCTGAACCGTTCTTCGCGTTAGATCCGGAAACCAATAGCCATCAATTGTCTCCGCGCCACGCGCCATCTTCGTCATTTTGAATTCATCTTCGGCTATTATTTCAGCGGCCATTCCAATTACGTTGCTGTCGTAGTCCCCTAGCTTGCTTACGCGGCTTACGATATCCAGAACTTCTGTAACTCTATCCATAGTTATTTCTCCTCGCATGACGAAGAACTCGCGGGAAGGAACAGCGATGTTTCGTCGTCTGCTTGGCCTTGATTTTCTTTTTGCTCCCTTAGCTTTTTGATTTCAACTCCAACTAGTCGATTGTATTTCGTTGTGAACTCGATACACTTTCAAGATTTCGTATGGTCTCGCTCTGAATTTCAATCTGCCCACCGGCCATATCTCTCAGCGCAACATCAGCCACTCTTGCAAGCAGTTTATCTCATCAAACGTAACCACTTCGCTCTGTTCACTTGTTATACGGTTCGCTTGCGGTGTTTTTGCAGATATTCCTCGTACGTCGAAAAAGCTTTCCATCCCTTGCCCTTATTTATGTTTGCCTGCCGCGTCCTGGAAATGCGCCCTTGAAGATATTGCATCAGGTCAGCCGCGCTCTCTACGGGCAACAACTTCCAATGACTTCCGTATGCGTCTTCTATGTTTTTGGATATAGCTGAGTACCTGAACTTACCCTTTCTGGTTGGATCCGAACTGGCAAATTCGTTATATCTCTTTATAAGGTGTTGTATATAACGACTAAGGTTGGCATCAGAACCGATAGTTCCAACCGGGGCATTAATCGATATGTGTTTGTTTTGCGTATGAAAATTAATGGTATGACCTTGTACAGCCCCAGGGCTATCAATCATAAAATTATGTGTGCTGTCGCCGGCCCTAAACTGTTTATTTAGATGATTCAATAATAGTCGCGCGAAGAAAACATCCTGTTCAATCTCCGGACGTCCAGTGACATTCTCGTGGATAGTCTTCATATCAACAAGGGCGTGAACATCGTAAATGTCTGGTTCCGCATCAACAATTTTATGATGACGCACGCAAAGTAGTAATAGGTTGCTATAGTCTTGCCGTTGTTCATCCGTTTGTCGAGGATCATGTCTCGGGCCTTTCGGGCTCTGCGCTTTTATGTGACAAATCTCACCCGTTACTCTTCCTGATTCCTCAACAATCGGAATTCTACAGATAGGGAAGGCACATACATTCCCTGACATTGCAAACAGCCTTTTGATCGTTTGAAGTTTAGGTTCGCCCATTTTACTTTATCTTCTCTTCGCTGATAAGACCGGCCTGCTCAAAGTCTGCTTTAAGCTGCGGACATCGACCGGCAGCCGCCTAACCTCCGCTTGTCAGCCTGATGTCACGACGTTAGTCTCCTACTCATCATGTGGAGTAATAGTGAATGTAAAGCTTTCCTCGGACTTAGGGAGTTGCATCTCAGAAAGGAACTAATATAACAAAATTCATCCAAACGATCAAACAGCACAGGATAGTCTTTTTCGAGTCGCCTTATTCTGTTATGTTGATCTCGGTCCATTATGAACAATGTTGCATAGGGCATCAGGGTTGATATCGTGAAAATATCCACGAGGTCTTGTATCCTGATCTCGCGCTCGTTAAAGACGTACGCTAATAGATAGCTTCGAAGTACCACAAAGGGCAAGTCGGTAAAGTAATCCGTCAAATAGAACTCCGCATATATTTCTTCTGGTATACGCTTCTCTTCCGCAATTATATCAAAGTAAACTTTCAGAGTGTCTTTCCATACCACGCGCTCAATATCAACAAACCTGGCAACCAGGCTTTCTTTCGATTCAGGAGCGACGCCTCGCACTGCGTTAAGTTCACGCACAAGGTCACTATACAGTGACTTCAAGCCTGTCTGTTGTGAATCAAGAATAGGGACTTCTGAAATTGCGAGATGCCAAGTAAGTTCTATTTTTGTCCGACCTTCGATGAAACTTATCAGCGCTTGGATTATCTGATTGGCCGATATCCGTTCGGTAGGAACAGTAATTAGGGTATTGTGACAAACCTGCTGGACCTCACCAAACATATGTCGGCTTGTCAGACCTCTCCGACCGAGGCGGTGCTGATTGCAACTACGAGAACGTTAGCTTTGCAGCACTGTTGCAACAAGCCCCTTTCTTCGGGATAATCTGTTAGGAGGTTGCGCCACACATATGTATCCAGAAATATGACGGGCCGCGCACTTTTCTTAATAAAGATAGCGGGGTTCAAAAGTTTTACTGTGTTGTTCATCATAATTTTACCACTGGCAGACCATGGGTCAGGTCTCGCAATCGTACATTTACCGCCATAGCCTTCCGGCTTAAGGTATACCTCTCCTTCAGGTCCCTGCCTACTCCACTAAGTCTTACCATTTGAAAGTGAACTGTGCAACAAGGAAAACAAAAATAAGGAAAACAAAAATACGGACTTCAGGAAGTTGGTGTTCGCCACTTCGCCCGGCCAGATCTTCAAGATTACATCTATGGCCTGGGCAGCCTCTGCATTCACTGTTTGCCCTGGCAATCTTCCGATTATCGGTCGTGCCGGGGGCCTCATTGGCTTGGTTGGCACCTTACTCGTGGTATTCGACAAAACTCCGTAAACATCGAAAATCACTATTGGCAGGTGCTATACGTAGCACCCTTTCTTCGCGGCCGGAGGGAATTTCGATGGATTTCGCCGTGATCGAGGGGGCTGCGCGACCGCAGCGTACTCCGTCGTACGTGAGGACGCGCGGCCCCCGAAGAGACAGGCGAAAGGCGCGAAATTAACCCGGCCGCCCCACCCACCCGCCCGCCGCCACGGGGCTTAATAGAGTGCAAACAACTGCGAATGGAACCTGCGCGCTATCCTGGCGGCAATCCTCTGCAGGGCCGCCCTTCTGTTGAAATCTTCAAGGTTGATGCTGCTTGCGTCGTATATCTCGCCGTCCCCAAACGTCCACGTCCTCATCACCTTGTCCTCTTTGACCAGGGTCAAGCTGATATTGGCCGTGACCGTCTTCTGCACGCTTTGCCCTAACGCGCTTAACGCGCCGGGTCCGGTGGTGATGCTCGTGATGGTCCCCCGCAGCGTCGCGTCCGCCCCGGACGTGTTGATCTGAACAAGCCCGCTGGCCGCAAGCTCCAGAGAGAAGGCTTCAGTGAAGTAACCGGGCACCTCGGGCTCGAAGCTCAGGTTCCTGAAGACAGGGACGTTGAGAGAGACAATCCGGCCTCCATATATGCCTTTCTCCCGGACAAGCTCGTACCCGCACCCGCTGACGCTGAGGGCGAGGCAGACGAGAAGGGAGGCCGAAAGAAGTCTACGCATGTTCATGATTCTCCTCACGCGACGATATTGACGAGCCTGTTCGGCACCACGATCATCTTCCTCACCTGCCGGCCCATGAGATGGCGCTGCACCTTTTCGAGCGAGAGGATAAGGCTTTTCAGCGCTGCCTCGTCCGTGTCACGCTCCACATCGACCGTGTCTCTCAGCTTGCCGTTCACCTGGATTGCAACGGTCACCGTCTCCTCCCTCACGTAAGCCGCATCAAAGGCCGGCCATGGGGCGTTGACGAGGAGATTGTCGTGGCCGAGTGCCTGCCAGAGCTCCTGCGTGATGTGGGGGCAGAAGGGGCTGACGAGGACGATCAGATGGTCTATGGCGCCTTTCAGCACAGCCAGGCTTTCCCTGTCGGCGCGTCCCGACTCGGCAAACCTGTGGATGCCGTTCATCAGCTCCATAGTCGCTGCGATGGCCGTATTCAGGTGAAACCTTTCCACGTCTTCCGTCACTTTCTTTATGGTCTTATGGACCATATGGACGAGGCGGGAGCGCTCCTTATCCGAAGCGCCGGTCATGGAGGCGGATTCCACGGCGGCCAGCCCGTCTCTCCGCTCCATCACGAGCCTCCAGAGTCTCTGCAGGAAGCGGGAGGAGCCTTCCACGCCTTTATCGCTCCAGTCCAGGTCTTTCTCCGGCGGGGAGGCGAACAGGCAGAACAGGCGGGCCGTGTCGGCGCCGAAACGCTCGATGAGATAGTCGGGGTCGACCACATTTCCCTTCGACTTGCTCATCTTTGCGCCGTCTTTTATCACCATCCCCTGGGTGAGAAGGTTCTCGAAGGGCTCGCGGACCCCCACGAGGCCGAGCTCGTTGAGCACCCTGTTGAAAAACCTCGAATAGAGCAGGTGGAGCACGGCATGCTCCACGCCGCCGATGTACTGGTCTACGGGCATCCAGTAATCGACCGCGCTCCGGTCGAGGGGGGCCTTGTCGTAGTGCGGGCACGCGTACCTTAGGAAATACCAGGACGATTCGACGAACGTGTCCAGGGTATCCGTCTCTCTCCTCGCCGGCTTTCCGCACTTCGGACAGCTCACCTCATAAAACTCCGGGTGATCGGCAAGGGGAGACCTCCCCACCATCAACACCCGCACGTCGAGGGGAAGCACGACAGGCAGGTCCTCATAGGGGACCGGCACAATGCCGCAGGTCTCGCAGTGGACCATAGGGATGGGCGTACCCCAGTAGCGCTGCCGGGAAATCCCCCAATCCTTGAGGCGGTAATTGATCGTCCGCCTGCCGATCCGGTGTTCTTCGAGGTAATCGATAATGGCGGGTATGGCGTCCCTGTTGGCCATGCCGTTGAATATACCCGAATTGACTATGAATCCCTCGCCCTCGTAGGCCCGCTCCATGGAGGCGGGGTCGAGTCCGTCGTCCGGCATGATGGTGACGACGACGGGCAGGTCGAATTCCCGGGCGAACTCGAAGTCCCTCTGATCGTGAGCGGGAACGGCCATAATCGCGCCCGTCCCGTATTCGGCGAGGACGAAATTGCTCACGAATACGGGTACTTTTTGGTTCGTGAGGGGGTTCAGCGCATAAGCCCCCGTGAAGACGCCTTCCTTTTTCAACGTCAGCTCGGCCCTGAAGCTGCGGTCCTGCGCCTGCGCCTTTTCCACGAAGGCGGCCACCTCCTTCTCATAAGGAGTCCCGATGGAGAGTGTCGCGGCAAAGGGATGCTCGGGGGCGAGCACCATGAACGTCACCCCGTAGAGGGTGTCGGGCCTCGTGGTGAAAATGGTAAGGCGGCTCCCGTTCTCCAGGGGGAAATCGACCTCCACCCCGTAGCTCTTGCCTATCCAGTTCCTCTGCATGCTGAGCACCCGTTCCGGCCACCCGGGCAGCTTCGATGTGTAGTCGTGGAGCTCGTCGGCGTACCGCGTGATCGCAAAGAACCATTGGGCCAGCTCGTTCTGGATTACCTCAGAGCCGCACCGCCAGCACCTGCCGTCCTCGACCTGCTCGTTGGCGAGCACGGTCTGGCACTGCTCGCAATAATTGACGGGAGCGCTCTTCCGGTAGACGAGTCCCTTCTCGTACATCTTCAGGAAAATCCACTGCTCCCAGCCGTAATACTCCACGTCGCACGTGGCGATCTCCCTGTCCCAGTCATAGCCGAAGCCGAGGCGCTTCAACTGTTGTTTCATGTAGGCGATGTTCTCCCCGGTCCAGACAGCCGGATGCACGCCGTGCTGGATGGCCGCGTTTTCAGCGGGCATACCGAAGGCGTCCCATCCTATGGGATGGAGCACGTTGTACCCCTTCATTTTCTTGTAACGGGCGATCACATCGCCGATGGAGTAGTTCCTCACATGGCCCATATGGATCTTGCCCGAGGGGTAGGGGAACATCTCCAGGAGGTAAAACTTCTCCCGGCCCTTTTCTTCCGAGACATGGAAGAGGCGTTCCTTTTCCCAGACAGCCTGCCATTTCTCTTCTACGGCTTTCGGGTCATAGCCCCTGATTTCGTCCTTATCCATTGCGTGCCACCCGGCGCTACTTCCCTCTCTGCATTGCCCTGATGCGCAGCCGCAAGGCGTTGAGCTTGATGAACCCGCTCGCGTCCTGCTGGTTGTACACGGCGTCCTTGTCAAAGGTTGCAAAGTCCTGCTTGTAGAGGGATTTCTCCGATTTCCGGCCGACGACGATCGTGTTGCCTTTGTAGAGTTTCAGCCTCACCGTCCCCGTCACCCCGACCTGCGTCTGCTCGACGAAGGCACGGATGGCCTCCATTTCCGGGGAATACCAGAAGCCGTAGTAGATCAGCTCCGAAATTTTGGTAGTGAGACTGTCCCTGAGGTGCATGACTTCCCTGTCCATCGTGATCGACTCTATGGCCTGGTGCGCCGTATGGAGCACCGTGCAGCCCGGCGTCTCATACACCCCCCGCGACTTCATGCCGACAAACCTGTTCTCCACGATGTCGACCCTGCCGATGCCGTTCTCGCCGGCCACACGGTTGAGCAGGCCGATGAGCTCGTGCGCCTTCATCTCTTTCCCGTCGACCTTTGTCGCCGCCCCGTTCTCAAACTCGATCTCCACGTACCGCGGCTTGTCGGGGGCGGCCTCGGGCGAGACCGTCAAGCGGAACATCGACTCGTCGGGCTCGTTCCACGGGTCTTCCAGGACCCCGCCCTCGTAGCTGACGTGCATCAGGTTCCTGTCCATGCTGTATGGCTTTGCCTTGCTCACCGGCACGTCTATGCCGTGTTTTCCGGCGTAGTCGATCAGCTCTTCCCTCGACGAGAACGACCACTCCCTCCAGGGCGCGATGACCTTGATATGGGGCGCCAGGGCATAGTAGGTCAGCTCGAAGCGCACCTGGTCGTTGCCCTTCCCCGTGGAGCCGTGGCAGACCGAATCCGCCTTTTCCGCGACCGCGATCTCTACCTGCCTGCGCGCGATAAGGGGCCGCGCGATCGAGGTGCCGAGCAGGTAGGTGCCCTCGTAGATCGCGTTCGCCTTTATGGCGAAGAAGACGAAATCCCTCGCGAACTCTTCCCTCAGGTCTTCGATGTAGATCTTCGAGGCCCCCGTCTTTATCGCCTTGGCCTCCAGGCCGTCCAGTTCCTCCTCTTGCCCCACGTCCGCCGTATAGGCGATCACCTCGCACCCATACTGCTCCCGCAGCCATTTTACAAGAACAGAGGTATCAAGGCCGCCCGAATAGGCAAGCACGACTTTCTCAATATACCCATGTATCTCCTCCGTCATCAGCCATGCAATTACTGGGTCACTCCGGCAGCAAGCTGCCGGAGTCTCCCACTCGCTTCGCTCGATTGCTGCCTCCCGCTCATAAATAGGCAAGCACGACTTTCTCAATATAACCCATGTATCTCCTCCGACATTAACCATTCTAAAAGCGCCTTTTGCTATGCAGGCGATTTTCCGCCTGCGTGAAAATGACCTCCTGGAACTGCTCGAAGACCTTGTCCGTGATCTCCTCACCCCTGTGGGCCGGCAGGCAATGCATCACGATTGCATCCGGTTTTGCAGCCTTCATCAGCTCTCTCGTCGACGCGAAATGACGCAAAGGCTTTTCGCCGCTCCTCTTTTTCCTTCTCCATGCCCATGCTGATCCACACATCCGTGTTGACCACGTCGGCGCCCCTCACCGCTTCCAGGGGGTCCGCGACCAGGGTAAGCACGCCCTTCTCCTTCGCCTCTTTCACGAGGGCTTCATGCGGAGCGTATGCGGGCGGCGCAGCCACGACAAGAGGAAAGCCGAAGAGGAGGGACGCCTCTATCCAGGAATTGGCCATGTTATTCCCGTCGCCCACCCAGGCTATCTTTACGTCCCGCAGCCTCCCCTTATACTCCTTCACGGTAAAGAGGTCGGCCAGTATCTGGCAGGGATGGTAGAGGTCGGACAAGCCGTTGATCACCGGGATCGACGCCCATTGCGCCAGGCTTTCGACCGTATCCTGGGCAAACGTCCGGATCATGATCGCATCCACGTACCTGGAGAGCACCCGCGCCGTATCGCGGACAGGCTCTCCCCTGCCCATCTGGGTATCGGACTGGCTGAGGAACAGGGCATGCCCCCCCAGCTCCTTTATCGCGACCTCGAAGGATATCCTCGTCCTCGTCGATGCCTTCTCGAAGATCATCGCCAGTGTCCGGTCCTGGAGCGGTTTGTAGGCGTTGTGCGCCCGGCGGGCCCGTTTCATGAAAAGGGCGCGCTCCAGGAGGTACGCACACTCCTCCCCCGTGATGTCGAGGAGCTTTCTGAAATCCCTCTTCATCGGACGCATCGCCTCTCGAAGATCTTGTGTGCTATCTCGAGAAAGATATCGACCTCCTCTTTCCCGATGATCAGAGGAGGGAGCAGCCTCACGACATTCCCTTTCGACGCGTAAAGGATGACGCCTTCCGCGAGGAAGTCCTGCACGATGGGGCCCACATCCATGGCAAACTCTATCCCCAGAAGCAGGCCCATGCCCCTTATGTCAACGATGAAGGGGAATTTTTGCCTCAAAGAAGCGAGGCTTTGAGCGAGGTAGGCGCCCATGGCCTCGCATTTCGCGACGATGCCTTCATCCAGGATCGCGTTGATGGTTGCCACCACCGCCGCCGAGGCGAGGGGATTTCCACCGAAGGTCGCGGCGTGCGTGCCCGGCTCGAAGGCGTCCATTACCCGGTCCTTCGCGACGATGGCGCCCACGGGGAATCCGCTTCCCAGCGCCTTTGCCAGGCTCATGATGTCGGGCTCTATCCCGTAGTGCTCGTAACCGAAGAGCTTTCCCGTCCTGCCCATGCCCGTCTGGACCTCGTCCAGGATCAGCAGGATGTCGCGGGCCTTTGTCATTTCCCTGAGCTTTTTCAGGTATTCTTTTTCCGCAACAAAAACGCCGCCTTCCGACTGGACGCACTCAAGCAGCACCGCGCAGGTCTTCTCCGACGCCGCCTTCTCTATCGCACCCATGTCATTGAACGGCACAAACGTAAAACCGCCGAGCAACGGCTCGAAGCCGACCTGGAACTTCTTCTGGCCCGTCGCCGATAAGGTCGCGATGGTCCTCCCGTGGAATGAATTCTCCATGGCGATGATCTCCGATCTCCCCTCGCCGTGGTTCTTCCAGGAATATCGTCTCGCAAGCTTGATTGCCGCCTCGTTGGCCTCGGCCCCGCTGTTGCAGAAAAAGACCTTATCGCCGAAGGAATGCTCGACGAGCAACTCGGCGGCCCTGACCTGGGCCTCCGTGTAGAAGAGGTTCGATATGTGGAGGAGCTTCTGCGCCTGCGTCGCTAGGGCCTCGGTAACACTCTTCGGCGCGTGGCCGAGGTTGCAGACGGCAATGCCGGACAGGAAGTCGAGATATCGCCTCCCTGTCATGTCCCAGAGCCAGCACCCTTCCCCCCTGCCGATGCCGATGGGAAACCGTTTATAGGTATTGGCCAGATACTTGTTCCCTTTGTCGATCCATTCCTGCTGCATGACTATTCTCCCGCTATCTGTGTGCCTATCCCCAAATCGGTGAATACCTCGAGGAGCAGCGCATGGGGAACGCGGCCGTCGATGATGTGGGTCTTCTTCACCCCGCCGTGGAGCGCATCGAGACAGCACGTGATCTTGGGGATCATGCCCCCCCTCACCGCATCGCTCTTCACCAGAATCCTTGCCTCCTGCGTGCTCATCGAGGAGATGGGCTTCAAATCGGCGTCGAGCACGCCGGGGACATCGGTCAGAAGGATCAGTTTTTCCGCCTTGAGCGCCTTTGCCACGCTGCCGGCCGCCGTGTCGGCGTTCACGTTGTACGTCGTGCCGTCCGCACCGGCCGCGAGGGGCGCGATGACGGGAATATAGCCGGAATCGGAGATATCCTTCAGCATCTTCCCGTTCACCCCGACGACGTCGCCGACGAAGCCGATATCCTTGCCCTTCACGCGCTCCGCCACGATGAGCTTGCCGTCTTTCCCCGAGAGGCCGATGGCCTGGCCTCCCGCGTTGTGGATCGCCTGCACGATCGCCTTGTTGATGGAGCCCGAGAGCACCATCTCGACGACTTCGAGGGTCTCCCCGTCGGTTACCCGCAGGCCTTCCACAAACCGGGTCGGTATATTCAGCCTGGCGAGCATCCTCTCTATCTGGGGACCGCCCCCATGGACGATGACCGGGTTTACGCCGACATACTTGAGGAGCACCACGTCGCGGGCGAACTCTTTCTTCAGCCGCTCCTCCTCCATCGCCGCTCCGCCGTACTTCACGACGAAGGTGCAGCCCGAAAATTTCTTTATATAAGGAAACGCTTCGAGCAGAACTTCTATCTTGTCCATATATCGCCCTTGTGAGCGGGGAGGTGCCCTTGTGAGCGGGGAGGCTCCACGGACTTTTGCTCGTGGAGGGGGTGCTGACCAATACGAGCGTGCTGAACCCCACTCATAGTATGTACCTGCTCAGGTCCTCCTTCTCAAGAAATTCCGCCAGTCTTTCCCGCACGTACTCCTTCGTGATCACCACCTTCTTCTCCTTCATCTCGGGGGCATCGAAGGAGACGTCGTCGAGGAGCTTCTCCATGACCGTGTAGAGCCTCCTCGCGCCGATATCCTCGGTCATCTCATTGATGCGCTGGGCGATATCGGCGATCTCGGAGATGCCGTCGTCGCCGAATTCGAGCGTCTATGCCCTCCGTGGCGAGGAGGGCCTTGTACTGTTTTATCAACGCATTCTCCGGCTCGGTGAGGATCCTGATAAAGTCGCCCTTTTTCAGCGGGCCGAGCTCGACCCTGATGGGAAACCTCCCCTGAAGCTCCGGTATCAGGTCCGAAGGCTTGGACATATGGAAGGCGCCGGCGGCAATGAAGAGGATATGGTCGGTTTTTACCATCCCGTATTTGCTGGTGACGGTCGTGCCCTCGACGATGGGGAGGATATCCCTCTGGACCCCTTCCCTGGAGACATCGGGGCCGTGGGTCTGGTCGCGGCTCGCGATCTTGTCGATCTCGTCGAGGAATATGATCCCGGCCTGCTCCACCCTGTTGAGGGCCTCGGTCATCACCTTGTCCATGTCGATGAGCTTCTTCGACTCTTCCTGGATCAGGTAGTCGTAGGCCTCGCCTATCTTGACTTTCCGTTTCTTCGTCTTCTTGGGCAGCATATTCCCGAACATGTCCCTGAGCTGCATATCCATCTCTTCCATGCCCTGGGACGAGAAGATCTCGATGATGGGGAGCGTCCGCTCGGGCACCTCGATCTCCACGAGCTTCTCGTTCAGCTTTCCTTCCTTGAAGAACCCCCTCATCTTTTCCCTCGTGAGGTCGTAGGTCTGGTCCTCTCCGGGTCGCGCCGGAGGCTTCCTGGGTGAGACGAGCAGATCGAGTATGCGCTCCTCGGCCATCTCCCGCGCCTTCTCCACGACCCGCTCCTGCTCTTCCTTCTTCACCATGTTCACGGAGAGCTCGGTGAGGTCCCTGATCATCGACTCCACGTCCCTTCCCACATAGCCCACTTCCGTGAACTTTGTCGCCTCTATCTTCAAGAACGGCGCATTGGCGAGCTTGGCAAGGCGCCGTGCGATCTCCGTCTTGCCCACGCCCGTGGGGCCTATCATGATAATGTTCTTCGGTGCGATCTCGTCCCGGAGCGCTTCGGGGATCATCTGCCGCCTCCACCGGTTGCGCAGCGCAATGGCCACGGCCCTTTTCGCCTTATCCTGGCCGATAATGTACCTGTTCAGCTCCTCCAGAATGGCCCGGGGGATCATGGTCTTCATCTATAGCTCCTCTATGACGATCCTGTCATTCGTGTAGATGCATATCTCGGACGCGATAAGCATTGCTTCCTTCGCGATCTCGAGGGCGGGCAAATCGGTATGCTTTACCAGCGCCTTTGCGGCCGCCTCCGCATACGGGCCGCCGGAGCCGATAGCGGCAACGCCGCCGTCCGGCTCGATCACATCGCCCGTTCCCGACAGGATAAAGGTGTGCTCCCCGTCCGCAACCAGGAGAAGCGCCTCCAACCGCCGCAGCAGGCGGTCGGTCCTCCAGTCTTTTGCCAGCTCGACCGAGGCCCTGGTAATATTCCCATTGTACTGCTCGAGCTTCTTCTCGAAGCGCTCGAAGAGGGTAAAGGCGTCGGCCGTCGCCCCGGCGAAGCCGGCGAGGCATCTGTCCTGATAGAGTTTTCGCACCTTTTTCGCCGTATGCTTCAAGACGGTGTTCTGAAAAGTGACCTGCCCGTCCCCGGCAAAAACGACCCTGTTTTTGTGTCTGACGCATAAGACTGTCGTGCTTTTCATTTTACCTTCTCGGATGGGCCTTGTCGTAGATCTCCATGATCTTGTCCAGGGAGATATGCGTATATTTCTGTGTGGTGGAAAGCTTTGAATGGCCGAGCAGCTCCTGAATGGACCGCAGGTCCGCGCCCCCATTCAGCATGTGGGTCGCAAAAGAGTGCCTGACGCCGTGAAGGGCGAGGTCTTTGAAGAGACTCGCGCTCAGTTGATGTTTCTTCATCACCTTCAGCAGGCCCCTGTAGCTGAGCCTGTCGCCCTGATCTGTTCACGAAAAGGGCCTGCGTGTCTGCCTTGCGCCTGTCGCCGGCCGCCTCCATATATTTTTGCAATGCCTCCCGGGCCTTTTCCCCGAAGGGAAGCACCCGTTCTTTCCCGCCCTTGCCCTTCACGAGCACCCACAACCCGTCGAGATGGACGTGGGTGACGTTCAGATCGAGGGTCTCCTGCGCCCGCATTCCCGTTGAATAGATCAATTCGAATATCGCCTTGTTCCGCAAGGCTATCCAGGTCGTCTCCGGCAGGGTGTCGAGGAAGTGGAACATCTCGTCGACCGTGTAGAACTTCGGGAGGCGCTTCTCGGCCCTCGGGCAACGCAAGAGCGCGGCCGGGTTATCCGGAACAAACCCTTTCTTCTTCAGGAATTTAAAGAACACCTTGATAGACGATATCTTCCTGGAGAGGGAGGATTTCCGCAAGCCCGCGTAAATCCCGGCAACATATGCCCTGATCGCCTCGATGTCGACCTCGTCTCGCCCGTTCGCTTCCAGAAACCGCAAAAACGCCCTGAGGTCTCCCTCGTAGGCCCTTAACGTGTGGGGCGATACATCCTTTTCGACCGACAGATAGCGTGAAAAAAGGGGCACAAGTCCCCTTAAGGTCTTCAGATCCATAAGAGTATTATTCTATTACGTTTTGCCAAATAATCAAGTCTTTTGGCGCTGTCCTCCAGGACAGTGTTCGCGCCTCTCGCCCTTTACATCCTGTTCCCGAACTGGATTATCATACCCCCGCAGATGATGACGACGAGGCCGATCCAGGTCGTGAGGGGCACGTCCTCTTTGAAGACGAACCGGCCCGCCAGTACGCTGACGAGGGCAAATACCGCCACATAAACCCCCAGCAATTTTGAAAAATCCCACCTCACGGTGTTGACGAGGACCCCGTAGGCGCCCAACGTCGCGCATCCGAGCAGAATGATGGCGAGATTGCTCCCCCTGAGCCCTTGACGGACGACCGCGTCGCCCCCTACTTCGAGCATTGCCGCACCCAGAAAAATGAGCCACGCGAAATATGTCATGGGATCGATCCTCTCTTTGAATAAAGGCTGATAATAGCATGAATTGGTGATGAAAGACAGCCGGAAAATGGTCTGCCCGAGCCGCGACTGACTTTCCTTTCGGGACTGCTTATATTGCAACTATGATGAAGATTCTCTTCGTGCTCCTTGCCATGGTGCTTCTTGCCGGCTGCGCGGTTGTCCCCGCGGCCCCCGACTATTATGGCTACGGGCCGTACTATGGGTACCCCGGCCCCTATTATTATGGCTATTACGGCTACCCCGCGTACGGGTATTACGGGCATTACGGGTACTACGGCCCGCGCTATCACCGCGGCTTCTACGGGGGACGGGGCGGCTATCGCGGAGGCTATCACGGCGGTCATCACTGACGGATCGGCACGGGGTCGGCTCGCGCGGGCCTTAGGCACGTGTCGAGCGCCCGCGTCTCACAACCCGTCCAGGGGCCTTCCGCCGGGTCTTTCCCCCCGGCTTTAGCACGCGCGTCGATCTACCCGGGATGCAGCCTTGAGAAGCGCGGAAATAGCAGTTGCAATTCTTCGGCATTTTGCCGATAATTAAGAGACCGGGATGGGCGGTTTGGTCGGTGCGAGAGGCGCGATAGTGCCGCCTGTCACGGCAGATCGAAAAACAGATCGAGAGGACAGGAAAGGAGGAGTGACACCATGAATTGCAGACGAGTTATTCCATTGTTCTTCGTTCTTGCCGCTCTTTGCGGGTGCGCAACCCTTCCCACGGGGCCGAGTGTTACGGTGCTCCCCGGCCCGGGGAAGCCCTTCGAGGTATTTCAGGCCGACGACGCGGCTTGCAGGGGATGGGCGCAGCAGCAGATCGGGGGGGCGTCCCCGAGTGAGACCGCCAATCAGACTGCTGCCGGCGGGGCGGTGATCGGCACGATAGTCGGGGCCGGATTGGGAGCGGCGATCGGTGCCGCCACCGGCAACGTGGGTGCCGGCGCTGCGATCGGCGGCGCCACCGGTCTCGTCGGTGGAACGTCTATAGGGGCCAGCCAGGGCGCTCTTTCCGGCGGGGAGCTCCAGGGGCGATACGATACTGCCTACATGCAATGCATGTACGCCAAAGGAAACCGGGTGCCTGCCGCCAGGCAGCCGGCGCGGGTTTATGCTCCGCCGCCCCCGGCCTACCCTTATTATTACCCGCGTCCCTACCCTTATTATTACCCGCGTCCTTATCCGTGGTAGGACGGGGGCGGAAGAAACTGAGAGATCATGCTCGAATGATCGGGAGCGTCCCTTTGGCGGCACTCCTTTTTGTCCTTGCAGCGGCAGGCGTCTGGTCCTGCTCCAGGGGCGGGTATCCGGGGAAGGCGGAGTCGATCTCCGTCGGGGACTCGACGCCGTTGGAAGCAAACACGCTCTTATATATCGCCGACACGCAGAACTTTTTCAAAAATAACGGCCTCAAGGTGAGCATCACGCATTATGACACGGGTGTGGCTGCGATCGACGGCATGCTAAAAGGTGACGTCGATATTGCCGTGCCATCCGAATTCGGCGTTGTTCGCTATGTCCTTCAAAAGAAGCATATTTCCATTCTGACCTGTTACGATAAAGTTCAGATTGCCGCTCTTATCGCCCGAAAAGACCGCGGCATCAGGGAGATTGCCGACCTGAAGGGGAAGCGGATCGGCCTTCCCCGGCATACCAACGCCGAGTTTTATCTCGGCCGCTTTTTTGATTTACACCGGATGAGCATGGGCGACGTACGCCTCGAAGACGGTACGTTATCCCATCTGGTGGAAGCCGTCATCAAGGGAGAGATCGATGCCGTCGTCTTATGGGAGCCTTACCGATCGCAGGTAGAAAATCGGCTGGGTGATAAGGTCGTCGTCTGGCCGGCGCAAAGCAGCCAGCCGGCGTTTTGCGTGGCCGTCGGCGGGAAAGAGTGGGTTTCCGCGCATCCTCAGATAGCCGGCCGCTTTTTGAACTCTTTGGCCCAGGCTGAAAACTATCTCAATCATCATCCGGCCGAGGTCAAGGCCTTCATACAGCAAAGATTGAACTACGATAAGGCCTACATGGAGGTCATCTGGCCCAGGCAGCAGTTTGCCCTCTCCCTCGACCAGTCGCTCGTCACGGCCATGGAAGATGAGGCACGCTGGATGATCGGCAACAAGATGACTAACGAAAAGCAGATCCCGGATTTTCTGGGCTGCATTTACGAGGATGGCCTTAAAGCGGTAAAGCCGGAAGCGGTGAGCATCATTCGCTAGGGAGAGACGATGAGACTCAGGACGCAAGTCGTCCCGAGCATCATCCGATAGGAAGGCTCGATGAGACTCAGGACGCAATTCATCCTCACCATGCTCCTGTTCGGCGCTACCCTGGTCGTTATTGCGGCGTCGGCCATCATCACGAGTCGAGAGGTGGAGAAGGCCGCCCGGCAGGAAAGGATAGCCGCTGCTATCGCCCAGGGGGCCGGCGAGCTAAGCTACCTGTCGAACGATTACCTGATTTACCGCGAGAGCCAGCAGCTTAAGCGATGGCGATCCAGGTTTGCCGCGTTTTCCGCGGAGGTGGACGCCCTGGCCGCGGACAGGCCCGAGTGCCGGGCCCTGGTCGCCAATATACACGCAAATCAACACCGAATGAAAGAGGTGTTCGACAGCGCGACGTCTACCCCGGGAAGCCCGTCCCGAAATCGGCGTGCTGCCCTCGATCCGGCGTTTCAGGTCTCATGGAGCCGGATGGCGGTCCAGAGCCAGGGGCTGGTGTCGGATGCAACACGTCTGTCGCAGCTATTACGTCAGCAAATGGACCGGCTCACAAGAACAAGGACCCTGCTCATGTACGTCATGGTGGGTCTGTTCGGCCTGTTTCTCATAGCAGGCTATATGCTCACTTACCGCCGCATCCTGAAATCGATAGGGACACTCCGGGCCGGTGCTGCCGTCATCGGCTCCGGCAATCTCGATTTCATCATCGAAGAGGAGAGGAATGACGAGATCGGCGATCTATCCCGCGCCTTCAACAGGATGACCACCGACCTGAAGGCCGTGACCGCGTCCAAATCGGACCTGGAGAGGGAGATCGCCGCGCGCAAGAAGGGCGAGGAAGAGCTGCGGGAGAGCCGGGCAAAGCTGGAGGCGGCTTTGGCCAGCATGACGGACGCCGTGTTCATCTCCGATACGCGGGGGCGGTTCATCGACTTTAACGATGCATTCGCGACGTTTCACAAGTTCAGGAACAAGGACGAATGCTCGAAAACGTTCGCCGAGTACCCTGATATCCTCGATGTGTTCCTGCCCGACGGGACACTCGCGCCGCTCGACATGTGGGCGGTGCCGCGGGCCTTGCGGGGCGAGACGGCCACGAACGCCGAGTATACCCTGCAACGTAAAGACACGGGGGAACGCTGGGTCGGGAGTTACGGTTTCGGCCCTATCCGCGACAAAGACGGGGTGATCGTCGGATCGGTGGTAGTGGGTCGCGACGTCACCGAGCGCAAGCGGATGGAGGAAGAGCTTCGCAAATCCCGTGACGAGCTGGAGTCGCGGGTGCATGAGCGGACCGAAGAGCTCCGGATGGCATACGAGAAGCTGAAAGAAGAAATCGCGGAGCGGGAGAGGGCCGAAGCCGAGCTCCGCCAGACCCAGAAAATGGAGGCCCTCGGCACGTTGAGCGGAGGCATCGCTCACGACTTCAACAATATCTTAGCCGCCATCATCGGGTTCACGGAGCTGATGGCGAATCGCGCCGCCAAAGGGAGCCGGGATGAGCGCCACCTGAAGAGGATCATGGAGGCGAGCATCCGGGGCCGGGACCTGGTGAGGCAGATGCTCGCCTTCAGCAGAAAGACCGAGCAGGAGAAGAAGCCCTTGCGTGTGTCCAGTGTCGTCAAGGAGACGGTCGCGCTCATCCGGGCAGCCATACCGGCAACTATCAGCATCCGCGTCAATACCCTCAGCGAGCCCGAGCAGATCCTCGCCGACCCCACCCAGATACAGCAGGTGCTGATGAACCTCTGCACCAATGCTTCTCATGCGATGCGGGAGAAGGGGGGAACCCTGGACATCGACCTGGACGGTGTCAGCGTTTCGCCGTCAAACGGCGACCCCCGGGATATGAGGCCCGGTCTCTACGCGAGGCTTATCGTCCGCGACACGGGCACCGGCATCTCTCCCGACGTGATGGACAGGATATTCGACCCCTTCTTCACGACGAAGAAATTGGGAGAAGGGACGGGCCTCGGTCTTTCCGTCGTCCATGGCATCGTGAAGCAGCATAACGGCTATATCTTCGTCGAGAGCGAGCCGGGCAAAGGGTCTATCTTCACCGTTTATTTCCCGAAAATCTCGGGAGAGCCCGAAACCGATGCGGCCGGCGGCGGCGTGGTCCCCACGGGCTCCGAGCGCATCCTCTTCGTCGACGATGAAGAGGCCCTCGTGGAGATGGGTGAAGACGTCCTCGCGGAACTGGGCTACCAGGTGACCGCCCGGATGAGCAGCAGGGAGGCGCTTGCCCTCTTCAGGCTGGACCCATCCCGCTTCGACCTCGTCATGACCGACCAGACCATGCCGGAAATGACCGGCCTGGAGCTCGCCCGAGAGATCCTCGCCATCAGGGCGGACATACCCATCATCATGTGCACGGGTTTCAGCCATCTGGTCGACGCCGACGCGGCAAAAGCGGCAGGCATCAAGACCTTCGTGATGAAGCCTCTCACGAGAAGGGAGATAGCAAAGACGATCAGAAAGGTGCTGGAAGGATGAAGGTCTTACGTTCAGTCCTTGCAGATTACCTTAAACTTTTCCTTCAGAAGGGCCTTCTTTAACAACTCGCCGCATTTCTTGCTGCAGATCATAAAAAGGACGTCGTTCCCGGCTCTTCTCGCTTCGGACCCGCGGGTGGGCACGATGGCGGGAACAGTCCTGCCGGAGTGGGTCAGCGGTATCCTGACGGTCGAGCCCTCTTCATCTTTCAGGCTCATTTTTCCGCGTGTCCTGGCGCCAAGGCCGAACACCTCGGCGTCCTTTTCGATCTCCCTGTCGCACCAGGCACAAGTGTACACCGCTTCCTCGCCTTCCGGCTCCCTGAAGACCGAGACCTTCTCGCACTCCCAGGGCGCCATGCCGCAGTCGCCGAAGGTATCCTTTTTAGCGGAGCACGTTTTGCATATCTCCCAGTGCTCACACGTACTGCCCTTCGCAACGGGTCGTCCGCACTCCGAGCACCAGAGGTGGCCGCATTTATTGCAGAATCCCAGGGTAATATCCTCTATGCCCGCCATTTTTTCGCAATCTCTCGTATCCTTGCTCCCGCACTGAGGACATTCCCCCACGAATATCTCCCACACGAAATCCTCGGGCGTTTCGGCCGACGACTCCCGCACGGCCTGGGCCAGCTCATCCTGCAGCTCTTTGGGGAGGGCCTTCCACAGTTCCGTGAAATCGTCTTTATTATTCTTCTTCATGCCTTATCTATTATACACTGATTGGGAGGGTCCTTTCCAATAGCGGAAGGAAAAAGCAGATCGCAAAGGGCCCGTCGGCCCTTCGAGTCTTCTCTACTATTTCCCTTCGAATTGTGGTATAATTTGTTGTCGCAATTGGGCGTATCGTCCACGATCCTTGATGTTATGTCTTTGTCCCGCGAAAGAATCGGTCAGGCAACGGGGGCTGCTGCCGGCACCTCCAAAAAGAGGGGCGACATGGTGATTTCCCGACGACAACTGCACATATTGGTTCTGGAAGCCGACAGGGATGTGGTCGATATCACCATGTCGATGCTCCAGGAACTGGGTCATCATGCACGAGGGGAAACGGAAAGCCTGGCGGCTTTGAAGGCCTTCTCGGAATCGCCCGACGAATTTGATCTTGCCATCCTCGAGCCGGTGATGCCCGACGTGACGGGACTGGAGCTTGCCGCCCGCTTCCGCCGCATCCGGCGAGGCTTCCCCGTCCTGCTCTACGCAGACGGCGGCGACACGTCTTCGGCCGAGAGGATAGAAGCCGCGGGTCTTGGTCGGGTCGTCTTCAAACCCCTCACGTGCGAAGCATTGGGAAGCGCGATAAGAGAGACCCTTCACCTGAACGCATGAGCCGAAAACCGGGCATGTGAATGAGAACTGCGATCGTAGGCGCAGGGTTGACGGGGGCGTACCTTTACAGGCTGCTGTCGGGCCAAGGCCATCGGGTAGAGGTCTTTGGTAAAGACCCCGGCACGCGATGCGGCATAAGTCCTTGTGCGTGGGGGACATCCCGTGGTTTCGCAGGGCTTCTGAAAGAGACCGGGCTCGATGCGTCCGCCTATGCGCTCAGCCATTCGGATTATGTCTGTATCGACGGGTTGAGGCTCAAAGCAGACCTGATTACCTTCGACAAACAGAGGCTCATCGCGGATTTGCTGGCAGGCGCCCGGATCGGCCGGTCGCAGCCGGAGGCCGGCTCTCACGAGAGGGTCATCGACGCGACGGGTGTCTCGAGGGCGTTTTTGCCGCCGATCGAAGACGACTTCACCCTTCCCTGCAGACAGTTCAGGGTGCGGACCGATGAGCCGCTCGATAACCGCATCAAATTGGGGGGCATAGGGTATGCCTGGTGTTTCCCGCTCTCCGATCATGAATACCACATCGGCTGCGGCAATTTTTTCTCGGACCCCATGGAGAGGCTGAAGGCCCTTGGCTGGATTGGCGGCAACGGATCGCAGGGGAAGATAATCTGCGGCTGCAGGGGAGAAATTCGCCTGGCATCGCCCCACGCTTCCCTGCCGTTTGTCGTTCGCGAGAAAGGGTATGAGGTCTGGGGAGTGGGCGAGGCGATCGGCTGCGTGGCGCCTCTCGCCGGCGATGGGATCGTGCCCGGGTTGAAGAGCGCCCGGTTGCTCCTGGAATGGTGGGACGACCCGGTTGGGTACACGCGGGCGGTGCTGCGGGAGTTCGGCTGGATGAAGAAAGAGCGCGCGGTGATCGATAAGCTGAGAAGACGCGAAAAACCTAGTCTCGCCCGTGCGTGGGTACTGAAACAGAATTCGAAACGGATGGGGATGCAGGTGGGCTTGAGGGAAGCCTCGATCCTGCTGCGCCACCTGAGCTGACTTAAAAGCCGAACCGGCGCGGGAGCCTTACGCGGATGGATGAGCAAGACCGGGCAGAGATGGTCCATCGGTTTTTTTCCGGCACCGGGACTACCTACGACCGCATAGTCAGTCTCACGACCCTGGGCCGGGCGGAGGAGATCGTCCCCGGCAGCGGCTTTCGACGGTCTGCCCCGCTTGATACGCGAAACGGATTGGGTGGAACGGCTGCGAAAGGCTCCTCGGGGAAGGGGGCTTCACGGGGGTCGCCGTAGAGAAGCTCTTCTTTGGCACTTCCGCTCTTGTCACGGCCGTAGCCACCGGCCCTTTCGCCCCGGCATAGGACGCGAATACATCGAGGAGAAGAAAGACCCACATCGGGATTTCCAAAGCGCCTGTGCTGTATGCCTTGCCGTGTTCGATTGACATGGTTACCTTTCTAGTAGAACGGCCGGTGATTATTTCCGACCTGAAGAATCCCGTAAAGATTTCGCGCCATCGACCAAAGGAGGTCTTATGTTCGCACCGAAAAAAATTCTCGTTCCGACCGACTTTTCGGAGTTTTCCGATAAGGCATTAGCTCACGCCGTGGATATTGCGAAGCAGCACAACTCGACAATCTACCTCTTGCATGTGATCGGTTTACTGCGACAGTGCGCCGCCGATTATTGCATACCCGACGACGCCATGGAAGTTATGCGGAGAGAAAGCAGCAGGTTCGCCCGGGAAATGATCGCGCAGCAGGTTGAAAAGGTCGGGAAGACCGATGGCGTGGAAATCATCACCGACATCCGCGAAGGCGCTCCGACATACGAGGAAATCCTGAAAGAGCAGAGGGCGCGGGACGTCGATCTGATTGTCATTGCCTCTCACGGCAAGACAGGCCTGCTCGATCACCTCATGGGAAGCGTGGCGGACAAGGTGACAAGGGGCGCAACATGCCCCGTCTTCCTGATCAGGGGTCCAAAATAGGGTTCTCTTACGGCGATGCGGCGTGTGCGGCTGCCCGGCCGTCGTCGGCGCTTACGTCGCTCATCATCTTTATCGCCGAGGCAAAGATCACATCCCCGATCAGGACGGCCCTTCGCGGCCCTTCAATGTCCGGGGCTGTCTCACCCAGGACGTAGCTCGACGCCAGACAGAGAAAGGGAGCCGAAAGCGTTGCCGGATAGCGAAGGGCGGTTCTAGTCACTCATCTTCCTGATAAATTATCAGCCATATCGCAGCGTCTGTAAAGTCAAAGGAGAATGGCGGGGCCTAAGAAAGAGGGGCGGTTTCTCACTTTCCCCGATTGACAAGCCCTTTGAAAAAGTACTAACTTTTTCATCTTCTCTTTTTCACGTGGTGGAAGGTATGGCCATGCTGATGAAAAACGAGCCGCATATCACCGTGGGCATTATGGACCGGCGGAAGAGCGTCGAGGGTCGCCTGAACGGGGCTCACTCGGTGGGCGCCATCGGGCCTAAAACGCGCCGGTTGGCGGGCGGGTTTTCGGCGAGCGCGGCGCCGGGGGAGATCGTTCTCTGCGACGCGACCGGCCGCGTCGTGGGGCGTTCGCATCGCGTCAGGATCGAAGGCGGCGGCCGGACCACGTTCGATCTCTTTGGCGTGACGATCGGGAGACACGTTTCATTGGGAGAGGAGCGAGGACCAGACCTTTCGAGGGGACCTGGTTCTGCGCAGCCGGACTGACGGCACCATGGCCGTTATCAACGAGGTCCCCGTCGAAGCGTACCTGGAGAGCGTCATCTCCTCGGAGATGAGCGCCTCTGCCCCCGGGGAGATGCTGAAGAGCCACGCGATCCTTTCCCGAAGCTGGCTTCTCGCGGCGCTGCGGAAAAAGAAGGAGCCTCAAAAGACGCCGGGTGAGGCCGCGCCTTTCGCCGGGACGGAAGGAGAGGTGGTGCGCTGGTATGGGCGGGAGGAGCATGACCTTTTCGATGTGTGCGCCGACGACCACTGCCAGCGGTACCACGGCGTGACGCGGATCACCTCTCGTGAGGTCCGGCGTGCTGTCAGGGAGACGAGGGGCAGCGTGCTTACCTGGGGGGACGAGATTTGCGACGCGCGCTATTCGAAGGCGTGCGGCGGACTTACGGAGGAGTTCGCGACGGCGTGGGGTGATGCCCGGCGCCCCTACCTGACGAGCATTGCCGATGCGCCGGAGCCTTATCCCCCCATCACCACCGAAGAGGAGGCTGCCCGGTGGTGCCTGTCGGCGCCGGGGGCCTACTGCAATACGAGAGACGAGGCAATCCTGGAAAAGATCCTCCCTGCCTTCGACCGTGAGACGGAAGGTTTTTTCCGCTGGACGCGTCGAATATTCCCGCGAGGAGCTGGAAGAGATACTCCGTGAGAAGTCGGGTTTCGATTTCGGCAGGCTTCAGGCAATCGAGCCGCTGGCGCGCGGTCCTTCGGGACGCATCTCCCGGCTGCGCATCACCGGCTCGAAGATGCGCATGATCGTGGGCAAAGAGCTGGAGATACGACGCTGGCTCTCGCGAAGCCACCTCTACAGCAGCGCCTTCGTGGTGCAGGCTGCCGGCCTTAAGCCTGAACGGTTCGTTTTCCACGGCGCGGGCTGGGGGCACGGCGTGGGTCTCTGCCAGATAGGGGCCGCGGTCATGGCGAGCCGGGGCTTTTCAGCCGAACAGATCGTGGCCCACTATTTTCCGGGCACCGCACTGGAGAGGCTCTATTGAAGAGGCGGCGGCTCAAGACGGCTTTTATCCTGGGCGCAGGCCTGGGGACCCGGCTCCGGCCGCTGACCGAGCATTGTCCCAAACCGCTCCTTCCCCTGAAGGGCCGCCCCATTATCACCTATGTGATGGACCACCTTTTGACGGCCGGCGTCGATCGTTTCATCGTCAATACGCACCATTGCCCGCACCTCTACGGGATGAGCTTTCCCGACGGCCTGTGGCGGGGCGTGCCCATTGTTTTTCGCAACGAGCCGGTCCTTCTCGATACGGCCGGAGGGTTGAAGAACATCGAGGACCTCCTGACCGGGGATGAGGCAATCCTCTGCTACAACGGCGACGTGATTGCCGATCTCCCCCTCCAGGGGTTGTGCAGCCTCCACAACCGGGAGCGGCCGGACGCGACGCTCCTCCTCAGAAGCAGCGGTCCCCTCCTGAACGTGAGCATCAACGAAGCCGGCGAGGTCTGCGATCTGCGGCACGCCTTGGGAAATCCCGGTATTCAGAGCTGCCTTTTTACCGGCATCTACGCGGTCGAGACGTCGATCCTCCGGTTTATCGAGGCCGGGAGCGTCCAATCGATCATCCCCGTCTTATTAAGACGCATCGAGGAAAGACCCGGATCGGTAAGGGGTCTCGTGGTGGACGAAGGCGAGTGGAACGATATAGGCACGGGTGATGCCTACGAGCGCCTGTCGGCCTCGCAGGCGGGCGCCTTTTCGGGAAAGGGGATTGGGTGAGGCCGGAAGAGCCATGATCGCGTTTAGCCGGGAGGCCCTGGAGCTCCCGCCGTCCGTCCCCATCACGCTTTCCCCCCTTGGGAAAAGGGGGTCCGACAGGGCCTATTTCCGTGTGGAGTGGGACCGGGGAAGCACGGCCATCCTGGTCCATTATGACCCGAAGCGCGTGGAAAACGCCTACTATGCGGACATTGCGGCATTCCTCGCAGGCATCGGGATACCGGTGCCCCGCATAGTCCGCCACGACCCCGCCGCCTGTCTGGTCGTCATCGAAGACCTCGGCGATACGGACCTCTGGTCTTTCAGGCTGGCCGGCCGGGAGACCCGGCTGGCCCTCTACCGGAAAACACTTTCCGCCATACACCGGCTCCATTCCTTTCCGGCCGCGAGTCTTCCCCGGCGCGTGCAGGCTCATGGAAAGCTTCGGTCCGGACCTTTATCGATGGGAGAGGGACTACTTCAGGGCGCATTTCGTGAAAGGTCTCTGCGGGATCGAGCTCGAGCCGGGCATGAATCGGGCGCTCGAAGCGGAGCTTTCGGCCCTGGCCGACCGGCTCGCGAGAGGAAGGGTCTGCCTGATCCACCGGGACCTGCAGAGCCGGAACGTGATGGTCCGCGACGGGGAACCCTTCTTCATCGACTTCCAGGGCATGCGCAGCGGCTGCGCCTCCTACGATGTGGGGTCGCTCCTCTGCGATCCCTACGTGAGCTTTTCCGATGCCGAGCGCGAGGAGCTTCTCTCTTTTTACTACGGATTTTCGGTGCAGGATGTTGACCGGGTTGCGTTCGAGCAGGCGTTTTGGGAGGCGTCGGCCCAGCGGCTCATGCAAGCCCTGGGGGCCTATGGATTTCTCGGGCGGAAGAAGGGCCTCCCCGACTTTCTCGCCCACATCCCCTCGGGACTCGCCAACCTCCTTCGGGCGACCGGCCGCGCCCGTTCGCTCCCGCGGCTTCGCGAGCTCGCCGAAATGTGCCGGGACTCGAAACCGACCACAAGCGATCATACATGAACGAGCACAAAAACGGATGTTTTTGGCACGTTTTTACTGCCTTTTCCCCTCTTTTTACCCCTTTTGAGCACACATTTGTCACCAACCGCCTGAGCGCCCCTCTTGAGGATTCCGTTCTCTCGCAGGGCATTTCCACAATGGTGTTGACGAAAGTGCACGAAAGTGCACGGTTTCAGGGGGGGGGTGACCCCTCACGCGAATCGCGAATCGCGGAACGCGATACGGAAGAGGACGCTTTTAAGGCCACGGTTGTCAGCTTAAGTTGTCAAAGAGCGAACGCCGGTTTATGGGGGCTTTCCGATGCCGGCTGGAACGGGGCGCACATAATATCTTCTCGCGTTTCCGCCTCTGCTGTCAAAATGACATGGAGGGGTGACAACCAGGGGTGAGAAGGAGAAGCGACAACCAGGAGCGACAAGAAGCATTGTTTACAATACAAGGTTCGTCGATCTATTCATAGTGCGTCCACATCCTGATCACCTTAACCGTGGAATTCACCATTTGCGGCAAAACAGATAAGACTGTATACTATCGAAGGTGGGGAAGGATATGCCAGGTAGATACGGATACGAATGTTTCTGCCAGGCGAAGGATAGGGGTAGATGAAATGGGCCGTACCGTCACGAACGGCATGACGCACGAAGAGATAGACGCGTTTGTTGAAGAGCTTGCCAGGAGGTTCGCCCCCGAAAGAATCATCCTTTTTGGCTCGCACGCAGCCGGCAATGCCTCTGCGGGCAGCGATGTTGATCTCTTTGTGGTTATGAATACGCCCCTCAACCCCATAACACAAGAGGTGTTGATCAGGAAGGAAATCCCCAGGCGTTTTCCTCTTGACCTGATAGTCATGAAACCCCGCCAACTTGAGCGAAGGATGAAGCTTGGGGATGCCCTTGTCCGGTCTGTTCTTTCAAAGGGGAAGGTTCTCTATGAAAAAGATGTCCGCCGAATGGGTCCAGAAAGCCGAGGGTGATTACCGCGTTGCGGCAAGGGAATCTGCGGCACCTGATGCCGTTTGCGACGCCGTATGCTTCCATTGCCACCAGTGCGTGGAGAAGTATCTTAAAGCGGTGCTCGTCGAGCATGACGTAGACTTTGAAAAAATTCATGATCTTGAGGCGCTTATGTACGTCTGCAAGCCCTTCGCTCCGGATCTCGAAAAGCACAAGGAGGGCCTCATCTGGCTTACGCAATTTTCCGTCAGAGTAAGATACCCCGGATTCAGAGCCAGGAAAAGCGACGCAAAGAAGGCGTTGTCTGTTACCACGCAGTTACGTTCGCTCATCGGGGGCCTTCTTTCATTCGAGAGCAAAGAAACGTAAGAGGGACGCGTGCGCCATAGCCGGGTTATTCCGCCTGACAGAGGAAACCGTAGCAAGTCTCGGTCTATCTCCTCACGGAATTAACGGAATTACGGATGCCCCCCTTTTGCCCCCCGAAAAACATTAATGCACGTCAGGAACGAACGTCCCCAACGTCCGTACGTCCCCAACGTCCGTATTTCTTGTTTCCTCCTGATGGTACCACATATGGTACGTCACCATCATAGGTATGTCAAGTCAATCTGCGGCGAACAGAAAAATCGGACACGAGTGCAGCGAAGCGGCTGCACAATATAGCGAGGTGATTGATCTTTCTAAGGTTCCCGTCTTCAGTCAAGGGACTGATCCCGTGACCGTGACTTCATCAAGACGCATGACTACAAGTGGAAATGTTTACTGCGCTGGGATAGTTGATAGAATCTTGTTGACGTTTATCTCGACAGGGTGTCAGAATAGAATAGAGATGCTGTACGGAAGGGAGTAAGAACGGCCTACAAGTTATTGAATTATTTAGGAATGTCCGTCGCCCGATAGAGAATACCGGCGCCGTGTATTATTTGTCTCCCATGAGGGAACATGAAATATAATATTGAGTTCAAGCCAAGGGCGGTTAAAGACATCCAGGCACTCTCCTCCAGAATTCAGGCCCGCATCCTTGCAAGGATTGAAGAAATGAGTGATAATCTTAGCGGAGATGTCAAACGCCTTACCGATTCGATGCCGGAGTATCGTTTGCGTGTGGGAGAGTACAGGGTTTTGTTCGAGATCGAAGAAGGTGCAATTGTTATTTATCGAGTTCGGCATCGGCGAGAGGCATACCGGTAAGCGGAGGCTAAAACCATGGTTACCATAAATGCAATCATAAAAAAGGGAAGAAAGAAGGAATATGTCGTCATACCTTATGACGAATTCTTAAAGGTCCAGGAGGAGCTTCATGACTACGAAGATCTTCGCTGCCTGAGAGAAGCCAAAGAATCCGAAAAAAATGCACCGACCATTAGCATCGATGAACTTAAAAAACAGATAAGAGGTCGTGCAAGTCGCTCCAGCCGAAGCGACAAAACGCCCGCCTGACCTTTCCGCTGGTGTGGTAGTAGATGCAGATGGGGCGACCCACATGTATTTACTATAAAACTGAAAATCTGAAGGGCATCCCTATCTCTGACCTCGTGGAGAGGTGAGCAATGAGCATTGCGGGGAAGTATTTTAAAGAGCAGATGTTTCAATTACTTCCCCCTCTGCCCCTATGAAGCTTTCTTCCATTCCATGGAAAGCTTGCGGCCGGATGCCGCGCAGTCCCGTAGATACAAATTGATCAGGGTCTGGTATGGGATGCCGGCGGCCTCGGCAAGCTCCTTGAAATACTTCACCGTTCCCTCATCGAGCCTGATAGTGACTTGCTTTTTTAGACGGCTCGCATAAGGGTTTTTTTTGGCCTTTGAAAAATCGTATTCCTTTCTCATGTTTACCACCTGCTCCAATATTGTTTTTGCTCCGAAAGGGTTGCTTTACGGGCGGAAATGATTCTTATGACTCCATCATGCCTACGGTAGGTGTGGGAAACAACAAGTAGCCGAAGGTATGAGGCATAATTACAGTGTAAATACATTGAGGTAGTCTGTCAACTCATTCTTTGTGCCTGGTATGCTCTCACGTTGGTCGCCGGCCCTGACTCTGGCGGGTAGCTCGGGCCAACCCTAATGACTCTACGAGTTATTGGGCAGAAGGATTTACGCGAGCGCCCATGAACACCGTCTTTCTCGCGCAAAACCCGAAATAATTGTTGTAATCCCGCGGCATTTCTCTGATAATGGAGGACAAGGAGAAGGCGGTCTGAAAGGCCGAGACGCTGGTCCGGTGAATGAGAATGTACAGAAGGAACCAATGTCGCTAGCGCCCGTACTGATGGGAAGAGCCTGAATAGGGGTGCCTTCGTGGATAGAAAGATAACCAAGCTTGACGAACTACTGCGGAAGGCGGCGACCGCGAAGGGGCAGAATGGGGCCATCGCTCTTTACGACCGATTTCACAAAATCAAAGACGGGGCCCGGGAGTGGCTCCACGACCTCGACAAGAACGGCTTCGAGCATTCGGAAAGGCTCGAAAAGTATCTCAACGGGCTCACGAGAGTACTCACCGAAAATGAGCGTCTTACTTACCCTGAAATCTTTGTGCTTCTGTGCGCTGTCTATATGCACGATCTTGGCTATCTGGGCGACCCGACGGGACCGGGCCACGAGAAGAGAAGCCACGATCTCATCCTTGACAACCCGGAGAAATACTTTCTCGATGACTTCCCCGTTTTTGGCGACGGCCACGCGCATGCCGCAAAAGCCATAGCCTTAGTCTGCTACGGCCATGCACGCGAGCTGGAGCGTCCCCTTTCGGACACTCCCCATGAATTCGCAGACCAAACTTTTGAGGAAGGCATCCTCAATCTGAGAAAGCTGGCAGCGCTCCTGCGCCTTGCCGATGAGGCGGACGACCCGTACCTGAGACTCTCCAAGCCTTTACCCGAATCGACTCGGTCACACACCCCTCTCGTCGAAGTGGGCGAAGGCACGATCACCTGGTACCGGGATCGGGGCGAGACCGGCGATCCTCGTCCGTTTGTAGATAGCCTGGAACAGAAGAAGCAACTCCTCGCTTCATCCTTAGACTACCTGAGTGCCATAGGGGCAGGAAGGTGGCACCTTGCCATTCACCCGGACCCGACGGCTCCGCCCTTTATGGCACAAGCGCCGGTGGAGACCTTCGTGGGCAGGGAGAGGGATCTCGACGATTTGCACGCCATAATCAGGGAGCGGGGGGTAGGAGCTGTCACGGGAGTAGTAGGAACAGGGGGCATCGGGAAGACGGAGCTTGCCCGCAGATATGCAGAGCGTTACAGGAAAGACTACAGTGCCGGTGTCTTCTGGGCCTCCTTTCGGGGGAGCACGTGGCGGGAAGAAGGAAGGAAAATCCTCGCCGCCCTCTACCCGGGGTGGAACCCTGACCCCTTTCCCGATGATGCGAGGGCGAGAGAGGAGGTCTGCAAGAGGCTCAATCACAGGGGCGCGCTATTGATAATCGACAACGTCAACGAAGCCGATGAGATTATCAAGCCCGGATGTTTCGTCCTTGTGACCACACGGGAAAGAAGGGCCTTCGGGATGGTACCCCGGAAAGCCGTCAAGGAGCTCGGCCGTTTTTCTGATAGGGAAGGCAAGGACCTGTTGGTCGAGATATTGGGAAACGCCCGGATAGAGCGCGATCCGGTCGGGGCGTCGAGGATCGTAGAGATTCTCGGGGGCATGCCCCTGGCCCTTGAGATCGCTGCCTCGCATCTTGCAGCAGTGCCTGATCAGTCCTTTCCTGACTACATAGGCCAGATACAGGGAAAGATCGAGGAGCTTAAGCTTAAAGACGCGGAAGACAAGGACGTGGTGGCATCCCTTGAGCTGAGCCTCAGGCAACTCGAAACCTCTCCGGGCGGCGCCGAGTCTGTGGCCGTCTTCGAGGCCGGGAGCGTCTGCGCCGAGTCGGGTTTTACCTCCCGTACCCTTGCGGGAACAGTCAACATAGATCATAAGGTTGCACAGATACGAGCCGGAGAGCTACGTGATCGTTCAGTCTTTGAATTCAGCGAGGGGACGAGCAGATTTGCCATGCACCCCCTCCTTCGCCAACTGGCGGAGATGAGACTCGATAGGGACCAGGAGAGAGAACGCCGCTGCCGGACAAATCACTGCCTCTACTTTCTCCGTTTCGCCGAGGCAAAGAGCAGTAGCCCGGAGGAACTTGTTACTGAAAAGGATGGCCTGTGGCAGGCTATGGTCCAGGGCAACCAGATAGAAAAGGGACCAGAACTGCTTCCGCAATTCCTCCGTCATCTTACCTCTTCCTATCGGCGCATGATCGCGGAAAAAGAGCATGAGGCGGCATTCCGCTATCTCGTGGATACAAACCTCATCAGCATAGACGAGCTTGGTCTGGCGAAAGACCTCACTGCCCTGCTTGACGTCCTCGTCGCCAATAAGGGTGCCTTGCAGGAGACCTCCCGAGGGTGGGTGTGTACAAGCCTGGGTTCTGCCTATCTGCAACTCGGCGAGTACCGGAAGGCCATCGGCCTCTGCGAGAAGGCCCTGGAGATCGCCCGCAGGATCGGGGATGTGCGGGGTGAGGGAAGTGCCCTCGGCAACATGGGGTCTGCCTATTTGCAGCTCGGCGAGTACCGGAAGGCCATAGACCTCCACGAAAAGGCCCTGGAGATTGTCCGCAGGATCGGGGATGTGCGGGGTGAGGGAGGCGACCTCGGCAACATGGGCTCTGCCTATTGCCATCTCGGCGAGTACCGGAAGGCCATCGACCTCTACGAGAAGCACCTTGAGATCGCCCGCAGGATCGGAGACGTGCGGGGTGAGGGAAGTGCCCTCGGCAACATGGGGTCTGCCTATTTGCAGCTCGGCGAGTACCGGAAGGCCATCGACCTCCACGAGAAGGCCCTGGAGATAGACCGCAGGATCGGGGATGTGCAGGGGGAGGGAAGTGCCCTCGGCAACATGGGCCTTGCCTATGCCAATCTCGGCGAGTACCGGAAGGCCATCGACCTCTACGAGAAGGCCCTGGAGATAGCCCGCAGGATCGGGGATGTGCGGGGTGAGGGAAGTGCCCTCGGCAACATGGGCCTTGCCTATATGAAGCTCGGCGAGTACCGGAAGGCCATCGACCTCTACGAGCAACACCTGGAGATCGCCCGCAGGATCGGGGACGTGCAGGGGGAGGGAAATGCCCTCGGCAACATGGGCCTTGCCTATGCCAATCTCGGCGAGTACCGGAAGGCCATCGACCTCCACGAAAAGGCCCTGGAGATAGCCCGCAGGATCGGAAATGTGCGGGGGGAGGGAAGTGCCCTCGGCAACATGGGCGCTGCCTATGCAAAAGCGGGCAGCAAGGAAAAGGCGGCTAAATGCCTTCAGGAAGGCAAGGCCATCTTTGAAAAGCTCGGACTTCAGCACTTGGTGGAGATGGTCGACAACATGGCGAAGAGCGCAGGTCTTTGAGAATTACTGCGGAGTTGACGGCAGAGAAACGGCCTGTGGCCTTTCTCCCAGGGCAACGGTTGCTCCGTGCCTTCTTTCTGTTGGTAATGATCAGTCAAGCCTGGGTTATCACGGTGCTCCTTCGTAGGCGAAGTGAGTAAGGCTCTTTTCGCGCTTCGCGGCCGGAGGAATTTTGATGGATGGTGCGTAGTCGCCGGCGGCGGGGTGAGGAGCATACTCCGGTCGTATGTGACGAGCCACGGCGACGGGGACGCCCGCGCCAGGCGCGAAATTAACCCGGTCCCCCACCCGGCCCCTTAGTCCCTCCTCCAGCCTTTGGCATGCAAACACTTCTCCACCTCGTCGCACTCCCTCGTCATGTTGCGCTTATACTCCGCCTTGGCGATTCTCTCGCACTCCTGTTTATCCCTGGAGAAGCCGGCGGGGGTCGCCCCCGGTTTCGTGTAATAATGCGCGCAGCCCGTAAGTAGGGCGATCAGGGGGAGCACCAGCAGCATTCGTCTCATACCAAGTCGCCTTCTTCGCCCCATCTTCGTTGGCTCCTCATCGCTCTCCTTGACGTTTGCCACCCAGCCAAGGCAATATGGAGTCGGGTGCCCGGCCCATGTACGCCTGCGTCGGCTCTTCGTCGCCGCCCGGGCACCCTCTGGGTGGTGCCTTTGAATGCAACTCGTTATCATGTCGCCTCCTTCGAAGAAGTCCATTTCCTGCGGTGCCGCCGGGATTTGCCGGCGGAAGGCCGCAGGGCTATTTATCACTAGTAATATTCTATAACCTAAATAGTGGATTACAAGTTATATATTGCGGAGAGAAAATGGTGTAGACTTGTGCCGGGCATGTACAGGCTTTTGATCATAGCGCTCACATTTCTTGTTGTTTGCGCCTCTCCGGGTCAGGCGAAGGAGAAAGAGTTTGTCGTCACCAAGGTGATAGACGGCAATACCGTCCTGCTGGAGAACGGCGATACCGTTCGCTATCTGGGGATTGACGCACCCCACCTCAAGAAGAGCGAGGGAGGGCCGCAGTTCTATTCACGAGAGGCGACAAAGTTCAACAAGGGCCTCGTGCTGTTGAAAAAGGTGCGCCTCGAATACGATGGGGAGAAGAAAGACGCACAGGGCCGGCTCCTGGCCTACGTGTACGTGAAAAGCGTGTTCGTCAACGGGGAGCTTGTCAGGCTCGGGTATGCCCGGGCTGCTGCCGGTCCGCCCAATGGCAAGCACAGGGACCTTCTCCTGCGCTACCAGAAGGAAGCCTCGGAGAAATACGCGGGCCTGTGGCAGGAAGCGAAGAACCAAACGAACCCTTACTATGTCGGCAACAAACGGACCTACACCTTCCACAAGCCTTCCTGTCCCCTGAGCGACAAGGTCCCCGAAAAAAACAGGATCATCTTTAGAGACCGGACCGATCCCATACGGATAGGGTATGTGCCGTGCAAGCGCTGCAAGCCTTAAACGGCGAAGAACAGGCGGACTGCCCGACCGGGGCGGCCTTTCTCTAAGCGCCCGCTCTTAATACCCTCTTGTCTCCCACCCGTATGGTCAGTTTTATCTCATCCAGGTATTCGAGGAGGGGGATCATGTACTTTCTGGACAGACCGAGGACGGCCTTGACGTCTGCCGGGGACATCTCTTTTTTCTGAACGAGGTACTCCCTGACGGTCTTCTTCAGATCCTCGATGTGGGTCCTGCTGAAGTACATGTCGCCCTTCACCCTTACGATCCGCCCTTCGTAGACGAGCTTCCCGAATATGTCCCTCGCATGCTCTTCCTTTATCCGCAGCTCCTCGACGATCTCGCTCGTTGAGGGGGGGGTAAGCCCCCGCTTGTCGAGTATCCCCAGGATCTCCGTCTCCACCCTCGATTGGTCGGGTTTTTGGGCGGCGCTCTTCAGCTTCACCCTGTCCTTTTCGATCTCCGCGACACCTTCTCCCACCACGTCTTCGAGCGCTGCCTGGAAGACAAGGGCTTCCGCCTCGGGCAGCCTCGTCCTCAGCTCTTCCCGGGAAATGCCTATCTTGAGCGGGTTCCTGGCGTGAAAGTCGTCGAGTAACGTCTTGAGCAGCGTTTTGTATGCAAGGAACCGCTCTGCCCTGACGAGCGTCTTTCCCACGGCCTTCAGCCACCGGCTGCCGGCCGGATCCGCCACGATCCCCTCCACGATCTCCCGGCCCACGCCGAGGAGCATTGCCAGGTAGTCCCTGCTCACGCCCTTGTAGCCGCCCTTTTCCACGTGGTACTCGGCTTTTTCCCTGAGAGACCCCTGCTGAAGCAGGAGATATATCCTCTCCAGGCCGTCGGAAAGCCTCTTGTGTCTGCCGGGGGCAATGTCGAGGACCGTGCCGCCGCCGAGGGTTTGTATCGCGTAAGACCCCCTCATGATGTAGCGGTCGCCGGGGAGCACCACGGTGGGCTCGAAAAAGACGAACTGCACGAAGGCCTCGTCGCCCGGCTCTATTGCATCCCGGTCGAGGAGGATAAGGCGCGCCTCCGCCTGCGCGGTCGCGATATGGAAACGGAGGATGGTGTTATTCTTGATAGGCTTGAAGGGGAGCTTCAGGAAGCGGAGGGTGGCGTCGATGCGGCTGGTGAGCAGCAGCGTCTCGGGCCGTCCTATAATCGCCCCCCTCTCTATCTCCTGTTTCTCGATACCCTGCAGGTTGAGGGCGACCCGCTGGCCCGCTCCGGCTTCCTTCACGTCTTCGTGGTATGCCTGGACCGTCCTGATCCTGGCCCTTTTCCCGAAAGGGTAGACCTCTGCCTCTTCGCCTGCGCGCACATTGCCCGAAATGCAGGTGCCCGTCACGATAGTCCCGAAGCCTTTTATCGTGAAGACGCGGTCCACGGGGAGCCTGAAAATGCCCTCCCGCGACCTCTCGGTGATCTCCGTCGCGTTCTGCCTTATCTGCTCTCTCAAAAGATCGATGTTTTCCCCCGTCGTGGAGGAGACGGGGATGATCGGGGCGCCTTCGAGGAACCTCCCCTTCACCAGCTCCTTGATCTCTTCCGTCACCAGCTCGACGATCTCCTCGTCGACGAGGTCCTTCTTCGTGATCGCGATAATCCCCCTCTTTATGCCGAGAAGCTCGCAGATGTCCAGGTGCTCCCTGGTCTGGGGCATGACCGACTCATCGCCGGCGACGACAAAGAGCACCATGTCGATGCCCCATGCCCCCGCCACCATATGCCTGACGAACCGCTCGTGGCCCGGGACGTCGACGATACCGACAAGGATATCCTCTCCGAAGCGGTAATAGGCAAACCCGAGCTCGATGGTGATGCCCCGCTCTTTTTCTTCCTTGAGCCTGTCGCAGTCGATGCCGGTAAGGGCCTTAATCAGCGCCGTCTTCCCATGGTCGATATGGCCGGCGGTGCCGATGACTACCTGTTTCATAATCAAAGCATACTACAAGGGCCGGGAAAGTGAAAGGATCGAGAGGGGAGAAGAGAAGTGACGAGTGACGAGTGAAGATGGGAGAGGGGAGAGGGGTGCGACATTTTTGTGCACATGCGGGGGCGGTCTTCGACACTTTTGTGCACCCTCCCCGAACGCCATATCGCTGAAATAGGTAGTATTTCCGCCCTTTTTGCGTGACATCTCTTTCCGGCACGCCTATTGCTTATGTAGAGAGTCTCAGGCAGTTTGAGCGAAAAGAGCCTCGTCTCTCACCGTACGGGGCAGCGAAAGTCGGTGTGCGTCGACGGTGGTGGAGGTACCCATCATGCCGAAGGTGAGGTCTTTCGCTCACGAAAACGCTCTAGGCATAAGGAGGATTTATGGGCACAAGTAATGTCGCGAGAAAACAGTTCCAGCACCGCGCGGAAGCTGCGCGTGGCGAGGACGAGCGCCGTGACCACACCCCCTTCTTCGAGGTAAGCAAGAAAGTGGGATCACCGGACATGTTGAAGGGCTGGGTCGATTGGTTCAAGAGGTTAAACATTCCTTGCGCGGTGATGAAAACACGCAGGGGATACGTCCTCGTGCGGAAGGGCGAAGAGGTCGGGCGGACGAGGTCGAAAAGCTCGTCCCAGATCATCATGAAGAATATCATTTACTCCTTCGGCCTCTAGCCCGGGTTTTACCCTGTGTATGGGCGCCGATCGGACGATCGGCGCCCATACCGTTCAACGTCCGTCTCGCCTTTTTCCTTCCAGCTTTCCGGCTTCCGGGGGCAGTTTTTGTCACCGCTTTAGTCCCGGTCGAAGGCGACGTCAACCCTCCCCACCGGTTTTTGTCCCTCGGGTACGTCTTCTCTCCTCGGACATGGGGGGAGCCCTAAAGGGGGTGGGGGAAAATTATCCTCACGGGCGGCCCGCTCCCTAATAAGGCAATAGTGAGGAATAGCAGGCCGCGAGGCCGGGGGGCTGTCAGTTTTTTCAGGAAAGTCTTGACGCAGGGACTGCTTTTGGATTATTTACTATAGCTATGGAAACGAAGCAGAGAGACATGAATAAAGAACAGCTCGTAAAGATCGTGGAGGAACTGCTCAAAACGGACGCAAAGCTCGACTTCCTTGCGGAGCTGAAAAGGGAAGACCTGGAAAAACTGGTTGCCTACATCAGGGACGGGATGTACCGCTCCGGGGAAAAATAACAATATTTTATTGCGTCGTGCAGACATTTTTTAGAGACATGCGGACCGGACCGGTATGACCGCGTTATCTCGCGGGGGCGCCCCGGCGAAAAACGTCCTTTTGTGTCTGCTCTGCCTGGCACAGGTACTCTCCATCCTTTACGGCTGCAAGATCACAAGCCCTGCCGCGCCGCCCAAAACGGTCGCCGACAGCGCCCTTGCCTCGGACGTCAGGGCCAGGATCGCCGAGGAAGGGCTGCCGCCGGTCAGGGTCTTTGTGCTCGACGGCCGGGTGACGCTGAGCGGGGCCGTGCCGAGCCAGGAAATAAGGGAGAAGACGATCGCCGCCGCGAAAAGCGTGGGGGGCGTCACGCTGGTGACCCCGGACCTGCAGCTTCAGAAAATACGATAGGGTCCGACCGGGCCGCTTTTAGCGAAGAAGCATGGAGTGCGAATGAAAGAGGGGCAACATGATCGTCCCGGCCTTAGGCGGCGGCCCGGGCCGCACCGGACATATCCCGGTTTCCCCCTGCCGCTGGGCTTCCATCTCCACGACGACGGGGCACAGTTTGCCGTCTTCAGCCGCGGCGCTGCGGCGGTGAGCCTCCTCCTCTTCGAGGACCTTGAGGATACTCTTCCGTACCAGACGATGACGCTCGACCCGATGTACAACCGGACGGGCGACATCTGGCATATATGGGTCGAAGGCGTCCAGGCGGGCCAGTTTTACTCCTATCGCGTGGACGGTCCGTACAACGCTCTCCAGGGCGAGCGCTTCAACAAGCAGAAGCTGCTCCTCGACCCCTATGCAACCGCCCTCTCCTCCCGGCCCCACTGGGATTTCCACAAGGCGAAGGGCTACGACACCGCATCCCCCCTCGTCGACCTTTCCTTCTCGGTCGAGGACAACTCGGACGCGGTGCCCCGGTGCATCGTGACGGGCAACCGCTTCGACTGGGGGGAAAGCACGCCGCCAAAAACATCATGGTCGGAGACCGTCATCTATGAGACCCACGTCAGGGGGCTGACCATGCACCCCACGTCGAAGGCAAAAGCCCCCGGCACCTTCAGCGGCGTCATCGACAAGATCCCTTACTTTAAGGAGCTGGGGATCACCGCCGTCGAGCTCCTCCCGATTCAGGAATTCAACGAATGCGAATCGGAGAAACTCAACCCGCAGACCTTCGAGCCGCTCACAAACTACTGGGGCTACAGCACCGTCGCCTTCTTTGCGCCGAAGTCGACCTACGGGGGGGACGGTCCGGAAGGCAGCCAGGTGCAGGAGTTCAAGCGGATGGTGAAGGAGCTGCATAAGGCCGGCATCGAGGTCATTCTCGACATCGTCTTCAACCACACGGCCGAGGGCAACCAGCTTGGACCGACCATATCGTTCCGGGGCCTCGACAACACGGTCTACTACATGCTGGAAGAGGACCGGCGCCTCTATCGGAATTATTCGGGGTGCGGCAACACGGTCAATTGCAACCATCCCATAGTGCGCCAGCTTATCATCGACTGCCTTACCTACTGGGTGGTGAAGATGCATGTGGACGGGTTCCGCTTCGACCTTGCCTCCGTCATGGGGCGCGACGAGGACGGTGCGATTATGAGGAACCCGCCCCTCCTCGCCGAGATCTCGGAAAACCCCATCCTGAGGGAGACGAAGCTCATTGCCGAGGCCTGGGACGCGGCGGGGGCCTACCAGGTCGGCTCCTTTCCCGGCCACCGGTGGTCGGAATGGAACGGCAGGTACCGCGACGACATCCGTATGTTCTGGAGGGGCGACGAGGGGATGGCAGGCACCCTGGCGAGCCGCATCTCGGGAAGCGCCGATATCTATCAGAAGTCGGGCAAAGAGCCGGTAAACAGCATAAACTTCATCACGTGCCACGACGGCTTTACCTTAAACGACCTCGTCAGTTATAACGGGAAGCATAATGAAGCAAACGGCGAGGGCAACCATGACGGCACGGACTGGAATTACAGCTATAATTACGGGGTTGAAGGCCCGTCGGACGACGCGGAAATAGAGGCGATCAGGGTCCGGCAGATCAAGAATTTCATCGCGACCCTTTTCATCTCGCGCGGTGTGCCCCTTTTCCTCGGCGGCGATGAGTTCAGGAGGACGCAAGAAGGCAATAATAACGCATTCTGCCAGGACAACGGGATATCCTGGTACAACTGGGATTTGCTGCGGAAGAACCGGGAGGTCTTCACGTTCACCAGGGATATGATCGCATTCCGGAAGAGGAACGGGGTGCTGAGAGAGGTGAAGTATTACACGGATAAGGACATTGCCTGGTATGACCCCGACGGCGGTCCGCAGGACTGGGCTTACGAGAGCCGGAGCCTCGCGGCGATGATCTTCGGGAAAGACCCGTTGTACCTCATGTTTCATGCCGGTTTTACGGAAAAGGGCTTTGTTTTGCCGCCTGCCCCCGGGGGTAAAGCCTGGCGCTGCGCAATCGACACGTCGAGGGGCGTATGGCCGGCGGGCCGGGAGGAACCCCTCCAGCACCGGGACGGCTTCACCGTGAAGATGCGCTCGATGGCGATTCTGATCGCACGATAGACAAAACCGGAAGCGCATGTGTGAAAAAACGTTTCGTGAGGGTCCCATCGACCTAACAGAGTCCTATTACCCGCTGTTTTTTCGTCTCGCCGGCAAGCTGTGCATTGTCGTCGGGGGCGGACATGTCGCCGAGCGAAAGGCACGGGCCCTGCTCGCGGCCGGGGCCAGGGTGCGGCTCATCAGCCCGGAAAATACCGCGGGGATCTCAGGGCTTCATCTGCAGGGCAGCATAGAGCTGGTGGCGAGGCAGTACCGTGAGGGCGACCTGGAAGGGGCCAGCCTCGTATTCGCCGCAACGGACAACGGCGTGGTGAATAGGCAGGTGCGGGAGGAATCGCTGCGCCTCGCCGTCCCCCTGAACGCCGCCGACAGGCCCGACATGTGCGACTTTATCGTCCCCAGCCTCATAAGGAAGGGGCCTCTCCTCATCGCCATCTCCACCTCCGGCCTCCTGCCTCTGCTGTCAAAGAAGCTGAGGAAGGAGATCACAAAAAGCCTGACGCCCGACTATACGGCCTACGCGAGGCGGGTCGGGCTTTTTCGGAAATACCTTCTTCAAAACGTGGAAAACAGTCGCCTGAGAAAGGAAATCATGAAACGGGTGAGCAAGGCCGGCGTCCGCGAGGTCAGCCGCATGACCCTGGGGGAGATGAAGAAGCGGTTCATGGCGCCCGAAGAGAAGAGCAGTGACGAGTGACGAGTGGCGAGTGGAGAGAAGTGCCGAGTGCCGAGTGAAAAAGGCTTGACGCGCGCCGCTTTTTGTACAATATTTATAAAAGTGAATCCGAACAGGAGGTGAGGTGATGAAAGCCGGATTGACAATAGGTCTATTATTTTGCGTGTTATTGCTCTTTTGCGCCCCCTTTGGCGCGAACGCCGCCGAGCACCCGAAGCAGCCCATTACCGTCAAGCTCGAAGGGGCGAAGCTGCCCCCCGTTACCTTCTCCCACGACACCCACGTGGAAAAGCAGAAGATCGAGTGCGTGACGTGCCACCACAAGAACCCCCAGAACCCCACCGCCTGCACCACCTGTCATGAAAAAGAGGCGAAGGGGAAGGCACCCTCGGCCCGGGATGCGTTCCACACCAGGTGCATGACCTGTCATAAGGAGATGGCGGCAAAGGGTATGCACGCGCCCACGAAGTGCATGGAGTGCCATAAGAAATAACAGACGAATGCCGGTCCTGATCTCAGGCAAACAATAAGGCCGCCGCTGTTTGTCCCGGCCGGCCCGGGGAAGGACTATAGTGACGGCCTTATTGACGACTGTTATGGTAAAGTATATAGTATTTATTGTTGAGTCAGTTGGTTGTCTATACCGAACGGCTACCGTAAAAGCATTCACATCGGTAGATGATCGTGGGGCGGTGGGCGCCAACACTACCTATTCGTGAAAGGAAGGTCTCAAATGGCAGAGACGGAAGAAGGCGTGCCGGCCGGAGAACAGACCGAAGGCAAGACCAGGTACAAGATCAGGCTGAAGGTGCTCGACAGGGAGACCGCGCAATACCGGTACGCGACGCTTGACGAAGCGAAGGAGTGGGACTGGGATAACCCCGAGACCTGGAGAATGATCGGCGGATGGCAGATCACGAGCTTCCAGCAGCTCCTCAATATACTCTATCTGAAGATGGAGAAGGGATATACGGAGGTCGAAATGCTGGAGTCGCCCCGCTTCATGCTTCTTGCCGGCGGCTAGCGTGCCGTCCTCACGAGCCGATCTTATAATAATCGTCATTCATCGCAATTATGTTCACGCCACGGGGCGTCTGCCCCAGTAGCCCTCGGTGGCCCGACCGGCCACGAATTGGAACGTTGAGTGAATGCGCATGTAACCCGCCGGTTGTGGAGAAACCCGGGCCCGTCTTCACGATACCCTGGGTTTCATTGACAAAGCGCGGAGACGCAGGGTAACTTAATATGGTTTGCCGGACATGCCGGGATAGCCTTTTTCAATTCCCTTACCGAGGGGGAGAGCTTTGGGCGTCACGAGAAGGAACTTTCTGAAAATATCACTCGGCACGCTTGTCGCCGGAAGCGTGACCACGACGGGCGGTGCGGAGGAGCGGTTACCGGACCTCCGGAACGCGGCCGCGACGCGCCGGGTGACGAGCGTCTGTCCCTATTGTGCGGTCGGCTGCGGCATTGTTCTCGGCATGGACAGGGGGAAGGTCATCCACGTCGAGGGCGACCGCGACCACCCCATAAACCAGGGGTCCCTCTGTCTCAAGGGCCAGGCGCTGCCGCAACTGGCGAACAGCCCGTACCGGGTGACAAAAGTACGGTACAGGGCGCCGGGTGCCGGCACGTGGGAGGAGAAGGAGTGGGATTGGGCCGTGGCTGAGATCGTGAAGCGGGCCAAAGCCACGAGGGACAGGACCTTCACGAGTCGAAACGACCGGGGACTCGTGGTCAACAGAACGGAATCGATCGCGTCACTCGGCGGGGCCGCCCTCGATAACGAGGAGTGCTACCTGGTCGATAAGCTGATGAGGGCCCTGGGAATTGTCTACCTCGAGCAGCAGGCCCGCCTCTGACACTCCCCGACAGTCGCCGGTCTGGCGGCCTCTTTCGGCAGGGGAGCGATGACGAACCATTGGATCGATGTGAAGAACAGCGACTGCATCCTGATCATCGGGAGTAACGCCGCCGAGAACCATCCGGTGTTCTTCCGCTGGGCCCTCAAGGCACGGGAGAAAGGCGGGAAGATCATCCACGTGGATCCGAGATTCACGAGGACATCGCAACTGTCGGACATATATGCCAGAATTCGCCCGGGAACGGACATCGCTTTCATCGGGGGCATTATCGACTATGTGCTCCGGAAAAGACTTTACAACGAATGGTACGTCCGCGAATACACGAACGCAACGTTTCTCGTGAGGTCTTCGTTCAAGACGGCGACAGACCTGAACGGGGTGTTTCCAGGGCTGAAAGGCGACCGCTACGACCGCCGGTTGTGGGGGTATCGGGTCGACGCCGGGGGTGAGCCGCTCAAAGATGCGACCATGGAGGATGCCTCCTGCGTGCTGCAGCTCCTCAAGAAGCACTACTCGCGCTATTCAGCGAAAAAGGTGTGCCGAATAACGGGATGTGATCCCGCCACGTATGATGAGGTCTGCCGCCTCGTGGCATCGACGGGCAGTCCGGACAGGGCCGGCGTCGTCGTCTATGCCATGGGCGCGACGCAGCATACGTACGGCACGCAGAATGTTCGCGCCTATTCGATCCTGCAGCTCCTGCTGGGCAACATTGGGGTTGCGGGCGGGGGTATCGACGCGCTGCGGGGAGAAAGCAACGTGCAGGGGGCGAGCGACTTTGCCCTCCTTTCCGATGTCCTTCCGGGCTACCATCCGGCGCCGGTCGCACCGCTCGAGACGCTGGATGAGTACTGTAAGAGGCATGTGCCTTCCTCTGCGGATCCGTTGAGCGTGAACTGGCAGCAACACCGGCGCGCATACCTGGTCAGTCTATTGAAGGCCCGGTACGGCGCGTACGCCACGCCGCAGACCGATTTCGCCTATCACCTGCTCCCCAAGCTCGACGAAGGAAAAGATTATTCTTTTCCGCAGGCCGTGCGGAAAATGACGGAGCAAGGCATCGAAGGTCTGTTCCTCTGGGGGATGAATCCGGTCGTCAGCGCGCCCGATGCCCGCGTGGTCAGGGAGGCCCTGGCGAAGGTGAAGTGGATGGTGGCCGTCGACTTGTGGGAGACGGAGACTGCCGCATTTTGGCAGGCCCCCGGTACGGACCCACGCTCGGTCGCCACCGAGGTTTTCCTCCTGCCCGCGGCCGCTTCCTTCGAGAAGGAAGGGTCGGTCACGAACAGCGCCAGGCTCGCTCAATGGCGATACAAGGCGGTTGAGCCGGCAGGCGAAGCCAAGCCGGACCTCGACATCGTCACGCTCCTTTATGAGGGTCTGGCCGAAGCCTACCGCCGGGAGGGAGGGGCGCTGCCGGAGGCCGTCACCAGGCTCACCTGGGACTATTCAGGGCCGAAGCCCGGAAGGGTCTCACCGCCCGACCCGCACAAGGTCGCGAAGGAGTACAACGGGGTTGCGGTGGCCGATCTTGTGGGCTCGACCGGCACCATAACGGCGAAAGCCGGATCACAGTTATCGAGCTTTGCACAGCTTCGCGAAGACGGCACGACGGCGTGCGGCTGCTGGATCTATTGCGGCTCCTACACGGAGAAGGGTAATATGATGGCCCGCAGATCGGCCCGCGACCTCACCGGCATGGGCCTTTTCCCGGAATGGGGTTGGGCCTGGCCCCTTAACCGCAGGATCCTTTATAACCGGGCCTCGGTCGATGCCGCCGGAAAACCGCGCAATCCGAGGAAGCCGGTCATCTGGTGGGACGGGGCCGCGTGGCAGGGAGACGTGCCGGACGGCGGGCAGCCGCCCGGGACCGCGCTCCCCTTTATCATGACACGCGAAGGAACCGGCAGGCTCTATGCGCCTGACCTGTTCGACGGTCCTTTTCCGGAGCACTACGAGCCCGTGGAGTCGCCGGTCAGGAACGGCCTGTCGAAGCGTCAGATCAACCCGACGATGAGGTCGTGGGGGGAGAAGGAGAGCGCGCTGAACAGGGTTGCGGTCCACGGGTCCGCGGCCTCACGCCGCTATCCTTACATCGCGACCACATACCGCCTGGCTGAGCACTGGCAGACCGGCCAGATGACGAGATGGCTTCCCTGGCTGACAGAAGCCATGCCGGAGGCTTTTGTCGAGCTGAGCCGGGAGCTTGCAATCGAAAAGGGCATCAGAAACGGGGATAAGGTGCGGGTCGCCTCCGTGAGGGCCCCCGAAGGCATCATCGTGAGGGCTCTCGTCACAAGAAGGCTGGAGCCGATGGTCTCCGAGGGGTCGCGGGTGCATCTTGTCGGTCTTCCATGGCACTGGGGCTACAAGGGTCTTGCCACGGGGCCGATCATCAACGAGCTCACGCCGTGCATGGGCGACGCAAACACGGGAATTCCCGAATACAAGGCATTTCTCGTCAACATCGAAAAGGTCGTGTAGCCATGGTCGAGATTGCAATGCTCAACGATATGAGCAAATGCATCGGCTGCCGCACATGCCAGATTGCGTGCAAGAGCTGGAACGGCCTTTCGGCTGAAAAGACCAGCCAGCGGGGCACCTACCAGAACCCTCTCCGCCTGAGCGCCGACACGTGGTGTCTCGTCCATTATAACGAGATCGTCGACGAGAAGGGAAAGGTGAGATGGCTGTTCCGGAGGGAGCAATGCCACCATTGCCGGGACGCGGTGTGTGCCGCGGTCTGCCCTTACAGCGCCATCACGAAGACGGAATGCGGGGCGGTAGTGATCAACAATGATACGTGCCGGGGCTGCCGGACCTGCGTCGAGGCCTGCCCCTTCCATGTGCCGCAGTTCGATGAGAAAAATGTGAAGAGCAGGAAATGCACCCTCTGCTACGACAGGCTCCGGGCCGGCCTCTTGCCTGCCTGCGTCCAGTCGTGTCCATCCCAGGCGATCCTGTGTGGAGAGCGGGAGGGGGTGCTCGACGCCGCCAGGGCCCGGATAAAGGAGCTCGGCGGGAATGCGACCCTATACGGGGAGCGCTCGATCCACGGCCACGTGCTCCACCTCCTGCCGGAAAAGCCGGAGTTCTACGAAGGGATAACCCTCAACCCCCACTACCCCCTCAGCAACGCGCTCATCAGACTCTTTGCGCGACTGTCGCTTTTGATGAGATCATAACCGATAAAGAGTGACGAGTGAAGAGAAGTGACGAGTGGCGAGTGACGAGTGGCGAGTGACGAGTGCCGAGTGACGAGTGCAGAGTGCCGAGTGACGAGTGACGAGAGGGGAGGCTCTGCAGCGGACCGATGGGAGATGGGAGACGTTCCCCCGGTCTGACGACCGATGGACGAGGGACGACCATTCGCCTCGCTCACTAGGTCGCAAACCGTCCGCCTTTATTGCCCCTCTTCACTCGACACTCGTCACTCGGCACTTCTCTTCACTCTTCACTCGCCACTGAGAGCCGCCGTGGCAAGTTGCGCCCTCGTCGTGTATAATGTAAAAGCTGCAATCGCGCGTGATGAGGGGTGGAGAAATGACCGTCGTTTCCGTGCTTTACGTTGCTCTCGGCCTCTACCTCGCCTCGGCCGTCTGCTATGTGATTTCCCTGGCCGCGGGCAGGAAGGGCCTGGAGAAACCGGCGCACTATTTTTTCACCGTCGCTTTTTGCGTCCATCTTTTCGCCCTGGTGCTCCGGTATATCGTCACCGGCTACGTGCCCATCACCAACCTCCATGAATCCCTCTCTTTCTTCGCCCTGTGCACGGCGGGCTTCTTTATTTTCGTGAGACGCGTTTACAGGGTGGGGGTGCTGGGCAGCATCTTCCTCCCCGCCCTCTGCCTCATGCTCATCGGGGCCCTGGCCGCCCGCGGCGATATCAGGCCGCTGCCGCCGGTCCTGCAAAGCTACTGGCTCCCCATCCACACCGCCTTCGCCTTTATCGGCAACGCGGTCTTCTTTACGGGGTTCCTCGTCTCCATTGTCTACCTCTTTCTGGAGCGGGGCATAAAGAAGAAGCGGATGCGGGATGTCTCCGGGCGCTTTCCTTCGCTGGAGACGCTCGACCGGATCAACTACAAGTGCATGTCCTACGGGTTCCCTTTTCTGACCATAGGCATTATCACCGGCTCTCTCTGGGCGGAGTTTGCCTGGGGCTCGTACTGGAACTGGGACCCGAAAGAGACGTGGTCGCTCATCACGTGGATCATGTACGCGATACTCATTCATAACCGCCTCGCCATCGGCTGGCGCGGGAGAAGGACGGCCTACATGATGATCGCCGGCTTTGTCTCCGTGGTGATCACGTTTGTCGGCGTCAACTTTTTCCTGGGCGGACTTCATGCTTACAGGTGAATGACGCATGCACCTCATTGTCCTCGGCCTCAGCCACAACACCGCGCCCCTCGATGTGAGGGAGCGGTTCTTTATCCCCGAGGAGGCGGGAGCCGGGGTACTCGACGAGGTCCAGAAGCGGGGCGGCGACGAGGGCGTCGTGATCTCCACCTGCAACAGGACGGAGGTTTACGCGTCCTGCGCCGATGCACATGGCGCGGGCCGGGCCGTCATGGGGTTTTTGGCCGACCGCTTCGGGATGGCGTCGCTTGCCGACTACACCTATACGTTCAGCGATGAGGAGGCGTACAGGCACCTTTTCCTCGTCGCTTCCGGGCTCGATTCGATGGTGATAGGCGAGCCCCAGATATTGGGTCAGGTGAAGGACGCGTACCGGCTGGCGCGCGTTTCCGGCTTTGCGGGGCCTTTCCTCGACCAGGTATTCAACCGGGCCTTCCAGGTCGCGAAACGGGTGCGGACGGAGACGCGGATCGGCTACAATCCCGTCTCGATCAGCGCCATGGCGGTCGAGCTTGCGAGGAAGATATTCGGCGAGTTCAGCCGAAAGGCAATACTCGTGGTCGGGGCGGGGGAGATGTGCGGGATCGCGCTGAAGCACTTCAGGAAGGAGGGCCTCGAACAGGTGTTCGTGACAAACCGCACCTTCGGCAAGGCGCAGGAGCTTGCCGAAGAGGTCACGGCTATCGCCCGTCCTTTCGACGATATCCCGAACCTCCTCACCAAAGTCGATATGGTGCTCTCGTCGACGGGCGCGGAAAGACCGATTATCGACAAGGCCATGGTCCTCGACGTCATGAAGAGGAGGAAGATGCGCCCCCTCTTCTTCATCGACATAGCCGTGCCCCGGGACATAGAGGCTGCCGTCAATGATATCGAGAACGTCTACCTGTACGATATCGACGACCTCAAAGAGCTTTCCCAGGCCCATCTCTCGGACAGGATCGAGGAATCGCGAAAGGCGCGCGCGATCGTCGACGAAGAGGTGGCGAAGTTCTCCATCAGGCTCAAAGAGCTGGAGATGAACCCGCTGATCGGCCGGATCCGTGAAAACATGGAAGCCATAAGGGCCGGGGAGCTGAAAAGGACGCTCCAGAGGCTGAAAAGCGCGGACCCCGAGACGGTGAAGCAGCTCGATATGCTCACGAGGGCGATCGTCAACAAGATCGTCCACCCGCACTTGATGATGATCAAGAAAAACGGGAGCCCGGCGGTGCTCGACGTAATCAAGAACCTGCTCTTATCCGGGGAGGAAGATGAAAAAGAGATGGATGGTAGGGACGAGGGGGAGTAAGCTCGCCCTCGTCCAGACAGGGATGGTCGTGGATGCGCTTCGCCGCCTCTATCCCGGCAGCGACTTCTCCGTGAAGACCATAAAGACTACGGGCGATTCCGTCTGGAATACCCCGCTCTACCTGATCGGCGAGAAGGGGCTCTTCATCAAGGAGATAGAGGAGGCCCTCATCGCGGGCGAGATCGACCTCGCGGTCCACAGCATCAAAGACCTGCCCTCGGAGCTTCTCGGCGGCCTGAGCCTGTCCGCGGTCCTCGAAAGGGAGGACCCGAGGGATACCTTCATCTCCCTTAAAGTTGCGGCCCTTGCGGACGTGCCTCTCGGGGCGCGGGTCGGCACGAGCAGCATGCGCCGGAAGAGCCAGCTCCTCGCTTTCAGGCCCGACCTCGAGATCACGCCGCTCCGGGGGAATGTGGAGACACGGGTGAGGAAGCTTCAGGAACAGGACCTGGACGCGGTGATACTCGCGTACGCGGGGGTAAAGAGGATGGGTTTAGAGTCGCGCGTCAGGGAGGTCCTTTCCCTCGACGTGATGGTGCCCGCCTGCGGGCAGGGGGCCATCGGGATAGAGACCAGGTCCGGCAGCGACGCAGCATCGCTCGTGGGGCCGCTCGACCATGAGGCGACCCGGTTCGAGGTGGGCATGGAGCGGACATTCCAGGCGGGCGTGGGGGGCGGCTGCAGCGTGCCTCTCGGCGTCAACGCGAGGCTTTCCGACAGCCGCGTGACCCTCCGCGCGGCTTTCGGCGACGAGACCGGCGCGATCATCTTCAGGGACCGGCTGGAGGGGATCCGGGCGGAAGGGGCCGCCCTCGTGGAGCGCCTCCTCGACGGGTTGAGGCGCAGCCGCCAGTGAAGAGTGGCGAGTGACGAGTGAAAAGTGAAAAGTGGCAAGTGACGAGTGAAGAGCCTCCAACCTGTTCCGGATTGTTGAATATTTCTGATCAAATATAACGTAATGCGCTGATTTACGGCCGCAGGAACCCAAAACCTTTCCTTTCCGCTCCCGAATGCTTATATCACGAAGAGAGGCGCAAGGACGCGTTTGCGTCTTTTCCGCCGGGTCGATTGCGACAAAGGAGGTAGGCATGAAAAAGCAGTTGGAGAAGAAAGTGCTGGAGAAAGAGGCCGTGCTCTGGGGCAAGATGAAGAACACCCTCGATAGGGACGAGATCAGGGTATGCCGGAAGTGAAAGAGCTGAAAAGGTTAACTGTTGCTGGTTCAGCAACGGAAAAGCAGGAAAAAGATTTCTTCGTGCAATGGCACCTGACCGAGCGCTGTAACCTCTCGTGCAGGCATTGCTATCAGAAAGGCGAGCGCCCCGGCGAGATGGACCTTTCCGCGGTCCGCGAGGTGGCCGGCGAGGTGTCGGACATGATCGAAAGCTGGGCGGAGATGTATGGTATTTCATTTTCGCCCGGCTTCAATGTCACGGGAGGAGAGCCCCTCCTCCTGCCCCATATCTTCGACATCCTCGGGGTGCTCAAGGGGCAGGGTTTCCAGGTCTACCTCCTCACGAACGGCACGCTCATCGACGGGGAAAGGGCCGCCGGGCTGGCCGGGCTTGTTGACGGCGTCCAGATAAGCATCGAGGGGCCGGAGGAGGTGCACGACGCCGTCCGCGGGAAGGGGGCCTTCCTGAAGGCGTGCAGGGGGGCGGAGAAGCTCGTCGCCGCGCACGTTCCCGTCAGCCTGAACACCACCCTCTCGGGCCTCAACGTCGCCTACCTGGACGATATCCTCTCGCTCGGAGTCGGCCTTGGTGTCCGGAGGGTCGGTTTTTCGAGGCTCGTCCCGTACGGGAGGGGAGAGGCGCTCATGAGCGAGATGCTCACGCCGCCGCAAGTCCGGGACGCCTACGCGAAGGTGCGCGGGTTCGCCGCAGGTTCGATGGAAGCCGCGACAGGAGACCCCATTGCCTCATCGATGGAGGGCGGCACGGAAGACGCGGGGGACATCGCCTTCGCGGGGTGCGCGGCCGGGGTCTCGGGCCTCACGCTGCTTTCCGATGGAACGCTCATGCCGTGCCGCAGGCTGCCTGTCGCCATAGGGAACGTGAAGACCGATTCGATGAGAGAGGTCTGGACAACATCACCCGTGCTCGATCTGCTGAGGGAGAGGAGCCGGTACACGGGGCGGTGCGGCCGCTGCCGCCGCTGGGCGGAGTGCAGGGGATGCCGCGCCATCGCTTACGCCTGCTCCGCGTCGGCGGGAAAAGCGGATATGCTGGCCGACGACCCGCAGTGCTTCTTATAGACCGTGCCTTCGGATGGCACAGCGCATCCACATCTGAAGCATTTCCTCCATCGACCCGCCGATGGCCGCTTGGGTGCCCCGCGTCCACCCGAGCCTGGTCCTCTCAGCCGGAAAGCAGCTATAGTATATGGGTTTTATAAATGATAGAATACTTTGGGTATGAACGAGATCGAGTATCTTGTCTATCTTGACTGCCGACCAAACTGACAGGCTTCGAGTCACTCTCCGCAAAGACAAAGGCGAAATCCTGGGGTTTGTCGTGCAGTATGAAATGTTCATGTCGGAGGAATGGAGGCCGGTAGTGCGATATGATACCGCACATGGCTTTGCCCACAAGGATGTAATTAGATCGAATGGCGAAGTGGTAAAACAGCCTCTCTTCTTTGAGACATATAATCTTGCACTCACCTTCGCTACCATTGATTTGAAGATGAATTGGAGGCAATATAAAGAGAGCCTCAAAAGGAGCTAAGAATGACCAGGGATGAAATAATTAGGAAGAACCTCGATCTCCACGCCGAGTGGATGAAGTACGTTTTTGAAAATCCGGATGTTCTCGATAGGTTTCCAGAAGGCGCCGTGCTCGTGATTCTTCCTGAGGACGACAAAGAACTCTATGCAGAAAATTACAGGGTTCTGGAGGAGACCAAGCGGAAAGGCGTCTCCGCTTTTGTTGTCACCATGAAGACGCCGAAGCCGCAAATATCGAACATAGAGATTATTGCCGCATAACTGCCGCTCCTTTAGAGGCTCCTTCAGCCACAGTCACGAGTGACGAGTTTAAAGCAACGGGTTTCCTTTCACTCGTCTCTCTACGCTCTATATCGTCACTCTTCCACTTTCCACTCTGCACTTTCCACTCGCCACTTAGATAAGCCCGAGCCTCGCTTTCGTTTCGGCCGTGGGAATGCCGTTTTCCGGGTCGAGTGCCGCGCGGCGCCGGGTGTTTACACTTTCCTTTACACTTATGGGCGATCAGGTAACAGATCATGGATGCCCTTTCAATAGTGCTCCTCGGCGCGCTCAATCTCCCTGTGCTCCTCATTTTTTGCCGGTTCGTCCGCAAGCTCTTCTTCAGGGACCGGCAGGACGTATGGAGGTCACCGGGACGAAAACAGAGGAGCAGACATTCTTTGGAACAGCCGGGGGAATGATCCGACGACCGACCAGGGGTCGAAAGCGGCTGACCTTGTGAGCCCCGGTTACGTGATTATTCCGATGTCGCAGCCGAGCTCCGTCTCTTTTTTTCTCAGCCTTCGGACGGCCTTTCGGAAACGGAGGTATCTTTTCCCGGCCTCAAAGATCAGGAGGGCGCCGAGGACGATAAAGAACAGGCCGGCACAAAAATAGAGGACCCCCACCAGGAACTTCATGACCACGAGGCCGACGGAGCTGAATGCGAGGCCCGTCTGCATGTAAGAGTGCATGGTCCTTTCCCTTGAGAGAAGGGTTTGTTCCTGAGCGAGGATAATCGTTATCTTCTGATTCACATCCATGCCGAAATCACCTCCCCCTTGAGGAAGTGTACAAAAAAGGCGTTCCGGCGTCAACCCTCTGCAAAGAGCGGTGACGAGTGCGGAGTGGCGAGTGAAGAGTGCGGAGTGGCGAGTGACGAGTGCAGAGTGAAAGAGTGGAGCGGGGAGAGAGGAACGAGTGACGAGTGAAGACCGAGGGAGGAGGGCCGAGGGACGGGTGCAGATGTTCGGGAAAGAGAATTCGGTTGCAATTTTTCCAATATGGTGGTAAATGGTGTCTTATGATGTCCAACAAAGGTGAAACATGATGCACGACCTCCCCATCCTGATGCTCGTGCTTATTCTTATCGTCGTGATAAAGCGGTCTTTTTTCCCCGCAAAACGGAGGTTAAGGAGGGTATCGTACCGCCTTGCCGGCCGGGGAGAAAGCGCGCCGGCGGACGACCGGATCGGCGGGTATTGGCCCGACGCGGGCTACGAGTACGGACGCGATGAGGTCGAAGAGGGCACACGGTCTTCGGAGAGGGAGAGGACGGGAGAAGCCGGGGCAGAGAACAGGGCCGGCGGAAGGCATGAAAACGGCAGCGGTTTGTCCGAAAACGACGCCCGGGCGGTGGAATCTTACAGAAGCGCCGCCCTTCGTGGATCGCCTGCGGGCCAGGTCAACCTTGGGTACGTGTACTGCCTGGGGCTCGGGGTAAAGAAGAACTACAGGCAAGCCAGGCGATGGTTCGAACAGGCGGTCGCGAGCGGAGACACCCGGGGAAAGGCCGGCCTCGCATGGCTCCTGGCAACCTGCCCCGATGGCCGCATCAGGGACGGAGAACGGGCGATCGAGCTGCTCGGGCCGGTGGTGGACGGTGGTGAAAGAGATCCGGTCCTGCTCGATATCCTCGCGTCTGCCTGCGCCGAGGCAGGTCTCTTCCCGGACGCGGTCAGGTTTGTTACCGAGGCGATGGAGCGGGTGGATCGCACGTCGGAAAGGGCGCTCTACGAGCAGATGGCGGGAAGGCTTCGCTTCTATCGAAGAGGATGGGCGTGGCACGAGCCGCAGGAAGAAACGGATTCTGAGGAGCGGCCGGATGACGAGGAAGAAAAACGCAGCCGGCGGGCATCGAAGGTATCCCCGAAAGACCGGCGCACCGCCCCGGCCAAACCCACGAAGGCAGACATGCGCGACAAGCCCGCGCAATCGTCACGGAAAGGCAAGAAGACCGAAAAGCCGGTGCAGCAGGCGGGGCCAAAGGAAAAACCCACCTCGAAAGCAGCGGCCGCACCTCCGTCCAGACCCGCGAAAAAGGTAAAGGCAGCAAGCCTTCCCGGCGCGGAGGAGGCGAAGGCCATGCTCGCGGCGCTGGAGAAGCCCGCAGCGGTACCTGAGAAGCCCGCGGCGCCGCAGAAGCGCGAGGTGGTACCTGAGAAGCCGGTAGTCGTGGCGGAAACGCCGGCAGCGGCGCCTGAAAACGCCCCATCGGCGCCTCAGAAGCCCGCATCGGTACCTGAAAAGCCCGCAGAGGCGCCCGAGAAACCCGCATCATTGCCTGAGAAGCCGGTAGTGCCGGCGGAAACGCCGGTAGTTCTGTCAGAGAAACCCGCGCCATTGCCTTCGAGGCCCGCCGGCCCGCCGCAAACCGTCTCACCTTCCGGGAAACGCATCCGGCCCGCGGATACGGCCGGTTTGCCTGAAAAACCGCCGCAGAGACAGCCGACACCGGGAAAAGCCGCGGTCAAGACTGCCCTACCCCTGGACAGGCAGGCGGCGCTCGATGTGAGCAACCTCATAGTCGGGGCCCTCATGAGCGGAAAGTACGAAGAGATGTACGCCGCAATGAGCAGCACGTATCGAGACGCGGTATCCGAGGACGCAATCGGCACGATGATCGAGCAGATGTTCGCCGTGAGCGGCGGGCGCGTGGTCGCGGCCGAATTGGCCGGCGACGAGGCCGGCTTTTATCGGGAAGCAGGCGGTGGAGAAATAGCGAAGCACACGTTCCGGTATTCGGTGCTTACCGAAGATAGGAAAGAGACGCACCCGTTGTTCGTTGAGGTAGTCCGGGAAGGCGGCGGGCCGGCCTGCGCCGATTTCTACTACACCGCGTCGTAAGAATACCCTTAAGAATCCTCGAAGATCGCCATTCGGCGTTGTATACTTATATGGCACCATATACGTGGGGGACCGCCATGGACGATCAGGACAGGGACAGAGAGCTGCTCATAGGCGAGCTGGAGTCACTCCGCGCGCGCGTCAGCCAACTGGAAGAGCTGAACGCCTCACGCGAGGAGATAGAGAGAGGACTTCTCGAAAATGAAAGGCTCTACCGGAAGGTGGTCGAAAGCGTCGCCGACGGCATTGCGATCACCTTGAGGACGGAAAGGGTTTTTGTGAATCAGGCCTTCCTCGCCATTCATGGTCTTCGGGATGCCTCCGGGGTTGTGGGCCACCCCACCGATCAGTTCGTTGTTCCGGAAGACCGGCAGGCAGTGATGGAGCGGGTCCTGGCACGGCAGAGAGGCGAGTCTCTGGACGACCTCGTCGAGTACAGGATCCGGAGGCCTGACGGAGAGATACGAGCGGTACAGGCATCGGTGGTGACGATTGTTTATAGAGAACAACCTGCCGTTCTGGCGGTCCTCCGGGACATCACGGCGATGAAGCACGCAGAAACGGAAATCATGAGACTCAATGGAGAATTGACACAGAAAGTCCTCGATCTCAGGAATGCCAATGAAGACCTGGAGGCGTTCAACTCTACGGTTTCTCATGACCTGCGCACGCCGCTCATGGTGATACGCGGGTTTGCCGGGAGGGTCACAAAAGAGTATAACCGGGGGCTTGACGGGAAGTTCGTGGATCAGATGGGTATTATCCAGGCGAGCGCGCTGAAAATGGAGCAGCTTATCGACGATCTGCTGGCCTACTCGAAGCTCGGGAAACAGGCGCTGCAAAGGGCGACGGTACACATGGACGAACTGGCCCGGTCCCTCGTGGAGGAGCTGAGGACGATTTACCCCGATGGGAAAGTGAACGTTTCTTCTCTTGCCCCCTGCGTCGGAGACGAAGGCATGCTGCGCCAGGTGTTTACCAACCTCCTTTCGAACGCGTTCAAGTTCACCGGTCACAGGGAAAGGAGAATGATCGAGGTCGGATGCGTCGAACAGACAAAGGAGAACGTCTACTTCGTCAGGGATAACGGCGCAGGCTTCGACATGCGGCAGAAAGAGAAACTGTTCGGCGTGTTCCAGAGACTTCACTCATCGGAGGAGTTTGACGGGAACGGGATGGGGCTTGCTATCGTGAAGAGAATTGTCAGCCTCCACGGGGGGACGGTATGGGCCGAGGGTGCGCCCGACAAAGGCGCCACGTTCTATGTCACCTTACCGAAAGCGCCGGCGGCATCGTGAGCCCGGGGTCTTGTCCGCTGAAACGACCTCGTCGCGGCCGGAAGACTTGTGGAGGCGCAGGGATTCGATTCACTATGCATAGAGCGCACGCGTCGCATAGCAGCCGCAAGGCGCGCCCCTTTCTCAAGGAGGATTGGATGGACCTTTACATAGTCCGGCACGGTGAGACCCAATGGAACAAGGAAGAAGTATTCCGGGGGAGGAAGGACATCCCTCTGAATGAGACGGGAAGGAGGCAGGCTGAACTTGCCGGTGCCTATTTCCGGTCCATCCCCGTAAAGAAGATCATTTCAAGCCCCCTCGCGAGGGCGGTGGAGACGGCGGAAGGCATCGCAGCGGCGACGGGCATGCCCGTCGAGAGAGTGGATGAGCTGACCGATATCAATTTCGGCATCTGGGAGGGCCTTCCGCTCAAAGAGGTGGAAGAGCGCTACCCGGCCGCGTTTGCCCTGTGGAAGGCGTCGCCTGAAAAGCTGCGGATCGAGGACGGGGAGACCCTGGCCGAAGTGAGGGAGCGCATATCGAGGGGTTTGGCGCGCCTGTCCGGTCTCGCGGGCGCCGCTGTCGTCGTGACCCACAGGGCGATTTGCAAGGTCCTCGTCCTGAGCCTCCTGGCGATGGGAGAGGAGCATTTCTGGGCCATGAAGTACGATCCGGGCTCGATCACCCTTCTTGAGGGAGACGGCACCCGCTTCACATTGATCTTCAGCAATGATACGTGTCACCAGCGAGACGGGCTTGAGGGCGGGCGTTACCGGGACTTCTAAAGGAAGTGACGAGTGGCGAGCGAAACGCATTTTCATCTACTCGGCACTGCCTTTCTTCTCGTCGCCGCGATCAGCAACACGAAGAGCATCGCCGAAAGAGTTGCCGTTGCCGCGCCGAAATAGAAGGTGGCGGAAGAGGAGAATCGGTCCCAGAGCCAGCCGCCGATGAGGCTGGCCGGGAGCATGGCCGCGCCCGTGCAGGTCGCGTAGATGCCGAAGGCGGTGGCCTTCGATTCCGGCGGAATAATGGTGGCCAGGAACGCCTTCTGCACCCCCTCGGTGAGCCCCATGAATACCCCGTAGAGAGCGAAGAGCACCCAGACGGCGGCGGCACGGCCGGCGACCGCGAAGCCGTAATAGAGACAGGCGAAGAGCAGGAACCCCGCGAGGATGACCCTCTTCATGCCGAACTTGTCCGCCGCTATGCCCGCGGGAATTGCCGACAGGGAATAGACGAGATTGAACGTGAAATAGACGGCCGGGATCATGACCGCGGGGATGCCGACCTGCTGCGCCCTGAGGATAAGAAAGACGTCGCTCGAATTCCCGATGGCGAAGACCGTCGCAATCACCACGAAGAACCGCATCTTCCAGTCGAAACGGCTGAAACTGAGCGTCGGCCGGCCGGCGGCGGCAGGCGGGGACGTGCGCTTTTCCCTGATAAAAATGAAGATCAGGAGGACGGCGATCACCCCGGGCGCCACGGAGACCCAGAAGACCTTCCGGTAATCGTTGTGGAAAAGCCCGAGACAAAAGATGGCGAGAGCGGGACCCACCACCGCCCCCATCGTATCCATGGCACGGTGGAAGCTGAAGGCGCGGGCCAGGTGGGTTCTCTTTGCGGATTCGGCGATGATGGCGTCCCTCGGCGCTGTCCGGACCCCCTTTCCCAGCCGGTCGATAAAGCGGGCGACGAGGACCTGCTGCCAGGCGGCGGCACTCGCCATTACGGGTCTGCTCAGGGTGGAGATGCCGTAGCCCAGGGCCATCAGGTTTTTCCGGCGTCCGATCCGGTCGGAAAACCATCCGGAAAAAGCCTTGAGGAAGCTCGCCGTTGATTCGGCGACCCCCTCTATCAGACCGACGAGCGATTTGTTCACCCCGAGCACGTTGGCGAGAAAGAGGGGGACGAGGGGATAGATCATCTCGGAGGCTGACGTCCATGAAGAAGCTGACGAGCCCCGTGAAGAAGACGTTTCTGTTGAAACCGAAAAAGGTTCTCTCTCCGGCCGCGATGTTTTTCTGCCCTCTCTCGCGCATGAGCGGACCACGTCGCACGCTAAGAATCTACCCATTCATGCGGTGAATATCAAGGAAGCGAGGCGTCCCTCGTCCCTCTCCTTCTTATCCCGGTCGGGCTGATGGGAATTCTCTTCGCGCCGGCCATCATCCCGTGCAAACCGGGGTCTGGAACCCCTAAATTTCTCCCCAAAAGGTCCTTTTTTGCCATTTGTTTTTGCGTTTTACCCTCTTTTTTACCTCTTTTGTGCACGGATTGTTCACTCACCCTCTCACGGCCCCTTTCCTGATTCCCTTCTCGGACAAGGCTTTTGGAAGGTGGGGTTTACGATTGTGCACGAAAGTGCACGGTTTCGGGGGGGGGGGGGGGGGTGAAGTAAATGCTGAGTTTTGAGTGTTGAGGGTTGAGTGAACGACAAACAGCCGGAAGCGGGTACGGCCAAACGCGACCCAGCAAGTGGCGGCCCGGCAAAGCAATCGACCCGCAAGCGGGTACCCCGAGCCGGGTACCCCGCCTGATCGCCCGAAGGTGTGGGTCGAGGGTCAATTGTCAAAGATCGACGCCGGTTTACGGGACCTCCGGGAACCGGCTAAAACGGCCGGGATAGGTCGTCTCCCCAGATCATCAAAGTACCGTCCCGGGTACCCACCCTACCGGCAGAGAGGAAAGGGTGCTCATAACATTTTCCTGCTTTTCCGCTGTCCTGTCAAAGTGACAAGCAGGGGTGACAAGAGGCATGACAAGGAGCGGCGACAACCAGGGGTGACAAAATTCATGCCCGAAGAGTTTTTTTGTAAAAAGTAACCATAGCGATGAGGAGTCTGCCGAGCAGTGCTTCCTCAAATGTTTGCTTGGAATTCTTTTCTATTTGTGCAATAGTATGAACGGTAATGCGCACTTATGAGGCTTGGTTTAGATGAACCTGATTTTTGAATGGGATGAGACCAAGGCAAAAGAAAATCTCACGAAGCACAAAGTAAGTTTCGATGAGGGGAAAACGATTTTTGGTGATCCGCTCATGTCTACATTTCCGGACATTGACCACTCAGACAAGGAGGAACGCTATATCAGCATAGGGCTATCGGCAAATTCACGAGTCCTTGTGTTGCATCACACCGACAGAGAGGGTAGAATAAGAATATTCAGCTGCCGCAAAGCAACGGCAAGGGAAAGGAGATACTATGAGGGCTAAAGAACCAACCGGGGCGGCAAAAGGTGAAATGAGACAAGAATACGACTTCGGCACGATGAAAGGAGCGGTGCGCGGCAAGTATTACAAGGCATACCGTGAGGGTCACAAGGTCATCGTCCACAAAGAGGACGGGACCGAGTCGGTTCAATACTTTAAGCTCGAAGACGGCGCTATCATGCTGGATGCGGACGTGCGAAAATACTTTTCTAATTCAGATGCAGTCAACAAGGCTTTAAGAACATTGATAGAAATCGCCCCTGTTTCAAGGAGACAGAAGAAGACTGCATAGCCGCTCGACATAAAAAAGCGGGCGCGGGAATGTTGTCAGGCACTGCGCCCCGCCGGCTTGCCCGCGCGTTCTTAATACACCCCCCCTTGCGTTCCGCCCTATTCCTTTTGCCCCCCATCCTCACCCTCGTCAAGAAGCAGAAATCCGCGCGCGGGCAAGTGAGCCTCACGCGGCCCGCACTTCAAAAACGCCGGCCGGAAGGCCGGAGGGCTTCAAACTACTGATGAGCTTCCGGTTCGACGTACTGCTTCGGAACGGGCAACAGGCCGTCAAGGGTGACCCCAGTTCTTTTCTGTCATCGGGCACGACTGTCGCGGTTCAATTGTCAAAGATCGACGCCGGTTTACGGGACCTCCGGGACCCGGCTAAAACGGCCGGGATAGGTTGTCTCCCCAGATTATCAAAGTACCGTCCCGGGTACCCACCCGACCGGCTCACGAGGGAAGGGTGCTCATAACATTTTCTCTCTTTCCCGGTGTCGTGTCAAAGTGACAAGCAGGGGCGACAAGAGGCATGACAAGGAGGGGCGACAACCAGGGGTGACAAAATTCATGCCCGAAGAGTTTTTTGTAAAAAAAGTAACCATAGCGATGAGGAGTCTGTCGAGCACTTCTTCCTGAAAGCGAGCAAGTGAATGTTTTTCTTGCAATGCAACATTACTCGTGGCTATGATTAACGTATGTGCTGGGAACGGAGAAGGCGAGGACGGACCGAAAACTTGGCTTGCCCCCTTTTTCTTTCCGGGGTCGGAGTTATTTACTTATTTACGGTCGTCCCCCTCGCTGCCCCAGGCCATCGCCCCTCGCCTGCCACAAAGTGTACTCTAAACCGCACATTTTACATATTCGCATAGCTCAAGTCTCCTTTCTTGACAGATAACGCTGCGGCTCAGGCCGTGGTGCCACCATCGGCGCGCTTACCACAAGTGGTGTGGCCCCCTTTAACTGGCCCCTTTAACTCCCGTCCCGATCACGAATTCACAAGCCGCTCCGACTCCTTGTACTAACATTCCCAGAAGATGGGGTTACACGCACTCTCGTGTGCACGCTCTGGCTGTCGCTGAACTGACGCACCGGACCGACCGCAACAGAATCGCCATTTCCAATGGCGATGAAATAAGATCCAGCGCACATTTTCGAAAAACTAACGGTACCCGTCTGACCCTCGAAGTATTTCGTATCGAATACTTTCGAAGTTCCTGGCGCTCCTTGCCGCAGTTCTACCATGACCCGATTTTGGCCCCGCGTAATCGTCGAACTCAGCTCGACCGTCACATCAATCGTATAGCTTGCCGCGCACCGTGATTGCGCCATCGCCGCCTGCGCCCACGTCAACACACAACCCATCAGCGCAACCGTAAGATAACTGGAGTATAACAGTGATCTTCTCATATTTGCCTCCTCGAGGGACATATTGATCTCGTTCAGCAACGACATGTGTCCCTTTTCATATCATGCCGAACGCCTGGGTCAGCCAGAGGCCGCTTTGTGGCCGATTGGCTGCACCCGGTTGTTAGGCCGTCCTAAATGTTTTCACAATTGAGTCGCACACGGACATGTCCCCTCTGGCTGTCACAAGATACTCAATCCCGTCAAATATGAGACTGTAATTCTTCAGTACCCCCACAAGCGGCACCTCGCATGTCATTGTGGCGTGTTTCCTACCGGCGACTTCTATCTCGCCTGTGGCAAGAACCTTATGACCGTGCCGCGAGGCAATCCTTTGAAGGTTGCGTTTCTGTTCCTCCAACGTT
>CAVSOX010000008.1:0-260948 GCA_963729685.1 uncultured delta proteobacterium | reverse complement strand
GATAAAAGTCAACCTATTTGCACGGGGGTTGTTTTCTACCCGCTTTCTCTTCAGTATCGATCAGCCCATAGCTCTCGCTCCCTGAGATGTCTCTCCAAAAGCATTCATCGCGAGCACGAGACCAACGACCTTCCATGGTCCGTGGCCGAAGTGCGAGCCTTATCCGAAGAAAAGATTCTTTACAACCTGCTATTCGTGGTGCAACCACATGTGTCTACCTGCGGAAAGAAGGAACCGGCGTCAACATACTATTGATCGTTTTTGGGACGGTACGCTCCACGTCGTACGCCGTTGTTCCGCTTGGTCAGCAAAAATCTCTTCTCCTTCGCTCATTCATTCTAACGGACAACTCCAATCCTATAAGGCGTGCCGGCAAGGATGCAGGCTCGAAGGCGCACAATCAGGACACGGGCCACCGCGACGATTGCTTTCTTCTTGCTGCCGCTCGATCGCCATACCCGCGAGAACTTGGAGAGCAGGGCCTGGTCTTTGCGGATAGCCACCCAGGAGTTTTCGATGAGACAATATCGGATGAACCCCGAGCCCATGCCGGTGATACGGCCTTTCCGCTCGGTCTCTCCCGTCGAGTATTCGCTGGACGTCAATCCCACGAAACCGGCGATCTTCTTCCCGTTCGTGAAATAGGAGAGGTCCTCCCCCAGCTCCAGTATGAGGCGGATGGCGGTAAACCATCCGATCCCCGGCAGGCTCATCGCGATCTTGAAGGCCTTGTTGTACCGCTCCTTTTTACAGAGGTCCCGGAGGTAATCCCTTAAGGATGGTCCGTTGGTCCCAAAGGTGCTCCAGCATCGTCAAGAGTACGTTCAGAGCTCGCTTTGAGAGGTTCGCTTAAGGGCAGCTTACGGAGACTCTCGAACTCCTTCCTCCCCCATTCGTTCTTATCGAAGGGAACCTCGATCCCGTGAAAGTCGAGGAGCTTCCGGACGCGGTTACGGTTGCGAACGATGTCCTTCTGTACGGCTATGAGGGTGCGGCTTACCTGGCGGTCCTCTCTCCTCTCTTTGTCGGGGACGTGGCAGGGATCCTTGAAGTCATGGTTCTCCAGGATGTAGGCAAGACGCCTTGCGTCCCTCTTGTCCGTCTTGACTTTGTTTACCTTCGGTTCGGTTACCATATGGGGAGGGATCACCACGCAGTCGATTGAGTCTTCGGTAAGCCGGTCGTAGAGGTTGAACCCTTTGAAGCCTGCCTCGTACATCAGGTGGATCTCGCATTCGGGGAACTTGTTCCTCAAGTACCCGATCAATGCCGGATACTTTGCTTCCATGGATACCTCGTGGATCAGCATCCGCTCACACCGCACCGCGATCTTCCAGGTGCGTTTCGAGTCTTCGAGTCCCGCAAAAATCTCTTTACCTTTGACTACGAAATCCTGTACCTTATAAATCTTCATCTGGCTACCTCCCTTTCTTTGATGTGCGGTGTGTAGCCACCGCTTGAGAAAGAGGGTAGCCTTTTTATTGACTCCCGTACAAGCCACTTTTATAGCATAGACACTCCGTCGTATGTGAGGACCCGGACACGCCCCGGCGACAAAGCTATGCGCAAAAAGCGCCCGGCCGCCCCATTCATAAGCTATTGAGCTTCCGCCCCCTTTCCATTACACTATGGCATGCCTGTAAAGCTCATTATTTTCGATCTGGACGGCACGCTCGTCGATACGAGCGTCGATATCACCAACACTCTCAACCACGCGATCCGGCCTTACAGCCCCCTGGAAGTGAGCGTGGAGGAGACGGTCGCGCTCGTCGGGGAGGGGGTCTCCGCGCTCGTGGGGAAACTGATGAAAGAGAGGGGTCTGGACTTTGACCCGCCCACGCTGATCCGGAGATTCCTCGATTACTACCGCGCCCACATGTTAGATCACTCCGCGCCCTATCCCGGCGCCGAAAAGACGCTGGCTGCCCTTTCCCGGCAGAAGAAAGCGGTCGTCTCCAACAAGCTCGAAGCCTTGTCGATCCAGCTCCTGAAAGCCCTAGGCCTCCTGGAGTACTTCGACTACGTGGCGGGCGGTGATACGAGCCCCCAAAAAAAGCCTTCTCCCGTGCCCATCTTCGATGTGCTCTCCCGGTTCGGTACCCTGCCCGAAGATGCGCTCTTCGTGGGGGACAGCATCTATGACATGACGGCGAGCCGGGCCGCGGGCGTGAAGAACGTTGCCGCCCTTTACGGCTATGGCTCTCCCGGCTTTTCGGACGGGGCCGATTATTCCATACAGCGCATCGAAGAGTTGATAGACCTTGTAGCGGGCTTATAATCTGCTTCTAACCCTTACTAAGCACGTTGCAGGTGCACTGAGTAAGGTCTTGCGCGCCCGGCCGCCAATTCGGATCGGCTATCCTTCCAAAAAAGCGCGGGGATTCACCGTCATGCTCCTCGCCACCCAATCCTCCGCAAAGCCGGCGTCCGCGAGGCGCCGGCCGGCGTCCGGTATCGTCAACGATCCCCCTGACAATCTGCCTTTCCGTACGCTCGGCGTCTTTTGTGAGACTTCCGTATCCCGAACGGAATCGGACACAAGCACAACTTTCCCCGCGTCTTTCAGACGTGCGACAAGCTCGATAGTCTTCGGGTGGAGATGCACGAGATCACCGATGATCTCTACGTAGACGTCTTTGTTGAGCAGACCGAAGCCGGCAATGCCGGGCTCTCTGTGATGAAAGCCGCGCATGGCATTGAAGAGGTGCGTAATCCCCCTCGCGCCCGCCCGGAACCCCGCCTCGGCCTCGGCATAGGTCGCGTTCGAATGGCCCATGTTGACCCTGATGCCTGATTCGGCCATCTGCCTGATCAGGGGGATGGCCCCTTCCATTTCGGGCGCGATCGTCACGACCCGGACCACCCCCTCAAGACCGTCGGTCAGCTCCCGGAACGCCCTTTCCCCGGGCGGGATGAAAGAGCCGGGGTCGAGGGCTCCGGCCATCGCCGGATTCAGGAACGGCCCTTCGAGGTGAGCCCCGATGATCCGCGCCTGTCCCGCGCCCTGCCGCGCCATGGCAGCCTTCACCGCAGCCGCCTGCCCCCGCATCACATCCGGAGGAGCAGGGTAGATGGAGAGCATGATCTCCGCCGCGCCCGCCGCGCCCTCGATCTCCGCTATCCTCAGCAGCGCGGCAGGGTCCGTAGTCCGCGTGTCGAACCCCGCGATCCCATGCATGTGCAGGTCGATGATCTTTGCAGGCGCCTCACCCATCCTACAAGATAACAGAAAACACGAGGCGCTGACAAAGCAATCTTTGCCCGAAACACTCGTGCCGCCGCCGGACCGGCTCCGGTTGAACCCCAAAGCGTTGACAGGGGTGGGGTTGACACGTATAGTTAAAGAGCGGCAGTCGCAAAGCCGCCCGCGAGGACCGAAGAAGGCGGCTCGATATGAAGGAGAGGATATGGACCTGACCGACATAATCAACGAGCGAAAGAGCATCCGGGCCTTCAAGAGCGACCCGGTGCCCAAAGAAAAGGTAGAAGAAGTGCTTCGGCTCGCCATCCGCGCGCCTTCCGCGATCAACCTCCAACCATGGGAATTGACGGTGGTGATGGATGAGGAGCGCCAAAGACTGAGCAGAAGATTGCTCAAGGCCTACAGCGAGAAGCAGATATCGTGCAGCCCCGGAAACGTGAAGCCCATGCCCAGGATGTTTACCGCCCGGGGCGTCGCCTCTTTTGAGGGGATGAAGCCCTATCTCGACGAGATAGGGTCCGATTTCAACAAGTATATCAATGAGGGGAGCTGCAATTTCTACGGGGCGCCGGTTGCCGTTATCATATGCCTCGACAACTCTTTTTCACACGCCCGTCTCGTGGATATAGGCGCCTGCCTCGGCTACCTCGTGCTTGCCGCCCATTCCTTAGGACTCTGGACCTGTCCTATAGGTCTTATTGCCGCTTACAAGGATGAGGTCAGGGAAAGCCTGAACATTCCCGAGGAGAAGGACGTGGTCATTGGGGTGGCCCTCGGCTATCCCGACTGGGAACATCCCGTCAACCGCTTCACGTCACCGAGGGATACGCTGGACACGATAGTCCGGTGGATAGAATGACGCCGTAATCCGGGGATGCGGGCTCCTACTGGCTCCTCTTCCCGTGCAGGTGCTCTTGCAGCAGCTCGCCGAAACTGCCGAGGGCAGATGACGCCTGGTCGTCGCCCTTTTGCTGTGTCCGGTACTGCTTGAATTCGTCCCGCTCGACCTTCTCGTTCACCGCATTCCGGCTGAGGGAGACCTTCCTGCTCTCTTTATCCGATCCTATGACGATCACCTGCATCTTCGTTCCTACGGGGAACATGCGGCTGTGGTTCGTGCCTTTGGGGGTGCCCATCTCCGAGTTTGGAATGAGCCCGCTGGCCCCGCTCTCCAGTTTAAGGAAAATCCCGTAAGGCATCACCCGCTCGACCGTCCCTTCCATCACATCTCCCACTTCCGGAAGAACGACTTCCTCTTTCGGCTGCTCCAGGGTGAGGGATATCTTCTTGTTGGCCTCGTCCACGGCCAGTACAAGCGGCTCGACCCACTGCCCCACCTCGGCCACTTCCTTCGGGTGGTTGATGTGTCTTCCCGCCCCCAGATTGGAGATGTGGATCAGGCCGTCGATGCCCGGCTCCAGGTTGACGAAGGCGCCGAACGGCGCAAGCCGGACGATGACACCCTTTACCTTGGTGTCCACCGCGTATCTCTCCGCCACACCCTCCCAGGGGTCTGCCTTGAGGGCCTTAAGGCTCAGGGTCAGCCGGTTCTTCTCCCAGTCGAGACCTATGATCTTCAACGTCACTTCCTGGCCGACGGAGAGCACATCGGCCGGTCTCTCGGACCTGTCCCAACCGATCTCGCTCGCGGGAATAAGGCCGTCCACACCGCCCAGATCGACAAAGGCGCCGAAGCCCTGGATGGACCGGACCGTGCCGTTCAGCTCCATACCCACGCTCAGCGTCTCTTTGAGGCGCTCGGCCTGGGCCCGCCGCTCTTCCTCCAGCAGGGCACGCCGGGAAAGGACTATATTCCGTCCGTCGTTCTCGAATTCCACCACCTTGAACGAAAAGGTCTGGCCCACGTACTGCTCGGCGTCCCGGCTTACCTTGAGGTCCATCTGGGAATACGGGCAAAAACACCTGGCGCCGCCCACCGTCACCTCGTAGCCTCCCTTTACCGCGGCCTTCACCTTTCCCGTGACGGGCAGGTTTGCGTGATACGCGTCGCGGATGCCGGCCACGTCAAGCGTCGAATAGCCGCGAATGCGTGTGGTCAGGCGCTTCACGCCGTTCTGTACGGCGAGGAAAAAGGCTTCCACCTCGTCGCCCTCGGCCACGCCCTTTCCATCCTCTCTCACAAACTCCGACAGACCGATGACCCCCTCGCTCTTTCCGCCCATGTCGACATAGACCAGATCGCCGGAAACGCTTATGACGGTCGTCTTTATCTTCTGACCGGGCGCGAGCCTACCGGGCATTTTGCTTTCCTTCTCAAGAAGGGCGCCAAAATCTTCCTCCGGCCGGCTGTCTTCCGCCCCTTCGTCGTCTATCCTGTCCATCGCCATCGTTTCTTCAGACATATCTTCTCGTCCTCGCTTTGAAAAACATTATATAGTGACGCTGTAGTGTACTACGAATCACTCAGGGAGATAGTTTACTACCTGGGACGGCTAATGTCTATAGCTCCTTATATGTATAATGGCCGGGCGCCTTTTGCGCATAGCTTTGTCATCACGTTCGCCCCGCATCCTCACGTTTGCCACCCAGCCAAGGAAATATGGAGGCTGGGTGCCCGGCCCATGTACGCTCCGGTGCGGGCCGGACGTGATTTCGCGCTCTGCATCAAAACTCGCCTCGGCCAGAAAATTGGTTCCGCGTGCACCGTGTTGCTCACGAACGAACCACCTATCAGGGGGTGGCAATATCCATCGAAATCCCTCCGGCCGCAAAACAATTCACCCTGAGAACATGTCCCCCGGCGTCCCCGCCATTTGTGTCGTCACCCCGGCAGACGCCGGGGTCCAGGCTGTTTACTTGCAGCCGCCTCCGCTACGCCCCTATAAGTTCCTTTTCTACCTCTTCCATCGTCCACCGCCGTCCGGGGCTTCTAAGGCGGTCTATTGCCAGATAGTAGTCTTCCAGATCATTGATATACTCGTTGATCGCCTCACGAACGTGGTACGTCTTCGTTCTGCCCGTCTTTTTCGATAGTTCATCGAGACGCTTCTCGATATCCGGCGGGAGTCTGAGTGCAAGCATGCGGCCCATATATGCTCCGGCGGGCGGCGGGCCTATTTAATGGGCCACTCGCCCCTTTCTTTCAATACCTCGCGATAGACGCCGAGCGCCTCGTTTACCTTCGGCATGCCCCCGTAAGGGGCAAGCTGAAAGAAGACCTCGGCAAGCTTTTTCGGGTCGCATCCGACATTGAGCGCCGCATTCACGTGCAGCCGCAGACTCGTCGGCGGCGCCCAGGGCCGCAAGCATGGCACAGGCGACCATCTGTCTCTCAGGCAGCGAAAGCACGCCCCTTGAGTAGAGGTTCCCCGTAATGAACATGGAAAGGTCGTTCGCCAGGTCACGGTCGAACTCCTTCCACATGCGGTAAGGCGGGTCCATCTTGATGCCTTTTCCGAAGAGCGTAGCGGCAGTTTCCTGGGTTTTCTTCCTGATGTCGTCATCCATGGTAAGCTCCTTGTCAGCGTGTTTAGTTTATATTCTTTTGTTCGGGTGGGCCGCCCGACGGCATGGAGAAATCGCGATCTTCGGCGCGCTCTTCGCCTTGCGGGCTACATCGCACGTACAGTGCGCCTGCGATTTCCTACAAGAAAATTAAGTCAGGTTGAATCCGGTCTTTCCCTCAAACTCCGCAAGGCTTCTTCAGCCTGTTTCGCACCCTGGTCGTAATCCTCAGTCCCCGGAAGGACATAAGCGAGGCGCTGCCACAACGGAAGAGATTCCCTATATGCTGCTTCAGCTCCTTCCAGGTTACCCCGCCGGCGGGCCACATTGCCGACCTTGTCCAAGGATATGCTCAGGTCGCGCAGGGCCTCGGGCGTGTCTCCCGTCGCTTGTCTGATCTCCCGCGCTATCTTAAGGCTCTCGCGGAATGCCGCCTCAGCCTCCTCCAGGCTGCCCCGCTGAAGGGCCACGTCGCCGACCTTGTTCAACGATACGCTCAGGTCACGCAAAGCGCCGGGCGTGTCTCCTGTCGCTTGTCTGACCTCCCGTCGTATTTCAAGGCTCTCGCGGTATGCCGCCTCAGCCTCCTCCAGGCTGCCCCGCTGAAGGGCCACGTCGCCGACCTTGCCCAGCGATACGCTCAGGTCTCGCAGGGCCTCGGGCGTGTCTCCTGTAGTTTGTCTGATCTCCCGCGCTATCTTAAGACTCTCCCGGTATACCGCCTCTGCCCTCTCCAGGCTGCCCTGCTGGAGAGCCGCGTCGCCGACCTTGTCCAGCGATACGCTCAGGTCTCGCAGCGCTTCGGGCGTGCCTCCTGTCGCTTGCCTTATTTCCCGCGCTATCTCAAGGCTCTCCCGATATGCCGTCTCAGCCTCCTCCAAGTTGCCCCTGCGGAGGGCTACATCACCGACCCTGTCCAGCGATACGCTCAGGTCTCGCAGCGCTTCGGGCGTGCCTCCTGTCGCTTGCCTTATTTCCCGCGCTATCTCAAGGCTCTCCCGATATGCCGTCTCAGCCTCCTCCAAGTTGCCCCTGCGGAGGGCTACATCACCGACCTTGCCCAGCGATATGCTCAGGTCTCGCAGGGCCTCGGGCGTGCCTCCTGTCGTCTGTCTGACCTCCCGTCGTATTTCAAGGCTCTCGCGGTATGCTGCCTCAGCCTCCTCCAAGTTGCCCCGCGGAGGGCTACATCACCGACCTTGCCCAGCGATATGCTCAGGTCTCGCAGGGCCTCGGGCGTGCCTCCTGTCGTCTGTCTGATCTCCCGCGCTATCTCAAGGCTCTCGCGGTACGCCGCCTCAGCCTCCTCCAAGTTGCCCCTGCGGAGGGCTACATCACCGACCTTGCCCAGCGATATGCTCAGGTCTCGCAGGGCCTCGGGCGTGCCTCCTGTCGTCTGTCTGATCTCCCGCGCTATCTTAAGACTCTCCCGGTATACCGCCTCTGCCTCCTCCAGGCTGCCCCGCTGGAGGGCCACGTCGCCGACCTTGTTCAACGATACGCTCAGGTCACGCAAAGCGCCGGGCGTGTCTCCCGTCGCTTGTCTTATCTCGCGTCGTATCTTAAGGCTCTCGCGGAATGCTGCCTCAGCCTCCTCCAAGTTGCCCCGGCGGCGAGTTACATCACCGACCCTGCCCAACGATATGCTCAGGTCGCGCAAAGCCTCGGGCGTGTCTCCAGTCGCTTGTCTTATTTCCCGCGCTATCTTAAGGCTCTCCCGATATGCCGTCTCAGCCTCCTCCAGGTTGCCTTGGCGGAGGGCCACATCACCGACCCTGTCCAGGGATATACTCATGTCCCGCAGGGCCCCAGGCGTGTCTCCTGTCGCTTGTCTGACCTCCCGTCGTATTTCAAGGCTCTCGCGGTATGCTGCCTCAGCCTCCTCCAGGTTGCCCCGGTGAAGGGCCACATCGCCGACCTTGCCCAGCGATACGCTCAGGTCGCGCAGGGCCTCGGGTGTGTTTCCCGTCGCTTGCCGAATTTCTCGCGCTATCTTCAGGCTCTCCCGGTACGCTGCTTCAGCCTCCTCCAGGTTGCCTTGGCGAACGGCCACATCCCCGACCTTGTTCAGCGATACGCTCAAGTCATGCAGAGCCTCGGGCGTATCTCCTGTCGCCTGTCGAATTTCTCGCGCTATCTTCAGGCACTCCAGATATGCTCTTTCTGCCTCCTCCGGGTTGCCCCGCTCAAGAGCCGCGTCGCCAACGTTGTCCAGCGATACGCCTAGGTCATGCAGAGCCTCAGGCGTATCTCCTGTCTCCTGTCTGATCTCGCGGTGTATGTCAAGGCTCTCCCGGTACGCTGCTTCAGCCTCCTCCAGGTTGCCTTGGCGGAGGGCTACATCACCGACCTTGCCCAGCGATATGCTCAGGTCGCGCAGGGCCTCGGGCGTGCCTCCTGTAGTTTGTCTGATCTCCCGCGCTATCTTAAGACTCTCCCGGTATACCGCCTCTGCCTTCTCCAGGCTACCCTGCTGGAGAGCCGCGTCGCCGACCCTGTCCAGCGATATGCTCAGGTCTCGCAGAGAGGTTGGATCGTCCTTGTGAGCTACCCTTTTTGTGATAGCCAAGAGTCTGTCGCGCGATACCTGCGGCCACGTCTATCTGACGGAGGGCCAAAGCAGCATCAAACGCGTCGCCGCCCGCGGCCAACAGCTCACGGCCCTTTACCCGTCTCCTCTTTAGCCTCTCCCATTCTTTTATCAAGGTTTCGTAAAACTCTTTGCGGCGAGGCTCCTTTACCTGGGATCTGTGCGCGTCGACGGAAGCCGGTACTCCTGTTTCCGACGCTTCCACTACCGAGGCTTCGAGACTCAGGCTCAAATTGCGTATAGACCATAGGTCCGGCGCAAGCTCCTGAAGTCTTTTATTGTAATCCGAAGGAAGCACGATGACGAGGGCCCTGCGTATCCGGTCGCGTATCAGATCCCGGTGTTCGTTGAGACGCATGAGGACATTATCCCGCGCCGCCTCCCAAAGTCCGTCACTGTCGTCTCTGTAGAGCTCCAACCACAGGGGGGCTTGCATATGCGCGAGAACATCTGAAGGCTTCCGGAAGGTCTCCATCACCTCCTGGGGAGCTAGTTGCGGCGAGGAGGGCGTGATCACCTGTAAGGCAGATACTTTCGATCTCGCAAGATTCTCAAGACGTTTCCTGAGAGTGTCGACGGTATAGGCCGAGGAAGAAAAGAGAAAGATGAGGGCAAAATCGGTGGACCAATCGACGTGATGGCGCAGCTCCAACCACGCCTTTTCAGCTTGCGGCGACAGGTTAGGCGTCGGCTGCATCTACGCTTCCTACTACTGACTGCAGCAGGGGATGGATGTCGTACCAGTCATCCTTGTTGCGGTAATTGAGGACGAGATGTGTATCGAAGAAACGCGCCAGCCGCGGCAGGTCTCTTATGACATCGAGATTAGGGTCCTTAGTACATGCAATGCCCTTCAGCCACTTCAGGTCTTCCCTGGCGATAGGCAGCATATCCCGTCTCAACTGGTTTTCCGCATCCGTGACTATGTCGTCGGTGACTCTGGTTTGGTCGCCTATGGCAGCCTTCACCAGGCATTCCCTTGTCATGCGGAAAAAGTCTCTCAGATCACCGCCGGTCATTGCGGCGATGTGATTTATCTGATCCTGTGAAAAGAAATCCTGCCACGCCGAACACCGGCGACCAATAATCTCACGCATTACTTCAAGGCCATAAGGGTCTTCCTCGCAAGTGTTCGCCTCCATATTTCTCTTTCTGATGTGGACACTGGGCAGGTTGCATATGGTACCCCCGCCGAGTTGGCGCCCAAGCCCCGGCGTGATGGGAGTGAGGTAGGGGGGTATGGTATAGATGACATGGAGAAGAGGCAGGTGGAGTTTATCCGCATGGCCGGAAAACAGGTTCTCGACACTTTTGTACACATTTTCTGCATCATCGCCGACGCCCCGTATCTGCTCGACAGAATCGACAAGAAGAACGACCTTTTTGTTCTCATCGTGCTCCATGCGTCTCACATCTTCAACAATTGCAGTAGCGAATTCCTGAGCCTGCTGGGTCAAACGCGCCACATGTCCCTTGGCCCTGTCCTGAAGCCGTTTCCTGAACGTGGGATCGTCCTTCAATGAAGCCTTAATACCGGCCTTAAAACCACCTGCCCCACCTTCCAGGTTGATTTCGGTGAGCTTGACCTCTGTAGTTAGAAACTTGCTAACCCGTTCCCAGTAGCTCTCCTCGGCGGGGTCGTGGCCGAACCTGTCGCTGAACTGATCGCTGAGGGCGCCTATGACGGATATGAAAAAATCAGTCACGTCAACCGAAGTAGTCAAATTCATGTAATCTCGCAAATCGCACAGAAAGACAATACAGCCCTCCGTTTCGAGCATGCTCTTTAATCTGCGGAGTTCGGTGCTCTTGCCGCTTCCGCGCTGTCCGGTAAGGAGATTGACACTTGCCGCCTCACTCCAGATTATTTTCTGGTAAAGGTTCTTGATAGGATCGCCGGGGGTTTTCTCAAGAAACGGGACGTAATACCGGTCATTGGGCTCCAGGGGTCGGTCATTCAAATTATTATAGAATCCCTTCATACGGTTCTGCGTCGTCTTATCCATATGTACGTCCTCTGGGAAGTATTGTAGGTTTCATACTACAAGAATAGTGGATAATATCATATCTTTCAAGCATTTCTGTACAGAGCAACTTACTCTTTCCGTGATCTGCATGTCGAACCGAGTAGCCTCACGGACATCCGTAAATGAGTAACTACCCTCAAAAGGTCCGTCCGTCTATGCCTCACTTTACCGGTTCTATTCTAACGTTGAGCTCGATGGCTTCCTGGAGGGTCACGCGAAGACTTTCTACCAGTTCTCTCCGGCTACGCTCCTGGCAACTGCTCCTCATGCTTCGAATTCGGTCTTTGCTATACCCGACTGCCGGATAATAGACTGAAGAGTGCCGATCTTGACTTCGGGATGATCGGGCACGGGGACAGTTACTGTGGTATCCGAAAGGCGCTTCTGCATCACGATGTGACTTCCTTTTCTCCGCACCTCCACAAAACCGTGTTTCGCCAAAACAGCGCACACTTCCCGGCCTGAAAGGACGCGAAGCTTACCCAACGGCAACCTCGACCTGTGTGACAAAAACGTCACTATGAAGCCTTTGCTTGATTTCCTCACGCGATGCCGTCTCAAAGAATAGCTCTAGTGCTTCTCTGAGATTCTCACGTGCTTGCTCGACGGTATCGCCTTGACTGGCAATATCGAGTTCGGGGCATAAGGACACGTATCCGTCGCCTTCCCGTTGAATAATCGCCGTAAGTCTCTCGGTCATGATTTCCCCTTTTTGTTGATTTCTACTATTATACACCCAACAGGCCCGTATAGCTCATGCCCCCCCTTCCCGCAATCTTTCCGATTGTGGGAAGTCAGGGACGGTGTTTCCCACTGTTCATTATTTGTTGTTTCCCGACTCGTGGTCCTGCTCCGCTTCCTTTCTGCGCAACAAGTCAGGCTGGGAGAACAACGTTCCCAAAGTTGTCCAGAACACACCGCGGCTTCTACTGACCGAACGACAATACGCGGCTTACTTGCAGTCACTACCCAGGCTGCACGGATGATCGTTGTTGCATCTGTTCCCACAATCGGCTTTCTCTTGTAAAGTTGGTTTACTATTACAACCGCTCCAGCAGTTCTGGCGGTCCGCTTCACACTGCGCACAAGACTGAAGACGGCGACTGCCGACCAGCCGGCCGCTTACCGTCACTCCGCTCACATTCCAGGCCCATTGAACGGAATCGCCGCTCGGTTCAACTGCTACCATGCCGCCATCGATGCATTTGTCCCTACCGTAGGTAAGGTTCTCCCGGTAGTAGTAAATGGTTCCCCTTTTGTTCAAGAACGTTAGCTGCCCGCCACACTGTAGTGTCTGGTAGTCCATGCTGCCCGACGCGCCGTTCAAGACCATTTTCGCAGGGTAGGTAGACGTCGTGTTACCGGGGCCGGTTTGATAAACCGTCCCACTCCATTCCCCCGCCAGGTCCTGGGCCGGACTATCGAGGCACAGAGCAAAAAAACACACAATCCACCGGCCACAGCATAGAACAACCTTCTCGCCGTCGGGTTTCCCTTTGTCATCCTCGCAGTCATCTTTTCCTCCTTGTCGTTAAACATACCGATACTTTCCCACCGTACAGCATGTCTATTCTATTCTGGTACGCCGCCGGGATAACGTTAACAGGGTTCTATCAGCCATTGTACCACAATAAACATTTTCGTGTGAGATCTTGCGTCCTGCTCCCCCTCCGGTCCGTCCGGAATGTTTTGCTTTACAAAAGAGATTGATCGTGTAAGACTGTGAATAATTTGGTGGTCAGGCCACCAAGGGATTTCAACATCAAAAACGGAGGTGCCTGTATGCAATCGACTTCAGATAGCAAAAGGATTCTTGCGGTTGACGATGAACCGGACGTTCTTGCCCTTTTGGAGGAGGAGATCAAGGAGGAGTGGCCTAACTGGACGGTCGAGAAGGCGACGACCTATGAGAAAGCCAATGAGATGCTGAAATCCAATGAGTATGATTTGGTGATTCTCGACATCATGGGGGTAAGAGGGTTCGATCTCCTCGATACTGCGGTGAGTCGTAAATTTCGCGTGGCCATCTTCACAGCGCGTGCCCTGAGTCCAGAGGATTTGAAACGGTCGTACGATGCAGGAGCCTATGCGTATATTCCCAAGGACAAGCTAGGCGAAATAGTAAGCTGCCTGTCGATTGCCCTTACTTACGATCGCGAGCCTGGATGGAGAGAACTTCTTGGTAGGCTCGAGGGGTATTTCAACGACAAGTTTGAGCCTGGCTGGAAGAGGCCCTTCCAAGGCTAGCGAACAGAATCAACTCTCGTTCCGGAATTGCAGAGCATCGTGAGGCAAAGGGTTTACAGTTTGTGTCGTTAGCCACTGCTTCATGTATTCGTTACACTTTGGTCTTCTCGATCAACGGTTCTGTTTTTTTCGTTTGCCTCCGTCATTGCCACTTCAAGGCTGGTACTGATAGAACGAGGTCGAGCACCTCCATTTCAGAAATAGGTGAGCAGAGATGTCTCATCCCGGAGAAACAAAATTACTACCCCGCAGCAAGCTGCGAGGTATATTGGGAGAAAAACACATTTTATGACAAGCCGCACAGATCACCCCGGAGCAGGCTCCGAGGAATCATCTGATTGAAGTGGATTTCTCCCCTCTCTGGTCTTACTTCCATGCCGTTGCAGGTGCCGTTTAACTGTGAGTAATTGTGAAGTGGAACCGTCAGTCGTATGGTTCGTTGCAGCTTCCTGCGGGAGGGTTCGATCGAGACTTATATTTTACTAAGGGGACCGGAATCCGGTATCCCTAGAAGGTGCGAAAAAAGGAGGCAGCCATGGCGATAATGGAGTCGGACCTGTTCAAAGGTGTAAGCCAGCGCTTCATCACAAGGGTAGCAAACGGTGCAGAGGAGCAGAGCTACAATAAGAACTCGGTCATCTTCGAGAAGGGCGAAGAGGCCTCGCATTTTTATGTCCTCGCTGCCGGTGATGTCCATATCGTGATAGTCGAGACGCAGGCGACACTGGCAGTCAATCGGCCTGGTGAGGTCTTCGGGTGGTCGGCCCTCGTCGAACCCTACCGGTATACCGCAACGGCAAGATGTGTCCGGGACGCGCGCGTACTTAAGATCTCCCGCGACATCGTGGAGGCTGCGATAAAGGATCATCCGAGCGAGGGAATCGCCGTGTTGAACAACTTGACCCGTATTATCGCAAGCAGGCTGTCATTCGCGTACCGGCAGCTTGTGCCCGAGGCTTAGGAAAGAATCAAGCCGTGCCCGGGGCTTCAAGCGAGGAGGAATTTATGACCGAAGAAAAAGAGACGGCACCTTACTGGAAATGCAATGACTGCGGCTACACGTTGCAGGCGCCGCAGCCGCCGGAGGAATGTCCCATGTGCCGCCACAGTTGCGAGTTTATCAACGTGACCTGTTACATCCCGGAATGCGGCTTCCAGGGCATAGACCCGCAGTTGAAGTAAACCGGCAAGGCGGGACCGACTCTCACGGGTATTCCCCGGCGGCCGATCAATTTTATATAGTCGAGAGACATCGTCCAGGGTCTCCCGGCCCCGGATAGCCCCTTGGCGTCCGCGTCAGACCAATTCGAACTTGAGCTCGCCGAGCTTCTCCACGCTGCAGGCGATTTTGTCGCCGGGCTTGAGCCACACCTGCTTGTCCGTGGGTTTGCCGGCGATCACGCCCTTCAGGGGTGCCCGTGAAAATGATGTCGCCCGGTTTCAGGGTGATATAGCGAGAAATAAAGCTGATTATCTGCCTGCTGTTGAAGATCATATCGCTCGTATTCGAGGATTGGCGTGTTTCGCCGTTGGCCCGGAGCTCGATCTTCAACTTGTCCGGATCGACCTGGTCCGCTGTCACCAGATAGGGCCCCAGAGGGGCGAACTGATCCGGGGTCTTGCCGAGCATCCACTGGCCGCCTGTTTCCAGTTGCAGGTCACGCGCGATAAAATCGTTGCCGGTGCAATAACCCGCCACGTATGAAAGCGCATCGGAAGCGTTATTTCAGCGGAAAGAAATACACTGTGAAAATTGCTAGGGCAGGTTTTACCGACCAAGCAGTGACGGTAGATACAAATGTGAACGTATGGTATATCGGAGGTAATCTCATTTTCGGTGGTCTTATAGGTTATCTCATCGTTGACCCGATGACTGGAGCCATGTGGTCTCTGGATACCAAAGACATAAACGTTACCTTGGAACCGGTCAAAGAACCCGCCAAGGCACCCGGCAAGGAGAGCAGTCTCACTCAACCAGTTAATTTCGGCGTTGTTCTCCTACAAGATGTTCCAACGGCCTTGAGGATCAACATGGTTAGGATTGCCCAATAGAGGCCTGCCAAATCATTTAGATGATATCACTGCTGTCCCAACGTTTAGTCAAATAAACTCAACTGGTTAGCCGTATCCCCCTCGCATACTTCGTATTCCACACGAGAGAATACCTGTAAAATGGGCGTTTTCTCGAATAAAGTCACGCTCAGAATCTGTAGAATTGTGTAGAGGCTGTGATCCAGCTTCAAGAGCTTCTTTACGATGGCCACAAGGACGTATACGGAAACAGCGATCCATACCTGGGTCTTTACTGCGTTCTCGGTGGTACCGTAGAATGCCTTTATCCGGAGATGCTGCTTGATCCATTTGAAGAAGAGTTCTACGTGCCATCGACAGCGATACAGGTCGGCAATGGTCTTGGCAGGCAGGATCAAGTTGTTGGTAAGGAATACGAGAGGCTTGTTGTTCTCCGTGTCGTAATATCTGATTCTCCGGAGCTTTGAGGGGTAATCCTTTTTTGCATAGAATTTCTCCGGCGCCACTATTTGGTCGCATTGAACTACCCTGTTGATTTGTCTGCGTTCCGGGAATATATGCGCTTGAACCGGAAGTTGCGCCTTGCCCGTGTGACAAAGAACGCCCCCGATTCGTGGATTCTGTGAAGACGGGCAAAGTCGAGATACCCCCGGTCCATGAGATAGAATGCGCCGGCTTCTATGCTGATCTGGTCGAGGATGTTCACCTCGTGAACTCTTCCGTGAGTAATGACGATTACTGTGGGAATACTCCCCCGGAGTCCAGAACGTGTGGAGTTTCACCGCCCCTTTGTGTTTTCTGAAATCCGCCCAGGGGAAGAGAGACAGACAGAGATCGATTGTGGTGGAATCCAGAGCATAGACGGTGTGTCCGAGGTCTATCCCAAAGGAGTCGTGGACATAGAGCTTCCGCGCCCTTGCGATGAGCACTTGCGCTAAATCCTCGTAGATACGCCAATCCCTGACTTGGTTGGCGTTGGCCAGCGTATTCCGGGATACCTTCCCTCGTATCCCCATGTGGTAAAGCTTCGGTTCGGCTGCACGGAGACATGCCTCGATGTCGCGCAGGCTTTCTCTGTAGGTGAGTGGGCAAAAGACATCGAAAGATACTGGTCCCGGCAGGAAAAGTCTTGACCTTGTAGTCGCCGCGATAACGCTCTACGCATTGATGGAATTCGTATGTGGCAGAAAATCCATGAGCTGGGCAAAGACGGTCTTTCCCGAGTTCATGCGTCATCTCCTTCCGGTGTGATCCAGAAGTATGGCGCCGAGAGGTTTTCGAATTCAAATCGAAAACTGCTATGTTGAGTCCAAAACCCTTGTCGCTGTTCACTTTATGCTATCTCCCAAAATCAACGCTGGGACACCAGTGATAAATTATAAATTTTGAATGAACGACAACGGTCGGAAGCGGGTCGGCGGGGTGCGACCCAGCAAGTGGCGGCCCGGCAAAGCAATCGACCCGCAAGCGGGTACCCCGAGCCTGGCGCCCCGCCTGATAGCCCGGCCGGTCCGCTCGTGCCGAAGCGTGGGTCGTGGTTCAATTGTCAAAGAGCGGCGCCGGCTTACGGAATCTCTTGAGTCCGGCTGCAACGAAACGGGGCTATGCCCGGTCTCATAAGATTTTCCCGCATCTGCTGCGTCCTGTCAAAGTGACAAGGAGGGGCGACAACCAGGCGTGACAACCAGAAGTGACAAAAAAGCACGCTGGTCGGTTTTTTGAAAAAAATGACACGAGCCACGCCCTTCGGCGCGGGCGCCGCAACCCCGAAACGATCCCGCACTGCTTCCTGGAAGAGTGATGTAACCCGCCTTAAAGATTGTCAAGTGTTACAACTCGAAATCTTCTTGTTGAAGGACTTAGGTCATGGTAGGATTGGACTGAGAAGAGGAAGACCAACGAAGGAGAAGGTTTGGAAAGCAACAGCAATGCAATAATAATTGGGGCGTCGAGCGGTATCGGCGAAGCTCTTGCCCGCCTCCTCTCAAGCGAAGGGTATAGGGCGGGCTTGTGCGCGAGGAGAAGACAACTGCTTATGGCCCTCCAGTCCGATCTTCCCGGCAGTGTAGTCAAAGAGATGGATGTCAGCAAGCCGAATGAGGCAATCGAGCTATTCCGGGAACTACTCGAAGAGATGGGGGGCGCTGGTCTGGTCGTCATCAGTGCCGGAACCGGATTTATTAACCCGGAGCTCGAATTGCAGAAGGAAAAAGCGACGATAGACGTGAATGTCCTGGGCTTCTGTGCCATAGCAAATGCGACAGTCAAGTACTTTATCGAAAGGGGCCAGGGACATTTGGTCGCCATATCCTCCGTTGCGGCTCTCATCGGCTCCCGTCAAGCGCCAGCATACAGCGCGTCCAAAGCCTTCGTGTCGAACTACCTCGAAGGACTACGGGCGATGATGAGGAACCTCCAACTGCCGATCACGATAACGGATATCCGTGCTGGTTTTGTCGATACCGCTATGGCTCAGGGTTCTGCTATTTTCTGGATGGCTTCGCGCGAAAAGGCTGCTCGTCAGATATATCAAGCGATAACGAAGAAACGGGCTTATGTCTATGTCACACGAAGATGGCGGCTGATCGCGTGGCTCTTCAAAATTATGCCGCACTCACTCCTGTTGCGTTGACCCCTTCCTACCCACCCTCAACTGGTAATGCACTTGGAGTCATCAAATCGACCGTTCTTAAGTGAGGAATGGACGGTCGCTCCGGCTGCAAGGAAGCCGGGCTATGCCCGGTCTCATAAGATTTTCCCGCATCTGCCGCGTCCTGTCAAAGTGACAGGGAGGGGCGACAACCAGGCATGACAACCAGAAGTGACAAAAAGCACGCTGGTCGGTTTTTTGAAGAAAATGACACGAGCCACGCCCTTCGGACGCGGTCGCCCCGAACCGGGACCAATCCGGGAGTTTCTTCCTAAAATCGTGTTTTTCTGGTAGAATCAGATTTGCATATATCACTCGTAGTGCATAGGATACACCACATATGCCGACTATTTTGCTCATATTTGGATGGAGGCTTTTCTTCTACAAGAACGAGGGAAATGAACCTATCCATGTGCATTGCAGAAAAGGCGACTTGGAATGCAAGTATTGGCTCGACAGGGACAATTTCAGTCTGGAGGAAGCCTTCGGCTTCAATTTGTCTCCGAAGGACAGAAGAGAGATACGGAAAATAATCTACGAGCATTTCGAGTACATTGAGCAACAATGGGATGAATTTCAAAGGAGAAAACATCAATGAAACCCTATCATGAGATTAAGCGCCTGTATTTCAGCGGAGAATACATGGTGGTGACAATTGATGAGGACGAGAAAAAGTTCCGAATCAGGGACGTATCGTCAATCCTTGAAAAGGCGTCCGAAGGTGAGAGGGACACGTATGAGATCTCTCCTTCCGGTTATGGAATTCACTGGCCCTTGATCGACGAAGACCTCTCGGTAGACGCGCTGCTGGGAATTGTCCATACCAGAGACACAAAAAGGAAATCGGCGTAGCGTGACTGTTTGCGGAACAAAAGCTCCCTACGAGGGGGCGGAGGAAGGATGGCCGACGAGGTATTGAATTACTTAAGAGCATTCCCGCTGCCGCTAAAACAAGCAAAACTTACTGTTGAAGAATTCGATAGGCTGTTATAGATGAGCCGGCAAGGCGCCGACAGGCTGGTCCGGCGAATGAGAACGTACAGAAGGAATCAACGCCCCGGCCCCTCAACGCATTTTCCGGGCAAAAAGGTAACGGCAAAGGGCAGGCGCGGCAAAGGGCAGGCCGGTGCGCCCGATAGATACGAGATCGAGTGATCGGAGTGTGGCCTCATTGGTGCTTTCCAGCCGAGGTTTGTAGTAACGGCAAGAGTGACCTCAGAGCCCTTCTGTTGACGACAAAACGGTAAAGTTGTAGAGTGGGGAATGGATCGGTGTTCGCGCTGTGTTGCACTCGCCGAAGGCCGCTGACTGGTTTCGGGACGCGAATATCCGGGCAAAAAAAGGAGGAAAGCAATGGGAGACAAGAGTAAGAAGGACAAGGATAAGGGCGTAAAGCAGAGCGCCGCGAAACAGCAGCAGAAAGCAAAGGCGAAGAGCGAGAAGCAACCCAAGAAAAGTTCTTAACAGAAATCATGGCGCCGCCGGAATCCACCTGCTGCCGGAAGCAGCCATGATAAAACCGGGAAATGTGTCGTTCCCTTCGGGTTCTACGAAAGAGGTGGGGCAAGTTTAGATGTCTGTCCATATAATTCCGGTCAACAGGCTCAGCCCTGAAGCCCTGCAGGGCGTTATTAAGGAATTTATTTCAAGAGAGGGCACTGACTATGGTGAGAGAGAGGCTTCATCGGAAACAAGTTTCAGACAGGTAAAATCTAGACTTGAAAAGGGATCGGCGGTTCTTATTTTTGATGACGAGACGGAAACCACCAATATATTCCCGGCTGATAGTCCTATTGTAAGAAGGATTAAGGCATTGACCGAGTGACCGGGAAACAATAACTCTTCCGGGGATCTTGTCCGTATCGATAGTGATAGCCCACGGCAGACGGCATAAACAGCACCATGGTGATAACTGCCCTATGGCCACTCTCAGTAGTAATTCGCGGTTTTTCAAATGAAGGCAAGAGGTGTATCCCATGAATACGAACGATAAACAGCACCGTGCCATTCTCCGGCGAATCGCCCGGAGGGCGATGCTTGAGAGAGGATTACTCCCCGACTTTTCCGCTGAGGTGCTCGCCGAGCTTGCCGGGATTCCCCCATCCGCCGCAACCGATGGTGAGCCTGTTCGCGACCTCAGCCACCTTCCGTGGGCTTCCATTGACAACGATGACTCCCTTGACCTGGACCAGCTTACCGTCACCGATGCGATGCCCGGAGATCAAACAAAGATTCTCGTCGCCGTGGCCGACGTGGACTCGATCGTGAAGAACGGCTCGGCAATCGACGACCACGCCCGCCAGAACACTACCTCGGTATATACGGCTGCCACAATATTCCCCATGCTTCCCGACCAGCTTTCCACGAACCTCACGTCGCTGAACTTCGATGAGGATCGACCGGTGATCGTGATCGAAATGGTGATCGGCGCAGACGGATCGCTACAGGCCTCGGACGTTTACCGGGCCCGTGTCCGCAATCATGCAAAACTCGCGTATAACAGCGTCGCGGCATGGCTGGAAGGCAAAGGGATGGTGCCCGAGGCCATTTCCTCGGTCAGCGGACTCGACGAGAATCTGCGCATCCAGGACAAGGCAGCGGAAAGATTAAGGAACCTTCGTCACCTGCACGGGGCCCTCAGTCTCGAAACCGTTGAAGCGAGACCGGTATTTGACGGCAATGAGATCCGTGGGCTGGAAAAGGAGAAGAAGAACCGGGCGACCGAGATCATCGAGGATTTCATGATAGCCGCAAACGGGGTGACCGCCCGGTATCTCTCGTCCAAAAAATTCCCTTCTCTCCGCCGCGTGGTGCGCACTCCAAAGCGATGGGAACGGATTGTCGCTCTCGCGGGGGAGCGCGGCTTCACACTTCCACATGATCCGGCTGCTGCAGCGCTGGAGGAGTTTTTGACGAAAGAGAAGGCAGCCGACCCCTTGAGGTTCTCCGACCTCTCCCTCTCGGTGATCAAGCTCATGGGACCGGGCGAATACGTTGCGGAGCTTCCCGGAGAGACTGCCCCCGGACACTTTGGCCTCGCTGTCGCGGACTATGCCCACTCCACAGCCCCCAACCGCCGGTATCCGGACCTCATCACGCACCGACTGCTGAAGGCCGCGATGGACCAGCGCCCCACACCCTATATAAATGAAGACCTGGAGGCGTTAGCCAAACACTGCACGGAGAAGGAGAATGCAGCCAAGAAGGTCGAACGGCAGGTCGGAAAATCGGCAGCGGCAATGCTGCTGGAGGCAAGGATCGGGGAGCGGTTCGATGCCATCGTTACCGGCGCGGCCCCCAAAGGCACATGGGCTCGTCTTCTTGACCCTCCCGTGGAAGGGAGACTGGTGCATGGTTTCGAAGGCACCGACGTAGGCCAGAGGGTTCGGGTGCAACTGATTCACACGGACGTGGAGCAGGGATTCATCGACTTCAAGAGGGTTGGGTGATCAGCTCATCAGGCCGTCGGAAAGACTGACAGGCCGGTCCGGCGAAATGAAAGGCGGCCTTCGTGCATGCCGGATACTGCTATGGTTGCGAAAAGAAGTGTGATTGCAAGACCCCCATCGCACCGCCGCCGGCCTGCTTGCCTTACTCCGGGAGCGGCACCATCCTTATGTACAGTAACCGTAATGTTTTCCCGGAACTGCTCCCTCTTTTACTGCCGAAATGTCCGGGTATTCCGTACACAAATAAGATGGCGGCTGTGCAACGATGTTGAAAAGGATTGTTCCAGGTTAAGCTCCACATCGGAGCCCGGTTTTTCTCGGGGGCTTAACGGCTTTCCGCCCGTCTGGGCGGCCCGGAGGATGAGAAGAAGCGCATGACCTTCGACTATCTGGTCTCGCACTATGGGTACGTGGCATTGGTTGCGGGCACGGTTTTGGAAGGAGAAACCATCTTGATCGCCGCGGGCTTTGCAGCCCACGGCGGATACCTGAAGCTGCAATGGGTCATACTGGCCGCCTTTGCGGGAAGTCTGTCAGGGGATCAGCTCTATTTCTTTATCGGACGGCTGAAGGGCAAGACCTTCCTGCACAGGCGACCTGCCTGGGAGACTAAGGTTGAGAGGGTATTAAAGCTTTTTGACCGGTACCAGACTCTCGTCGTCCTCGGGTTTCGTTTCATGTACGGCCTTCGCACGGTGACGCCGTTTGCATTCGGCTTGAGCGGCATTGGCGCGGGCCGCTTTTTTATCCTCAATTTAATCGGGGCGCTCGTCTGGTCCGTCGTGGGGGCGCTTGTCGGCTACCTTTTCGGGGCTGTAGCAAGGGCAGTCCTTGTCGATGTGGGGAAATACGAACATCAGATCATGCTCGGAATACTCTGGACCGGCGGTTTGGTCTATATCATCTATTTCTTGCACAAGAGGGAAGCGGACCGGGCGGAAGGCCGGCCTTGAGAGAGCAGAGAAGCTGCCTGCTTTCAAATAGTCTCGCCCTCAAGCTCCGCAATAACCTGAGCGCCTAGCAAAACAATCAGAGCTATAGCTTCGGCAGTGAGGAGGGCCACCACCGGGGTGGCAAAGGAGCCATAAATCAGGCTGACCAGCGACAGGGTCGAGTAATACCAGATAAGCCCACGGCGGGTGATCTCCCATAGAATCGTCGCGGTTATCCCTCCGATCAGTGCGTGAAAAAGTCTGATACGGACTGCGGGCATGAACAGATAAAGGGAAGTGAGCATAAGCACCTCACCAACTACCCCCACTATATACAGCACGACCCTGAAAGTAAGCTCAAGACTCAGGCTCCATCCAAAGAGCATCAACTGCCTCTGTTCGAGTATCTCCAATGCTGCCGTAATAAATGAAACCAACACTACAGCCAGACCGATTGAAAGGACATACACATAAGGAATGACAGCGGAAACGAGAAAGTTGCGGCGTTGAGCTCTGACGCGGTGACCAAAGATCACCGACAGGGCGCTTTGAAGCACCCCAAAGGCCATGGAGCTGAAAAACAACATGGCCAGGACTCCAATGATGCCGACCGCGTGACGGTGCCCAAGAAATACCCGCACCTGCTGATTCAAAATTGCGGCGTACCCCGGCATCACCATTCCTGTATAGGTCGATAGGGTCTGAAACAACGAGTCCTCTTTTACAAAATGCGACAATCCGATAACCGCAAGGATCGACATGGGCACGATCGACAACAGCGTATAGTAGGCAATGGCGCCGGATAACAGCAGGCCCTGATTGCGCATGAAACCGAGCGCTACCCTCATCAGGAAGCTGAAAAGCAGACCCGGTAAACGTTTCCCATCTTTCGTTCGTTTATGGAATAAGAAACCGCACCCCCGCAAAAAGTTATTTATTCCCGGATTTCACTTCTCAGCAGGGAAAGCTCTTATGGCGCCGGCCGGAACGCCGCTCTTCCCGGAGCCTCATCCCTTGCCCGCCTTTTTGCGCAGGGTCTCCAGCAGCATCGAAGGCGGATTGTTCCCAAGGATCTCCAGAAACTGGGTGCGGTAGTTGCTGATCAGGCTCACCCCTTCGATCACTACATCATACACCTTCCACTCATTATCCTTCTTGATGACCCTATAATAAATGGGCACCTGACCGCCCTTTGCGACGACGTTACTCTGGACCTCGACCGTATCCTCAGAGAGGGACACTTCTTTGGTAAAGTTAACCTGCTCATTCGTATAGGCAGTGATCTTTTCCACATATGCATCCTTGAGGATAGTCTTGAAAAGTCCGACAAATTCCTTGCGCTGGTCCGGAGTGAACTTGTTCCAGTTGAGGCCCAGCGTCCTCTTCGAAAGCTCCACGAAGTCAAAGAGCTTCTCGGCTGCAGCCGCAATTCTCTGCTCTTTCACCTTTTTGCCCGATTCCCCTTGCAGTTTGGGGTCGCGGAGCACGTCGAGCACGCCGTTCACATTATTCTTCACGGTATCGAGCGGGACACCCGCAAGGGCAGGGAAAGGAACCATTAACAGAATCAGAAGCATCAGTCCGGCAAGCCATTTTGTCACGATATCCTCCTTAAGTCACTTGGTCGGTTTTTCCGGAGATTTTTCAGGCTCTTTCTTCACGTCCCCGAAGGCGTACTTGCCGATCAGGTCTTCGATGTCCGCGGGCGCGGACGTCTGCGTGATCACGCCGCCCGGTTTCAGGACAACGCCGGCTCCCCCGGGGTCGATTTTTACATACTTGTCGCCGATGAGTCCGGCGCTCTTGATGGTCGCCGCCGCATCGTCGTACACCTTCATGCCTTTGTTGATTTCCATTCCCACAACCCCCATCTGTTTCTCCTGGTCTACGCCCAGGCTCGTCACACTACCCGCCTGGAACCCGTAAATTTCGACCGAGCTGCCGACCCTCAGTCCTGAGATCGAGGCGAACCGCGCATAAAGCGGGTAGGTATCGCCTCCAAAGAGCGAAACCTTGCCGAGCTTCACGGTCATGTAACCCACACATATAAGGCCGAGCACCATGAAAATGCCGACAGCAGTTTCTATTGAATATTTTTTCATTATGCGCTTCCTCCGGAGCCGCCTTCGTGTGCTGCGACAATCTCCTGTTTTGCTGCAGCTTTCTCGATTATCTGATCGATCCCGTCAGCGGAAGAGACTTCCGTGATCCCCGCACGGACATAGATCTCCGAACACGCTTCCGCGCCCATCTTTGTCTGCGCAATACCCTGAATGCGGGCAAGGGCCCACTGGTTCAATTCCCGGGCAAAGTCGGCCACCAGTTGCCGCACCTTATCAGGGCTCGCGTGAGGAAATATCGTGAGGATCTGGTCCCTGCGGTGACGGGCGGAGAAGCCGCCCACGGGTTTGAAACGACGGTTCGCGTATTCGCCGAGTGCCCTCAGGACTTCCACGGCCGCCTGCGGTCCCAGCGTGTCGTGCAGCAGATCGAATTCGACGCTGAAAAGCGCGGCGGAAGCGGTTGGTATCCCGGCGCTGCCCCCCAGCATCGCGGCATAGTGCACCCTGAACGCCTCCCTTGAAAGCAAGCCCGTCAGCTCGTCCTGGAACCCTTCAAGGCTGCGGAGAAACTCGTCGATCATGGGAAGTTTCAGCCTGACGGCTTCTTCGTAGGTGCCCTCGAAGCCGACCGCTCCCTCCCAGAGGATGACGATCCGATCCGAAATAAAGAAGACATCGGGAATGTCATGGCTGACCATGACGGCGGTAAACCCGAATTTTCGCCTGTAGCGAACGATCATGGAGAGAATCATGTTCTTCCGGATGGGGTCCTGACCCGTGGTCGGCTCGTCGAAGAGCACGATCTTCGGGTCCGTCACTAACGCCCGCGCCAGGGCCACCCGTTTCTGCATCCCGCCCGAGAGCTCGGACGGGAATTTATCGGCCGCCTCCGCAAGCTCCAGCTCCCCGATTCTGATCGCTGCCCGCTTTTCGATCTCTGCGTTGCTGAAATTGGTCGTCTGTCGCAAGGGAAAGGCCACGTTATCGAAGACCGTCATCGAATCGAGGAGCGCGTTGTTCTGAAACAGGTAGGCGACCCGGCTCCTGTAGTCCTCCCATTCACTCTTCTTCATTTTGTTCACGGGCTTTCCGTGAAAGAGGATAGCGCCTTCATCCGGGGTGAGCAGCCCGATGATATGTTTGAGGAGCACGCTTTTGCCCGTGCCGCTTTTCCCGATAATCGTCGTAATCTGGTTCTCATAGATGTTGAGATTGACCTTGTCGAGTACGGTCTTGTCGCCAAAGCGCTTGGTGACGTTTCTGAATTCTATTAAAGGGGTGTCCATTGCCAAGCCTACATAAGAAACGACGTTAAGACGTAATCCGCGATGAGGACCATCACACACGAGAGCACGACCGCGGAGACAGTCGCAAGGCCCACAGCCTTGGCGCCGTAACCGTCGGTCCTCATGTGGCAGAAATAGCCCTGGAAGCAGCAGATGCACGAGACGATCGCGGCGAAAACCAGGGCTTTGATAAAGCCTCCTCTGACGTCCACCATATTCAAGGAAGAGTGCACACGGTACACGTACGTGCCTCCATTTGTCCCCACCAGCAGAACACCGGTGAGATACCCTCCTATAATCCCGATCAGGTCAAAAAAGGCAGTGAGTAAGGGAAAACTGATGATTGCGGCAGCGATCCGCGGGCTGATAAGATACCGTACGGGATCGACCCTCATCGTGTAGAGGGCATCGACCTGCTCCGAGATGCGAAGGATCCCGATCTCCGCAGCCATGCCTGAGCCGGCCCGCGCGGTGATCATAATGGCGGTGAGTACCGGCCCCATTTCCCTCACAAGGGAGAGGGATACGGCAGACCCGAGAGCCCCTACGGAGCCAAACTTCACCAGGGTGTAGAAAAGCTGCAATCCGAGCACCATACCGGTAAAAAGACCTACCAGCATCACGATCAGGGACGACCTCGCCCCGATATAAAATACCTGGTTTACGATCTCGCGGAGCTGCTTTCGCCGGAAAATGTTGATAAAGGCAATGGAAAAGAACACCCCCATTGCACCCAGGTTGCCCACGAGGCGCAAGCTCCCCCGGCCGATGAGCGTAAGCACGGTTATCAGAGGGTTCGCGCTGCCTATGCGGTCGAGGGAAGTCATCTGCAGACCCTTGCGAAAAGCGCGCTTTTATGCCTGCCGCAGAACCGAAAATTATCTTGCGGCACGTCCCTGCATGGGCGTGCCGCCCTCTTTATGACAAGGATCACGATGCCCCATTCGCTCCTAATGCCGTTCTTCGTGCTCTCCGCCCCGGTCGTGTCCTCCGCCCCGGTCATCACGTCCTCCACCCCTGTCATGTCCTTCAGGTCCCCAAAAACATCCCCCAAGGGATACAAGCATTATCACTACAACCATCGTCAGCATAATGGTTCTCTTCATCGTCTCTCCTTCTCTTTGTGTGCCGCCGGACATGCGAATTATGTGACCCACCCACCGCTGCATAAGGGCCTCGGTTCCGGTCTTCGCCGGAAGACTCTGGTGCGCTAACGCGAGGATCTATTGCATCGCCCGCGGCGGACCGGAGTACCGGGGCCTTTAAGCACTAAAGCAGTCAACGCCGAGCATCCCCTACCGAATGTGGAGGGGGAATACAAGGTTGATGCCCGGCGACTGATACGGAGCCGGGGCATAGATGACCGGTGGAGGCGCATAGACAGGCGCCGGGTAGTAGCCATAGGGCTGATACCCACGGTAGTGGCCGCGGGCCTCATGCCGGCCGCGGTCTCTGCCTTCATCTCTGCCGAAGGCCGGGGCGATGGATATGCCGCCGATCATCGAGGCGAAGACGAGGGCCATCACGACCTTGCCGACTGTCAAACGAAACTTTCTGGCTGTTTCTCATAGTGACCTTCCATTGTTGGAGTTATTCCCTATTGCACAATAGGGTCTGCTGTCTCGACGTTCCCGCAGTTGCGATCATTTGCCCTTATGCTTTGCCTTCATGTGGGCGTGCTGGCGGAACAATGTATCGGCACTCTTCTTCTGAGCGTCCGACATGGCGGCATAGAGAGGCTCGAAGGCCGGGACGAATTTCTTGAGGCCATCCGCATGTGCCTCGGCAATTTCGCCATAGGACTTGAGGTCGTCCACGGCGGTCATGGCACCTGCTTTTTCTTTCCTTGCCTTGATGAGCGCCTCCATGGTTTTCGCGTTGTCCCTCATCACCTGGGCGACGTTATTCCATAGCTCTTCTTGTTCCGGGGCGATCTTGAGCTTGGTATGAAGCTCTTTTATGCGTGCCTCGACATGGTCGGTCTTTGAGGCCGCGCTGGCGGTCGCCATGCCCGGCTCCGGTGCGGCTGCCCGCGTTGGAGTTGCAGTTGCGAGCACGATAAAGGCGAGGAACGCCGCCGCAACAGCGAGGGCAGCCGGATAAATGAACTGACCGCTAATTCGTTTCATGAATGTGCCTCCTTGTAAGGTTAACTTCCTGTGTCCCACCTAGCATCTACCCCATTTTCACATCGCGCTTCTCAGACGGGGTTCTCAAAAAATCCGGGGCTCGGGCCGGCAGTGGCCGCCATACCCTGCCCGGAAATGGATTTCGGTCGCCTACTTCACGATCAGGTTATTCTTTACGGACCTGACTCCTTTAACGCTCCTGGTGATTTCACCCGCTTTATCAAGGGCGTTCTGAGAATTCACGAAGCCGCTCAGTTGGACCGTGCCCTTATAGGTCTCGACGCCGATCTGGAACGACTTGAGAAAATTATCTTCCGCAAGCAGGGCTTTTACCTTGGTCGTGATAGTCGAATCGTCAACGTATTCGCCCGTACTTTCGTGTGTGCGTGTCGCTGCACAGGCCGCAAGGGCGGCGACGAACATCAGAAGGATCAGGTAGCCGATAAACACATTCCTCTTTTTCATAAATGCTCCTTTTTTTAGTAGGCACATCCGAATCCTGATACGCCTTAATACTGTTAGGATACAACAGACAGTTACTCACGTCTGTCGCAAAACCGACAATTATTTTGTACCGCTTTTGTGCACGAGCGCGTCATCTGTTTTGCTACAGGAATTGAACCGGTAACAGGAACCAAGATTTCCCTCAACTTTGGCGCCCACTAATTTCATCGTGCATCAAACCTCTGAATAGTGTTATATTCTTAAGAATGATCCTCCCTGCCATTGAAGATGTCACCGACTTGGAGCTTAACAGATGAACCGAGATAAACAGTTTAGCGCATTGAAAGCTTCTGAAACCCGGTACCGCCGACTCTTCGAAACGGCCCAGGACGGCATCCTGATCCTCGACGCGGACACGGGACAGATAGATGACGTGAACCCGTTCCTGATAGATATGTTGGGCTATACCTACGAAGATTTCCAGGGAAAGAAGCTCTGGGAGATAGGTGGGTTCAAAGACATTCAGGCAAGCAAAGAAGCGTTCACGGAATTACAGGATAGGGGCTACGTGCGTTACGACGATTTGCCGCTGGAAACAAAAGGGGGGCGGAACATCAGGGTGGAGTTTGTCAGCAATGTCTATCGGGTTGACCATCACAAAGTTATTCAGTGCAATATCCGGGATATCACCAACCGAAAACATGCAGGCATTGAAGCTCACGAAGCCGCCACATACGCCCAGGCGATAATCGACACGGTGCGCGAACCCCTTGTGGTGCTGGATGAACACCTGTTGGTACTCTCGGCGAGCCGCAGTTTCTACGATACCTTCGAAGTATCGCCCGGCGAGACCGTGGGTCACTTCCTCTATGATCTCGGAGATAAACAGTGGGACATCCCCCGGCTCCGGAAACTGCTTCGGGACATCCTTAAGAATACCAAGCTCGATGACTATACGGTCGACCACATATTCCCTACCATCGGGCATAAGTTCATGGTCCTCAATGCCCGCCGGATCTACAAGGAAAACGTCGGCACAAAAATGATCCTCCTTGCCATTCAAGATGTCACCGCGTTAAGGCAGAGAGATGAAGCATTGAAGGCGTCCGAAACCCGGTACCGGAGACTCTTCGAAACGGCCCAGGACGGCATCCTGATCCTCGACGCGGACACGGGACAGATAGATGACGTGAACCCGTTCCTCATAGATATGCTGGGCTATGCCTACGAAGATTTCCAGGGAAAGAAGCTCTGGGAGATAGGCGCCTTCAAAGACATTAAGGCAAACAAGACGGCGTTTACGAAACTACAGCGCAAAGGGTATGTCCGGTACGAAGATTTACCGCTCACCACAAAAGACGGACGGGAGATTGACGTAGAATTTGTCAGCAATGTCTATCCGGTCAACCATCATAAAGTCATCCAGTGCAACGTCCGCGACGTGACCGACAGAAAACTGGCCGAAGAAGAACTCCTGAAGGCACATGATGAGCTGGAAAGACGGGTGACGGAGCGGACCGCTCAACTGTCTGAATCGAACAGGCTGCTCAGGCAGGAAATCGCTGCACGTAAGATTATTGAAGAAGAGCTGAAGGAGTCCCGGGAACGGCTGCGCTACCTCAGCACCCGTTCGCGGAAGGTCAGAGAAGAGGAAAGGACGTCTCTGTCACGCGAGCTCCATGATGAATTGGGGCAGGTCTTAACGGGCATAAAAATGGATGTCGCATGGATAGGAAGAAGAACACCGGAAGACAATACCACGATCGTTGAAAAAGTGAATTCATTGCTCACACTTGTCGATGGTGCCATCATTGCCGTACAGAGGATTTCTATGGCATTGAGACCGCCCGCTCTGGACGATTTTGGCCTGCAGGAAGCGATGAAACTGGCAGCAGAAGATTTCGAAAAAAGGACAAAGGTTGTCTGCGAAATTATTTCGAAGCCAGAGAATATAGTCCTCAAAGGGGAAATTTCCACGGAGGTCTTCCGCATCTTTCAGGAAGCGCTTACAAACGTCGCCCGCCATGCAGGTGCTGCGCAGAGCGTCACCGTATCCCTGCGGACCACAGGAGATACATTCATTATGGAAGTCAGAGATGATGGGAGGGGCATTACAAAAAAACAGATCTCCGATCTGAAGTCTATCGGATTAACGGGCATGCGCGAACGAGCATTTGCCATGGGGGGGTCTCTGACCGTTGCCGGCACGAGGGGAAAAGGGACGACCATCACCTTGAGCGTTCCCCTCAATGCAGGGAAAGAAGGGCCTGGCATAATAAAGCGTCACCGGAAGAAACAGCCCGAGGAGGGATGATGCTCCGTATCGTTATTGCCGATGACCACCCGGTCGTGCTCGAAGGTCTGAAAGAGATTCTTTCGGATAGCTTTGACGAGGTGATAATCGATGGAACCGTCACGGGTTATGAGCTCCTGAACAATGTTCATAAGAATCAGTATGATTTGGTCCTTCTCGATATTTCTCTTCCTGACATAAACGGTCTGGAAGTCCTTAAAGAGGTGAAAAAGATAAGACCGAAACTCCCCGTCCTTATCATAAGCATGTACCCCGAAGAGCACTACGCATCCCGTGCCCTGAAGGCCGGCGCACAAGGTTATCTCACAAAAAGAAGCGCATCGAATGAACTGGTGCTGGCCGTACGTAAAATTTTGTCCGGCAAGAGATATATCAACCCGGCCTTTGCCGAAAAGATGATGTTTGATTTCGAGTCGAATGCCGACAAACCCCCACATGAAAGGCTCTCCGATCGGGAGCTTCAAGTGCTCTGTATGATCGGCGGAGGAAAGGCATTGAATCAAATTGCGGAAGAGCTCCATCTGAGTCCAAACACGGTGAGAACGTACCGTACTCGCGTCCTGGAAAAAATAGGCGTGAAAGGAACCAGCGAATTGATTCATTACGCCATCACGCACCGCCTGACAGAATAGCCCTTTAAGCCGGACAATTACTCATGCCGCGCGGGTCGGCGCCTTGAACCACGAAAACACGTCTGCCCGGCCCCTACTTTTTTTCAATCCCCGTAGTGAAAATGGTGACACCCTCGTGTGCGTGATAACTGCAAAATAATTGCCGGTTTTGCGACAGACGTGGGTCAACTGTCCGTGTTACACTCTTTGGTATGTGTCTGCCTCCACCTATGTTCAAAAAAGTGGCGGCTCCGGGAGGAGGCCACAGGCTGTTTTGACGGTGAGGAGGATTGATTATGAAGATCAGTGAGCCTACTTTCATCAGGAAAACCGAGAAGCGGGGTGTGCCGAAAAAGAGGATTCTCTTCATTGACGACGAGTGCCTCCTCCGAAAGCTCATATACGAGATGCTTACGACGATAGACTATGAGGTGAAAATGGAGGAGAGCGGCGAGAAGGCCGTCGGGACCTTCATCGAGCAACCGGAGAAATTCGATCTCGTCCTTACGGATCTCATGATGCCCGGTATGAGGGGGGACGAAATAGCGGAAAGAATCAGATCTGTCCGTCCGAACATGCCCGTTGTCGTGATGACCGGCACACCGGATAGCCTCCCCCGCAGCAGGGCGGAGGCGGCGGGTATCTGTAAGGTGCTTTCTAAACCACTCACGATAGGGGAGCTGCGTGAAGGGCTCCAAGGAGTTCTCTATCCCACAATTAAGGTTTAGTTGCGGCCCTATTCGGCGGACCTGTAAACGGCAACGGCTTCGACGTCACAGGGACACTCACGAGTCAGACCCTGCGGTCATCTTTCATGCTATTATTACAGCTGGGATGTCGTGTTCGGCAACCTCTTAACGCTCTCCAATACGTCGTTCAGGCTCGCCAACCCTTACTCAAGGACCTTATCCATTGACCAGAGTACGAAGAAGGTGGGCAAGGGATGAGGCGCCGCGTACCGGGACGTAAGCGAAGAGGAATATGCATGCCGGGATGGACCGGATGCCTGGTTCCCCTGATCTTCTTGTTTCTTGGTCTTATACCCCTCCATGCAGCCTCCCATAGTCCTGATCCCGATACCGGCGCTGGTGTGAATGTTCCGGCGGCAGGGGAACAAGTGGAGGAGGCCGGGTCTATTCCGTCTGCCACTGCTTCGAGGCCGTCCGATGACTACGGAAACGTGACGAAGGAGGAGGCCGGCGGCGGCGAAGACCTGCGTATTGCCGATCCGATTGAACCCTGGAACAGGGCAATGTACCACGTGAACGACAAGCTCTACTTCTGGCTTCTTAAACCCACTACTAAAGGCTACAAGTATGTCGTGCCGGAAGACTTCAGGGGCCTGTTCAGCAACTTCTACCGGAACGTTAAGGCGCCCGTTCGCATCGTCAACAACTTCCTGCAAGGGAATCCCGGATACGCCGGGATTGAGATGGCCCGGTTTCTCATCAACTCCATCGTAGGCGTCGGGGGCTTGAGGGACTGCGCAACAGAGTGTTTCGGCATCAATGGCACGGAAGCTGATTTTGGTCAAACGCTCGGCAAGTATGGAGTCGGTTTTGGTTTCTATGTAGTATGGCCCCTTCTCGGTCCCTCCAGCCCGCGTGACACGGTCGGGTGGGTCGCCGACCGTGTGCTGACACCAACGACCTACGTCAGACTCGCAATGGATCAGCCCCGAAAGCGTGGGGCTCTACGCGCATGAAACGGTCAACTATACGTCCTTCCATCTCGGGGATTATGAGGCGATCAAACGGGCAGCTATCGACCCCTACGTGGCCATGCGCGACGCCTATGTCCAGTATCGCAGGAAATTGATTGAGCGCTAGGGACCTGCCGGGATCCAGGTTATGACAGATACGGACAACAGGGAAAAGGAAGGTATAACGATGAGTCGCATACAAGTGATGTTTGATCCCAAAACAATAGCCCTGATCGGCGCAACCGAAAAGAAAGGCGCCGTCGGACGGACAATTCTTGAGAACCTGCTCAGGTCGAAGGAGAGGCGGATATTTCCGGTAAACCCCCATGCGAATAAGGTACTGGAGGTGAAGAGCTACCCCGGTATCTCAAACGTTCCAGAGCATGTGGATCTGGCGGTTGTGGCAACTCCTGCCCGGTCAGTGCCCGTTGTGGTTGAGGAATGCGGCCAGGCAGGCGTAGAGGGGGTAGTAATAATCTCCGCCGGGTTCAAGGAGATTGGTGAAGAAGGAGCACGGTTGGAGAGCGAAATCGACCGGGTCAGGAAAAAATATGGGATGCGCGTTATGGGACCAAACTGCCTCGGTTTTGTGCGGCCTTCACTCGATTTCAACGCGACCTTTCTCCGGGGTAAAGCTTCGCCGGGAAATATCGCTTTCATCTCTCAGAGCGGCGCCCTCGGCAGTGCGATACTCGATTGGGCGGTCAGCGCCGGGATAGGCTTTAGCATGTTTGCATCACTCGGGTCCATGCTCGATGTCGATTTTGGCGACATGATCGATTTTTTGGGAGATGACCCGGCTACCAGGAGCATCCTGATCTATATGGAGGGTGTGGGCAACGCGAGAAAATTCATGAGTGCGGCCCGGGCGTTCGCCCGCCGCAAACCTATCATCATTTTAAAGCCGGGGCGATTTACAGAGAGTGCAAGGGCAGCCCATTCCCACACCGGCGCCATGGCAGGGGACGACGCGGTATATGAAGCAGCCTTCAGGAGGGCCGGCGTTGTGAGGGTCGGGGAAATAGCCGAGCTCTTCGATGCTGCCGAGGTTCTTGATTCGAAGAAGTTGCCGGCCGGTCCGAGGCTCGCCGTCGTCACGTCCGCCGGCGGACCCGGCGTGATGGCCACCGACGCCCTTATTCACCTGGGTGGGGAACTGGCGGAACTCTCCGACGAGAGTATGAAGCAACTCAACGCATTTTTGCCACCCTACTGGAGCAAGGCGAATCCTGTCGACGTACTTGGAGACGCACCCGTCGACAGATTCACGAAAGCGCTCACCATATGCCTCGGTGACCCCATGGTGGACGGAGTGCTCGTCATTTACACACCCACGGACTCTGCCCCTTCGACCCAGGTAGCGCAAGCAGTGGCCGATAGCGCGCGAAACGCCTGGAAACCCGTCATCGCAACGTGGATGGGGGGAGAAGACGTTGAGGAAGGGAGACATATTTTTGTTGAGAACAACATCCCGACCTACGACACCCCTGAAGAGGCTGTCAGAACTTATGTGAATATGTGCAGGTACAAGGGACATCTCGACCAGCTCTATGAGACCCCTGACGAGTTGCCGGCACACATTGCGCCCTCGAAAGATCACCTAAAAGAGCTTCTGAAAATGGCCCTCAAGGAAGGACGAACGCTTCTCAACGAGGAAGAGTCCAAGGATTTTCTCACGACTTACCATATCCCGGTGACGATGGTGCAGGTCGCTCAAGGTCCGGAAGCGGCGGTAAGCATCGCAGAAAAGATGGGTTACCCGGTTGTTATCAAAGTCGTCTCGCCTGACATCTCCCACAAAAGCGACGTCGGGGGCGTTATCGTGGGAATAGATTCGAGCGCAGCCCTGAAGGCGGCATATGAGAAGCTGATGCAAAGCGTGAAGAAAAGTGCTCCTGCGGCGGCCATAACGGGTGTAGCGGTCGAGAAGATGGTCACAAATGTTGATTACGAGCTCATTCTCGGGGCCAAGAAGGATAGGGATTTCGGTTCGGTCATCCTCTTTGGGATGGGGGGGACTGCGGCCGAGTTCATCAAAGACTTTTCGATTGGGCTTCCCCCGCTCAATCAGACCTTGGCGAAGATGTTGCTACAGGACACGAAGGTGTACAAAATGCTCCGGGGCTTTCGGGGCAAACCGCCGGCTGATTTTGAAGGGGCTCGAGGAAATCCTTGTTAATTTTTCCAATCTTATCGTCGACTTCCCTGAAATTGCTGAAATCGACATAAATCCTCTTGCCGTATCGAATGGCAAAGCCTCCGCCCTTGACGCACGAATCATTATTGACAAGAATTATCACGCTACCGGTCGATCGCCCTATCCTCACCTGATTATCACTCCCTATCCGACCAGGTATATCACACCCTGGAAACTGTCGGACGGCACCGAGGTGCTTCTGAGGCCCATACGACCCGAGGACGAGCCCGCAGAGCACGAGATGCTCTCTTCGTTGTCCGAAGACACGCTGAAGACCAGGTTCTTCTCGATTATCAAAGATATGTCCCATGAGTGGCTTATCCTTTTCTGTAATATCGACTACGACCGGCACATGGCGATAGTTGCGGAGATGGACGAAAACGGAAAGAAACGGATGATAGGGGTTGCACGACTTATTATGGACCAGGATCTGGCGTCCGGCGAAGTAGCCGTTCTCGTGCAGGATAGGTTCCAGAGCAAGCGCCTTGGGTCCAAATTCGTAGAGGTACTCATCGGAATAGCCCGCGAAAGGGGTCTTGAGAATATCCGGGCAAATGTCCTCACCGGAAACGCGAGAATGCTCAACGTCTTCAGGCGGCTGGGGTTTACAACTCAACTGGTCCCGGGCGGCACGAGTGAAGCCGTGTTGAAGCTGAAGGAATAAGCTTATTCCGTGAGACCCCGGACGCTGCCGGGGCGTAACATGTCTTCCAGTCGGTTAAGAACCGGTTCATCCGGAGGATGAACCTCCCTGCTGCAAGCAGCAGGGTATCAGAGGAAAAACATCTGTTCCGAAAAACCTTACTTTACCCTGTAGCAAGCTACAGGGAATTATCAAGTTAAAAAGCGAAAATGAAAGCAGGTTATCCCGCATTTTGTGGTAAAGAACGAGGGAAAGAGGGGCCTCTTTACCCGCAAATATCTCACTACGTTAATTGGCAAGCAGTGAGAAGTCATTAATCCTGTTGTGAGGTGCTCAGGTTATTGCAGGAACTTGAGCACAAAAACCAATAGTTGACCGAGAAGAAAAGGATATTTCCGGTCCCGGTCCCCGTAGTAAAAAAGACCACAGACAGATGTGAGGAAGGACTACGAAATAATTGTTGGCTTTGCGGCAGACACAAGAGAGTGTCTGTTGTATCGTACAGTACTGGGGGTATATCCGTATTCGGGGTGTGCCTACTAAAAAAGGAGCATTCATGAAAACGCGGTTTGCGGTTCTTTTACTCGTGGTTGGTGTCGTCGGATTATTCTTAAGTGGATGCGGATGTTTCATGCAAGCCCAGAGGGGTGAAACTGCTCCTCCTCCGCCTCAAGCAACAGTTCAGGAGACGGTAGTTGTCCTTGCATCTGAGCCGAAGGCTGAGGAGCAAGTGGTTGCCGTTGCAGCCGAGCCGAAAGAAAGGGTGGTTGTCCTTGCCTTTGAGGACATACATTTCGATTTCGACAAGGCGACCCTCAAACCGGAAGCGCAGACGATACTGAAAAGGAATATCCAGCTTCTGAAAGATAACCCTAAAGCTCAAGTCCGTATCGCAGGATATACTTCCGCATCCGGGACTGACGCCTACAACCAAAAGCTGAGCGAAAGAAGGGCAAATGCCGTCAAAGGATACCTCGTGAGCGAAGGGCTCATTTCACCGGACAGGCTTTCTGTAATCGGATATGGCAAGACGGATCCGGCAATGCATGAAGCGGCCCCGAAAAACCTCTACTCAGCGGCGGCAAAGGCAAACATGAGAGCTCTTTTTGAAATCGTGGTGCAATAGGAGCATGGGGGTAAGGGTCCGGAAGGGCTTTAAGTTGATCCGGCCTAGCAGGGGAACATCTGAGAACTTCTCTTAAAACTAGGCATGGAGGATTAAGAACATGCACCTCACTTATCGTCATGGATTAATGAAACAGAGCCTACGGGCTCGAAGATTATGCTGAAACAAGCACGGCTTTTCATAGCGGGAATGGAAATGGAGAAAACGCTGTCGCTGCCGGGTTACATAAAATTCTCGCATTAGCGTTCGTATGTTTCGATGCCTGGTTAAGACCCCTGTTCTCAAGGGCAGAAAGGCCGAACCTGAGTCCCATGCAGGAGTGCGATCCTTATATAAAGGGCTTGCTGCGATATCTCCAGAGCCAGAGAATGGATTGAACCACAATGAGGATGTGCGTTATCCGGGTATGGAGGAAACAACTCAACTATGTTATGTCCTGAAACAAGGAGCATAGAGTTTTGAGCCGATCAAATGAACAGGTCTTGCAAACCAAGAATCAAGAACCTGTTATCTGAGAAAGAGGTGGGCCGGAGTTGCCGTGCATGAAGCGGCAGGCCATCACGTGTGGAGTCTATTAGCGGAAGGAGGGGTAGGCATGCTTTGGACCATTTTTGTGATTCTCTTGATCTTGTGGCTTCTGGGATTGGTGAGCGGCTACACGATGGGCGGAGTTGTTCATGTCCTTCTGGTCATTGCTATCATCGTCTTAGTGATCCGGCTTATTCAGGGACGAAGAATACTGTAATGATTTTGACCCCTTGCGGGAGAAGGCGAGGTGTCTGGAAAGAAGGTGGGCGGCAGGTCCGGGAGGAGTTTGCGAGTGGCGCGGCATCTTTGGCAGAAAAGGTGTTGCAATCAATCATTTTCACCGTCAACTTTACAAAAAAGGAGTAAGGGTTATGAAAAAAAGAAATGTGTTTATCGGCTATCTGGTCCTTCTCATGTTCGTCGTCGCTCTTGCGGCCTGTGGATCGACACGCACACACGAAAGTACGGGCGAATACGTGGACGATTCGGTCATCACGACCAAGGTAAAAGCCCTGCTTGCGGAAGATGATTTTCTCAAGTCATTCAAGATCAGTGTCGAGACCTACAAGGGCGTTGTCCAACTGAGCGGCTTCGTTAATTCTCAAAACGCCGTCGATAAAGCGGGTCAAATAGCACGGAGCGCCAAAGGGGTCAGGTCCGTAAAGAATAACCTGATCGTGAAGTAGGCGACTGCACAGCCAAAAGCGGGGGTACTGTTCAGGCGGCGGGCGGCTATCCTGCCGCTTCCGCTTCAGACCCCTGGGCTCACGCGCTTTAACATGAAGGATCTGTATGTAGTCGTCCTGCAGGAACATGAAGAACAAAACCTCAAAAAGGAGGTACAAACCATGCTTTATAAGACATTCCTATCGACCAGCCTCATGTTTCTTCTTATCATGGCCTTTGTTTTTTCTCCGGCCTCGAGAGCACAAGCCGCGCGAGAGCCATCAGTAAAAGCGGATGAGCCGGCATCTCACTTCCTAAAAGCGGATGAGCTCTTCTTGAAGAAAGACCTGAAAGCCGCTGCATCCGAGATTCGAAAAGGGGCAGGCTTTCTCAAGCGAAAAGCAAAGAGCGCCACAGAGGACAGCAAGGAAGACCTGAGTGCCTCCGCTCAAGAACTGGAGAAATTGGCCAAGGACGTCGAAACAGGGGGCGTGACCTCAGAGAAGCAGCTCAAGCATACCTTCGCGAGATCGTACCATGCCTTATCGAATTACGAATACCGGAGGGCTTCCGAATCCTGGGCCAAGAAGAAGACAAGGGAGACCGGCCATGCCCTTACGAATGCGGCGCAAGACGTGGAGCACGCCGCAAAGTGGTCCGGCCGCGAGTTGGAGGCAGACACGGCAGATACCGTAAAGTACGCACGCGCGGTTGGCGGTAAACTCGTAAAGGGAGCAGGCTGGACTGTGGATGAGGTGGACAAAGGCATCAAAGGAATAAGCAGTGCACTTTCAAAGCTTGGAGAGAGGATGGAGTCCAAAGATAAGTAATGAGGGCTGTTATGCCGGGTATTGTTAATCACCGGGCACGATACAAAATTGGCGCTTTTGCCGCCGAAAGAGGGGAACTCATGCTTTGACTCTCACTTGGCGCAATTCCGGCGCTTCAGTTCCTGGTCAACTGGACTGTTCAAGTCTATATTTCTCTACCACCACCGGCTTCCAGGGGCCGATATGGGGATCGATCTCTTCTCCATCAGGGCTTGACGCCGGGTCTCGTGCCAGTCCCGGTCATGTGTGTCATAGCCACTCTGTCTTCTCCCTGCTTGGAGCGAAATGGAAGGCCGAGCCTCGCTCTCTGCCATATTGCCGTCGTGGTAGCGTGGTCTTATCCTTGTTATAGGGGTGAGCGTAATCCGAACAGACGTTCCTCCACGCTTGCGGCTGCCGCGAGAGGAGACAAAAGTAATGTATGAAAAAGAATCGTTCATGCGAGAGCACGCAGGGGAAATTACCGAGATTATCGAGGCAACGAGGGAAGACCCTGAAAACGAGGAGATCAGGGCTGAGATAGCAGCTACCCTTTTGGATGCGCTTCACAGGAAAAAGATGAGGGCCCGATCGGTCAAAGATACCGACCTCTATAGACTGGCTCAGGCGGTGAAACAGGCAGGGGACGAACACGAGTGCGCCGAGCTTGTAAAACGGGTATTTCCACGAAGATGGAGTGTTATCTTTGAAAAGTACAACTTTGCCTGGAAATTCTCCTGCAAGGAGACGAGGCAGACAGGATGGAAGAAGCCGCCAAAGAAGAAGGCAAAAGGTTCGACAAGCGGAATCGAAGAGGAGATCGAGGTTCTGGAGACAACCATGAAGGAACTGGACGAGCATATGGGGGAGTTGACGAAGGAGATCCGGAAGCGCGAAGAGAAATAAGGTACGTGTTGCGGCAGGCACATGCCGGATGACATCAGCCCAAACCAGGATTCCGGGCATACCGGAAATGGACGCAGGGTCCAGGGGCGCCCCTTAAAGAAGGAAACTGTTATTGTTATGGTTCTGTACCGGATGGGATCTCTCAAAATTGCTAAGCCCGCCATATTGGATAGACTTGCCCTGGGTGCTCAGAACATTTCTCTCTGGTAGTTCAGACCCTTAAGGGAGAAGGAGAAGGGAAAAAGATGCGAGAAAGTGCTTACGAGTCTTACCATGCGAGAGCCGGAGCTTCTTCTTTCTCTTTCATCCTTTTCTTCGGGGGTGCTTGCTGTAACATGTTGTGACACCAATCTTACTCGCCCTTGGTAACGGCAAGGCCTACCGGACATGAAGCAGCGGGAAAAAGTGGGTTCGGATGAAACTCATACCCTCGTTGTTGCAGTCAAGAAAACAGGAAGTTGAGAATGCCAGTAAATAAGGGGAACCGGGCAGACGATCCATCTTCATCAACTCCGAGGGGAGTTTATGAGAAACGGTAGAGTGTCATGAGGGAGAAAGAGGGCAAAAGAGAAGAATTCGCAAGGGGCAAAGTCTTCGAGGAATTGCCTCAAGAGAAATGGGATGAACTCACCCGGGCCGCGGAGCATCGAGTTGCAGCCCCGCATACGATCATCTTCATGCAAGGAGATCCGGGGACAAGTTCTACATCATCCGTTCCGGAAAGGTGCGAGTGTTCAAACGGGGCAGCGATGGGTTCGAGACTGATCTCTCCGTGCTGGGAGCAGGGGAGAGTTTTGGACAAATGCCGTTGCTGACGGACGAGGCGAGATCAACGAACGCGGAGGCGATGGAAGAAACCCATCTCCTGGTGCTTTCCAAAGAACAGTTTGAGAGTATTCTGAAGGACTTCCCCGATATCTCGCTTATCTTTGTGAAACAGATGTCGAGATGGCTTATGAGGGCTAACAGGGTCATTGAAAAGGAAGCACTGCAGCAACGCCGGGCGCCGCGCACAGCCTGGTTCCATTTTGTGCTGATAATCGGAGTGAGTGTTCTTCTTGCTCTCGTGTTCAATCGGTCCAACCCGAACGGGATACCACTGTTCCCGAAGTTCCCCGATAAAAAGGCGATTCCCGAGATCAGCGCGGTTCATGCGATGGAAGAGATGAAGAAGGGAGACGCGCTCATTGTGGATGCAGGGCCTGAAGGCTTCTATCAAAAGAAGCATATCCAAGGAGCAATCAGTGTACCTCTCTCACTTTTCGATATCTTGTACGAAGTGAGGTTTGGAGAAGCGGAGAAGGTGAAGAAGGTGATTGTGTACGGAGGGACTATAGGCAGGCTTTATGATTTGGAGCTGGCGAACAAGCTCCTTCTTAGGGGCCATAAGGATGTAAAAGTACTGGAGGGAGGAATGGCGGCTTGGGAGAAGGCGGGCTGTCCCGTGGAAAGATGGGAAGAAAAGAAATGATCTCACAATTTCTGAAACGGATCGTGACGAGCCCCTATCTGGCACTCATTCTGAGGATGTATGTGGGGTATTTCTTTCTCTATGCGAGCGTGAGCAAAATACCGTACCCGGCCCAGTTTGCGGAAGCAGTGGCGGCCTATCGAATCATCCCGTACTGGTTTCTGAATGTGGGAGCTGTGATTTTGCCCTGGATAGAGTTCGTGAGCGGGCTATTTCTGATCATCGGGCTCAGGACGAGGGCTGCGGCAACTCTTATCGCCCTGATGCTGATCATGTTTACGGTGATGGTACTGACTAACATGTATTGGGGGACATCCATCACTTGTGATTCCTGAGAAGTAACTCCCAAAATAACTATTGTATTAAATCGCATACAATGGTAGAGTATTGTATGTATAAAAGAACATCACCTCAACAAAAGCTATTCGGCATAGAGACGCAGGTATCCCCCTCTTTGCGCAGCCGTCTTGAATCGTCATGGGCTCGCCTGTTCAGATTCGAAGTTCTTCCAGTTCTGCTTAAGAACGAAGATCGATATGCGATGCTCTACGGCAAAACAGGTCGGCCTAATTTCAGCGTGGCGCGTCTTTTGGGTTTGTGTCTGCTGCAAGAGCTGAACAACTTAAGCGATCAACAAGCCCTTGATACGTTCAGCTTCGACATTCGATGGCGGTACGCATTGGACGTCGGCGAGGAAGAAGATTATCTATCCCGCCGTTCTCTTGTCGAGTTCCGCAGGCGATTGGCCGCCAAAGACCCTGAGATGAAGCTGGTGCGCAATGTATTCGACAACGTCAGAGATTCGGCTCTAAGCAAACTGAGCCTCTCAGCGGGCAACCAGCGCCTTGATTCTACTCATATCATCTCGAACATTCGTGTACGGGGCAGAGTGGCCCTGTTCACAAATACGCTTTCCCTGTTTCTCAAGAGTCTGGATGAGGGTCAATTGTCCAGGGTCCCGGAAGCAATTCAAAAATGGCATTCAAGTGAATCGGAGGGCTGGTTCGGATTGGGTCCGGCCGAGCAGAAGATCAAGCTGGAAGAACTGGCGCAGTATCTCTATGAGCTTATTGTCATCTTCGAGAAAGACGAACTTGGTGAGCCCTACCAACTGCTTACCCGCCTTTTTTCTGAACAATGCGAATTCACTACGGATGAACAATCATCCAAGGTTCAGGTGAAGAAAAAGAGCGAAGGAGCCGCCCTTCAATCCCCCTACGATCCGGATGCGTCCTGCGGACATAAAGGGCCGGGATACAGCCTTCATGTCACCGAGACGTGCAGCAATGCAGGAAAGACCGAAATCATCACCGACTATGAAGTGCACGGTGCCGCCAGGTCCGACATCGGCAAAGCCCTTTCGGCCATTGAACGTTTGGACGCTGCCGGGTGCAAGCCTGAAACGCTCTTTGCCGACGGCGGTTATCCATCTGTCCCTTCAGCATTGAAGGTGATACAGCAAGGTATCGAATTCATTACTCCGGTAAACCGCAGCAGGCTTGGCGACGATGTAGCGGGCAGAGACCGTTTCCTCTTCGACTCGGAAGGTTTTGTGACTCAATGCCCTATGGGCCACAAGCCCATAGACCATCGCGAATTGAGCGCCCACAACACGACGCGCCGGTCTCTCCATGCGATCTTCGACGGAAACATTTGCCGATCCTGCACGATGCTCGATCAATGTCCCGTGCGCACTCCCAACCATCGTGTGAAAGGCTGCCGGGCGCGCGGCACAGTCGGGGACTTTCGCCTCGAGATCACTGCCGAGCTGCGCCTGCGAGATCAGATGTATGCCGCCCAACAAAAGAGTGAATGGAAGGACCGGTATAAGATCCGTGCAGGGATCGAAGCGACGAACTCCGAATTGAAGCGATCCCACGGGATCGGCAGGCTTCGCGTGCGCCGGATTGCAAAAGTGTGCTTTGCCGTAGCCTGTAAACTGACAGCTTGCAACATAAAGAGATGGGCCAGGGCCTATACGGCCCTGAAAAGGCTATTGCAAGGCTGCCTATCGTCTATTTGCGCTTGTTTGGAGCTATCCGGCCGGATTAGGACGTCGTTTTTCAAAGAACGGCTTATTCTCTATGGACTTAGCAATATTTGGTCGTTTCAGAAAAGGGGTTTACTTCTCAGGAATCACTTGTGGATGTTATGACACCGTGGGGGAGCCTATCGGATGGAAGAAAGTCAGCGAAGACCTGATGCTGCTCCTTTTCACGATACAGGTCTATTTTTGCGACAGATTATTCACATTTCGGAGAGGGGGCTTGCCGCCCGGTGTCAAGGCGAGGGTTGCTGCTCTCGCGGGGTCTCGATAGGTTGATCTATGATGAAAGAATCACGATATCAGGGTTATCGATGGATGGCAGGTCTTTTCGTGCTTCTGATGCTCCTCCTTTCATGCGAGTCCAAAGACAAATACGTGGGGATATACAAAGCGGAGGGGCAGAAGTCGGCTTCAGCGCGGGTGATCTTCCTGGAGTTGAAGGAAAATGGGGATGGTCTGTGGAAAGTGAGTTCTGATGAGGCAAAGGGCACCTTCGTAGAGGTTCCTTTTGCGTGGTACATCAAACGAGGGGACCTGCGGGTGAACACCAGGGCAGGAGGCGTGATCGTGGGCAAGATAGAGAAGGATACGATTCAGATAACCCTGCCAGGCTCCAAAACGTTGATCTTCAGGAAGACCCGATAGAACAACTTTTCAAGGACTCGGATTGCTCGAATTTTTCCCGGTTGAGCTTAGCATTGGGCAGATTACAGGCCCTAAAGAGTAATGGCGGCATTTATCCTCCCCGTAGTAAAAACGATGAGACGCTCGTGCGCAAAAACGCGACAAAATAATTGTTGGTTCAGCGACAGACGTGCTTCAGCGCTTGTCGTATAGTACCGTAGATGCCTTACCCGGTGCAGATAATAAAGGCTTATTGTCATCGTGCGATTGCCTGTTATCACCTTGCGGGCTTGCTCATAGTAACCCTGGCAACTACAAACAACAGATGCCTGAAACTTCTTTTTTCGGAAATAAAAAGACAGATATCGTGACCTTGGCAGCTACGAACAGCAGACAAAAGATTTGGCCCACCATTCCTCAAAAAACACCGTCTTTGAATCCTGTTGCAGCCTAAGGAGGCACTCCATGGCGTTCCTTCACTCAGAGGACCCAATTACGACCGAGCCCGAATCCGAAACCCCAGGAGCTGGCGATCCCTTCGGGGCGTACCTTCAGGAGGTATCGAAGCACCCCCTCATGACAAAGGAAGAAGAACGGGAAATGGCTCAAAGGGTGAGAATGGAAGGCGACAAAGACGCCGGGCAAAGAATGGTCCTCGCGAATCTCAGGCTTGTGGTCAAGATAGCCCGTGATTACCACAGTTTCAACATCCTCGACCTCATCCAGGAAGGGAACATGGGACTGATGCGTGCAGTCTGGAAATTCGATCCTGAAAAGGGGACGAGATTCTCAACATACGCATCCTTCTGGATACGTGCCTACATGCTGAAATACCTGATGAACTCGTGGAGCATGGTGAAGATCTGTACCAGGGAAAGCCAGAGGAGGCTCTTTTACGGTCTGAACCGCGAAAAGGAGAAGCTGGAGAAATCCGGGATCGTCCCTTCCGCAAAGGTCCTTGCCGACAAGCTCAAGGTGAACAGCGCAGACATAGAGGATATGGAGCAGCGCCTGTACAACGGCGATGTTTCCCTGGAAGCACCCCAATACGAAGGCGGGGACCCGCTCATGAATATGATAGGAAGCGGTGAGGATATAGAGGAGACATTGATCGAAAAAGACTACACGGAAATGCTGCACAAAAAGCTTGCTGACTTCAAGAAGCAGCTCAACGAGAAAGAGTGCTTTATCTTCGATAACCGTATAATGGCGGAGGATCCATTGACCTTGCGGGAAATCGGTGAACGCTTCAACACGTCAAGGGAAAGCGTCAGGCAAATACAGGCGAAAATATCGAGGAATCTGGCGAGAAACCTGAAATCGAGTGACATTCGGCCGTCCATGTGAAGGGGCGGTTTGCGTAATCACCGTGGCGTTAAAGTCATAAACCATTGGCGCCACATCACCTGAAGCCGCAAGGAGGTAAAGCATGGTTGAGCATAACGCAGTAGTAGGAATTTTCGACTCTCACACCAAGGCGGAAACGAGCATAAGGGAACTCCAGCGGGCGGGGTTCGACATGAAAAAACTGTCCATCGTGGGCAAGGACTTTCACCAGGAAGAACACGTCGTCGGCTACTACAACATCGGTGACCGCGTGAAGGTCTGGGGCAAGCGGGGCGCCTTTTGGGGCGGCTTTTGGGGCTTGCTTTTTGGATCGGCCCTTTTCGTTATCCCGGGCGTCGGTCCCCTCCTCGTGTTCGGCCCGCTCGTAAGTTGGATTGTCGGAGCGCTGGAGGGTGCCGTGGTCGTGGGCGGGCTGGGTGCGTTAGCCGGCGCGCTGTACAGTATCGGCATTCCCCGGGACAGCAGCCTGCAGTACGAAACGGCGCTGAAAGCCGACAAGTTCCTCGTTGTCGCTCACGGAACAGCGGAGGAGGCGGCCAAGGCCAAGAGCATACTCGCCACGGCCGGCGCGGCACAAATCGACGTCCATTCAGGAATACGTACAGACCTGAGTGATAGCTGAGACACAGCCGCACACGAGGATTATGTTTTAATAGCGGGTTCAGGTTGAGGAACTTTTTGATTCTCGATGCCCCGCGCACCGCCCGGTGCCACTATTTAAATGTGGAGGTATTTATGTGGAAGATTGCTACCGTTTTCTTACTTGTGTTTCTCTCCGGCACCGCCTATGCGCACGAATTCTTGGTGAATGCCGGTGTGACCGAGGACACTCAAAACAAGACCGCGCGGCTTCAGTGGTCGACCACTTACCTCCAGGAGATTGGAAACAATGCGGCCTTCAGTTTTTCGTATATCAATGAGGGGCATGAGGTAAACCACTATCGAGACGGCATTACCGGCCAGTTGTGGGCCCGCGCGGGCGTGTGGAATCGAAACCTGGTTTTCGGCCTGGGGGCCGGCCCGTACGCCTTTTTCGATACCCACGGCGGCGCGAACGGTGCGTTCCATGATGAGCATGGGGTGGGAGCACTTTTCAGCGCCACGGCCACCTTGTACAGACTCAGCCCTCTCCTGATCCAGGCGCGTATCAACTACTTAGCGACGAGGCAGAGCTTTGATACGCTTTCGGGCACCATCGGGATAGGGTATGAGCTGGGAACCGACAAGAAGCCAACCGGAACGTCGGGCGGTCAGGGTGTAGGCGACCTCCGCAACGAGATTACTGCGTACACGGGGGCGACGGTCCTCAACACTCAGAAGAACGAACAGAGCACTTCCTGGGCCTTAGAATACCGGCGGGATCTTGCCAAGTATCTCGACTGGACGGCCACGGGACTCTTTGAGGGCCGCGATCGGCCTGTGGCCCGCTACGGCGTGATGAGCCAGCCTCTGGCTGACCCATCCGTTCTTCAGGGATCACCTGACGCTCGCTGCGGGCTTTGGGCCCTATCTGGCACACGATAAGTACCAGCAGGGAAGCGACGATAAGACAAAGCTCGACTGGGCTGCAAGCTTCTCGGCCAGTGTCCGCTTCCTCGATCACTTTGCGCTGCGCGCCTCCTGGAGCCGGATTATCACGCAACAGGACCGTGACACCGACGTCTTCCTCGTGGGGCTTGGCTACCGCTTTTAACTGAAGCGGTGTGAGCACGGAAGGCTGCCGGGTTTGTTCGGACTTGATCTTTGAATCTCATCGAATGTGTCCGTTTCATCGCGTGGAGGTCTCTCAGAAGGCAATCTCTGATTCGCTCTCAATTCTACATGGTTGCAAACATCCCGACCACTGCGGCAGTCATGATCGCCGCCGTTGCCCATCCGAAGAAGAACATCCCCGTAAAAACATCCGTTCGAGCTACTCGCAATTCCTTGAGGGTCGCGCCTTCACGCTGTTGCACTGTGCGTTTCCCGTGTGCCCGATCGTTTTCAACTTCTTGCGATGCTTGCCAGAAGAAAAGATAGGGCAAAATGGTCGTGCCGAGCACGCCGACAAAGGTTGCAAGAAACGCACTCGACCACTCGACACGGGGCACAAAGGTCGCAGTCAAGACAGAGTGCCAGTCCGGCCGGGCGAAGAAGGCTGCCGCAATATAAGCGAAGAGCACCATCGTCAGCCATTTGAAGATACGAGCGATGTGACGGTATGACGTAAAAAAGAGCAGTGAGATGACCAGTATGGTGTACAGCGGGGTCCAGTAGTACGATCTAATTCCCGTCATCATTTCGGTCGCTTCAGCCATGCCTCCAAGGTCGGCGCCGATGTTGAAAACGTTAGCCACAATCAAGAGCGCGCACGCAGACCACAACACCCAACGCGGATAATAAATCCGCACCACGCCTGCCAGCCCGCGCCCCGTTACCAAGCCAAGCCGCGCACACATCAACTGTACGGCAGCCATCAGCGGGAAAGAAAAGAGCGCCGTCCATAAGGGCATATAGCCGAAGGACGCCCCGGTCACCGAATAAGTAGAGATGCCTGAAGGGTCGTCATCGGCGGCACCGGTAATTAAGCCGGGACCAAGATCGGCAAAGAACCGCCGCACCCTGTCTGTGGAGCCATGCGCGGATCCAGACTGTTTTTCCGTAGTAGCGTGAGCTTTATGCATTCTTCAAGATGCCACTCCGGATAACGTCGCCAACATACCGATAACGACTTCTTTGGTCGCGCACAGCCTGGCATCCTCTCTCCGGCGCATGCAATCGCAGCCTACGTTCCGGCTTTGGGCATCGCTCTCGGCATCGTCTGGGTATACGGAGACCTCACACCGTTGATGCGTTGCCGGCAGGCATCTTCGCGCCCATGGCAGCAGCCGTTCCTATTGCCCTTCTGTGGGCGAGCCGCGAAACGGCAAGGTGCAGTCATCCTATTTTTGATGTTCTGCCTCCCTCCCTTCAGGTCTTCCCTGGGGCTGAGAGTGTTGCGGTTGCTGAGCCTGAGGTCTTTGCTCTTGTCTTTGCGGCGGCTGAGCTCTCTCCTGGGGTTGTTGTCTTGGTTGTTGGGCCTGAGGTTGTCTCTGCGGCTGCTGGGCCTGAGGTCTTTGCTCTTGTCTTTGCGGCTGCTGAGCTCTCTCCTGGGGTTGTTGTCTTGGTTGTTGGGCCTGAGGTTTTTGAGCCTGAGGTTGCCTCTGTTGCTGATGTTGCCGAACTTCAGGCCTCTGCTGATATTGCTTCTGCCTTTGCTGTCTTAGTACCTGTCTCTGTTGTTGCGGCCGAGGCTGATAGCTCTGGACGCCCCAAGTTCCTTGCTTTTCCCAATGTCGATCATTGTGCCAGCCCTTCCAGTTCTGCTGAAGGCGTTGATTTGGAATCCGTTCATAGTTCCACCGGTGCCCGTACCAATTATGGTCCCTGTAGTATCCTCTCCAACCCGGGTCTACATCAAAATAGAAACTTGGAACATTGTTATAATAACCCCAGCCCCGGTCATAATAATGCGAGCGATACCAACGGCCTTCCCAGAGGCGCCACCACCAGCCATTCCAGAAGAACAAGTCTGCATCCATATCGGGAGCGACGTAGACATCGTTCGTATCAGGCATCGCTATCACATCCGGAGGCGCCTGAAATACGATGGGTGGCGGGAGAGGGATGTTAACGTCAATAGCTACCTCTGCCATCGCTGGAACAGCAACGACAGTCGCCAACGCAAAAAGCATTGTTCCCAAAAGTAACTTTTTCAAGTTTGTACCTCCCTCATTCTGTTCTTGCATGTCTGCTGCAGACAGATGTCCAGGGAATTGCCTCAAGGCGCTCCACCTCGATTCCTTCTCCACAGACCTCACAGGAGCCGTATTCCCCGAGTTCCATCCTCGCCAGTGCCCTGTTTATGGCCTGGATCTCTTTCTGCTCGTTTTCGTCCAGTATTGCCAGAACATCGGCGATAGCCTCCTTCTGCGCTGTTTCTTCAGGTTCGATATCGTGCTCCGACAAGATAAGCCGGGCTTCATCACCGAGCCTATGGGCCTCGAAGACCTCATCACGTCTTTTGATCAACCGCTCGCGAATTTTCCCCATCTGTTCCGATCTGCTCATGGGATCTCCTTCGACTCAAACTGTCTCATGAGTAAGTATCATTGCCGACCTCCATCATTGCAACAATTACCGGGCACTCCGAAAGGTAACTGCTAGATATTATCCCGGTCGATATCCGTTTTCTCGAAGGGCAGCGGTATGATGAAAACCGGCTTCCTGGTGCGTTCAAGGACCTTGGCAGCCACGCTTCCGAGAAAGGTCTGCCTCAGGAATCCCTTTCCATGAGTTCCAAGGACGATGGCATCGCAACTTTCTTCATCCGCTACCTTCAGAATCTCTTCAACGGGATGGCCCAAGGGAACGAGAATTTTGGATACCAGTTCGACACATGCATGGCCGGCTTGAGGCTCCGCTTTCCTACAAAAGTCTTCGAGTCCTTTCTTGATCTCCTCAAGGTCCTTTTCATGTTCCTCCCTTCTCGCACTTTTTGCCAACCCTTCAACCATGGATCCTGCGTAAGAGAGAGAATGACCGGGTTCGACGGAATGTAAAATGACAATTCTTGCGTCATGTCTCTTTGCCATATCGGCAGCATAAAAAAAGGCATAGGCCGAGTTTTTACTCAGATCCGTTGCATAGAGAATCTTCTTGATTTCGGGAATCATTTCTCGCCTCCCTTTCCGCGCATATCTTCTCCCATACTTCTCTTAAGTCAGGGAATCATGGAAAATCGAGTTTAAACTACTTCACTTTACCTGCCATACCTGTACGTCACGAACACCCTTTTTTGCTTTCATGAAATCTTTCATGACTTGTTCGTCATCCGTCCCCTGTCTGCTCTCTGTCATGTACTTCTCTCTCACCGCATCAAAATCCTCGTCCTCGATTCTTACTATAAAGATCTTTGCCATTTTCCTTTTCTCCTTTTTTGTTTATAGTTTGTCCCGGACCCCACGACCATCACTAAGCTGCTTTTTTTGAAAGAAACGGCTCAAACATTTTCTCCGTAATTTTCCCACCAAGGGCTGCGCCCGCATGTGCAATGGAAAGGAGTGCACACGCTGGAAACGCGGTTGTCATCGTCGAGGACAGATTAGTTTCCAAAATTGACCTGGCTAGTACTGAAACCGCGTTTTCATAAAGACTCCCTTCTTAGAGTAGGCGCACCCCGAGTACGGATATGCCCCTATTACGTATGATACGACAGACAGGCACTCGTGTCTGTCGCAGAACCAACAATTATTTTGTGCGGCTTCTGCACCAGAGCGTGTCATCTCTTTTACCACAGGGATGGAACCGGTAACAGGCAACGCCCGGCCCGGCCGCCGACATGGTTATCTCTTCGTCGTCGATATCCATCTGCCGTCCGAAGACCGGCGTGAGACGGAGAAGCAGATATAGGGTGGACGCAGCGGAAAGTGAACGTTACTCCGTCCTTCGGCGCAGTAATTCGGCCTGTTTCACTTTTGAGGTGTGAGAAACGCGGCAGTTATGCCGCCGATGAGGAACTGGACGGCTACAGAGAGCAGCATAAGCCCCATGATTCGGATGGCGACCGTAGTGCCGGTCTTCCCTAAGTACTTGAGAATTATCGCGGATTTAACCAGGATAATGTAGGAAATGAGAAAAACGATCGCAATAGTCAACAGCAGAATGATCCGGTTGATGAGCGTGCCCGCCGTGTCAAAGAGGACGATGCCCGTGGTGAGTGCGCCCGGCCCTGTCAGCAAGGGAATGCCGAGGGGCAGGATGCTGATCTCGTCCCTCTCGGCATAATACCGTTCCTCGTCGGCGGAAGACTGGGTCTGTGTTTTCCGCCCATACAACATCTCGATAGAGACTATGGCGAGCAAAATTCCTCCGGCGATCCTGAATGAATAGAGTTCTATCCCGAGGAGTCGAAAAAAGATATTTCCCGTGAGTGTCACCACGAGTAACGTGGCACAGGCCACCAGAACAGCTTTCTTTATGATCGTCCTTTTTTCACCCTCTTCATATCTTTGAAGAAGCGTCAAGAAGACAGGGGCATTCCCGATCGCATTCACGATAACGAATAAGGACACAAAGGACCTTACAAGAAATGAAACCGTTCCCGAAGCTTCAATCGTTCCGAAAAGATTGACGACCGACTCGATCACCGGAAAGTCCCCCTCACGTGCTACACAGCAAGGCTTTTTGAGACACGAGTTTACTTATGGTCGGAGAGACATGCATCTTTCATTCTCCTTTTATATTTGTTCCAAGCTACTTTTTCCAGTTATCGATACTAACGGGGATTTGAGGTGGGGAGACAAATCCGGCTTATTGTTCCATCTATCACAATATCATGAAGTATTATATACCTTCCTTGTCGTCTTTGCATGGCAGCGGCTGCCTTTTGTGTCAACGGAGTGGCCCGAAAACGCGGGCCGGTTTCCGGCTTGCTTCTCATATCGATTGGAATCTATGGGATCCTTTTTTGAGGACCGACTTTCCGATAAAGCCGATTCCTGCTGCCCGAATAGACCCATTTCTGAGAGCAGCTTACAGCCAGTGGGCAAGGAGATGCGAAAGCCATTCCTTGACCTTGAGGGACAAAGGTCTCTTGTTCCACTCTTGCCATCGGACCTCGTCGGATTCGGCGACATCCCCGGCGAACATCTTTTCCATTTCGACGGCGAACTCACGGCTCAGAATGACGGCGTTCACCTCGTCGTTAGTTGAAAAGCTCCAGAAGTCCATATTGGTGGAGCCCACTGTCGACCAGACGCCGTCAATTACCACGGTTTTTGCATGGAGCAGGGCGTTACGCCGCTTGTAGAGCTTCACCCCCGATTTCAGGAGTCGGGAATAAAAGTATTCCCCCGCAAGTTGGGCCAGGGAAGAATCGGTCGTTCCTGGAAGAACGATCTTCACGTCAACTCCGCGTTTTGCCGCATCGGCGAGGGCTTCCGCCGTCTGGTGGTCGGGGACAAAATAGGCATTCGTCATATGAAGCGAGTTTTCCGCGAAAGTGATGGCGGCCACATACATAATAAACGTGATCCTGTTGGCCTCTCCCGGGGTACTGCCCAATACCCCCACCAGGGCGTTCCCCTTTTCCTTGAGTTTGGGAAAATAGTTCCGCGCGGAGAGTTTCGCCCCCTTCTGCTTCTCCCACGTGTCGAGAAACAGTTTTTGGAACTCGGCCACGGCAGGGCCTTCAATTTGAACGTCCGTATCGCGCCACGGCGTCTGTGCATCTTTCCCCTCTCTCCTTGCGGAAAGGCTGCTTGAATAAACCTGGCTGACATTGACGCCCCCCGTGAAGGCGACCTTGCCGTCGATAATCATAATCTTGCGGTGATCCGATTTGGCCAGGCGCCATTTTCCCCGGGCCTTAAACGGATTCACCGGGTTAAACTCGAGGACCTCTATCCCCCCATCACGCAGGCGCTGAAAGAATGCAGCCGGAGTGGTGTGACTGCCCACGCTGTCGTAGATGAGATTTACCTGAACACCCGCGGCCTGCTTTTGCAGCAACAGATCGGCAAGTTTGCGGCCCGTTTCATCTTCGATATCTTCCATCGTAAAGGTTTCGATGTTGATATGGTCCGCGGCATTCTCTACCGCTTTGAACATGGCGGCATAGGTGGCCGGACCGTTCACGAGAAGGGTGACCTTATTCCCCTTCGTCAACGGGCTTTCGCTCACCGATTCTATTACGGTGCTATAGCGCTGCAGAATGTCCGTCGCCTTGACAGAGCGCTTAAGGCGTTCCATGAGCGCCTTGCTCTGTTTGAAGGATAACGGCCCTTTGGCCGAAACTATTTGAGGAGATCCCCCGGTGGCCGGCACCTCACGAATAGTTTCAGACACGTTCGGCAGGGTTGCGCATCCACCGCCGAGGATCAGGATCGAAAGCAAAACAATGAGCAGTGGGAAGGCTTTGACTCTTATCATGGTAACTTCATCCAGAACTATTGCGATTGGCGGGCCCACTCATGGTGTGCCCGCCAATCGCGCACCCGCGACGTTCGATGCCTGACCGGGTGTGCGGGGCCTCGGTGTTCTCCGCAGCGGCCATACCCCACCCGGAACATGGATATCGGTCGTCTATTTCACGATCAGGTTGTTCTTTACGGACCTGACTCCCTTGACGCTCCTCGTGATCCCACCCGCCTTATCGGCGGCCTGCTGAGAATTGACGAAGCCGCTCAGCCTGCACCGTGCCCTTATACGTCTCGACACCGATCTGGAACGACTTGAGGAAATTGTCTTCCGCAAGCAGGGCTTTTACCTTGGTCGTGATAGTAGAATCATCCACGTATTCGCCCGTGCTTTCGTGTGTGCGTGTCGATGAGCAGGCCGCAAAGGTGGCGACGAGCATGAGAAGGACCAGATAGCCGATAATTACCTTTCTTTTTTTCATCACGTTTACTCCTCTTTAGTATATTTGATGGTGAAATGAGTTGCTTACGAGACCTTTTCCGCCAAAGGCATCAGAACATTCATACAATTTTCCGGACGCGCCGCCTCACCTCTTTTTCAGATGCCTCGCCTTCCCCGGCAAGGGTCCGCATACTCACAGTACTCTTCGTCCCTGTATAAGACGGACGATTACCACGATGATCGCGATGACAAGCAGAATATGAATGACTCCGCCTATCGTGTGGCCGCTCACCAACCCCAGAAGCCACAGGATCAGTAAAATTACGAAAATGGTCCATAGCATTCCTGTCCTTCCTTCCGCTAATAGACTCCACACGTGATGGCCTGCCGTTGCATGTTCCTCGATCCTTCTCTGACCTTAGTTCTAATATGTATCCTGAATCTTGACACTGCAATCGACCTCCCCGGCGATAGCGGTGCTGAGGGACGAAAGCCCGGTACGAACAGCAGTGATAATGATGTCGACTCATGGAGCGTGCGGCTATGGCTCGTAGTCCGGTCGGTCCCGCATTTGCGCCGGAGGCGTGTCAGCGAGGTTGCTGCACGGCGCCCTTATAAAAGACCTCACACTTGCCGCCCTGAACGAACCGCTTTGCCTTTCTGTAGAGATCGAGGAACGGGCCGGCGAGAGACTCGACCGCGCTCACCGTGCCGACACTGGGACTGCCAAATGAACCGCTGACGGTTTGTTTGAATATTGGGCATCCCTTGTCATCGAGAAGCGCCACCGTGACATTGTCAAATCGCTCCTTGACAAGGTTGAGCTTGCCTTTAAGGGCGGCTCGATTATGATGCGTCGCGAGGGCGCAGTCCGTCGCGTCGGCCTCGCCGTTCCTTATGGTCCAGTAAGAGATAAACCGGGTGATGGCACCCTGTCCTCCTCGGGTCTCGTAGTAAACGTCCCCATAACGGTACCCCTTGAGCGCAACAGTGCCGAGTGGACCCACGAAGAAGAAGGCGGCCAGGTCTACGAGGTGGAACTCCTGACTCGTTTCATAACTCGAGAGGACCTTGTCGAGGTCCATAGTATAAGAGACGAGATTATCGCCCTGGAGAGCGAAGGTACCGTCCAGGTTCCTCATCAGGATGCGACGCCCCTTTTCTCTTACTGTCAGGAAGGCAGAAAGATCGCCCTTCCCGCCGATCACCTTTTTGGCGCCGAAGAACGTCTCAAGTTTTTCAAAGTCCAGCTTCGACACCTTCACGTTGACTTCATACATGGCATCGGTTTCCGTCTCGTCCGCCGTGACATCTCCTTCACCCTTCCCTCCGAGGACGTCCATGGTAAGGGGTTTGAGGGAGTATACTCCCTTGTCCGCCTTCACGGGACCCCCGATGTTCTCGATCCTGAGGTCCTTTCGCAGCACTTCCCTGCAAGTGAGGCTTCCCGTGAAGGAGACGTTCTTGATAATCTCCCCCGAGGTATCCGCTACCGAGAGGTTCTTCACGGCCAGATTGATTCCTTTCAATTCGGTCCTTTCACCCGTCTTCTTGTCAAGATAGCTAAGCGCCCCTTCGGACAGCGTGAGATGCTTCAAACTGAAAGCCGTGCCCGACCCTTCCGTCGATTTCCTTTTGCCGCTTTCAAAATTGTACTTCCCCTCGGTATCCTCCACGATGGTGAAGAACGGCTTGATAAGCTCACAATTGCTGGCTTCAAATCGTCTCTTCAGCAGGGGCGTCAACTCCACCCCTACTTTTAGGCCTTCGAGGGAAAGGAGCTCGGCCCCCTCGCTGGTGACATGGATATCCTTTGCCGACACGCCAAAAGGAAAAAAGGAGAGCCCCATCTTTCCGTTGATCCTGACATCCAGACCGGTCGCCTCGGAGACGGCGGTTTCGATCTTCGACTTATAAGAATTGATATTGAATAGCAGGGCAGTGACGGTTCCGGCGATTATGATCAGGGCGATAACACCGCCCGCAATAGCAAGCCACTTTTTTCTTTCCGGTCTCATGGCTATCACCCCGTGACAAGCATCTGTCTTCTTCTAATTATATGCATACTTGTTCGTCGCTCAAGGCGTTTCCGCAAAATAATTGCCGTCTGATGGTGAAATATATAGACAACATTAGTTGACATGGGCATAACGGCAAACCTTCCGTGATGCTTCTTCGAAAACACTGCCAAGACCGCGCATACCCGCGTTCAGAAGCTCCGATGCGCAGGTCCACCGAAATGACGGCAATGGGCTTGATACGGAATAAAGACTCTGAGAATGCGCCTCTTACCCAGCTAACTTCCGGCATCGATCATGGTTGTACTCGATGCCGGATCGGCTGGACGCCTAAACGGGCGAGACTATTCCCGTTTCAAGCCGTCAACCATCAATCTCGCCACGCTCCTCGCGAACGCCGCCGGGTCCTTCGGTCTCGACCCCTCTAAGAGGAGCGCCTGATCGTAGAGGAGATTGATATACTCCTTGAGGATAGGGCTTTTCTTGTCCCGCTCGAAGAGCTCGTTCATCGCGCCGAAGAGCGCGTGATCGGGATTGATCTCCAGTATCTTTTTGTTTTCGGGCACGTTCTGCCCCATGGCCTTGAGGATCTTTTCCATCTGCGGGTTGAGGCCCCCCTCGTCACCCACGAGGAGGCAGATGGAATCCCGGAGCCTTCCGGAGAGGCGCACGTCTTTTACCTGGTCTTTCAGCTCTTCCTTTATCAGGTCGATCAGGCTCCGGTATTTCTCCTGTGTCTTTTCCCTTTCCGCCTTCCCGGGCTTGTCCAGATCGACGTCCCCCGCGATGATCGACTTGAGCTGCTTTTCCTTGTAGGCAAAACCGGTCATCACGAGGTCGTCGACCTCGTCGAGCATAATGAGGACCTCGTAGTCCTTCGCTCGGAACGCCTCAAGATAAGGCGATTTCACCGCCTCTTCAAAAGAGGGCGCAGGCATATAGTAGATGTGCTCCTGCCCCTCCTTCATGTCGTCCACGTACTGCCCGAGCGTCCTCAGTTTCCCGTCTTCGGCGTTCGTCGAGGCAAAGAGGAGGAGGTCCGCAACGGTCTCTCTCCTCGTGAAGTCGTAGTAGAGGCCCTCTTTCAGCACGGCGCCCGACTGCTTGTAGAACGAGAGGTACTCGTCGTAGCTCTCCTCCTTGAGCGCGCTTAAGGTCTCAAGCACTTTCTTGGTGATGTTGTTCCTTATCACCTCGACCTGCCTGTTGTTTTGCAGTATCTCCCGCGAGACATTGAGGGGCAGGTCGGAAGAATCGACCACGCCCTTGACGAAGCGCAGGTACAGAGGGATAAGCTCCTCGCAGTGGTCCATGATCTTCACACGCTTCACGTAGAGCATGGGGCCTATCTTGTAGTCCTTATGAAAGATGTCGGAGGAGAGCCTCTTCGGGAGGTAGAGCAGTGCGGTAAACTCGGACGTGCCTTCCGCCCTGTAGTGGATCACCTTGAGCGGCGCTTCCGGGTCGTGGGAGATGTGCTCGTAAAACTGCGTATATTCCTCGGGTGTGATCTCGGACTTGTCCCGCAGCCAGACGGCCTTGCGTGAATTGAGCGTCACGTCCTCCCTGAGCTTCACCGTTTTCGACTTGTCCAGCTCGCTCTGTTTCTCCTTTTCCACCTCCATCACGACCGGGTGCTCGATAAAGTCGGAGTAGCGGTGCACGACGTCCCGTATCTCCCATTCTTCCAGGTACTGCTTCTCGTCCTCCCTCAGATGGAGGACCACGTCCGTCCCCTTGCCTTTCTTTTCTACATCCTCGACGGTGAATGAGCCGTCGCCTGTCGATTCCCACTTGACGCCCGTCTGGTCCTTCGAGCCCGCCTTCCTCGAAAGGACCGTGATCCGGTCGGCAACCATGAAGGAGGAGTAGAAGCCCACCCCGAACTGACCTATCAATTCCGGGTTGTTTTTGATGTCCTTCTCCCGCAGGGCCTCGAGGAACTCCTTGGTACCCGAGCGCGCAATCGTCCCCAGGGCCTCTATCGCCTCATCCTTTGTCATGCCGATGCCGTTGTCGCTCACCGTGAGGGTCCCCTTCACCGGATCCCGCGTAATCCTGATCGTCCATTCCTTGTCGCTTTCCTGGATATCCGCATTCGTGAGCGACTCGTACCGGCCGCGGTCTATCGCATCCGACGCATTCGAGATAAGCTCCCTCAAGAAGACCTCTTTATGGGAATAGAGGGAATGTATCATAAGATCGAGCAGCTGCTTGATCTCGGTTTTGAATTCTCTCGTCTCTGCGGTCATCGGTAGTCTTCCTCCTCATCCTCGTTTCGGATAATAGATATCGAAGGGCGCAACCGGTGCGCCCTTCGTTTTTGTTCCCATCTAATATAACGAGAAAACTACGCGCAGGCAAGGCGTGCTTACGTCACGCTTTCTCGCCTCTCCCTGACGACGCAGCAGACGCCGCGGCCTTCGATGCCCGGCTTGAAGCAGAGGTTGTCCGACTTGCAGACGGACGGTTCTCTATCCCCCGATTTCCAGCGGTTGATAAGATCGGGCTCGGCGATCAGGGGGCGGCAAAGGGAGATGTAGTCGGCCGTCCCTTCCGCAACGAGCATCGAAGCAACGCCGTAAGAGCGTATCCCTCCCACCAGCATCAGCGGCACCCGGATCTTCTCCTTATAGCGGCGGGCGGCATCGATATAGTAGGCTTCTCCTTCCACCAGGGCCGCTTTCCCCATCCTGGAGGCCGTAATAATCCCGCGAACGGAAGGTGCCCCCGCTCATCTCGATGGCGTCGATACCCCGGTCTTCGAGCATGGCGGAAACAGCCAGCATCTCGTCGACGGTAAAACCCCCGTCCAAAAAGTCTTCGGAGTTTATCTTGACCATGATGGCGAAGGAACTGCCGACCGCCGACCGGGCGGCTTCGAATACTCCGAGGAGCATCCTCGCCCTGTTCTCCACGGGCCCCCCGTAGCTGTCCCGCCGCGCGTTGTACGCAGGGGAGAGGAACTGGCTCATCAGGTAGCCGTGGGCGGCGTGCAACTGGACCCCGTCGAACCCCGCCTCGTTGGCCCTGGCCGCGGCCCGGGAAAAGTCTTTCGTCAGCCGGGCAACGTCGTCCTTCGTCATTTCATCACAGCGCCTGCGTCCGTCTTTCTCGATCACCGACGGTCCAAGCGGCCTGCTCCCGGTCAACTGCGACGCAGCCGCGCACCCGGCGTGGGAGATCTGCGCGACGATCTTTCCGCCCGCGTCATGGACGGCTTTCGTCATCTCCCGCAAGGGGCCGACCTGATCGTCGCTGTAGATACCCAGTTGGAAGGGTCCCGCCTGCCCTTCCCGGCTCACATAGGCGTGGCTCGTGATAATCAGGCCGACGCCGCCTCGGGCCAGGTTGACAAGGACCTGCGTGAGCCTCTCTGTCGGATATCCGTCGGGTGTTGCCATCCCCTCCCACGTGGCGGAGCGGACGAACCTGTTCTCAAGCGCCATATTGTTGAGCTTTGTCGCCTCAAAGAGTCCTGCCATAGCTTTCCTCCTTGCTCAAGCTGAAAAATCTGCGCTGTTCGGACTCGCGTCCCGTATTTTACCATACTTTCTTGCTGATCAGAATATCCGAAGGCGTTCCCATTGATGCGCACCGTTCGGGGCACTATACTTAAGAGACACATGGGGTTGGCTGGGGCACCGGCCGAGAGAGAAAAAAGGCGCATATTCGAACAGGGGGTGTAAGATGAACGTCTACGACTATGCTATGGAACTGGAGAAAGACGGCGAAAACTACTACCGTGAAGCCGCAAGCCACTCGACGCACAAGGGTCTGGCCCGCATACTCACGATGCTCGCCGATGCCGAGGTCGTCCACTATGATGTCCTCAGCAAGATGAAAGAGCACAAGTCATGGGAGTTACCCGCAGCCACTATATTGAAGGACGTGAAGAACATCTTCGTCAGGATGAGGGAAGAGGGGGGCCTGGAAAGCATCGGCGTCTCGGAGATCGAGCTTTACACGAAGGCGCAAACCATAGAAAAGATGACCGAGGACTTCTACCTCGAAAAGGCAACGCAGGTGGAAGACCCGACGGAGCACGACATCTTCCTTCAGGTGGCGGGCGAGGAGAACAAGCACTACTTCATCCTCCAGCAGATCATCGATTTCGTCTCGCGGCCGGAGCAGTGGCTGGAGGACGCCGAATGGTACCACCTGGAAGAATACTAGCGGCGCAGCCTTCTCGCGGGTGCGCCGCTCGTCAAGTCCCGCACACCAACGGCCTAAACGGGCAAAAACACCGGCTCCTCGCCGCCTTTGCTGCGGTGCGGACCCGCTACTTGATCGTCTTCTTGCACCTCGCGCATTCGAGAGGTCCCGTGTCATGAATCACGTCTTCGGCCATCACCGGCTTCGTTCCGGGATCGGCCTTTTCCTCGTCGCTCGCGCATACGGGACAGACCAGCTCCTTTCTCTTGGTGTGATACGCCCTGATCTCCTTTTCTGTAAGTAACGGCATCGTATTCACCTCTCCTCTTTTGTTTTGGCCCTCACTACCCCACCCATAGGGCATGCGTGGGTCACGACAGACATACGTAATTTATGAATGCAAATGCCTTCTGTCAATCTCTCGATCTCCCTGCTTGCCGGCACTTTCCCTTTGACATGAAACTTTGCTTTGTGAGATACTTTGACGAGTATGCCATTATTGCTGCGACTTAGAAAGGTGAGCACCGCCTCTCCCCGTAGAGTACAACGGAATAAGAGGCTTCGCTTTTGCAAGAAAGAACCGGACCTCTGTAGTCGCTTCCGCATAATGAAACAGGCCCCGGGTCAGGGCATGGCGCCGGCGGCCGGATGACAAACCTTTAAGTTAAGTTTAAGTTAAGTATGTGACCACCTGACATTGTCGCGCCAGTGAGAGAAGCGCTGTTTTCAAAAATGAGGAGGAGGCTCCCATGAGCAGAAGGATCATCACCGTAGACGGCTGTACCGCGTGCGCCCACGTCGTGCACGCGACGAACGAGATCATCACGATTTTTCCCATCACCCCGTCCTCCCCCATTGCCGAGATATGCGACAGCAAGAGCGCGGCGGGCCAGGTCAACATATGGGGGTCCGTGCCGAAGGTCACCGAGATGCAGTCCGAGGCAGGGGCGGCCGGGGCCGTTCACGGCTCGCTGACCACAGGCGCCCTCACCACCACCATTACCGCGTCTCAGGGCCTGCTCCTCATGATACCCGATATGTACAAGATAGCGGGCGAGCTGATCCCGACCGTCTTCCATGTGACGGCCCGCTCCATCGCCGTCCAGGCGCTCTGCATATTCGGCGACCATTCCGACGTCATGGCCGCCCGCTCGACGGGCTTCGCGATGCTCTGCTCGTCCAGCGTGCAGGAGGCGATGGATTTTGCCCTCATCGCCCAGGCAGCGACGCTCGAATCCCGCGTCCCTTTCATCCATTTCTTCGACGGCTTCAGGACCTCGCACGAGATACAAAAGATCGAGGAGCTCTCCCATGTCGACATGCGCGCCATGATCGACGACGAGCTTGTCCTGGCCCACAGGGCGCGGGGCCTTTCGCCGGACCATCCGGTCATCCGCGGCACCGCCCAGAACCCGGACATCTACTTTCAGGGCAGGGAGACGGTCAACAGCTTCTACCTCAAGGCGCCGCAGATCATGGAGGCGGCCATGGACCGCTTTGCCCGCCTGACGGGACGGTCCTACAAACTTTATGAGTATTTCGGCGCACCCGATGCGAGGGACGTCATCGTGATCATGGGCTCCGCCAGCCAGACGGTCAAAAACACCATCGACTACCTCAATGTCCGAAGGGCCAGGGGGAAAAGCTGGGGCTGGTCGTGGTGCGGCTCTTTCGCCCCTTCTCCATCGAGGACTTCGTGCGTGTCTTCCCGAGGAGCGTCCGGTCGATCGCCGTGCTCGACCGCACCAAGGAAGCAGGGGCCCCGGGAGAACCGCTCTATATGGACGTGAGAACGGCCATCGGCGAAGCCATGGAGGCCGGTTCCGCGCACTTCACCCATTACCCGAAAGTGGTCGGCGGCCGCTACGGCATCGGCTCCAAGGATTTCACTCCTCCCATGGTGAAGGCGGTCTTCGATAATCTGGCCGGCACCTGGCCGAAGAAGAACCACTTTACCGTCGGCATCATAGACGATGTCACCCACACGAGCCTGCGCGTCGACAAATCGTTTGTCATCGAGGGAGACGGCGTTTTCAGGGGCATGTTCTTCGGGCTCGGCGCGGACGGGACGGTCGGCGCGAACAAGAACACGATCAAGATCATAGGGGGCGAGACGGACAACTATGCCCAGGGGTACTTCGTCTACGACTCCAAGAAGTCGGGCGCAATGACCGTTTCCCACCTCCGTTTCGGGAAAGAACCCCTCAACAAGCCGTATCTCCTCACCTCCGCGAATTTTGTTGCCTGCCACAAGACCTCCTTCCTCCAGACCTATGACATGCTGCAAAATGCGGCCAAGGGCGCCATATTCCTCCTGACGACCTCCCACAAGAAGGAAGAGGTGTGGGACACCCTGCCCCTCGAAATCCAGCAGCATCTCATCGAAAAGAGGATGCGCTTTTTCATTATCGACGCCGTGACCCTCGCCGAGGAATTGGGGCTGGGGAGCCGCATCAACATGATCATGCAGACCGCGTTTTTCCTGATATCCGACATCATCCCCAAAGAGGAGGCGATCAGGTCGATCAAGGAACAGATCGAAAAAACCTACAGGAAGAAGGGCGAACAGGTCATCAATATGAATTACGCCTCCGTGGACGCCGCCCTCAATAATATCGTCGAGGTGGAGGTGCCGAAGAGGACGACCGGCAAACCCATGCGCGGCCCCGTTGTCCCCGACGCGCCCCCCTTCGTGAGGAAGGTGCTTGCCCCCATGGTGGCGATGCAGGGAGACCACCTGCCCGTCTCGGTCATGCCCGTCGACGGCACCTGGCCGACAGGCACGACGCAGTACGAAAAACGGTCCATCGCGGTGCACGTCCCTGTCTGGGAGCCCGATATATGCATACAGTGCGGCCTCTGTTCGTTTGTCTGTCCCCATGCCACGATCAGGATGAAGGCATACGACCCGGCCCTGCTGAAGAACGCGCCGCCCCTCTTCAAATCGACCGCCGCCACGGGCAAGGAGCTTGCGGGGCTCAACTTCACCGTGCAGGTGGCGCCCGAGGACTGCACCGGGTGCGGGCAATGCGTCTCCATGTGCCCGGCCCACAAAAAGGACGCCTCGGGGAACAAGATACCCGATTTCAAGGCGATCAACATGTTTCTCGCCGAACCCTTGTGCGTTCAGGAAGCGGAGAACTACGCCTTTTTCCTCGCCCTCCCTCCCCTCGATATCTCCCGCTACAGCGTGGCTACCATAAAAGGAAGCCAGTTCGCGACCAGTCTGTTCGAATATCACAGCGCCTGTGCCGGCTGCGGAGAAACGCCCTACATCAGGCTCCTCACCCAGCTCTTCGGAGACCGTCTTCTCATCGGAAACGCAACGGGCTGCAGCTCCATTTACAGCGGCAACCTGCCGATGATCCCCTATACCAAGGGACCCGACGGGAGGGGTCCTGCCTGGTCCAACTCGCTCTTCGAGGACAACGCGGAATTCGCCCTCGGCATGGCGCAGACGGTAAAGCGATTCAACGCAGAAGCAAAGAGGCTCCTCGAGAAGCTCCTGGCCAGGACCTACACCGAGGCCAGGGAGCTTTTTCTAGCCCTCCTCAATGATGAAACGACGCCGGAGGGGATCGCAAAACAGCGACAGAGGATAGAGGAATTGAAAAAACTCCTCGCGAACGACCAATCACCGGATGGAAAACAGCTCCTCAGCCTGGCGGACTACCTCGTGAAGAAGATCGTGTGGGCCGTAGGGGGAGACGGCTGGGCCTATGACATAGGATACGGAGGACTCGATCATGTGCTCGCCTCCAGAGAGGACATCAATATCCTCGTCCTCGATACCGAAGTCTATTCCAACACGGGCGGCCAGATGTCGAAATCGACGCCCCTTGGCGCAACCGCTGAATTTTCCGCAGCCGGGAAAATGACGCCCAAGAAGAACCTGGGGGCTGATGATGACCGCGTACGGTTATGTCTACGTCGCCCAGGTCGTCTTCGGCGCAAACCCCGCCCAGACGCTGCGGGCCCTGATAGAAGCCGAGGCTTACAAAGGACCTTCCCTCGTGGTGGCCTATGCCACGTGCATTGCCCAGGGATTCGACATGAGCAAAGGCATAGCCGAGATGCGCAAGGCCGTTGCCTCCGGCCACTGGCCCCTCTTCCGGTACAACCCTGACCTGGTGAAGGAGCAGAAGAACCCCCTTACCATCGACAGCCCGGAACCCTCTCTGCCCTTTAAGGATTACGCATACGGGGAGAACCGCTACCGGTCCTTAAGGCAGAGCAACCCCGAGCTCGCCGAGAAGTTGATGGAAAGGGCGCAAGCTGCGATAGACCGGCGGTGGAGTTATCTCAAGCACCTGGAGGCCTGGATACCGCCGAACGTGTAAATCGGCGTGCCCGGGCAACGGAGAAGGCCCCGGGCGGAAGCGACGAGGGGCGAGGAAGCGTGAAACGGGAGAGGAAGGACACAAAAAAATGGCGGGGCAAGGCTTGAGTAAAATCCTTGCCCGGCGCCTTTTTGAGAATCATATTACATGAAGAGCATTTTCGCCGGTCTCAAAGACCGGCAGACCTGAAAGACAACTCACAGGAGGTACGAAAGATGGCCCAGAATACCGTGCGGGAAGAGCGGAAAAAGAAGATCATCGATGCGTTGAACGCCGCGAGGTCCATGGAGCTTCACGCCATTCACCAGTATATGGTTCAGCACTATGACCTGGACAATATGGATTACGGCGATATGGCGATGAAAGTGAAGCTCATCGCGATCGACGAGATGCGCCATGCGGAGATGCTCGCGGACAGGATCGAGGACCTCGGCGGTCAGCCGACCAGCGAGCTGGCGGCGGTCGTCGAAAAAGGCCAGGCAGTGGAAGCTATCTTCCCCTTCGACATCGAGCTTGAAGATGGAGCAATGACATCCTACAACCAGTTCATCCAGGTGGCCAGGGAAAACGGCGACAACACGAGCGCAAAGCTCATGGAGGCCATCAACGACGAAGAGCAGATCCATTACACGTACTTCGACAACGTGAACGATCACATATCGAAGCTGGGCCAGGTATATCTCGCCCAGATCGCGGGCACTCCCTCGAGCACGGGTCTGGCGACGCAAGGCTTTGTCGCAAGGCTTGGCGGCGCTCCGGCGGCAACACCGGGCGCATAGAAGGGCAGGAAGAAGAATTTTTGATTTTGGATTAATCAAAAATTAAGAATCCATAATCCAAAATCGATTTTTAGGTGCTCGACCTTTCGAAGCCTTCTTCCACGTAAATCCCGACGGCGTAAAATCCGCCGATCTCCTTGGCGTATTCGTAAGGGTTTTTGCCCTCAGGGATCATGTGGAGCACTGCCCCCTTCGGCACGGGCATGTCGAGGAGGGGCATGTCGGCCTCCTTGACCCCGGTTATTACCGTCTGCACCTCGGGGCGGCTGTCCTGCAGCGGGATCAGGTAAGCCTTGCCCTTGTGGTCGTACCATCCTAAAAGCTGGATGTGGTTCCAGTCCGCTTTCATCGTCCCCGCTTCCCTCACTTGTCGCATCCCTCTAGTTTCCCGATCCGCTCCTGCACCTCTTGCAGCATGTGGCCGTGCAGGGTCAGCTTCAGGCCGCAAAAGGGACATTCGAGGAGCGCGCCTTCGACCAGCTCGTCGATCGGATAATCCTTCTTTTTCCCGCAGATAGGGCACCCAAAAGCCAGTTTTGCCGCCATTATCTCTCCTTCATTCTCACGAGCATCACCGCGCATCGTACCGTAGGGCGACTTATCCGTCCCTCGATCAATCTCCCCCGGACGCCTATTCTACCACGTTTTGCCGACAATTCCCCATGATAAATCAATGGCGGAAAGAGCCGTGAGAATTCACTCCTTCCGCCATTTCATACGTTTAACGGTACAAAAGACCGGCTTACCGGTACAAGTTACCTACCTCGATGAAGGCAGCCCGGGACCGCTCTATCACGCTCATCTCGGTACAATAGGCCAGCCTGAAATACCCGCTTCTCCCGAAACCCACCCCCGGCACCGCCAGGATGCTGGTGCCGCTGCAATATCCTGATGAACTCGATATCGTCCTCGATGGGCGATTTCGGGAAGATATAGAAGGTGCCCTCGGGCAGGTCGACGTCAAATCCCGACTCTATGAGGATATTGTAGATGGCGTCCCGTTTGCGCCGGTAGCCCGTCACATCCACGCTGTTCTTCTGGAACTTGCCCACAAGCCGCTGCATAAGGGCAGGGGCGTTGATGAAACCGAGTATCCTGTTGGCAAAGATCATGGCGTCGATCAGCGGCCTCTCGCTCGGCAATCCGGGGCGACACGGCGATATAACCGATGCGCTCGCCCGCCAGGCCCAGGTCCTTCGAGTGGGAATAGACCGCCACGGCTGTCGTCATAGAGGTTGAAGACATCCGGCAGGGGCGTGTCGGCGTACATCAGCTTACGGTATGCCTCATCGGAGATAAGGAAGATGCGATGCCCCTCCTGCCTCTTTCGGGCGAGCAGCGAGGCAAGCTCTTTCAGCTCGTCTTCGTGGTAGACCGCGCCCGTCGGGTTGTTGGGCGAGTTGATGAGGACCGCCCTGGTCTTCTCCGTAATGGCCTCTTCGATGGCCTTCACGTCCAGGTGGAAGTCCTCTTTGGTCTCCACCAGCTTCATGACGCCGCCGTGATTCCCTATATAGAACATAAACTCGACGAAGAACGGCGACATGACCAGCACCTCGTCGCCGGGGTCGAGCAGCGCCTTCATCACCACGTTGATCCCGCCCGCGGAGCCCACGGTCATGATGATGTGGTCCCCCGTGAAGGGCAGGCGGGACTTCTCCCTGTGAAAGCCCGCGATCTGCTCGCGCACGTCGCCGTACCCGCTGTTCGACATATACCGGTGCGTGCCGAGGGTCGGCCGGCTGACCATATCACGGAGCTCTTTCTTCAGCTCCTTTGGCGGCTCTTCGATCGGGTTTCCGAGGGTAAAATCGAAAAGGCCCTCCGGACCGTAGAGCCTCCTTCAGCCTTTCACCTTCCTCGAACATTGCCCTGATCCAGGACGAGTTTTCCATCAGCTTTGAAATCTTGTTCGATATGATCAATTCCCCTCCCTCCCTATATATCGCTTTCCCGCTCTCAAGAACCCCGGCCTGGCCTTCTTTATCGTCTCCATGGGGACGCAGTAGGCGATCCGAAAATAGCCCTCCTTACCGAAGCCCCGACCCGGCACCACGAGAATCCTCTCCTCCGCCTGCATTTTGAAGACGAACTCGATTTCATCGGGGAGCGGCGACCGGGGGAACATGTAGAAGGCGCCCGTCGGCTTCACACATTCGAAGCCCGCCTCCATCAGCGTATCGTAGAGGAAATCCCTTTTCTGCCGGTAGTCGTCGATGCTGACCGAGTTCCTCTGGAATGAGCCGACGGCCCTCTGGAAGAGGGCCGGGGCGTTCACGAAGCCAAGGGCCCTGATCGCGATCATGAGACCCGAAACCAGAAGCGGCGTCTCGGCGATATGCGGGGAAATGGCCACATACCCGATCCTCTCGCCTGCCAGGGCGAGGTCTTTCGAGTGTGAGGTCACTGCGATGACAAGGTCGTAAAGGCCGAAAAGGTCAGGGAGGGGGGCCTCGGAGTAGACCAGCTTTCTGTACGCCTCGTCGGCAATTATATAGATCTCCCGTCCTTTGCGCCTTTCCCTGTAAAGGAGGTCCGCCAGCTCTTTCAGGCTTTCCTCGCTGTAGACGGCCCCCGTGGGGTTGTTGGGACTGTTGATCAGTACGGCCTTGGTCCGTGCGGTGATCGCAGCCTCGATACGTCCCACATCGAGCTGGAAGTCTTCCGTCGTGTCGACCACTTTCGGGATAGCGCCGAAGTTCTCGATGTAGTTCTTGAATTCCCAGAAGAAGGGGCTCGGAAGGATTACCTCGTCACCCCTGTTGAGCATTGCCTTGAAAAGGATATTGAGACCGCCCGCGCACCCCACCGTCATGAAGACATGCATGGCCGTGAACGGAAGGCCGCTCCGCCCGGACAGATACGCGGCGACCTCTTCTCTCACCTGCTCGTAGCCGTTGTTCGGCATATAGCGATGCATGCCGGGGGCAGGATGGTCGAGCAGCTCGACGAGCCGCGACTTCAGGTTCGCGGGGGCTCTATCTCCGGATTCCCCAGCGAAAAATCATACACGTTCTCCACGCCGTAATCCTTCTTCATCCGGATCCCGGCCTCAAACATCTTCCTTGTCCATCCTTCCTGATCCATTACCAGCTTCTTGATCTTGTTCGATAGAATCACCGGATCCTCCATAAAAAAAGGGGCCGCGAAAATCTCCACGGCCCCTAAAAAACTTCAAGGCCATGGGTCGGTTTGCACCCATGGCCTTGTGCCCCATTCAGAGCACCAAGGTACACGGGTGCAGACTAAAAAAGTAAGAATAAAAGGATACCATGCCGTTCATAGCAAATAGTTTACGCCCATTTTTTCCCGGTGTCAAGGACAATTTCACGCACTACGTACTATAAGGGAGGCAGGGAATGGCTTGCAGCGGGGCGGGGGGCGAGCGCGATGACAAAGCTAGGCGCGAAAAGCGCCCGGCCCCCGCCCCGCTGCCTAGCCCACTACCGTTCCGAGCTGGAATATGGGCAGATACATCGCGACGATCAGCCCGCCGAGCACCACCCCGAGCACCACCATGATAGCGGGCTCCATCAGGGACGTGAGATTTGTCACCATATTGTCCACGTCTTCCTCGTAGAAGTCGGCGACCTTGTTGAGCATGGTGTCGAGGCTGCCGGTCGACTCGCCCACCTGGATCATCTGAATGGTCATGGGGGGGAAAACGCCGCTCTCCTTCAAGGGCTCGGAGATGCTCTTGCCCGAGCTGATCTCCGCCCGCGCCGTGATGAGCGCCTCCTCGATGATCCTGTTGCCCGCCGTCTTTGCCACGATGGTCAGGCTTTCGAGGATCGATACACCGCTTGTCAGAAGGGTTCCCAGGGTCCTCGTCACCCGGGCGACCGATGCCTTCTGCAGGAGGCGCCCGATGACCGGTATCTTCAGGGACAGCCTGTCGATGGTCCGCCTGCCGTTGTCCGTCCCGTAATATTTCTTCAGACCGATTGCCCCCACCGCCGCGGCTCCGGCGATGTAGAAGATGCCGGCCTTGACGAAGCGTGCTCAAGCCTATCACTATCTGGGTAGGCACGGGCAGCGCCTTTCCGAAGCCCGCAAACATGTGCTCGAAAACGGGGATCACGAAAAGCAGCAGGATAAGCACGACGCCGACGGCGACCACGATGATGCTCGACGGGTAAATAAGCGCCGTCTTCACCTTCCTCCTGAGCTTTTCCGTCTTCTCGATGTAGGTGGCGAGCCGCATCAGGACGGTGTCGAGCATGCCCCCTTCCTCTCCGGCCACGACAAGGTTCACGTAAAGCTCATCGAAGCAGTTCGGGTAATCCTGGAGCGTCTCGGCGAACCGGGCGCCGCCTTCTATCCGCTCTTTCATCGCCGCGGTGATCCCCCTCAACGTGGCGTTTTCAAGCTGGGTCGACAAGGCGTCGAGAGACTGGACCAGCGGCAGGCCGGAGCTGATCATCGTCGACAAGCTGGCGCGTAAAGATGCCGATCTGCGTCCGTTTCACCCTCCTGTGCAGGCTGTGCTTCGCACGAGCCGGCGGCCTCGCCCTCTCGTCGGCATGGGTGAGGAAAATGCCGTCCTTTCTCACAAGGGCCCTGAGCTCCTCGGCCGACGGGGCGCTGAGCATGCCCTTTTTGATATCGCCCTGTTGATCTCTGCCAACCCATTCAAATACAGGCATATACCCTTATTACACCCTCTTCCCGAGCCCTTCTTCGTTATCTATCCCTTGCCGCCTTTTATGACGGCGTAGAAGGTCATGTTCTCCCTCTTCACCAGCATGACGACGCCTTCTTTCGGCCGCACCCTGCTCACTATCTCCCTGAAGTCATCGACATTCCTGATCGGCTTCCTGTTTATCTCCCGGATAATGTCGCCTGCCCTCACGTCGGCTTCGTCGGCGGGGCTTCCCTGTTGGATATCGGTCACGATCACGCCCTTTGTATCCTTGATGTGCAGGTGGTGTGCGATTTCGGGTGTGACGTTCTGGACCACCAGGCCGTAAGTTCTTATCCACTTCCGGCCCCGTGTTCGCGGCCTCCCGCATTTCATCCCTGCCTTCGGTGATCGTGACGTCGACCTCGATCGGGCGAGCCCTCCCTCATCAGCTTTACCCTGGCCTTCTTGCCGACCGGCGTGGCGGCGACGATCCTCGGCAGCTGGTCCATCTCCTTTATCGGCTTTCCGTCAAAGGAAACAATCACATCGCCCCTTCTTATGCCGGCCTTGGCCGCCGGGCTGTCCTCCATCACATCCGAAACGAGGGCGCCTTCCAATTCCTTGAGCCCGAAGCTTTTCGCCAGTTCGGGCGTCACCTTCTGGATCACTACCCCCAGCCATCCCCTCACGATCTTCCCGCTCGACTTCAACTGGGGAAGGAGGGCCTTCGCCATATTGACAGGTATAGCAAATCCTATGCCCTGTCCGCCGGAGATAATGGCCGTGTTGATCCCCACCACTTCTCCCCGCAGGTTGAAGAGCGGCCCGCCGCTGTTGCCCGGGTTTATGGATGCGTCCGTCTGGATGAAATCGTCATACGGTCCCTGGCCTATGACCCGCCCCTTTGCGCTCACTATCCCCGCGGTAACGGTGTGGTCGAGGCCGTAGGGGTTGCCTATCGCCATGACCCAGTCTCCCACTTCGAGCTTATCCGAGTCTCCCAAGACGGCGACCGGCAGGCTGTTTCTCACATTCACCTTGATGAGGGCGATATCCGTCTTCGCGTCCTTCCCTATGACCTTCGCGTCATACTCCTTGCCGTCGCTCAACTTCACCTTGATGCTTGTCGCTTTTTCCACCACGTGGTTATTGGTCAGGATATAGCCTTCTTTGTCGATGATCACGCCGGAGCCGAGGCTCTTCTGCTTGAATTCCCTGGTCGGCTCGTTCCCGAAGAACTTTTCGAAAATATCGTCGTTGCCGAAAAAATCCTTGAACGGGTTGCCGAACCGGCCCGGCAGGCCCATGCCTTTCACCACGGTCGTGGTGCTGACGTTGACGACGCTCGGCTTCGTCTCCTTGACGAGGCCGCTGAGGGAAGGAAGGCCTCTTGTCGAACGCGACCGGCGACGGGGATTCACGGTCGCCTGCGGGACGGCTGTCCCGGGGCCGGGCGGCTGCCCTTTCATATAAAAAGAGAGGGCCGCCGCAACGATCAGTAGCCCCGCGATAACGTACCATTTCCTATTTCTCATGCATTTCCTCCGCTCACGGGCAACTTTATGGAAAAGAGGCTTCCTGAAGGGGGATGGCTCTCTACCTCTATGGCCCCTTTGTGGGCCTCGGCAATCCACTTGCTGATGGAGAGGCCGAGGCCGGTCCCGCTCTCCCGCTTCCTTGCCCTGTCTGCCCGATAGAATCTGTCGAATACGTACTTTATATCTTCCTCCCCGATCCCCACGCCAGTATCTCTCACGTTTATTCTCACGTATCCGTCGTCCGAGACCGAGGATATCTCCACTCTTCCGCCGCTGTTCGTGTACTTTATGCCGTTTTCGACGATGTTCCACAGCATCCTGCGCAGCTTCAGCTCATCTCCCTTCAGCCTGGTGTCCTGAAGGTCGTCGACGATGAGGGCCACGTCTTTCTTTTCGGCAGAAATCTTCATGCCGACATAAACCTGAAGTATCAGGTCCTTCAGGTCGATGTCGCTCACGTTGAGCTGCATCTTCCCCGTGTCCGCCTTCGACAGAAGGAGGAGGTCGTCGATGATCTGCGACATCCTGTCGATCTCTTCCAGGTGACTCGCGAGCAGCGCCCTGTATTCCCCGGCATCCCTCTGCTTCCTGAGCGCCACCTCGGTGCCCCCCTTGAGGATGGTCAAAGGCGTCTTCAGCTCGTGGGAGACGTCGATGCTGAACTGGTTGATCCTCTGGAACGCGTCGCGGAGCCTCGATATCATTGCGTTGAACGTCTCGGCCAGCTTTCCCAGCTCGTCCCTCCTCGTCCCGATATCGATATACTCCTCAAGGTTGCGGGAGGATATCTTCACCGCCGCCTTCCTGATCTTGTCAACGGGTCTCAGCGCCTTCTTGGCCATGAGATAGCCGACGCCTATGGTAAGGCTGACGGAGGTGACGATGCCGATGATGAGGATGATGAGGAGCGTTCTCATGCTGTCATCGAAGTCCTCGAGCGATGTCCCCACCTGCACGATGCTCGTCACCTTCTTGTTGTCCATGATGGGGATCGTGACCAGGCGGAGCCTTGGCCGCGCCTTTTCCACGGTCTCGTAGACTACCTCCCCGGCAAAGGCCCGCTCCAGGGTGCCGAAGCTTGCCTTGAAATTCTCGGCCTCGATGTCGCTGCTTTTTGCCCCGATCCTGCCGGAGCTGTCCATGATCTGGACCAATTTGCCCTTGGGCTTCCTCCCCAGCACGTTTTCCAGGTATCGCTCAAAATTGCCGAACATGGTCGGGTCGTGGGTGTCGGTCATCGAAGAGGAGATGACCTCCCCCATCGACCTGATCTTGGCGTCGATGCTTTTCTGAAGGCTGTTTTCGAAATAGATGTAGACCCCGCCGGAAAAGACGAGGAGGATCAGGGTGATGATCCCGCCATAGAGAATGGTGAGTCTCCACCGTATGGGCAGGTTAGACAGCCTTCTCATCCTCTTCCTTCAAGATGTAGCCGATCCCCCTCACCGTCTGGATGTACTTTTTCGGCGTGACGGATTCTATCTTCTTTCTCAGGAAGTTTATGTAGACGTCGACGATATTTGTCGAATCGGCGACGTTCTGCCAGACATATTCGGCCATCTCCCTGCGGGTGAGGGGTCTCTCGGCTGTTCCTGATCATCAGCTCCAGGAGAAGGAACTCCTTTTCCGTAAGCTCTGCCTCTTTCGGGCCCCTCGAGAGTATGCGGCTGTACGGGTTAAGGGCAAGCTCGGAGTACTTCAGCGTGTGACCCTCTCTCGCCGCGCTGCGGCGCAGCAGCGCGCGAATCCTCGCAAGGAGCTCCTCGAAGGAGAAGGGCTTGGTAAGGTAATCGTCGCTGCCCGTGTCGAGGCCGCGCACCACGTCCTCTTTGGAGGCTTTCGCCGTGATGATGAGGACCGGCGTGTTGATGCCCCACGCCCTCATGTTCCTCAGCACCTTGAGGCCGTCGATCTCCGGTATCATCAGGTCGAGGAGCACGATATCATACTTGTGGGCCTTCAGCAGGTCGAGTCCCTGCTTGCCGTTATAAGCCGCGGTGACGGTATAACCTTCCTCGTCGAGGCCCTTGCTGATGAAATCGACCACCTTTGCTTCGTCTTCTACGACCAGCACGTCCATGAACACATAGTATAGTACAAAATCGCGCATTTAAAAACATTCCGACCCGCCATCGTCTTGTCTTCCGTTACCCGCTCATGCTATTCTCAGATAAATCAGCGGCCAAAAAAGGCCAAAGGGGCGGCCCATGCGGGGAGACAGCGATCCATCACAGGCTTTGACGGGGAGGAAGGACCGCATCGATCTCGTCGGGGTGCTTATCCTCGTGTGTCTCACCATGCTTTGGGGCCTCAATTATCCGGCCGTGAAGCTGACCAACCAGGGCCTCTCGCCCGTCTTCAACTCGCTTCTGAGGTCCGTCATCGCTTCCATTTGTGGTTTTCTCTACTGCCTCTCGATAAGGCAGCCCCTCTTCCACCGGGACATCCGTCTCTTCCACGGCTTCATGGTCGGCATGCTTTTCGGCTCGGAATTCATCTGCATCTACCTCAGCCTCATGTATACGGACGCCGGCCGGACCAGCATACTCTTGAACCTGTCCACCTTTGTCGTCGCCCTGGGGGCCTGGGCGGTGGTGAAAGAGCGGATGGGGACGATGCGGATTGTCGGCATTATTCTCGCCTTTCTCGGCGCCTATCTGGTCCTGCAGGGCAAGCCGAGAACCTGGACGCCGGCGATGCTGCTCGGCGATATCCTCGCCATCGGCGGGGCGGTCTTCTGGGGCGCAACAACCGTCTATATAAAGAAATACCTTGCCGAAAGGGTGCACCCGATCAATACCTTCCTCTATCAGCTCGTCTTCTCGATACCGATCATCTTCGTGTTCGCCGTCCTGCTGGAGCCCCGTTGGGTAATCAAGATCACCCCCTTCATTGTCGGCGGCGTCTTCTATTCGTCGGTCATCGTCGCTTTTGCCTCCTACCTTGCCTGGTTCAAGATGATACACACCTACCCCATATCGCAGCTTGCCGCCTTCACCCTGCTCACCCCCATCTTCGGCACGGCGGCGGGCGGGCTTTTTCTCCACGAGCAGATGACGACGGGGCTGATCACCGGCCTGGTCCTCGTCTGCACGGGTATTTACGCGACAAACCGGGGAAAGGCATAGGGGCCTTGATTAACCCTCTTCCGATTTTCGCCGCTTTGTTCGAGGTCCGGGTAAAGAAGAATGCTCTCTTATGTTCCGCACCAGCTCCTGGCGCTCGGCCTGGGCCCGCATCTGTTCCCTGATGTGGTTCATGGCGATCTCGGTGTGGCGAATCATGGCGTTATCGACACGGTCGGGGTCTCCATCCGACAAACCCGCAACGACTTCCTGATGGGCCACGTATGCGGGGGAGAGGCACGGCAGGTAGTCAAAGGGGCTGGGGAAAACATGCATGGTTATCGATTCGTAAAGGTCCCTGAGATAGGCGTTTCCGCCCGCTTCGCAAATGAGGAGGTGAAACCGGACATCGGCCGCGCAGTAGCCGCCGACATCGGCCGTCTCGATAGCCCGCAACTGATCGGGGAGACATCGGGAAAGCTGATCGACGATGCGGCTGCTCATCCGTCCCACTGCCAACCGGCCGGCCAGCCTGTCCAATGTCCCGCGTACCTGGATGACGTCCCGGACCCTCTCGAGGGGGTTCTCGGCCATGAAAACCCCCCGGTGAGGGATGTTCCGCACGATCCCGTCCTGTTCGAGTCTCCTCACGGCTTCCCACACCGAGGTCCTGCTGAAGCCTAACTCCTTTCTCAGCTCCTCCACGTTGAGACGCGATCCGGGCCTGAAGCGGTTAGCGCCGATCATGCCCCTCAGCTCCCTGTACACCTTTGTGCTCGTGAGCTCTCTCTTCCCGTGGGTCACGCCATAGCCCGGATGGCGGCGCGGCGACTCCTCTTCCGATGATTTACCTTTCGTATTCATACGATGGTCTCTCTCAACCTCCCTCTCCCGCACAGTCGATGACCGGGCCACCCGCAGGCGCGGCCGAAGGCTATTCCTCCCGGTCTCCCGCGGTTATGTAGCCTGCCGAATCCGCCGTCCCTCGGGGGTCGAAGGCCCGCTTGATCTTACGCAGCCAGAGATGGTAATTCGACGAGACCGGTCCGAACACGTCGTGCATCTGGTCGCCCATCGCAAAGAAGGGCACCCCGACCGGCTCTTGCAGGGCGAGCTCGACGGACTCTTTACGAAGGCGGTGAACACCTCCGATCGACTCGTGGCCGGGGGCGAACCTGAAAAGTACCTCCGCGTGGGCGATATACCCGTGCTCCTCGGTCCAGGGGAACGCATCGGCGCCGTCATCGACCAGTAGGCCCTCGCGCTGCAGCTCTCCTTTCATCTCCGCCACTTTTTCGGCGAACCGGGTGATAGGAAGAAACTGGCTGTGCCCCGGAAAGATCCCGAAATGGCCTCCCGAGGCCCGCATGGTCTCGCGAACGGACGCCGAGATCCGTATGAAACGCCACAATTGCGCCCCTCCTACTTGAGGGTCCTCCATCACCTCCAGCGACCTGCCGTCCGTCTCACCGATGATCCGCGCCAGCACGCGCTTCTTGTACTCGAAGTCCCGCTGCGAATTTCCTGCCAGTATCACGATGAACCCCGGCCCCTGTACCTCGGTAGCCAGTCTCTCGAACAAGCTGGTTTCCTCCTCGTTGCTCGTGGCCATATTGGCCGCTATCATCGAGACGGGAAAACCCATCAGCTCGAAGGCGATCCGGCTTTCACCGATCTTGCGCTGCGCCTCATCCAGCTTCACGAACGAGGGGAACGAGAAGTAGCGGATCATAAAGCGAGGTGGCATGGCCTTCGGCCCATAGTGCGGGGAGGCGCCCTCGACGGGAAAGACCGGCGGACCGGGCCAATGATAGACCTTCGTTGCCGCTTTCGTGTACACACCCATCCCGCCCAAAGGGGTAGTCGCACCCCTGATGATACCCCGTAAAGACGGTCCGGGGCCATCGCCGCAGAACCACTCGTCTGACGATCCCGAGGAGCCGAGCCTCACGATCTCGCCCTCGGGGGTCACCCATTCCACAGCGAGGAGGTTCCGCTCTCCGTTGCTCGTCGACTGCCCCATGTGGCCGGTACCCCAAAAAGCGGCCAGGGGAAGGGCCGACGTATGAGCGCCGCCGCCGTTGACGTTGCAATTCAGGCTTTTCTTCATCAGCTCTGCCTGGAGCTGTGCGGCGATCACATAAGGCTCCACCACGGCATACATGTTCTTTTCATTGATTTCGAGGATGCGGTTCATCCTTCTCAGGTCGAGGAGGACCACGTTCGGACCGGCCGGAACGTTGCCGCCGACCCAGCCGGTGCTGAAGGCCCTCACTTTCACCCCCTGCCTGTTGCAGGTCTTCACCACGGCCTGGACCTCCAGTGTGTCTTTCGGAAGGAGGACGGCCTGGAACCTGGGTGCAAAGACAAAGGTCCGCACGTCCTTTTTTTCATCGCCCGGCATTATGGGCCTTTTCGCCCCTGCCGACTTGCCCACCCACGCATAGGCATCCAGTATCGCCGGGTCTTCGGAGATGTTCTCCGGACCAACCACGTCCTCAAATGCCCGATAGACGTCCCTTTCTAGAGACATGATGAACGACCTCCCTCGCGGGTCGCCTTCTCCAGCACCTCGACGAGGTCATAGACCCGCAGCCTGCTTTCGCTGCCCTTGAGAGCGTCCCTGAAGTTTTGCTCGCATCCGGGGCACGCGGTGACAATGGCCTGGGCCCCGGTGGACTCGGCCTCTTCGATGCGCTGCCGGGCAGTCCATCGAGCAAATTCGTCGTTCGACTCCTTGACGCCGCCGCCCGCCCCACAACACCACGCGTATTCCTTTATCCGGTCCATCTCGACGAGCTCCACGCCGGGGATGCGTTTGATCACGTTGCGCGGTGGGTCATACACTCCGTGGGTGCCCCGTCTGTAGTCCCTCGGGGGGTCAAATATGCGCACCTGTCCCGGGACCTCGGTCCCTTCCCGGCGGATGTATGGCTCTCCCAGCCTACCGAGGCGACACGGGTCATGGTAGGTAACCCGCGCCGCAACCTCATTGACCAATTTGAGCCTGCCTTCCGCGATCAGCCTGTCGAAGTACTCCGCGGTGTGGAGCACCTCCAGGTCGCCCTTCAGGCCGAATTTGTCATAGAGCACCTTGAAGGCATGGTAACAGTCGGCGCAACCGGTTACCAGCGTCCTGACACCCGATTTTTCACACGCCTCGACGTTGCGTACCGCCTGGCTGAGAAATGCTTCCTTGTATCCCGTCTGATAAGCGCGGCCCCCGCAGCACGACTCCTCCTCGCCGGCGATGCCCACGTCAACCCCCGCTTTCCGCAGCAGCGCCACCGTGGTCCTGGCCACACCCCACAATTTCTTGTCGAAGGATGACCTGCACCCCGCGTGATAGAGCACCTCGGTCTTTCGGCCTGCCCCCGCCTTTACGTCGAGTCCCTGGGCCCATCGACCCCGCCCGGCTCTCGACCCGGACACCATGGTCCCTTGTTTTCGAAGCCGCCTCATCAGGCGATCGAGGGCAGGGACGGTGCGGCCCTCCTCCACGCACCTGATCCTCAATTCGTTGAGGGGCTCCAGCACCTCCATATCCATGACATACTTGCAGGAGACGTCACAGGCGCCGCACATCTGGCAGTTGTAAACCACTTCGAGGAGCTTGTCCGAAAGATCGAGCCTTTCCTGCAGCAGGGCGACGGCAATGTTGAGCCTGCCGCCGCCGGAGTAGGCGTGGAAATTATACCTCGCGATGCTGGGACACCCGTTGACATGGTGAAATCCCTTGATCCTTTCGACGGGCATAAATTTGCAGAGGGAGCACCGGCAGCACATCTCCATGTCGCCCCTGTAATCCTCGAGAGCCATCTTCATCTCCTCCTTACGCAAGCGTCATCGGGCCGTGCTTCTTTCTCAAAAACAGAGCTTCCCGGGGTTCATGATGTTATTCGGGTCGAAAATGGCCTTGACCTTCGCCAACGCCGCCGATGTGGCCGCATCGTTATTCATGATCATCTTTGCGTTTTCGCCGTAGGGCCGCGAGAAGAAGGCGCCCCTTGCCATGAGGTCTCTCGTGGCGGCTCCGGCCACCTCGCGGACCCGGTCTGACTCTCCCGCATTCTCGCGGTCATAGAACAGGTTGAATTCACCGTGGCAGGTGCTTCCCTGCACGAGGGGCTGGAGGTAGACGCCCAGGTGTGACGAGGGGTAGCCGCCGCCCACATCCGCCCGGTCATCCATGGCCGCAACAAGCCCGGGGAGCTTATCATAGAGCGTCAGGAAACATATGTCCTCGCAGCCTCCTTCGGGGCGCAGCTTCCAATAAGGCTCGTCGGAAGGCCGGCGCACTTTTTTCAGTAGCTCCAAGGCCTCGATCCCGGCCATTGTTTTTGCCGGCGTCACGCCCACCCGCCGGCTCAGGTCCATCATGTCCTTCGTCTGGTAATCGACCTTTTCTTGAGGCATGTACGCATAGCCGGCTATGGTGAAGAAAAGTATCCACCGGGGCAGGGCCGACTTCAGCTCATGGAACGCGTCCGGCCGGGGTATCGCCATGATCGCCGCCAGGTTGGTACTGTTCAGGATAAAGCACTCATCGACCAGGCGGAGTCGTACGAGCCAGTGGACCAGGTCGAGGAGGGTGTCGAGGCGGGACGAGCCGGCCATGAAGGGCTCCTCTCGCTCGGGCAGCAACTCGCATCGCATCGAAGCCCACGTCACTATGCCCATCGTGCCCTGCGCCCCCTGGATGATCCTGTGAAGGGACGCCTGAGACGGCCCTTCGGCGTAGTTTGGCGCCAGTCCCCTCGCCCACTGCTCTTCCAGCGTACCGGGCCCCGCGGCCGAACCCGTCCGGAAGAGATCCCCCGTGCCGAAAACTACCTCGACGCAGGCCAATGGGTCCGAGATGTCCCAGTGGTATCCCGGCATGGTCACCGGCTCCCTTTCGAGGAGGCTCCCCACCACCGATTTCGATCTCCTCGGGAGTAAAGGCATGTTCAGCCTCAGCCCCTCCTTCTCCACGGCAGGCAGCAACTCGGCAAACGTGGTGCCGGGCTCGCACAAGGCAGTTTTGTTCTGCCGGTCCACCCGTATAATGCCCTTCATGCCGCTTAGGTCGACAATGACCGCTCCCCCCATGCCGGGCACGGTATCGCCCCGGAAATGGGGAGGCCCCGAGCTTACGGGAACAACAGGGGTCAAGGTCCGGTTGGCGAGCTTTACTATCTTTTCTATTTCTCCGGCATTTCTCGGTCTCGCCACACAATCCGGCATTATCGGATGGGCGAAGCTCATATCGGCGCTATACGCCTCACGGGCCGCCCGCCCCCGGGCCATGCCGTCATCACCAAGGATCTTTCCCAACTCGTCTTCGATCATTTTCCCTCTCCCGCATCGCTCATGCTTCTTGCTATTCTATCCGGCCGCACCAGTATGCGACTTTCGTCAATCCTTCGCCGCGCGTCTTCGGGGCTCCACATACATCCGGACCCTCGCCCAGGTCCCGACCAGCCCTCCCGGAAAGAAAAGGACCACAAATATGAACAGGGCTCCGAAGATAATGAGGTACCCTTTCCCTAAATACAATGCAAAGGTCTCCGTGAGTATGATCAGGAAAGCCGAACCGATCACGGGACCCAGCAGCGTTCCCGCCCCTCCGACGGCAGCAGCCACAAGAGGCTCGAATGTCCACTGAGGGCTGAAGGGCACGGTGAGGTAGATCGACGTCTGGTAGTAAGCGTAAATTCCGCCTGCAAGCCCGCAGCAAAAACTATTGAACACCAGCGCCATGAACTTGTACGTGAATAGATTGACCCCCAGCGTGTCGGCCGCCTCGTCGTCATCCCGGATCGCCTTCATCGCCAACCCGATTTTCGATTTGATGATGCAGTACGCCGCACCCTGGACAAAGACTGCCGCTGCCAGGCCCACGTAATAGCGCGACAAAAGCGTATAGGCGGTGATCTGGGCGGTAGGTATATAAAGGGTCGCCGGGAACAGGTTGCCATAGGTGATCCGGAGGGCTTCCGCCAGGGCGAGGGTGCCGATGGCGAAGTAGATCCCCTTGAGCCGAAGGGCCGGGATCCCGATGAAACTGGCCAGAACAACCCCTGAGACCCCGCCTGCGGGCAGCGCAAGGTAGACGGGAAGGCCCGCGCCCCAGGCCAAAAAGTGAAAGCTGAGCAGCCCCACACCAAAAAAGGCCGCGTTCCCCAGGCTGATCTGCCCGCCGTAACCCCCCAGCATGTTCCAGCCGTGGGCCAGAATAATCGTAATGAAGAGCATGACAAACAGGTTGAGAGTATGTTCCGTGCCTATGGTGAGGGGGAACACGACGAGCAGGGCAACGGCGATCACCGACACGACAAACCATTTCCCGTCGTATTCCACGCGCGTCTCCCTCTAGGCGGACCTTTTCACAAGGACCAGAATAAACATGACCAGCCCGACGACCTCCCGGTAATCCGGACCGACGAAATAGACACTTATCCCTTCCGCGAGCCCCAAGAGCAGGCCGGCGCCAAAGACCCGGCCGATCCTGCCGACACCTGCGAGCACAAGGACGATGATCGCTTTCAGGAGCCATTCGAAGCCGACCGTGGGATGCACGGAATAGTTGACGGCGCTCACGACGCCGGCAATGCCGGCGAGGGCGGCGCTCAGGGCGAAGAACATGAGGTACGTCCGCTCCACGTCGATCCCCATGAGGTTGGCAGCTTCCCTATCCTGCGCCGTGGCCCTCACGGCCTTTCCGAAATACGTTTTGGTGAGGAGAAGGTGCAGGGAAAAGATGACGAGCACCGCGAGAGCAACGATGCCCAGGCCCACCAAAGGCAGTCGCACTCCGGGAAGCACGTGCCAGACCTTGCCTGTGTAAGAAGGCGTGATGGCGCGCACGTCGGATGTCCACAGCATGGTTGCGAGGTTATCCATGATCCAGATGAGCCCAAAACCGACCAGCATGGAATTGTCGATCTTCTGACCCTCGGGCAGCTTGTCCAGGTGCGAAAAGAGCCCTTTGTAAAGGGCCGCCCCCAGGAGGAACAGGACGGCCATTACCAGTGGGATGGAGAGAAAGGGGTCCAGGTGCAGCAGGTTGAAGGCCCAGTAGGCGGTGAAGCCGCCGACCATCAGCAGAGAGCCGTGGGCTATATTGAGATGCCTCATGACGCCGAACACGAGGGAAAGCCCGATGGCGGCGAGACCATAGAACGCACCCGTAATGATCCCGTAGGCAATGATCTGCGCCATTATGGGTCCCCTAAACCCAGGTAGGCATTCTTGACCTGCTCGCTCTCCCGAAGCCGGGCGGCTTCCCCCATCCCCACAATACGGCCATTTTCCAGAATATAGGCATAGTCCGCCATCTCAAGAGACAGGGAGACGTTCTGCTCCACCATAAGAATAGTCAGTCCCATTGTCTTGTTGATCCGTACGATGGTCTCCGAGATATCTTTTATGATCTTCGGGGACAGCCCCAGGAGAGCTCGTCGATGAGCAGTAGCTTCGGCCTGGACATCAACGCCCTCGCGATAGCCAGCATCTGTTGCTCCCCTCCGCTCAGGGTGCCCGCCATCTGAGTGCTCCTCTCCTTGAGGACGGGGAAAACCTTGAACACTTCCTCTGCGGTCTCTTCCTTTCGTGCCCGCGCCTTCGGGATAAAGGCCCCGAGCTCCAGGTTTTCAAAAACAGTCATCTCGGGAAACAACCGCCTTCCTTCGGGGACCATGCTCACACCGAGTCTCCACGATCCGGTGCACGGGCTGCCCGTCGATCCGATTACCCTCGAAAAAGACCGCCCCTTTCGAATGTTTGATCAATCCGGATATGGTCATGAGAAGGGTGGTTTTCCCCGCGGCGTTCGGGCCCAGGAGGGCGACGATTGTGCCATCTTCCACGCGAAGCGAGACAGACCAGAGAACCCGGACATCCCCCCGGTGCACGTCGACCTGTCGCAGCTCAAGCATGGATGTCCGTCCCAAGGTACGCCTCTATCACGTCGGGGTTCGATACTACTTCGCGCGGTGCGCCTTCCGCGATCTTTCTCCCTGCGTCGAGCACCACGACCCTCGTCGAAATGCCCAGGAGTACCTTCATCACGTGCTCGACAATAATGACGCTGACACCAGAGCCGTTGATCCGGAGAACCAGTCTGACGGCCATGTCGACCTCCATCGGGTTTAAGCCCGCCATGATCTCGTCCAGCAGCAGCAGGCGAGGCCGGGTAGCCAATGCCCTTGCCAGCTCCAGCCGCTTACGCTCGATAAGATTGAGAGATGAGGCGACGGTGTGCGCCTTTTCCAGAAGACCGACGGAGGAGAGTACCTCCCGGGCCTCGCTCCTGGTCTCCCTGAGGTTGGACGCCGGACCGGACCCGAAGGACCTCCCCACCATGACGTTCTCCAGGCATGTCATGCGGTTAAACGGCCTCGTAAGCTGGAAAGTCCTGCCGATGCCTTGCTTGCATACCTGGTGCGGCGTGAGGCCCGCGATCTCCCGGCCCCGGAAGAGGACGCTCCCCCTGTCCGGCTTCAGGGAGCCCATGATCGTGTTGAACAAGGTCGACTTTCCCGATCCGTTGGGGCCTATCAGGCCCACGATCTCTTTCTCGGCCACATGGAGATCGATGCCGGAAAGGACGGCCAGTCCGCCAAACGACTTGGACAGGCCAGTTATTTCCAGGAGGGCCATTCCGCCTCCTTTCCCTTCCGTGACACGGCTAGCGGTTCTTCCAGGGAGGCATAGGGTAGACGTAGGAGCTCTCTCTAAACTCCTTTGGCCATATCAGCTTCTGTTGTCCTCCTGCCCACTGCACCAGGGCAGGACAGGGGTTGACTGCCGTGCCGTTGGCGTTAAACCGCACCCGCCCGATGACGGTCATCATGTCGGTCGCCGCTATGGCATCCCTCAGTTTGGTCGTGTCCAGGGTCCCAGCCCTTTCGACTGCGTCCGCCAGGATCTGGATCGCGGCATAGGCGTTACCCGTCTCTATATCGGCCGGTCGCCCGAATTTGGCACGGTGGGAGGCGTTAAGCTTGTCGACGCCGGGATACTTCACGCCATGATGCCAGAAACTGGTGATCACCCCGTAATCGCCCATGGGTCCCATGGTCTTGCCCCACGAGAGGTCGTTGGCGCCCCGGATGACGACAAGGGCCTTGGGGTTGTAATCGAGTTCTTTCATTTGCCTCATCATCAACATGGCATCGGGGGTGACGGGGTTTGTCAGCAGTACTTCCGCACCGGCGTTCTTCGCCGCAAGGATGAGGGGACTCAGGTCCTTCGACATGGGGCTATACTTCTCGAAGGCAACGACCTTGCAGCCTCGCCTGACTGCTTCTTTCTTGAAGTACTCCGCCTGCTCCACGCCGTATTCGCTGTTCTCCTGAAAGATAGCCGCCGTCTTCGGTCTTTCTTTTTCCGGGATGCTGTCGAGCAAATCAAACATCACCCTGGCGAGGTCGGGCGATTTGCCGACCGGCGAGAACCAGTACCGGAGTCCACGCTCATGGGCCGCCTGCACGGGCGACGCGAGGACGATGGCGGGCACCCTATTTTTTTCCGCGACGCCCTGACCCGCATTGATGAGGGTCATCCCTACATAGGCGACAACCTTCTTCGAGGTGTAGAGCCATTCCATCCTGCTTATCGCCTTGTTTCGGTCCGATTCCATGTCCTGGATGACGAGTCCAAGGGGGATCTTCTTGTTGTACTGCTTCACGTAGACGCCCCCCGTCCGGTTGATCTCCTCCGCGGCAAGCTCGAAGCCGGCCTTTCCCTGTGCCCCGTTGTTGGAGTCAAAACCGCTCAGGGAAACGACAACCCCCACCGGGATCGTCTGGGGCACGGAAGCGGCCATGGCGCCGGCCGCGAGCAATGTCATCACGATAAGTGCCGAAAGGGCCAGACAACAGAGGGATTTCTTCATAGCTTTACTCCTTTCCGGTATAGAATGCACATCCGATCACACCCGGATCCGATATGTTCACCGCATCGGGAAAAACAGCCTGATTGATCCTACAGTTCGCCTGAATACTATGTCAAGAACAATTTCCGGAAAGAAATGGACTCGTCCCCTGTAATATATCGAAAATAGTCACTATTTATGCTTGAATAGCCGAGATAAGTGGGTCAATATGCAGTATATATCTTCCGGAAATAATGCGGAAAAGGAAGGTAATTGTCACACATTTCCTTCCTCCGCGTCCGCGGCCCCTTTGCGCCGGCGCCATTCCCTCTCGATGGCATAGATCCTGCGGGCCAATGCCTGCTCGAACCGGCCCGTCGCCCTTTCGAATTCCGCTACGGCAACGCGGAGTCTTCCCTCGCCGGCTGAGGTCCTGAGGACCCTGGCGTCGACCGTATGCTCCTCCCCGGCCACATCGAAGCGGAGCTTCGCAGAGACGCCCGCTTCAAGGGGCACAGACCTGTCATACGTGAACCTCACGCCGCCGAGGGATATATCGCCAATGGCTACCTTCTCGTCACACACATAGAGGTCGAGGCGGCTCGTGGGGGTCGGCTCCACGCGGTAGCACGTCCTTATGCTGTGTGAGGTGGGATCGGCCTTTCTGCTTACGAGGAGGGCACGGGTCCGCCTGCCGGGGACCGGCAGGTAGTCATCGATATATGCGGTAATTTCGGCGGGAAAACCATAGCGCGCCCGACCGTCTTTCCCCTCCACGAGATAGGTCACCGTGACCTCCCCGCCGGCCACCCGGTCGTTGAGAGGGGGCTCAGTCTGGGCGAGCACCAGGGTATCGCCGCTCACCTCGTAGACCGTCGAGTCCATCACCAGTATGCCCCCCTCGCGATGGTGGCTCTCCACGACGATCCTCACGCTGAGTCCGGGCATGATCTCCATAAGAGTTGTTCGGACAAATGCGGCAGGACTTAAAAGGAATCGCCACCCCGAGATTGACGAGCGTCATTTGAACTTGTGGAAGTCTTTGTTCTTTTCGTAGAGTATTTTCAGCCCCTTGAGCGTGAGGAGCTCGTCGACCTCGTCGAGGCTCTGGGATTCCCGGTAAATGAGGCTTGCGAGACCGCCGGTGGCGATGACGCGGGGCTTTGTCGTGACCGATTCCTTCATCCGCACCACGATGCCGTCAACGAGACTGATATAGCCGTAAACGATCCCGGCCTGCATGGCGTTGATCGTATTCTTTCCGATGATCTCTTTCGGTTTTACCAGCTCGACCCTCGGCAGCTTCGATGCGCGCTCGAAGAGGGCCTCCATGGAGATCATGACGCCGGGGGCGATGGCCCCTCCCGCGTACTCGCCTTTCGGCGTGACGTAGTCGAAGGTGGTGGCCGTGCCGAAATCGACAATAATCAAGGCCTGTTTGTGCTTCTCATAGCCCGCCACCGCATTGACGATCCGGTCCGCCCCCACTTCCTGCGGGTTTTCGTACAGGATGGGCATGCCTGTCTTTATGCCCGGCTCCACGACTATCGGATCGATGCCGATGTATTTGCAGCACATCATCCTGAAAGAAATGAGAAGGGGCGGGACCACGCACGAGATGATCGCGCTCCCTATGCCCGCAAGCCGCAGCTTCTCGAAGGCAAGGAGGCTCTCGAGGAGCATGGCGTACTCGTCGACCGTCTTGTGGAGCGCCGTGCTGAGCCGCCAATGATTGACGAGCGTCTCGTCCCTGTACACGCCGAAGACCACGTTCGTATTCCCGATATCGATGACGAGAAGGGTGTTAGAAGCTGACATCGCCCGCTACCACCCTGGTCACCACACCGCTTTCTTCTCTCAGAAGCATAGCTCCATCCCTCCCGATGCCCTCGGAGACGCCCCGGTATACCCTGTCCGTCTGTACGATCTCCATAGGGACACCCCTGATTCGTGCCCGTTCTTCCCACAGGCGGCAGATCTCGCCGACCCCCAGGCCCTTCACCACCTCGTAGTACTTCTCCAGGTTGTTCAATAGCATGCCACAAACACGAGCCCTTTCAAAGCAATTTCCTGTCTCCAGAAAAAGGGACGTCGCCTTTCCCCTGATCTCCTCATCCATATCGGCCTCGTCCATGTTGACGTTGAGGCCGATGCCGATGACAACGAAGCGCACCGTGTCCGGTTCCACGGAAAGCTCGATGAGGGTACCACAGATCTTCCTGCCGTTGACCAGCACGTCGTTCGGCCACTTGAGGGCGGGCGCCAGTCCCATCGTCGTCAGGGTGTCGAACGCGGCAAGGCAGGAGATGAACGTGAGAGGAGAAACTTCCGATGGGTGGAGGGCCGGTCTCAGGACGGACGACACGTAGATATTCTTGCCGTAAGGGGACCGCCAATGCCTGCGGAGCCTGCCGCGGCCGGCATCTTGCGTCTCCGCGATCACACAGGCGCCTTCTTCGCAGCCCGCCAGCGCCAGGTCGAAGGCAACGCTGTTGGTCGAGCCCACGGACTCTTTGTAGATAATCTTTCTCCCCACAAGCCGCGTCTCCAGATACCGCTCCACCTCCCAGGGATAGAGCCGGTCTGGCGCACCGATGAGACGGTATCCTTTCCCTTTCAGCGTATCGTACGCGTAGCCCATCCGGCCGAGAGACTTGAGGATCTTCCAGACCGCCGTCCTGCTGACGGAAAGGCGTGAGGCGATGAGGTCCCCCGAGACAAAGCCGGGTCCCTCCCGCAGCAGCCTGAGGACCTCCGCTGCCCTATTCATTCTCCACTCTGTCGTAGTGGGAAAAATACATGCTGAATGAGGCCCTGCCCTGGGAAAGGGACCTGATATCGGTCGAGTAGCCGAACATCTTGGTGAGAGGCGCGTTGGCCTGGATCACGGTGATCTTCTCTTTCGCGGAGATGTTCACGATCTGGCACTTTCTCCCATGGAGATCGGCGATGATCTCCCCCATGAAGTCGTTGGGCGTGGTCACGGTCAAGGACATGATGGGCACGAGGAGGATGGGGTGCGCTTCCTGACACGCCTTTCTGAACCCCTCGAAGGCGGCCATTTTCAGCGTGAGCCGGGCAAAGTCGGGGTTCGAGAAGCTTGCCTTCAGGACTTCGACGCGGATATCGGTCAGGGGGAAGCCTTTGAGGGGGCCGATCTGGACGGCCTCGTCGATGCCCTCTTCTATGGCGGAGAGATGCGCGAATACGGGGTCGTCCTGGCCGATCCGGTTCCTGACGTCGATCCCCTTGCCCCGCCTCGTTGGGACCAGCGTCAATGTCACGGAGCCCCTGCACATCACGGTATTGATCACCTTCTCGAATACATGCTCCACGCCGGCCTGACGCTCGATCGTCTCCCTGTAGACAACCTGCGGCTTGCCCACGAGAAGGTCTATGCCGAACTCTTCCTTCATCCTCCGCACCACGACGTCGAGATGGAGCTCCCCCATGCCGGAGACAACGGTCTGATACGCGTCTTCGTCCGCGGCCACGAGAAAGGTCGGGTCCTCCTCCGCGATCCGGTTGAGCACCTGGAGCAGCTTCTCCTGGTCCGCGTTGCGCCTCGGCTCGACCGCAATGGAAATGACCGGCAGGTATTTGCCGATCGGCTCGAGCACGATGGGCCGCGCCCTCACGAGGGTGTGCCCCGTCGATGTCTCTTTCAGGCCCACCACGCCGACGATGGCGCCGGCGAGGGCCTCTTCGACCCTCTCCTTGCGGTTCGCATGGATCTTGTAGATCCTCGATACTTTCTCCTTCTTGTTGAGGTTGACGTTGTTTACGTCTTCCCCGACGCTGAGCCGGCCGGAGTAGACGCGAATATAGACGAGCTTCCGCCCCTCTTCCATGAGCACCTTGAAGGCGAGGGCGCACAGGTCTTCGTCCACGGATGCTTCCCGGTACTCCGTCTCCCCGGTTGCCGGGTTGACGCCCTCTACCGGGGGCACTTCGAGCGGCGAAGGGAGGTAGTTGATGATCGCGTCGAGGAGGCTCTGGATCCCTTTGTTCCTGAGGGCGGAGCCGCACACAACGGGCACGCAGTCGAGGGCAACGGTCCCCTTCCTGATCGTCCCGTGTATAAGGTCTTCGTCGATAGCGCGACCTTCCAGGTACCGCTCCATCAAGCGGTCATCGAGGAGCGACAGTTTTTCGAGGAGCTTTTCGCGCCACGAAGCGGCGACTTCCGCCGCATCCTTCGGGATCGGCTCGTACTGGTAGCTCGCCCCGAGGTCGTCCTCGTTCCACACGATAGCCTTCATCGTGATCAGGTCGACGACGCCGTAAAAGCCGTCTTCCCTCCCGAGCGGTATCTGCAGCGGTATGGGGTTGGTCCCCAGCTTCTCCACCATCATATCGAGGACCTGGAAAAAATCGGCTCCGAGCCTGTCGAGCTTGTTGATAAACGCGATCCTCGGCACGCGGTACTTGTCCGCCTGGTGCCAGACGGTCTCCGATTGAGGCTCGACGCCCTCGACCCCCGAGAAGACCTCCACCATGCCGTCGAGCACCCTGAGCGACCTTTCCACCTCGATGGTAAAATCGACGTGTCCCGGCGTATCGATGATCTGTATCTCGCAGTCCTTCCAGTAGCACGTGGTCACCGCCGACGTGATGGTGATGCCCCGCTCCTGCTCCTGCGGCAGGTAATCCATGGTGGCGGTGCCTTCATGCACCTCTCCCATTTTGTAGGTCTTGCCCGTGTAGTAGAGGATGCGCTCCGTGACGGTGGTCTTGCCCGCGTCTATGTGGGCGGCTATACCGATGTTCCTGATGCGCGACAGGCGCAGGGTTTCCCGCTTCATCGGTAAAGAATATGACCAATAACGGGCGAAAAGTCAACTCGTATGAGGAATGATTTATCTCAGCCGGCGGTCTTCGGTCGGCCGGTCACATCCTCCATGGCAAGCAGGATCACGGCATTGGTCCCATCGCCCGCCGCCCTTATTTTCCGGGCATTGAGCAGCATGGTGCGGGGGCCCAGGGCCGGGAAATCGGCGTCCACCCTGAAATCCTCAAAGACCTTGCCGGCCTCCGTCACCTTCTTCAAAAGGTCTTCGAGGACGGAGATATCCCACTCGTGCCGGCCCAGGTTCTTGAAAACCTTCCCTTCCGTCTCTTCCCGCTTGACCCGAAAAAGGCCGAGGAAGGCCCTGTTTGCCATAACCACCCGGAGGTCATGGTCGAGGACCAAAAGCGGCTCCCGCACCGTCCGGACGATATTTTCGGCAAATTCCGTCCTTTCGCTCGCTGCCTGCTTAGATGCGGTGATGTCGGTGAAGGTGATGACGACCCCGTCGATCACGTTGTCGAGCGTCCTGTACGGCACGATCCGCATGAGGAACCACTGGTGGTCCTTTGCCTGCACCTCCGTTTCGAAGGAGCGCAGACGGTCGAGCACATTCCGGGCGTTTTCGGCGATAGCGGCGTAGTCGATCTTCACGGTCACGTCGCTTATGGGCCGCCCGACGTCGGTGGGGATGAGGCTGACGACGCGCATGGCCGACGCGGTGAAGCGTTTGACATGGAGGTCATTGTCAAGGAAGATCGTCGCGATATCCGTGCTGTCGAGGAGGTTCTTCATGTCGCTCTCGCTGCGCGAGAGCAGGTCGATCTTCGATTGCAGCTCCGAATTGACCGTCGTGAGCTCTTCATTGACCGACTGCAGCTCCTCCCTCGACGTCTCCAGCTCCTCGTTGGTCGACTGCAGCTCCTCGTTGGTCGACTGCATCTCCTCGTTCGCCGAGCGCAATTCTTCGTTGGCTGCCTGCGCCTCCTCGATCGTCGCCTGCAAGGTTTCCTTCGTATAGGCAAGCTCCGTCTCCATCTCGGAGGCGCGCCCGCCGGTCGGCACTTCCGCCTCGCCAGCGCCTTTTTTCGTCTCCCCTGTTCTTTCTTCGAGCGGCTCCTGGAACACGAACATGAAGAGCTGCTCGTCCCCTTCCGTCCGGGGAAGCAGTTTCACCGCGAGATCGATCCTCTCCCTCTCGCCGTTTGTCTTCACCCGGACACCCCGGTAGACTGCGTCCTGCTGGTGGGCGGCGGCGGTAAGCAGGGCCGAGCGCATCTGAAACTGCAAACCCTCCCGCGTCATGTTCGCGATGTTGAGGGCGGGCCTGCCGGGGGCCGGCGTCAGGAACCTCGCGGTATTGCCGTAGATGTAGAGTATGTCGCCCTTATCGTTGACGATGATCGCCGGTGGAGCGAAGGCCGAAAGCAGGGCGCTCCGCGCCGTTTCCTCCAGGTTGACCCTCTTCCCGGACATGGATGCGGCCGCATGATCCGGTCGCGCGAGGTCGGACGACCAGGGAATGGCTGCCGCGTGCTCGCGGCCCGCGTGTCCGGTTTGCGCCTTGGCCCGGAAAAATTTCCATTTTCTGTCGATTGCGCTGAAAAGGCCCGTCGACGCACCGATGGTCTCGGAGGAGCCGAGGAGGAGCATGCCGCCGGGCTTGAGGGAGTAGTGGAAGAGGGCGACAAGCGTGCTCTGGAGAGCGGGTTCCATGTAGATGAGGACGTTCCGGCACGACACGAGGTCAAGCTTGGTAAAAGGCGCGTCCTTCGTCATGTTCTGGACCGCAAAGACGATCGCTTCCCTGATCTCCTTTTTTACGCGATAGCCGGTTTCTTCCTTGACGAAGAATCGCGCAAGCCGGGGCGCAGGCACGTCCTGGGAGATATTGGAGGGGAAGAAACCGGTGCGCGCAGCCGCGATGGACGAGTCATCGATGTCGGTGGCGAACAACTGGAGCCGGTAGTCTTGTCTCGCACTTTCCGCGTATTCCCGGATGACCATGGCAATCGAATACGCCTCCTCGCCCGTCGCGCATCCCGGCACCCATACCCTGATGGTATAATCGGAAGGCTTATCGTGGAGAAGCTCCGGGAGGATCGTGCTTTTGAGGGCCTCGAAGGCTTCAGGCTCCCGGAAGAAGCTGGTCACGTTGATGAGCAGCTCCTTGAAGAGCTGCTGCACCTCATCCGGGTGCCCCTGCAGATAGCGCAGGTAGGCAGCGAGGTTCTCGATGTTGTGGACATTTATCCTCCGCCGGATACGGCGGATGAGGGTATTCTTTTTGTAGAGCGAGAAATCGTGCCCCGTCTTCGACCTGAGCACCATCAGTATTTTCTGCATCGTGGTGGACATCTCCTCGTCCGGCGTCAATTCTTTCTTCGTCCGGTACCGTTCGAGGAGGACCGCGAGCTGCCGGGCGATCTCTTCCACCGGCAGTATGTAGTCGGCGAGGCCCGTTCGTATCGCGCTTCTCGGCATGCCGTCATACCTGGCGTCGCCCGGGTCCTGCACGAAGACCGTGCCGCCCGCGCCCTGCACGGCCCTGAGTCCTAACGTCCCATCCGACCCGGTACCCGAAAGGATAATGACGACGGCCCTGTCGCCCCGGTCCTCGGCAAGAGAGCGCAGGAAAAAATCGATAGGCATCCGCGGACCCGCCGACTTTTCCTGCTCGGTAAGCTGAAGCCTGCCGTGAAAAATTGAGAGGTCTTTATTCGGCGTGATGACATAGACGTGGTCGGGCTCCACTTCCTCGCCGTCTGCGGCCTCCCGGACCGCCATCGGGGTGAACCGGGACACCAGCTCCGTCATCATGCTGGAGTGCTTGGGGTCGAGGTGAGAGATGACCACGAACGCCGCGTGGGTGGTAGGGGGCAGGTGCTTGAAAAGCTGCTCGAACGCCTCCAGCCCGCCCGCGGACGCCCCGACCGCGACGAGCGGGAACGGCTCTTCCCCTGTGGGGGGCATCTCGACGGCAGGCTGCGAATCGGTCTGCCTTTTTCTCTTGCCGGTAGGTGGCTTCCTGGACCGCGCCGCTTTCTCTGCCATGGTTCCCCCTGAAAACGTCGGGATGAAATGCCGGATGAATCGACTCGGGTGCGAGGTCGTACGCGTAGTATAACAGGTTCGTGGACGGTTGGGAAGTCACGAAAGAGGAGTGCCGAGTGCCGAGTAAAAGCAGGAAAAGAAGTTCAGAGTGAAAAGGGGAAAGGGGAAGGGGGAAGGGAAACCCGCTGCTTTAAACTCGTCACTCGTCACTCGGCACTCGTCACTATTTTACTCGTCACTCGCCACTCGCCACTCGGCACTATTTTACTCATCACTCATCACTCGGCACTCTCTGCGCCTCCGCCTCCACGAACTCCGACACGTACCGTTTCATCCGGTCCTCGTCGGTCATCCAGAGGTCGAGCAATGCGGAGAAACTGAGCAGGTGGCCGATCATCGTCAGCTTGTCCGCGCCCGCGGCGAGGTCGAGCCCCCGTGACCAGCCGTTCAGGAGGTCGCCCGTCACATCGACGGTGAAATGATGCAGCCGCAGGATCTCCGCGACAAAGGCCGCCCGGAGGCCGCGCTGCCACGGGGTCCCGCCGCCGCCTTTCATGCGCACGCTGATGTGATTGTTGTTCTGATTACCGGAGAGGAATGCGTCAACGATCGCGAAGTGGTAAGCCTGCCGGGAGTTCAGGTTGAGGTAGCTGTCCGTGACGCAGGCATAGTTGGGACTGCCCGGCTCACGGGGCCCCCTGCCTGAGAGCTCGATGCCAAGGGTGGTGCCGAACGACTGGAGAGGCGGGGCCGCATGGCGCTCGAACCTCGCATCGCTCAAGCCACGCCACAGCGCCCGAAAGGGGACCGAGGTCACGTCCTCCAGCGTCACGACCCGCCTGACTGCCGCCTCCGGGCGAAGTCCTCCCCCGAGATCGACAAGATGCATGAAAAGCGGCCGGCTGGACTGGAGCTGTTTGACGCCGCCGATAGGCGAGTCGAGGAGGCGGTCCCCGATGTCGAACATCGCTTGAATGGCCATCTCATGGGCGAACCGGATGACATCGTGCAGGGACTGGCACGCCCATGTGCCCATGAAGCTCATCCCGGAAAGCTTTGTTAGCTTGCCGGCCAGCACAGCCGGGAGACCGGTCGTGCGGCCGCCGACCAGCCTGACCGGAAGACGCCCGCGCAGCTCGGGCCACAAGACCCCCGCAAAGACGCTGCGGCCGGCGACATCGAGGCTGACTACCTGACCGTTTGTCAGGCTATCGAAGGCGCCCGCCGCGCCGAACAGGCTCGGCACCCGGAACTCGCGCAGGATGGACGCGGCGTGGCCGGTTACCGTCCCTTGCTCCACCACTATCCCGCACACCCTCGGGAGAAGCCGCACGCAATCGGGCAGGAGCCGGGGAACCACGAGGAGGGCGCCGGTCGGGGTGCGCTCCTCGTCCTCCTGGGTCCTCGCCAGGTGTACCGGACCCACGGCCCGTCCGGGCCAGACAGGCTCCCCGCCGTGCAGGAGAAGGAGCGCATCGGCCGGCACATCGCCGGTCGTGGCCCTCGTCTTGTCGGTCCGAAGCGGCCGGGCCTGGAGGATGAAGAGCATGCCTTCGCCGTCGATGGCCCATTCGATGTCCTGGGGACTCCGAAAGTAGCGCTCGATGCTCAGACCCGCCTCCGTGATCCGGAGGACCTCCTCGTCGGTGATCGCGGCCTGTCCCCGCTCGTCCGCGCACTGCGCCAATTGGGCGACCCCGCCGCCCTCGACGGCCTCGAGGCGTACCGGCTTGTCGACGATCCGGCGCTCCAGGACGCGAGGCGAGCCGCTGCGGGCCACGACGAATTCATCGGCCCATGCTACCCCTGCGGATACCTCGGGACCGAGCCCGGGGACGGCCGTGACGAGCAGCACGGGGCTCTTCTGGTTCTCAGGTCGACGGGTGAAGAGCACACCCGAGGCCCTGGCGTGGACCATGCGCTGCACCAGCACGGCCATCGGCGTGTCGACCTCCGCGAGCCCGGCCGCCCTCCTGTAGAAGACCGCCCGGGGTGAGAACCGGCTCTCTACAACCCGCTTCCAGGCCGCCGGCACCTCGGCTTCGGGCACATTGATGAACGTTTCGAACTGGCCGGCGAAGGAGAGCTCGCTGTCCTCGCCGGCGGCAGAGGACCGGACCGCGACGCCCTCGTCCGGCAGGAAGCCAGCGGCCCTGTATGCGGCGCGAATCGCCTCCTCCACACCCAACGGGACCTCTGCCTCGCGCACCAGCTCTTGCGCCATCTCGCAGCGGCGCTTGAAGTCGCCGGGCGCGTCGGGGCGCGCGGGCGCGAGGATGGTGCGCAGCTTCCCGGCCAGCCCTTCCGCCTCCAGGAACTGCCGGTAGGCGTCGGTAGTCACGACAAAGGCGACGGGCACGCGCAGTTTCAGGTCCCAATCGAGGCGCGCCAGGTTCAGGGCCTTGCCGCCCACCAAGTCGGCGCTGATGGAGTTGATCTCCCCGAACTGGAGCGTATAGCGGCCGCCCTGCCCATCCGGCATTCTCTCGACGAATCCCAGGACATCGGCCCGGACGCCGGCGATCACGTTCTTGAGGTCAAAGTAACGGTTCCCGGCGAGCTGGTTGAGCACATTGACCATATCCTCGGTCCCGTCGAAGAGGGCCCGGATGCCCATGCGCACGCGCGGGTGGCGAAAGGAAGACCACGACGATTCCTCTTCGAGCTCGGCGAGGAGCTCCAGGAGCTCGTTGTTCAGCGTGAGAAAGCTGCGGAAGAGCCGGTACTTCGCATGGAGACGCTCCACGGCCTCCGGGGAGCGGGGCTTTACGCGCAGGCTGAACAGACCCTCCATGAACAGCCTCCGCAGGTCTGATTCCACATCGAGTATGGGGCCGCGGCTGGTCCATGCCCCCCGGCGTCTGAAGCGTCCGAGGAAATCTACGGCGACACCGGTGGAGACCGTCACGAGGAGGGCGAGGAGACCGAAAAGAAGACCGTTCTCGTGGGCCAGGCTGAAGAGGGCGGCGGGCATACCGACACGCTCCAGGCTCACGTGAGTCGTGTCTTCACGGACGACCGTGCCTCCGGCCAGCTCGAAGACGGCCACTTCGAAGTCGCCCGGCGGTGTCGCGGCCTGCAGAGGCACCGCGACGTCGAAGACGCGGCGGCCCTGTTCTGCGTCCGCGAGATGGACCGCCCCGGGCACGATGCGGTAGAGGCCCTCATGCTCCTTGAAATGTATGAAATGGCTCAGCATCAGGCCCCGGTCCATCCGCGTCCCCTCGACATCCATCCGGGCCTCTATCGGCTCGTAACCGAGCTGGAGACGGGCCCGCACCTCCGGGGTGGCCGTCGCTTCCAGGGAGGCCGACGTGTACACCGCGTAGAAACTGGGCGCGTTCCGGAAGGTCACGTGCTCGATCCCTCCCCACACGATGCCTCCGATCTTGCCGCGGCGATTGAATACGTGGTGTTCCGACGCCCCTTTTATCCGGACCACCACCTGCGAGTCAATGCCTGCGGAGCCGTGGACGCGCAGGACGGCGCCGTTGTAGAACGCACCGGCCGAGATATGGGCAGGCTCGACCGTGGAGAAGGTCCCGGCCCCGGCAAAGGGGAGAACGGCCAGGCACGCAAAAACGACCGGGCACGCGGCCGCAAGACAGGTTCTCAGCTTAGACATGCGCCACCTCATTCACCCGCGACGTGGGAGAGGAAGATCGCGGGCGTTCTGAAGAGGTTCCACCCTATCTGGCACGCCACGAGGAGGATGATGACGGCCAGCAGGATCTTGAGCTGGTCTGCCCGCATACGCCGCCCGATCCTGGTACCTACCATCGCGCCCGTCGTGGTGCCTATGGCGAGCAGGAAGGCGAGCACGAAGTCTACCGTGTGGTTTTGCGTGGCTTGCAGCACCGTCACCAGCATGCACGTACAGAGGATCTGGAAGAGACTCGTCCCCGCGGCCACGTGTATCCTCATGCGGAGCACGTAGAGCATCAGGGGGAGCATGATAAAACCGCCGCCCACGCCCATCATCGCGGCCAGGATACCCGCCAGCATGCCGAAGCCGATGGGCACGAGCAGCGACACCCGGATATCCGATTTTGGGAACCGGACGCGGAGCGGCAGCACTTCAACCCACGTCCGCACGTGTATAGGCTCGAACCTCCGCTCGGACATGTACGCGCCCCGCCGCCACTGTCCGATCGATTCCACCAGCATAATGACGCCGATCAGGCCGAGCATGACCAGGTAGAGGATGCGGATTGCGCTATTCGCGGGACCCGAGGCGTTCAGCCGGTGGATCAGCTCGACGCCGGCGACGCTGCCGACGGACCCCCCCACGAAGAGCCAGAAGCCCATCTTGTAGTCGACCGTGCGGCCCCGCGAATGCTCCAGGGTCCCGGTCGTCGATCCCGCCACGATGGCGGCCGCATCGGAGGCCGCCGCGACTGCCGGTGATATGCCCAAGAACATCAAGAGCGGCGTAAGCAGGAAGCCGCCGCCCACTCCGAAGAGGCCGGACAGCAGCCCCACCACCCCTCCTGCGGCGAAAATCACGGGGATGCTCACGCTCATCTGCGCAATAGGAAGGAAAATGTCCATAAAGCCGTCTCCCCCTCGGTGAGGCTCACCCGCACGGTGCGCACCTCACCCACGCCGCGAAGCGCACCCGCTATCTGCTACGTATCATGACAGGCTCATACGAGTCAATTCATTAATATTTATAATACCGATAAGTTAGCTTGGCCGGGAGGGGGAAGTGATGAGTGCCGAGTGATGAGTTCGGAAGTGACAGTGCATGACGAGTTAATGCAAGACAGGAAGTGCCGAGTGCCGAATAAAAGCAAAGCAGAAAGATCGGGATCGGCAGTTTGCCGATCTCCCCTCTCCCCTCGTCCCTTTTCACTCGTCACTCGCCACTCGCCACTCGTCACTTTGCACTTTTCACTTTGCATACAGCCGTTGACAAGAACCCGCAATGGAAATATACTAATACAACGATTTTTTCATGCCCAAGGGGGGCTTTAGAGAAATGAACAGAACGGGACAACAATATGAAGGCAGCACTGACTATATCGCATCGAAACCCTTGATGGAGATCGTCAACGTGTCGATCATTCTCGGCAAGCCGCTCGTGATAAAGGGAGAGCCGGGTACGGGCAAAACCCTTCTCGCCCACAGCATCGCCAATGCCCTCGGCAAGAAGCTGCTCACCTGGAATATCAAATCGACCACGAAGGCGAAGGACGGCCTTTACGTGTATGACACGGTCCAGCGCCTCAACGACGCGCGTTTCAAGGACAGGGACATTTCCGACATCAGGCAGTACATCAAGCACGGGAGGCTGGGGCAGGCGTTTATCGTCGACGAGCAGGTGGTCCTCCTCATCGATGAGATCGACAAGGCGGATGTGGAATTCCCCAACGACCTCCTCAACGAGCTTGACGAGATGTCCTTCCATATCAACGAGCTGGACGAAGAGGTGCGGGCGTTGCACCGGCCCATCGTGATCATCACAAGCAATTCCGAAAAGGAGCTGCCCGACGCGTTCTTGCGCCGGTGCGTCTTCTACTACATCGAGTTCCCCGACGAGGACATGATGGAGAGGATCGTCAAGGTCCATTTCCCCGACATCCAGGAGAAGCTCATGCGGGAGGCGCTCAAGAAGTTTTATTGGATACGCCAGGTCGACGGCCTCCGTAAGAAACCTTCCACGAGCGAGCTGCTCGACTGGATAAAGGCTTGCGCCATGGGCGGCCTCGATCTCGAAAAGTTCACGTCGGAGGTGCCTTTCCTCGGCACCCTGATCAAGAGCGAGCAGGATACGGACAGGGTCGCGAGAATGGCCCAGTCCCACAGCACGTTCGGCATCAGGAGAAGGTAACGCGTCCATGTTCATCGACTTCTTCTACCTCCTGAGACAAAAGGGAGTGCCGGTCTCGGTAACCGAATGGATATCCTTTACCGAGGCGCTTTACGGCGGCTTCATGCAATCGAGCCTCAACCACCTCTACTATCTGGGCAGGGCCTTCCTCGTGAAAAGCGAGGCATATTACGACATGTTCGACCTCGCCTTCCAGGAATACTTCGGCGGTATCGCCACGGAGACCCTCGAAATCGACAAGGTGCTCGAATGGCTGGAGAACCCGATCAACAAGCTGCCGAGGCTCGACCCTGAAGAGATGGAAGAGCTGAAGAAGAGACTGGAGGAGATGAAGCAGAAATACGACCTCGAAGAGATGATGCGCATGTTCAGGGAGCGCCTGAAGGAACAGACGGAGCGTCATGACGGCGGCAGCAAGTGGATCGGCACGGGCGGCAGGTCTCCTTTCGGCGCCTATGGCTATTACCCCGGAGGCATCAGGGTCGGCGGCGAAGGATGGATGAGCTCGGCCGTCAAGGTGGCGGAGGAGAGGAGATTCAAGAATTACCGGAACGACGTCATCCTCGATGTCAGGCAGACCAAGGTTGCCCTCAAGAAGCTCAGGCAGTTGAAGAGGGAAGGCGCTATCGAGGAGCTCGACATAGAAGAGACCGTCGACAAGACGGCAAAAGAGGGGGGAGAGATAGAGCTGGTCTTTAACCGCTCGAGGGAGAACAGCGTCCGGCTCATCCTGGCCATGGATACCGGCGGCTCCATGGCGCCCTATGCCGACCTGTGCGACAGGCTCTTCTCGGCGGCGACGCAGGTCGAGCATTTCAAGGACTTTCAGCACTATTTTTTCCATAACTGCATCTACGAGCACGTCTACCAGGACATGTGGAACTCCAAGGCAACACCGACGGAGAAACTCTTTTCCAACTTCCATTCCGGTTACAAGGTGGTGTTTGTAGGCGACGCGAGAATGGCCTATTCGGAGTTGTTCGACAAGTACGGGTGCATCGACTATTATTACTCGAACGACAAGCCGGGGATCGACTGGCTCCAGCGGATAAAGGAGCATTTCCCTCACTCCGTCTGGCTCAACCCCACGCCGAAGCAATATTGGCGCCACCCCACGGTTGAAGCGATCGCCAGGTTGTTCCCCATGTACGAGCTCACCCTCGACGGATTGAAGGACGCGATCAAGGCGCTCACCACGAAGGTGAGGCAGCCGACAGCGGCCTAGCCCGACTCAAGTGACGAGTGACGAGTGACGAGTGAAAAAAGTAAAGCAGAGAGTGCAGAGTACTGAGTGAAAAGACACCCGTTGCCTTAGACTCTCCCCTCTCCACTCGACACTCTCCTTTCTTCCCTCGTCATTTAGATAGTTACTTTGTCCCCGATATGAATTATAATCTACCTGCTTTGCTCCAGAGAATCCTATACTACGTTTATGAAAAACGCCTTTCACGCAAAGTCAGAAGGCGCTCCATCCCCACACACCTCGGCCTGATCCTTGACGGGAACCGCCGGTACGCAAAGGAGAAGGGGCTTGACGATGTGGCGGACGGCCACCGGGAGGGCGCGCGCAGGCTGGATGAGGTACTTCAATGGTGCGCGGACCTCGGCATCAGGATCGTCACCATCTGGGTCCTGTCGCCGGAGAATACGCTCAGGGAAAAGGACGAGGTGGAAGCGCTTTTCGAGATCATCAGGGACAAGATGGACGATCTGTCCCACAACCAGGTGGTAGTGAGGAACAGATTCAAGGTAAAAGCCTTCGGCAAGCTGGATATCCTGCCTCCCGACCTGCAGGAGGCCATACAAAAGTGCGAGGCATCGACCGCGGCCTTCGACAAACACATGCTCAACATCGCCATCGGATACGGGGGCAGGGAGGAGATAGTCGAGGCGGCAAAAAAGGCCCTCATGCAAAAGAAGGCGTCTTCCCTGCAGGAGCTGGTGCAGGGGTTAACCGTCGAGGATATTGCCGGCCATCTCTACACCTGCGGCATCCCGGACCCGGACCTCATCATCAGGACGAGCGGCGAGATACGGCTCTCCGGGTTTCTGCTCTGGCAGAGCGCCTACAGCGAGTTTTATTTCTGCGACGCCCTCTGGCCCCTCTTCCGGAAGATCGACTTCCTCAGGGCGATACGCAGCTACCAGCACAGAAACAGGAGGTTCGGAAAATGATCCTCTTCAAGGCAGGAAGGCGCGGCGGCGCGCATAGCGTCGGCACTTTCTGAGACTGCCGGAATATGAAGGAGACTCCGCGCCTCACAGCCCGGCTCCGGCCCCCCCTTCTCAGGCTGCTCTTCGTGCTTTCCGTTGTGGTCCTCATCAGTTTCATATTCTACATTTACCATGAAGGGGCCTGGAGATTCATCCTTCACTACTACAAGTATTTTTTCGAAGGGAGAAGGTTAAAGGCGTTTCTCGCCTCCTTCGGCCCCTACTCGGCCCTGGCCTTTGTTTTCCTGCAGATAGTCCAGGTGGTGGTCGCCCCCGTGCCCGGAGAGGTGACGGGTTTTGTCGGCGGCCTCCTCTTCGGCAAGCTTTACGGCACATTGCTGTCGACCGTCGGCCTGACCGTCGGCGCCCTCGTCGCCTTCTGGGTCGCCCGCTACTTCGGGTCGGGCCTGGTCCGCAGGATCGTAAAGAAGGAGTACTTCGACAGGTTCGATGCGTTCATGGCCACCCACAAGGCCCTCAACATCACGTTTGTGTTTTTCCTCATACCGGGCTTTCCCAAGGATTCCCTGTGCTATCTCCTCGGCCTCACGCGCCTGCGGTACCTCGATTTCGTGTTGATGAACGTGTGCGGCCGTCTGCCCGGCACGGTTATTCTCTGCATGCAGGGCGACGCGATACGGCATGGGCGGTTTGTCTCCTTCTGGGTGCTCCTTGCCGGCAGCCTCGCTCTCACGGTGGGCCTCTATTTCGGGAGGGATATCGTCGTCCGGTTCTTTGCCTCGTGCTGGCGCGCGTTAGAGAGAAAGAAGGGCGATGAGGGCGGCGAGAACTATCCGGTAATAGGCAAAGACATCGAGTGAGTGCTTTCTCAGGTAGCCGATGAGGAACTTGAGACTTACGGTCCCGAAAACGAACGCGGAGAGCGCCCCCACGAGGTAGAGGAAGCTTTCCTGCCCGCCGAAGGAGACGTGCCGGCCCTCGTAGAGAGAAACGCCGAGCACGATCGGGATAGAGAGGAAAAACGAGAAGTCGACCGCGTCACTTCGCTTCATTCCCAGGAGCATTGCCGCGGTAATGGTGATGCCGCTCCTCGATATGCCGGGCACGAGGGCTATCGCCTGGGCGATGCCGATCGCGAGGGCGAACAGGAAGGTGACGTCCCGTCCTTTCCTGCTCACAAACATCCTCTCTGCAAGCAACATGAGGAGCGATACGGCGATAAGGGTAAAGACCACGATGTAGGGCGCCCGGAGCCGGGTCTCGATGACATCCTTTAATAAGAGCCCGGCACACGGCCGCGGGTATCGTGCCGACCGCTATCTTCAGGAGCATGCACCGGCTGAAGCTCCCTTCCCGCACCTTCCGAAGGTCGTCAACGCAGACACCCGCAAACCTCCCCGCATAGACGACAAGCAGGCTGAGGAGGGTCCCGAAGTGGAGCATCACGTCATAGGTGAGCTTGTGGATATTCCCCTCGTCCATGTGGAAGAGCCAGGGGATAACGACGAGGTGGGCGCTGCTGCTTATCGGCAGAAATTCCGTGACGCCCTGTACGGCGCCCATGATAACGCTTTGAACGGATGTCACCGGCTCACACCGGGGGGATGGAAGTTGAAGCCTACCTCAAGGTAATCCGTGTTGAGTGAGGGCGGAAAGGGCGGCAAAGAGTCTATCGACCGGAGGGCCCGGGCAATCGACTCGTCGTAGGCCCTGTTTCCCGACCTCTCTTCTATTGTCCAGTCGGTGATCCTCCCATCCTTCCGTATCTTGATCGACACGACGGTGAGGAGGTTCTTGCTGACGGAAAGGCTGGGCGAATGCCAGCTCTCCTGGATCCTCTCCCACACGTCCGCGTAGTACTTCTGCAAGACCGGATCCATCGCCCCCGAGCCGCCCGCAGAGGAGCCGGAAAGGCTTGGCCCTTTCCCCGCGGCCGTCTCTTTCCCTCCCGACACATTCATGTACTGGGCGCGCGACTTCAGCTCCCTGATCCTTTGATCGAGGCTCCTGACCTCATCCTTTGTCGTCTCCAGGGGCGCTTCTTTCTTCTTCGGCGCCAGCGACCTTTCTTTCGTGGTCGAGACCAGCCGCTCTTTTTCGACGGGCTTCTCCTTCTTGACGGGCTTCTCCTTCTGGAGCGGCTTCTTCGGTTCCGGTTTTGTTTGCACCGCGGGCGGCACCTTGGCGCCTTCCGCGGGGAGCGCCTTCGCGGGGCCGGCGGCGGGCACGTCAGTCACGAGGTTCACGGAATAATAGGAAAGGTCGGCCTTTTTGAATGTCTTCTTCAGGGGGATGCTGAAGGCCCCTATGATGAGCACATGGAGGACCACCGAGGCGACGAGCATCTTGTACCAGGTTTCTTCTCTCATCTCGTGTCTGGGGGCCTGGTGACTATATTGACCTTCTCCACACCGGCTTCCCGTATGATGCCCATGCAGCTCACCACAAAACCATAGGGAACCCCGCTGTCGGCCTTGAGGAAGATCTCTTTGTCGGTCTTGTTCGCAAAGAGGAGCTGTATCGCTGCCTTCAGGTCATGTATGTCGATCCTCTTGGTATTGAGTATGACCGCCCTTTCTTTTGTGACGGTGAGGGTCTGGATCTCGTCCTTTGACGGAAGGGGCTTCGTCGTCACCTTCGGCAGGTCGATGGGCATGCCCTGCTGCATCATGGGGGCAGTGATCATGAATATGATCAGCAGCACAAGCATGACATCGACCAGGGGGATGATGTTGATCTCGGCTAATACGCTTTTCGAGTGTTTCGGTCCATTCATCATCGGCTGATGAGGTTGACTATGTAGGCGGAGGCGTTCTCCATCTTGACGGAGACGCCCTTAAGCCTGTTGACGAGATAGTTGTACCCGAGCACGGCAGGGATAGCCGTCGCAAGGCCGAGAGCGGTCGTGATGAGGGCCTCGCTGATGCCCGGCGCCACGACGGCAAGACTCGTCGTGCCCCTCACGCCGATTTCCCGGAAGGAATCCATAATCCCCCACACCGTTCCGAACAGCCCTATGAAGGGGGCGGTATTTGCCGTCGTCGCGAGAAAAGAAAGACGGTGTTCGAGCCTCTGCGTCTCCTCCGCAATGGAAACCTTCAGCACGCCTTCCACCGCCGGCATCAGCCTGGCGTCCGGACCCCCACCCTCCTTCTGTCTCCCCGCGAGCTCCCTGTAGGACGCAAGAACAAGCTTATAAAAAGGGTTGTCCGGGCTATCGGCGTATATCGTGGCGAGCCGCTTGAATGACTCGCACTCCTTTGCGATCTTCAGAAACTTCATTCCCTCGCGCTCCGCCACGCTCAACTGCCGCCACTTGTAGAGAATGATCGTCCAGGAGACCACGGAGAAGAAAAGGAGGATGATGACAACCGCCCTTGCCACTGGTCCGGCCGATAAGATCAGGCCGATTAATCCGCCTGAGTACACGTTAAGGTCTGCAATTTCCATAGTGACTCATGATATCGTAATAGCGAAGAATTGTAAAGTGTAAAAAAACAGGACACAAGCATAGGGAAAGGGGTTCCCGCCCTCTCCAAAAAAAACCCCCTGGGGGGGTCCCAGGGGGAAAGGGGAGTAAGTATGAGAAGTTGCGAATTAACGGGATAAAGTTGTATATTTTTCTTTATTGTGAATATTATCACAGCTACATGAGCCCGAAGCCCTGTGATTACCCTCATGCGTGAGGCCGTTCACCAGGCCAGAAGGTCCTTGTTTTCTGCCGGTCGCCTCATGTTGTGAATTATGTAACATAACTATTGTATACAATAGTACATTTCGCTACCCGTGTCAAGAGCAATTTTTACCCCGAAAAACTTTTTTTCTCAGTGCTTCCTGTTGTAGCCGAATCTCTCTTCGAAGATGGGGGCGATAAGATTGTCCACCGGCGCATAATCATCGGTAAGGACGATGGACTGCCGGCTCGTCCGCAGCTCCCGCATCAAGGCGTCGGAGACCAGGACCGATTTGGCGCGGCCCAGGAGCTTATCCTTCAGCCATGCGTCGAATTGCGACATATCGCGGCCGCCTTTCGTCGCGACGACGATGAAGGTGCTGATGCGGACGTTCTTGAAATCGGGCCTGATGGAGATCAGATAGACGTTCTTCTCTCCGAATACTTCACCCAGCGTGCGTATGTAGGAGGGGAGGAAAGCGCCTTTCTGAAAGTTGTCGATGACGTTCGACATGAGGATGCCGCCGTCGTTCAGGGTCCCGTCGAGCTGCCGGACAAACTCCCTGGTCGTGAGGTGATAGGGTATGGAAAGGTCGTTGAAGGCGTCCGTAAAGATGATGTCGTACTTCTCCTTGCAGTTCATGACAAACCATCGCCCGTCGGTATTGAACGTCCTTATCCTCGTCTCCCGGGGAAGCCCCAGGTATTTATAGACCACGCGCGTTATTTCCGGGTCTATCTCGACCACATCGATATGCGCCTTCGGATAGGACAACTCCATGTAGCGGGGGAAGGTGTAGCCCCCTCCTCCTATGGAGAGGCTCCTGAAGGGGCTCTGCGGCTCATACATCCATTTCAGCACCTCGGCGTAAATCTTCTCGTAGTCGTACTCTATGTGAAGGGGGTTGTCGAGGCTCACGTACGAATGGATAAGATGGTCGAGCACCAGCGTCTCGAGGGGGGTCTGCCGGTCGGAGCCTTTTGTCTTTGTCAGCTTGATCGTATAGTAATCGCTCTCCTTGTAATAATAGGTGCGGCTATTGAGGGGGTTCCGGTAGGCCCAGATATAGAGCGGCACGAGGGAGAGCACACAGACCGCCACGAAGACGGTCGTCGCTATGCGCCTTTTCAAAAGACCGCCCGCAAGCACCGCGGTCACGATCAGGATGACGCCCATCGTAAAGATGATGTTCCGCGTGCCCATCCAGGAGATCAGCAAAAAACCCGTGGCAAAGGTGCCGATAATAGCCCCGAAGGTCGAGAACGCGTAGATCTTCCCTATGACGTTGCCCGCCTTGTTCAGGCTCTGGAGCGTCAGCCTCACGACGACCGGCGAGATGGTGCCCAGTATGCAGCCGGGAATGAAAAAAATGATCGCGGTCACCGTGAAGATGCGCCACATGAGGGAGAAAGGGAACTGGTAGGCGGCAACCAGGTTCGTCAGGGGGATGATCGCGAGGGCGGCAACGCCGGACAGGAGAAGCAGTATGCCGAGGGTCCTCCGGCGGGGGTAGCGGTCGACCAGCTTCCCCCCGATATAGGCGCCTATGCTGATCCCCGCCAGTATGATGCCGATGATGCTCGTCCACGTGTAAAGAGAGACGCCGACGAAGGGGGCCAGGATGCGGCCTGCCACCATTTCGATAACAAGAGAGCAGAAGCTGGCGATGAAGGTGATGATGTAGGCTTCGGGCAGGGTCATGGGCCACCTCGCGAGGGATTTACGGGACTGCACGTTATTTCTATTCGATTTGGCCCTTTCTTGTCAACCTCTCTTTCTCTCTTCTTTATGTCGGCCGGCCAACGGCAGGGAGGAAATGCTCCCTCTGCGGCGCCCTGCTCGCCGCGTGACCTCCGACGTACAGTAGTACGCCTACGGTCTACGCGGCTCACAGTGCATCCACATATGAAGCATTTCCTCCCTGCCGTCGTCCACCCGAGCCGCGACAATGTACATCCTTTTATTTGAAATTGTCGCGGCAAGGTCGGTAAGCCATGTGCTTCGTTTCTTGTGGCTTAGGTCGACGGTTCACGCATTCCGGAAGTCGGGTGGACGGCGGCCTGGAGGGATCGATGAGATTTGGATGCGATCTGAGCCCTGTAGTTCCTATGCTATAAAAGCGAGTTGCGCATGAGACAATAAAAGGGCTACCCTCTTTCTCGAACAACACGGAACAGCGGCTCTAATCCGCTGACCGATCAAAGAAAAGGAGGGCAGCCGTATGGAGATTCATAAGGTACAGAATTTTGTGGTAAAAGGCAAAGAGGTTTTTGTGGGACTCGAAGACTCCAAGAAGACCTGGAAGATTGCCGTGCGGTGCAACAAGATGCTGATCCATCGGGTCTCGATGCCGGCGGAGCATCAGATATTGATCCAGTACCTTCGGAACAAGTTCCCCGAATGTACGATCCATCTGATATACGAAGCAGGGTTCAGAGGGTTCAACCTTTTCGACAGACTTACAGAAGAAGGCATAGAGTGCATAGTCATCCCCCCTCATCTCGTGACGGAGCCCAAGGTGAACAGGGTGAAAACGGATAAGAGAGACGCCAATCGTTTAGCCGTTATGCTGGAGAACCAGGACTTTAAAGACCCCTGCGACGTCCCCGACAAGGAAAGAAGAGAGGACCGCCAGATAAGCCGCACCCTCTGGGCCATACAGAAAGACATCGTTCGCACGCGCAACAGGATCCGCAAGTTCCTCGACTTTCAAGGCATCGAGGTTCCCTTCACGGACAGATGGAGGGAAGAGGAGTTCCAGGCTTTAAAGGAGCTGCCTCTGGGGGATTCGTTGAAAAAGAGCCTCATGACGCTTGTTGCCCTCCTGGAGCAGCTCTGGCCCATAAGGAATCGCTGCAGGAGGCCCTGCGAGCCCCTCTGTTCCAAAGAACGGTACAAAAAGGCATTCGAAATCGCGATGAGCCTGCCGGGGATCGGCTGGTTTACGGCGATCAGGCTCGTATTGGAATTGGGAGAGGACCTCTCCCGTTTTACAAGCGGGAAGAAGATCGCCTCCTTCGTGGGGCTCACCTGCAGCGAATACTCTACCGGAGAGACCGAACGGAAGGGGCGCATTACGGGCATGGGATCGGGGTTCATCAGAGCGACGCTCATTGAAAACTCATGGATGGCGATACGGAAGGACCCTGTCCTTCTTGCGAAGTTTACCAGGATATGGAAAGGAAAAGGAACAAAGAAGAAGGCAATCGTCGCGGTCGCGCGGATGCTCATTGTGCGTCTCAGGGCCTGCCTCATATCCGGCAAGCGTTATGCGATAGGAACGGTTGAATAGTTTTGTTAAGGAAGATTAGGGCTATGCTGTTGCGGAACTGCGGCGTACAACGGCCTCCGGTCTGTGTCAGGGATGCACGTTTTTTTGTAGTATGTTGACGCCGGTTCCTTCTTTTCGCAGCGAGGAGATTGTGGTCTACCACGGATAGCAGATTGTAAAGAACCTTATTCTTCCGAAGGCCTCAGCGCTAAAGGCCGCTGACCGTGGAAGGTCCCGGCCTCAAGCGCTTGAGGAGCAAGACGGTGAGGGCGCCAGGGTGAGAACTATGGACTGAGGTGATTGAAAAAAGAAAGCGGGTAGACGAAGGCTCGCAAAAATTAACTTGACTTTTATCATAGCAGACCGTAGGCGTACTACTGTACGTCGGAGGTCACAGGGCGAAGAGCGCGCCAAAGATCGCGATTCCTCCAGGCCGGCGGCTTTACAGTTTACACAGCCTCCTCACATTGCCTTCGTAGATCGCATACCGCTCCCCTTCCGTAATCGGCAGCTTGTCGATAATGTCGATGGTCCAGCGTATATATGCCGAGCCCTTCTCCGGGTCGAAGGGGGAATCGGAGGCAAAAAGCACATGGTCTGCCCCGAAAAACTCGAGACCGCAGATCGTCGCCGCCCTGGAGCCGAACACGGCGCTGTCCGCGTAGAACATGCGGAAATAATCGATGGGCCTCTTTTTCAACTGCGCGAGCAGCGCCTTATAATCGACGTCGGAGGTCCGGTTGCCGAGCTGGTCCCAGCCGGGACCCACGCGGCCCTCGAAGTAGGGTATCATGCCGCCAAGATGATGGGTGATGATCTTCACGGAAGGAAGGCGGTCGAAAAGGCCCGCAAAGACGAGGTGGGCCATGGCGACGCTCGTCTCGTAGGGCCATCCGAAGGTCCACCAGATCTCATAATGGCTCTTCGTCTCGCTTTTGTAATCGGGGAAATCGGCACCCCGCGCCGGATGGAGCCAGGCAGGACGGTCCAGCTCGGCCATCAGATCGAAGAGGGGCATCGTCTCCGGCTTGTCGAGGGGCCGGCCGAGGACGTTGCTGAAGATCTGGACCCCCACGGCCTTCAGGTCCGTCACCGCCCTCCGCGCCTCCTTGAGCAGACCCTCCGGGTCGTTCATCGGCAGGGAAGCGACGAAGCCCGCAAACCGGTCAGGGTACGTGGCCACGAGCCCGGCCATCCCGTCATTGGCAAGCTTTGCCATGTCCGTCGAGACGGGCGGAGGACCGTAGACCTCGATGGGCGGGGAGCCGATGCAGATGATCTGCCTGTAATCCTCGCCGAACTCGTCCATGCGCCGAAAACGGTCATCGAGGTCGACGATGGAGGGTACTTCCCTGACCCGCTTGTGCATGTCCTTGCCCTTCGGCAGCACTTCGATCATCTTGTCAAAATAGGCCTTCGGAAAAATGTGGTTGAAAATATCGATCTTCATGGTGCTTCCTCCTTGATCAGAACTCGAACAGATGACCGAACTTCTTGCGGCTCTCCTGCCGGTACTCCAACCCCGGCCGGTCGGGAAGGGGGAACTTGTCTCTCCACTCCCAGGGCTTTGTGGCATCGATGATAGCCCTTGAATTGAGGAAGCGACCCGCCGCCCGGTCTTCGGGCGTGATACGGGGATCGAGGGGCGTGGACGTGGCCCGGGTGATGATGTCGATGGAAGTGGCAGGGTCCGTGCGGGTGAGGATCGCCCACATCACGTCATCGAGGTCCGTGACGTCGATGTCGTCGTCGGTGACCACCACGTATCTCCCGCAGTAGTTCGCCACGTTGCTTGTGTAAGCCGCATGGCCTACCTGGCGGGCGTGGCCGGGGTATTGCTGCTTGATCGAGACCGCGACGAAGAGGCGGCAGCCCCCGAGGCCATAGCACCACGCATTCGTGACGCCGGCGATACCCTGGCGCGTCAGGTGCTGCACGAGGACCGCCGATTTTATGTACTGACGTCCCTTGTCCGCATCATACGGCGGCTTTTCCGGCGGCATGCCGAGGAGTATGGGGTTGTTCCTGTGATAGACCGCCTCGACCTCGATGTACGGCTCATCCCGTGCCCCTGACGCATAGTATCCCGTCCACTCGCCGAACGGGCCTTCCCAGCGCACCTTCCCCGGGTAGGAGAACCCTTCGATCACGATCTCGGCGCGTGCCGGAATCGGCAGGCCGGTGACGGGGCCCTTGATCACTTCCACGGGCTCGCCCCTCCATCCGCCGACCCAGTCATATTCTGATACGCCCCACGGCAGACTCGGTCATGCCGGAGGTGAAAAGGAGCGGGTCGCTCCCAAAGCAGATGGCGACCGGGCATGGCTCCCCCCGCTTGAAGTATTTCTCCCGTTGAATCCATCCCTGGTGACCGGAGGAGATATAGAAACCGACAGTCTTTCCGTCGTGGAGCATATTCCGGTAGGCCCCGAGGTTGACCCAGCCCTCATCCGGGTCACGGGTAATGACGAGGCAGCCCGTCCCGATGTATGGTCCGCCGTCGTTGTAGTGCCAGATGGGCACGGGAAAGGTGGTCAGGTCGACCCCGTCTCCCGTCATCACATTTTCCATGACCGGTCCGGACTCGACGTACCGGGGCGGGATGAGCGCCTGTGTTTCCAGACGCTTCTTGAAGTAGTCGAGCAATTCGACACGGTTTGCCTCAAGCTGCGGGCAACCGTAACTGAAGGCCACGCGACGGGTGGAGCCGAAGGGGTTTAAAAGGATCCGGTGCCCCTTTTGATAGCCGTCGAATTCGTCCAGTATCAGCGCGGGCGCCTTCTCCGTCGAGGCGGAAATCTCGGCGATCCGCCCCACGTCCTCTTTCAGGTCTATGTTCTTCGCGACTTTCAGCCTCCCCCATCTGCTCGACTGTTTCCAGCCACTCCCTCAGGTCCCTGTAACCGATCTCCATCTTCGCTCCCTCCTGATGTTTGGTATCGCCCCGAATCTTCTCCGCCGCCCCTTATTTGAGCGCCGCTTCCTTCTTGGTCCAGTAGTCGATCCGCTCCCTTATGAACCTGAGATAGCCGTCCGTCTCGCTCTTCTTGTGGCCGAGGGACTCCATCTCCTTCGTGTACGAGTTTATGAGCGGCTCGACCGCTCTCTGCCATTTCGCCGCCTCCTGGTCGGAAAGCTCGATGATCTGCCCTTTTTGCTTGATCAGGAACTCCGCCCCCTCCCGGGCGGTCTTTGCCCACACCAGGCCCGTCTTCTCCATCCATTCCGCGCTCACCGCCTCGAAGACCTTCTTGACATCCTCGGGCAGGCTGTTCCACCTGTCCTTATTCATGACGACGAAGAACGTGTAGACGGCGCCTAACTTCTGGGTGCTCGTCGAATATTTGGCGATCTCCCCCAGCTTCCAGTCCTTGAGCGTGTTGATCGGGCTCGCCGCGCCGTCGACCACCCCGCGCTTCAGCGATTCGTAATAATCACCTGTTTCGAGCGGTACGGGTGTCGCGCCGAGCGCCTTGAGGATGTCCGCGATCCGGCCCTTGCCGGCGATCTTGAGTCCCTTGAGGTCCTCCAGCGTGCGCACCGGCTTCTTTGCCGTATAGATGACGTAAGGGGGACATGCGTGGAGGTAGAGCACCTTCACGCTGTCGAAATCCTTTGGCTTAAAGCGGTTGTAGAAGTCGTTGTCCACGTGGGTTGCCACGTAGGCGCTCGGAAAACCGAGGGGAAGATCGAGGATCTCGATTACCGGAAAGCGACCCCTCGTGTACGAGATATTCGACATGCCGATATCGGCGATGCCGGAGACCACGCCCTGGAAGGTCTTGGGTGCCGTGAGCAACGTCCCGCTCGGATGGTAGACAATCTCGACCTTCCCGTTGGTCCGCTTCTTGATCTCGTCGCAGAATTGCTGGTTAAGGACCGCGACCTGGTGCGTCGCCACAAAGTACGTCGAGTATTTCAGCTTGATCACGGGACTCTGTGCGTGAGCGGCTGAAGCCAGACCCACCGAAAAGAGCACAAAAAGCACCGGCAAGAACACTTTTCCTTTCATAGCTACCCCCTTTCTGTTGGAATCGGACCCCACCCGATTCATTCACTCTCTCTTTCAAAGCCTTTCCTGTCACGCACCGCTCATGCTCCTATCAACACCGACGGGAGCCAGAGCGCGATCTGCGGGAAAAGGAAAAGGAGAATACCGACGATAATAAGGGCGATCAGGAACGGGTAGACCCCTTTGTAGATCACGCCGAAAGGCACGTTGGTGACGTTCTTCACCACAAAGACACAGATCGCCATGGGCGGAATGATGACCCCTATCATGACCGTCAGGGCGATGATCATACAGAACCAGATCGGGTCGAATCCGAGCTTCATGACCGCGGGGTAGAAAATGGGGGTGGCGAGCACCACAAAGGCGAGGTCGTCGATAAACGAGCCGCCCAGCTCGTAGACGATGGTAATGAGAATGAGGATGATATAACGGTTGAGGGGGAGGCCGACGACCCAGTCCGCGGTCACCTTGGGTATGTTGGTCGCGGCGATAAAATGGCCCAGGACCGCGGAGCCGGCGATGAGCATGAGGAGCATGCACGCGGTGCGCAGCCCGTCCCGTGCCGATTTGAGATAGACTTTGAAGCTCATGTCCTTCTTGATGATGGAGAGAAGGAGGACCGCGAACGTGCCCACGCTGGCGGCCTCGGTGGGCGAGAAGAAGCCCCACATGATGCCGCCCACCACAAGGACGAAGATGACGAGCACCCACATGGTCTCCGGCACGGAGGCCGCGCGCTCCTTCCAGGTGAAGTGCGGCCCCCTGGGCGCGATCTCAGGGTTGATCCTCGACCACCCGTAAATGATCAAGATGAAGAGGACAGCCGTGAGAAGACCGGGGATGATGCCGGCGAGGAACAGCTTCCCGATCGACTGCTCGGTGAGGATGCCCAGTATGATGAGGAAGACGCTGGGCGGGATCAGGCACCCGAGGGTGCCCACGGACGCGACGATCCCGGTAGAGAGCCTTCGGTCGTACTTGTAGCGGTCCATCTGGGGAACAGCGACGCTCGCAAAGGTTGCGGACGTGGCACTCGATGACCCGCAGATGGCCTTAAAAGCGGTGGCGCCCGCAACGGTAGCCATGGCAAGGCCTCCCGGAACATGGCCGATGAACTTATATGCGGCATCGTACAGCCGCACCGCGATACCAGAGTTGAACCCGATCTGGCCCATGAAGATGAAAAGGGGAAATACCGTATAGGCGTAGCTGGAGATGACCTCGAACACATCCCTGCCCAGGAGATCGAGGGCCGCCTTGAACGAAACCAGGTACGAAAAACCCACAAAACCGACGATAGCCATGGCAAAGGCGAGCTCGATGCCCGTGGCGAAGAGGAAGAGAAGTACCAATATTCCTAGGATCCCGACCATTACCTCATTCATGGTCGCCCCCCAGGACCTTCAGTATGTCGCAGAAAATGACGTAACACTCGACAAAACAGACCAGGCCCACCGCGTAGACGAAAGGGTAAATCGGCAGCCTGATGGTCTGCGAGACCTCATGCGAGACGTAGTACTCGCGGCCAAGCATGAAGAGGTTGACGCCGATGAAGATGAAAAGCAGGATCACCAGGAGGCGCGTCAGGACTTTGAGGACGATTTTTTTGCCCTGGGGAAGCCGGTCGACGACAAAATCCATGAAGACATGCCCCCTTTTCCACGACGTGAAGGGAATGGCAAATCCTATGGTGATGGCGCAGGAAAGACCGACTATTTCATACGTGCCGATGATAGGTCTGCCGAAGGACCTGCAGATGACATCCGCCATCGTCAGAGACATCATAAAGGTGAGGGCGCAGACGGCAATCATGTCCATCCACACGCTGAGCCTGCGGCCGGCATTGAGGAACTTACCCATAATCCCCCCTCGTAAAACCCCGCGGTTGTCACTTCACCCGCCTCACGGCACGTCCTGCCGGGGTCGCGTCTACTTAACGGAAACTGCTTCTGTCAGCCCTCCCTGGATCTCGACGATATGATCGAACATCAGGCGGTATACCTTTTCAGGGTCTCTTTCCCTGAGGGCCTTCAGGATCTTTACGTGCTGGTTGAGGGAGCGGCGTGAGATCCGCAACCTGTGCGTCACGTTCCCCGAGAAGTCGAGAAACATGGCGTCGAGGACTTCGAGGAGCGATTTCATGGTGAGGATGATGACTGCGTTGTGCGTCATTTCCGCCAGGTTCGAATGGAAATCGATATTCTTCGCGGTGGACGGGATCTTTCCGTTGCTCACACGCCGGGCCTCCCGTATATTCGCCTCGAGCCTCTGGAAATCCGCTTCGGTCGCCCTCTCTGCCGCGATCCTCGCGATGTTCGGCTCTATAATGAGACGCGCCTCCGTCAGCTCGTTTATCGACGTGTTTTGCATCCGGAGGATCGAATAAAGGGAGTCACTCATCGTCTTCGAGGAGGCGTTCGTGACAAAGACACCCGACCCGGGCTTGATGACCACGAGGCCCGACGCCTCCAGGCCCTTAAGCGCCTCGCGTACGACAATCCGGCTCGCGCGAAAGGTCGCCGAAAGCTCACGTTCGGCGGGCAGTCTGTCGCCGGGCCGCATCGTCCCGTCGATTATGGCCTTCCTTATCTCGTGGCCGATCAGTTGATGTCTCTTCCCCTGTTTTACAGGAGCGAGGGAATCATTGTCCAAAACGTTATCTCCTGATATTGGTAAGTCCACATAGCGATATTGGTAAGTCCTCTTCTATTGTTACGCTATCAGGAGGTCTTCTTCTTGTCAAGAAAAAAATGAACATTGTTCCGTCGATGCGTGAGGCTTTGCCTCTTTCATGGGCCGTTCTTGCGGCCGCTCACGGCCGGCGGCTCGGCTCCGGTGCGTTGAAAGGCCATGACGAAAGCCGCCAGGCTGGCCACCAGGGCGGGGATAGCCGCCGTCAGGAAGAGCGACGAGGTCTTCCACTCCAAGGAGAGTATCAGTCCGCCCGCCCATGGGCCGACGATAGAGCCTATCCTGCCGATACCGAGTGCCCAGCCCACACCCGTCGAGCGGATGGCGGTGGGATAGTAGCCCGCGGTCATCGCGTTCGCCCCTATCTGCGCACCGACGATGCAGAAGCCCGCGCCGAACACGGTGAGAATAATGAGGCCGACCGATGCGCCCGCCATGCCGATCCCGGCGATGAAGAAGCCGGCGACAAAGTACGCACTCGCAAGCACACGGAACGGGCTCAGGCGGTCGAACAGCCAGCCGAACGAAAACGTGCCGATGGTGCCGCCTATCTGAAGCAAAGACGTGATGGCCGCGGATTTCTCCATGGAGATACCCGCGTTGTGGATGACCGTCGGCAGCCAGTTCGCGAGGAAATAGAGGTTCAGAAGGTTCATGAAGAACATGATCCAGATGAGGATGGTGCCCAAAGCCCGGTCTTCCCCGAAGAGGTGGCGCACCGCGAAGCCGCGGAGGTGCTCTTCGCGGGCAGCGAATGTGGTCTCAGGGCTAAAGGTGAGCGTCGCGTTGATGCGTTTCAGGATCTTACGGATGCGGTCGGCCTCCGTCCCCTTCAGGGCAAGGAGCCTGATCGATTCCGGGAGGGCCAAAACGAGGAACGGCACGAGCAGGAGCGGGAACAGGCCGCCGACCCAGAAGACGCCCGTCCATCCCATCACCGGGATGAGCCAGGCCGCGAAAAAACCGCCGAGGGCCGATCCGAGCGAGAAGCCGCAAAACATGATCATGACCATGATGGCCCGGCGGCGGTGAGGGCTATACTCGGAGGTGAGGGCGATGGCGTTCGGCATCGCACCTCCAAGGCCGAACCCGGTTAAGAGACGCCAGTAAAAGAGGCTGACGAGGGAGCTGGAAGTGATCGTGAGCAAGGTGAAAACGGAAAAAGCGATAGTGCACAGAATGATTACCGCCCTGCGTCCCACCCGGTCGGCGACGGGCCCGAATATCAGCGCACCGAGCATCAGGCCGAACAGACCGGCGGCGAAGACGTCTTTCAGCGCGCCGGGTTTGAGCTTCCAGGCCTTGCTGAGGACCGGCGCCACGTACCCGATCGCCTGGGCGTCAAACCCGTCCATGAAGACCACCGCGGCGCAGAGCAGCAGCACGCGGATCTGAAATCCGCTGACTTTCTGCCGGTCGATAAGGTCGGGAACATCGACGGTCGTTGATCCGTTCATCTCACCCCTCCCTCCTGCTCTTTGGGCGGTATGACATGTTACATCCTACCGGATATCCGCACGCCCCTGTCAAGTAAAATCTTCACGCTCGAGGCGGTCCGGGAGAACCTTGCGCCGGGCGATTTACAGACTTACTACAGTTTTGTATAATCGATAAGTGGAGGGAGAGCGCATGTCGAAAGTGATGATCCATCCCGCAACGTACGAGAGACTCGGCCCGGCCGTAGACCGTGCCTTCGACCTTTTCCCCGTGCAGGCGAAGGGAAAGAGCGTCTTGATAAAACCGAATGTGCTCAGGGCCTCCGGGCCCGAGGAGGGCATCACCACTCACCCCGCGCTGCTCAGGGCGGTCGTGGAGAAGGTGGAAAGCATGTCTCCCGCCTCCATCGTTGTGGGCGACAATCCCGGCCTTCATAGCTATGGGGCAAACGAGGAGAGCTTCAGGAGAACAGGCCTGATGGAAGCGGCGAAGGGCTATTATCGGAACATAGGGGACGATTCGCGGAAGGTCGATTTCAATCCCGAGTTCATGCCGAGCGTGAGCCTCTCCCGGATTGTGCTCGACGTCGACATCATCATCAGCCTGCCGAAATTCAAGACCCACGGTCTCAGCATTGTCACCGGGGCAATCAAGAACAGCTACGGTTTTTTGCCGGGTGCGCAGAAAGCCAGGCTGCACAGGGCGGCGGGCTGTGCCGAACGCTTCCACGAGATGCTGGTCGATGTCTTCCGGCTCCGGGTACCCGACCTGTTCATCGTGGACGCGGTGGTCGGCATGGAGGGCAACGGCCCTGCCTCGACCGACCTCAGGGATATCGGCCTCGTCCTGGCCTCCGACAACGGCGTGGCCCTGGATGCGATTATTGCCGTGATGATGGGGTTGGAGCCGGGCCGGCTGCGCTTCCTTCAGAAGGCGAAGGAAGTGGGTCTGGGTGATTACGATCCCGCCACCATTGAAGTCATCGGAGACCTGCGGCGCCTCTCCGACTTCAAGCTTCCCCTGCTGGGCGGCGAAGCCATCATTCAGAACCCGGACGTGCAGGCACTGCTCCACAATCGAACCCTCATGCGACCCCACCCCGATCGCGAATTGTGCACCGGCTGCGGCACGTGCGTCGATCAGTGTCCCGTCTCGGCGTTGTCCATGGGTGACCGCTTCCCCGAGGTGGACGACGACACCTGTATCACGTGCTTTTGTTGTCAGGAAATGTGTCCCGAAAAAGCCATTACGCTGCAATAAAAGGGAAACAAGCCGGCCAAAGCTCGGCCGGGAGAGAAGGGCGGCAAGATTCCTAACCAGGCCTCGGTTTAAGCAGCTTTTCACATCCCCCTCATGCATGTAAAGCTTCCGGACGCTGTAAAAGGACCCTCCTCCACCTTCTTTACGGTAGGACCCCCGGCCGGACTCTTCATCCGGTGTGATATCTGATACTTAGAGAGCGGCGGGCGGCACCGTTGACAGGGTGTGCGCCTGGCACGGTTATTGCGAACGATTGAATCGAGCGCAAACGGACTCGGCGCCAAACCCCTCTGCCCGTCAAGGATGACGTGCCGCCGGTACGAGACCATGATGTTTTCGGGGAAAGGCTGACAAGGCAAAAGGTCTCTTCATGAACTATCTTTTCACGTCTTTTGGAGGAGACCTTTGAGGAAGGCTGAGCGATTCTCGCTCATTCTCTCGATCGTCGTCCTGGCCGGTATTCTTGCCGCAGCCGTCTTCTGGGCTCTCGATCACCCCTTCCCGATAAACTGGGACGAGGCACAGTATTTCAACCAGGATCAATCGGACATCAGGGCCCTCAAGACGGAAGGGCTGCATGGTCTGGCACGGAACTTCTTTCACTACGATCCCCTGCGCCCACCCGCGTACCGTGTCCTCGCGATCCCGTTCACCTATCTCCTGGGGTTCAATCCGGCCGTCGCTCGTTTTGTCTCTTTGGCATGTTTCGTCGCCACCCTTTTCCTTACTTTTTTGGGAGTCTGGCGCATGGCCGGCAGGGTGGCCGCCGCTTTTGCCGTGATCTTTCTCAGCCTTTGCCCGGGCATAATTTTCCCGAGCATGATGTTCGGCACGGAGTGTTCTCTCTATCTGTCAACGGCCGGTGTCCTCTACTTTCTTTTTACAAGCTGGAACGGCGGGCAGGAGAACCCGCGAAATTGGATCGGCCTCGGCCTTTCCCTTGGTCTTGGGGCGCTCTCGAAGACCAGCTTCCCGCTGATAGGAGGCCCCATCCTCCTCGTGGCCCTATTTGCGAGCCGGCGAAAGAGCGTCGTAGGTATAGATCCCAAGTTTCTCCTCAAGAGTGCCGTGCTGGGCGGGTTCATTGCGATGCCCTGGTGGTTAATGAACGGGCGGAGCGCACTCTTGTTGGCGAACTATGCGAGGACTTTCACCAGAGACTCCCTCGGGGCCCCGTCGATGGTCACCTGGACGCGCTGGCTTCTCTCCTTCGCCGAAGGCTCTATCGGTCTTCCCCTGGCCGTCCTCTCGGTCCTGATTTGCCTTTTGTTCATCCGGCATTCGCGGGCGACGGACAAGACGCGAACGCGGTCCCAAAGCACGGCCGCGCTATTCTGCTTCATTGCCGGGGTACCGTTGATATTGTCGGGGATGTTCAGCACTACGCACAACCTGCGCTATGTGACGCCCTCGTTGATCCTCTTTGCGCCGGCCCTGGGGATCCTGCTGAAAAGCCTGGCCGGCTGGCGATGGTGGCTTGCCTCCTCAGGCTCGGTAGTGCTTTTCCTTTTCCAATGGGCGATGATCCTCGTTCCGGCAATTCATCCCGTCCCTTATTCGGAGGAGCCCGGAATTATCGGCGGACGGACGCCGGGCATGGTCATGAGCCGGTGGGAGCAGTGGGATTGGAATCGTTTGAGAGAAATAGCCAGATCACACGGTATGACGAGACCCTCCGTTTCCTTCCTGGGAAGCTGTAGCACGATGGATGTGGAGCAAATCGCGTATCCGTGGTTTGCCCATAACGAGAAGGAGCCAAAAGTCCGTTGGCTTTGGCGCTACGAAAAGGGACCTATAGAGTGGAACAGCGTTATGCGGCTCACAAATGCCAGCGACATCGTGCTGACCGCGCCCGACTATGCGGGTGCGAAAGACGCCGGGGAAGACCTCGACAATCAACATAACAAGGAATTCGTGCGGCGACTCGGAGGAGACTCGACATTCCAAGGACCGATCCATATGCGTCTCGGAAGATTCACGCCGGTTGACGTCGTGGTGTTCGTTCGCTCGCATCAAAAGGCCGCGGTGGCGGAAAGTCGCCGGAAGTCAGCGATAAACCTTTTAAACCGGGACATAGACTAAATGGAAGGTCAGAGAGCCACACAAGTCACCCCAACCGAAGCCTTGCCGCTCTGTGTCGATCTCGACGGAACGCTGGTAAGAACGGACACCCTCCTCGAGACCTTCTTGGCCGCAACGCGAAATCTATACGTCCTGTTCCGTATGCCCTTCTGGCTGTTACAAGGCAAGGCGAAACTTAAGGCAAACCTTGCACGGGAGGCCAAAATCGATGCCGCGCTGCTGCCGTACAATGACGCGTTAATCGAGTACTTACACGAACAAAAAAGGCTTGGGAGGTACCTGGTCCTTGTGACGGCTGCCGATCGGAATATCGCCAGTGAAGTCAATCGGCATCTCAAGCTATTCGACGAAATAATTGCTTCGGACGGCTCGCAAAATCTGCGCGGCACGAGAAAGGCGAAGACCCTCACGGAGCGCTTCGGCAGAAAGGGGTTCTGCTATATCGGAAATGACAGATTCGACCTCCCGGTTTGGGAATGTGCGTCCGGTGGAATACTGGTCAATGTTTCGGACAGCGTGGCGAAGAGGGCCGCGAGCCTGACGCCGATCGAGAAACGCTTCAGTGATAAGAAACGCCGGGCGGCTGTTTTGCTGAAGGCATTGCGGCCGCATCAATGGCTGAAAAACCTGCTTGTTTTTGTGCCGATCGTCACGTCCGGGGCTTTCGGTCACTTCTCCTGTCTCTTGAGCGCATCGCTGATGTTTGCCGCTTTTTGCTGTACGGCCTCCGGAATCTACATCATCAACGATCTTTACGACCTTGAGGCCGATCGGCAGCACCCTGGAAAACGCAAACGGCCTTTCGCTTCCGGCGCCTTATCGATAGCTGCCGGTCTTGGGACAGCGCCGATCCTGATTATACTCGGCGTGGTTTTTGCGAGCGTCTTGCCTTCACCCTGGACCTTGCCCCTTCTCTTATGTTACGGGTTTCTTTCCGTCGCCTATTCAGTAAAACTTAAAAAGTTTCCGCTCGTCGACGTATTCACGCTGGCGGGACTGTACACGCTGCGCCTGTTTGCCGGCGGCGAGGCGACCGGTTATCATGTTTCATTTTGGCTGCTGGCTTTCTCGGGGTTTATATTCCTGGCCCTGGCTATCACAAAGCGCGCGTCGGAATTGACTGTGTTGATGAAGCTCGGAAAGCTGCAGGCAGCCGGCCGCGGCTATACGACGGAGGATATCACTGTACTGAAGATATTTGGAATATCATCGAGTTTTACCTCCAGCCTGGTCATCGCCCTCTATATTCACGATCAGGCGGCAAAAGCCGTCTACGCGCGTCCGCAGGTCCTCTGGTTTTTGGTCCCCCTTATCTTATTATGGCAATGCAGGATATGGCTGTCCACGGAGAGAGGGTTCATGCGCGACGATCCGATTGTGTATGCCGGAAGAGATTGGGTTTCTTGGCTCATCGGTCTTTTGGTCATCGCGGTTGTCATAACTGCCGGTATAGGATGGTAGATAGTCAACTCACACGATAAAGTAAAATGGAGGATTATGTCGTGATGCCTGCCATGGTGCGAATACTGGTGGTGATGGCCATAGTTTTATCGGCATTTGCACAAATTACGATGAAGTGCGGCATGTCGATGCCGCAAATCCAGAAGGCCCTTGCTTCCATGCGATACGTCGACATGGCATGGGCGGTGGGTTGTAACCCTCGCGTTCTGTGCGGGCTTTTGATGTATGCCGGAAGCATGGTATTTTGGTTGTTTGTGCTGGCGCGACTCGAGGTATCGCAAGCTTATCCGTTCGTCGGCCTGGGAATCGTGGTGACGTCGGCGTTTGGCTTTCTGTTTCTTGGTGAAACAATGACCCCTTATAAAATTGCGGGCACGGTACTCGTGGCCTTAGGCATAGGGTTGCTTGCGTGCAAATGACGCGACGATGATCGGGCAGCCCTCAAAATATCTTCCGAGCGAAAGGAATACGAACCGCCCTACCGGTACAACACGCAGCGCACGCGATGGCCGGGTGCCGCCTCCCGCATCTCGATCTCCCCTTCCCTGCACGCCGGCGCCGCGTGGCTGCACCTGGACGCGAACCTGCACCCCGGATCCGGTTTGACCGGGGAGCCCGGCTCGCCCGCAAGCGGCGCGAACCCCCGCCTCTTGGCCGGGTCGAGGGAAGGGATAGAAGAAAAAAGGGCCTGTGTGTAGGGATGCAGGGGGTGCGTGAAAAGCTCTTCCGTCGCGGCCTCTTCCATCAGCTTGCCGATGTACATAACCGCGATCCTGCCGGCAATATGGCGCACCACGGACAGGTCGTGGGCCACGAACAGGTAGGAGAGGAAAAACCTCGCCTGGAGGTCCTCCAGGAGGTTGATGATCTGCGCCTGTATGGAGACGTCGAGGGCCGAGACAGGCTCGTCGCAGACGAGGAAGGAGGGGTTCACCGCCAGGGCCCTCGCGATCCCTATCCTCTGCCTCTGTCCGCCCGAGAACTCGTGGGGATACCGGGAAGCTGCCTCCGCCGGCAGTCCCACGACATCGAGGAGCTCGGACACCCTCCGGCTAACCCGGTCCTCCCCCATGATGAGAAGACCTTCGCCGACGATATCGGAGACGGTCATGCGGGGGTTGAGCGACCCGAAGGGGTCCTGGAAAACCATCTGTATCTTTTTCCTGTAGCCTGCAAGCTCCTTCGGCCGCAAGTGAGCAATATCGTCCCCTTCAAAGAGTATCCGGCCCGCCGTGGGCGCAAGCAGCCTGACCACGCATTTTCCCACGGTGGTCTTTCCGCAGCCCGATTCGCCCACGAGCCCCAGGGTCTCCCCCTTCCCCACGGCAAAGCTCACCCCGTCGACCGCCTGCACATAGCCGCTTACGCGGCGCAGGAGGCCGGCCACAACGGGGAAATACATCTTCAGGTCTTCCACTTCAAGCATTCCGGCTAGCCGCCTTTTTCGTCACTCGTCATATTCTTCTCTCCCCGCTCCCGTCTTCGCTCTTTCCTCGTCACTCGTCACTCGGCACTCGTCACTTCCCCTTCCCCCGCCCTGACCCAGCAGGCGCACCGGTGGCCGCTCCGCACCGCGACCAGCGGCGGCTCCTCGTCGACGCATCGCTCGATGGCCAGGGGACAGCGGGTATGAAACCTGCATCCAGAGGGGAACTGAAGCGCGGACGGCACCGTGCCGGCTATGGTATAGAGCCTCTGCCCGGCCGGGGTCCTGCCCGGCAGGCTCTTGAAAAGCCCCTCCGTATAGGGGTGGCAGAAAGAGGCAAAGATGGACTCGCAGGGGCCGTACTCGACGATCTTGCCGGCGTACATGACGGCCACCTCGTCGGCAACTTCAGCGATTATCCCGAGGTCGTGCGTGATGAGGAGCACGGCGGCCCCTGTCTCCGCCTGCATCTCCTTCATGAGCTTCAGTATGCCTGCCTGGATCGTGACGTCGAGCGCGGTGGTCGGCTCGTCGGCGATCAGGAGGGCGGGCCGCAGGCACAAGGCCATGGCGATCATCACCCGCTGCTTCATCCCACCCGAGAGCTCGTGCGGGTACTGCGACATCCTCTGCACGGGCGCGGGTATGCCCACCTTCGCCAGGTACTCGACGGCGACCTCGCGGGCCTCGCGCCTCCCCATGTCGGTATGGATGCGTACCGCTTCCATGACCTGCGACCCGATGGTGAAGACCGGATTGAGGCTCGTCATCGGCTCCTGGAATATCATGGAAGCGAGCTTCCCCCTGATGTCGCGCATCTCGATCTCCGGCAGCGTGCGTATCTCTCTGCCCGCGAGCACGATCCGGCCGTCGACTATCCGGCCTTGAGGCTCCGGCACGAGCCTCAATATGGAGAGGGCCGTGATCGACTTGCCGCAGCCCGACTCGCCCACGAGCCCGAGGGTCCCCCCCTTTCCCACGGATAAGGAGACGCCGTCCACGGCGCGGGCCACGCCCTCGTCGGTAAAGAAGTGGGTCCTCAAGCCTTCTATGCGCAGTACTTCTTCCATATCACCCTGCCCTCAGACGCGGGTCGAGGGCGTCCCGCAGCGCGTCGGCAAAGAGGTTGAACGCGAGGACGAGCAGGAACAGGAACACGGAGGCCCCCGTCAGGTTCCACCAGATCCCGTTCGGCAACTCCCTGTCCGCGGTCATGAGCATCCTCCCCCAGCTTCCCGTACCGGGCTCGGCCCCGAGGCCGATAAACGTGAGCACCGCCTCCGACATGACAAGCCCCGAGAAATCGAGGGTCATCTCGATGATGACCAGGTGCATCACGTTCGGCAGTATGTGCCGGAAGAGCAGCCGCTTATCGCTCGCCCCGAGGCTGCGGGCCGCCTCTATATACTCCATCTGTTTGACTTTCAGGGTCTCCCCCCTGATAAGCCTGCAAAGACCCACCCAGGAGGTGACGCCCAGGGCCACGCAGAGCTGCCAGAGTCCCCTCTCCATCACCATCAGCATGGCAATGAGGAGGAGTATGGCCGGAATGGACGAGAGCACCTGGTAGCAGTACTGGATGACGTCGTCGATCCAGCCGCCGTAAAAACCCGCGAGCAGGCCGAAGAGGATGGCGAAGACCCCCGCGATGACCGACGGGACTATGCCGATGATGAAGGCCGTCCTCACCCCCTTGAGGGCGTTATAGAGGACGTCCTCGCCCAGGTTGTTCGTCCCGAGGAGGTGGCGGGCGTTCAGCGGGAACTCCTGGCGGTTCAGGATGCCGGTGGCCGCGAGCGGCGGCGAATAGGATTTTTCCACATCCTTCTGAAAGAGCGCGTCGAGGGCCGTCCTCCCCCACCTCACCCCGGCCGCGTCATGGGCCGGCACGGGCACCACGTCGAGCAGGGCGACAAGCGCGAAAAGGCAGACCACGACAGAGCCCCGCTTTCGCGAGCGTGTCTTTTCTTATCCTCCTTACGGCAATCGACAGATGCGATGACGCCACGCCTCTACCTCACTTGAACGTCACCCTGGGGTCGACCAGGGTATAGCTTATATCCGTCAGGATGCTGCCCGCTATGTAGAGCAGGGAATAGACATAGACCAGGGTCCTGATGACGGGATAGTCATGGTTGGAGATCGCGTTGAGCATCATGTTGCCCATGCCCGGTATGCCGAAATACATCTCCAGCAGGAGGCTCCCGGTGATCAAAAACGGTATGGAGAGCACCGTCACCGTGAGGATAGGGATCATGGCGTTCTTGAGCACGTGCTTGAAGAGGATCCGTTCTTCGCTGACCCCCTTTGCCATGGCCGTCCTCACGTAGTCCGCCCGCACCTCGTTCAGCATGACGGTCCTGTAGAAACGCAAGCCCCCTCCGAGCCCGGAGGCAACGGCGAGGATCACGGGAAGGAGCACGAAGCGCCATGCGCCCAGGCCGAACTCATAGCCGTAGACCGGGAAGTACTTGAGGACTATCCCCAAGAAATACTGGCCCAGGATGATATAATTCAATATCACGATGCTCATGAGGATCACGCAGATGAAGAGCGCCGTCCTGTCGAGATAGGTGCCCCGGTAATAGGCGATAAAGAGGGCAAGGGGTAAGGTAATGAGGATGGAGAGCAGGAAGGCGGGGACGGTAATGGTCAAAGAGGGCACGATCTTCTCTCTGAGGAGACTGCTCACCTTTTCGTGGAGGAAATCGGACTCGGGAAACTGAAAGAGCACCAGCTCCCTCATGTGGTTCCAAAACCGGCTGTCGAAGGGATGAATGCTGTTGTCGCGGCCGCGACCGAAGTTGAAGAACATGGGCTTGTCCATGCCGTGGCTGACGATCCACGTCTGCACCTGGCTGGCCGTCGGGTTTTTCCCGAGCTGTTTTCTCGCGATCGCCTCGGGAGAGGCGAATACGTTAAAAAGGAGGAACGTGAAGAGGCAGACGCCCAGCACGGTGGGGACGGCAAGGAGAAGCCTGCGGCCGATATAGTAAGCCACTCTACCTCCTCCTCCTTCTGTATTTGACGACGGCGGCGGGTGCCGAGGCCGCGAGAAGCAATATCAGGCCGTAAACCGCTATCTTGTAATCGGGCTTGTTCTCGGCCTTCCAATAGGCGCTCCGGTCGTGAGTGTCAATTCTCAGGTATTTCCTGTAATTACCCGATATGCTGTGGGTTTTACCGTTTTTGTACCATGAGTGGCGCAGCACGTAGGAGGGGGTATGGACGTTGAATATCCAGGGGCACTCCTCGACGGCTATCTCCACCATCCTGTGGATCAACGCGAGCCTTTCCGGCGTGTCCTCCATCGTTTTTATGCGTTCGTACAGGCTGTCATATTCCGGATTGGAGAATGACGGCGTGGTTGGGGTTGGGCGGCTTATTCGGCCCGTAAAGGAGCTGGAGGAAATTCTCCGGGTCGGGATAATCGGCGAGCCATCCGCCCGACGTCATCTGAAAAGTCCCCTTGATGGTCCTTTCGAGGTACTGCGAAAAGGTATTTACCTGAAGCTTCATTCTCACGCCGAGCTGCTCGAAGCACCGCATATCGAACGTGGCGGCCTCCCGGGCGCGCGTCGAGTCGGAGCCTATGTCATAGGTGAGCACGAGCCGCTCACCCGTGCGGCTGTCGATGCCGCCGGGATACCCGGCTAATCCGAGAAGCTCTCTCGCCTTTCTGAGGTCGTGGGTCTTGTAGGGGTTCCGGAAAGACGGGTCGTAGCCGAAGACGCCGGGCGACAACGGCCCCTGGGCGTTTATGGCCCGGCCGTTCAAGTATATCTGGTTGTACAGGTCGCTGTCGTAGGCAAGGGAGAGGGCCTGGCGCAGGTACGTGTTCTTTCCGAGGACAGGGTCGCGCATGTTGAAGGCTATGTAGTACACGTCGAGGTCGCTCCCTATCTCGAGAGATATGCCTTTTTTCGCAAATGCATCGGACAAGTCCAGCTTCTGCGTGATCACCCTGTCGAACTGCTCCTGGGGGATGCCCGAGGAATCGAGGTACCCCTGCAAAAAGAGGAGCCATACGGGCTGGGCCGTGGGAATGACGGTGTACCAGATCTCGTCGAGAAAAGGGAGCCGTTTCCCCGCGTCGTCGAGGAGTCCTTTCTCCCTGTCTCCGGGCGCCCCATGGTCCGGGTAGTACTCCTTCCTGAAGGTGGGGTTCCGCGTAAGTATGATCCTGTGCTGTCTCTTCCACGACTTGAGCCGGTACGCGCCCGTGCCGACCGGATGACGGGAAATGCCCTCCCTTCCCGGCGCATTGTAATAATCCACGGCCTCATGCGCCACCGGCGCGGTGTAGGGCATGCCCATGACATAGATGAAGGCAGGGTACGGCTCCGTCAGAACGATCTTCAGCGTGCGGTCGTCGGGCGCCGAGATACCCTCGATATCGAGGCTGTAGTCGGCCTTTCCCCGGTCGGCCGCCTTCTTGAAAAAAGCGTCCATGCCCTTGATTTTCCCCGCCACAAGCCAGTACCCCGTCGACGCGACCGCCGGGTCCGCGAGCCTCTTGATGGAGTAGATGACGTCACGCGCGGTCACGCGCCTCCCCTTACCACCCGGGAAGCACGGGTCATCCTGAAAATAGATGTCGTCCCTCAGCTTGAAGAGATACTCCATCCTTGCCACCCGCCTCAAGACCCCCTTCTCCATTACCTGCTCGTAGAAGATGCGCTTTTCGGGATAACCCGCCGCGAGGGCCGGCTCCACCTTGTAGGGCCTGTCGAGGTAGGAGTTCTGATAGAGGGAGTCGTAGATCTGGTTGCATATCTCCCCCGACGTCGTGTCGGAGACCTGCGCGGGGTCAAGGGTCCTCGGGTCCTCAGAAAGGGCCGTGTAGTTTATCGACCGCCCTTTTTCCTCCCGATAGGGGTTGTTCCCGCAGGCAGCCAGACCGGCGGCAAGCACGCACAACAAAGACACCAGAATAGAGCGTTTCAGAGCGGACATGCGCGGTGGGGTTAGTCTATCAAAGGAACCGGCCAAAGTAAAGGGCCTTTAGAACCGAGACCCGATGTCTGTCCGGTGCGATATCGGGCGATTATTCACTTTTCCGCAAGGGAAAAGATATGGTAACATGACGGTATGGGGAGAAGCAAAGTCAGCCCCGTTACCATAAGGAGGCACACATGGCTCGATCAGTTTTGGAGGGCAAAAGGATTCTCGCGGTAGACGACGAACCCGATGTGCTCGAAGTGCTGAAGGAAGAGATACTGTCAGCGGTACCCACGTGCCACTTCGAGACGGCCACCACCTTCGAACAGGCAACCGAGTCGTTGTCGTCGTGGTCATACGACCTTCTCATCCTCGATATCATGGGCGTTCGCGGCTTTGACCTGTTGCAGAATGCCGCCGTGCGCCCTTATCCTATCCCGACGGTCATGCTCACGGCCCACGCCTTTTCCCCTGACGCGCTGAAGAAATCGATAGAGCAGGGAGCGCGCGCATACCTGCCCAAAGAAAGGCTCGGCGCGATAGTCCCTTTCCTCGAAGATGTGTTGACCTACGAGTACGGACCGGTCTGGAAACGCCTCCTGAAGGACGTTGAAGGCGTCTTCAGTAAGGAATGGGGACCTTACTGGCGGAAACCGAACGACGCCTTTTGGAAGGAATTCGAGGCGAAGATCGCGGGAAAGTAAAGACCTAGCCGGCGGTGTTTTTCAGCTTCAGCGTGATCTTCGTGATTCCGCCGGCACGCCACTGCGTGGTGAACCCTAACTTCCTGGCCAACTTGAGCATCTTCTCGTTTTCCGCGAGCACGTCACCATAGACTTCTTCAAGCCCCTTCTCCCGGCCTATCTCGATCAGCATTCCCAGGAGTTTATGCCCGAGGCCCTTACGCTGATACCGATCGTGGACGATGAGCGCCAGCTCGCCGGATCGAAAGTCCGGCTGCATGACGAGCCTCCCCACCCCGATTATCTTTCTCTTCCCGTTTTCGATAATCTCGGCGACGATGGCCATATGCCTGTCATAGTCTACGTTGCAGAAGAGGATGAGCAATTCGTGGTCAAGGTTCTTGATATACGAGAAGAGTCTCGTCCTCATGCTCTCGTGAGACACGGAGTCGGCCATCTCTTGCTCCGGGGCTCATCCTCGGGTCTTATAGGCCGGAGCAGCACGTCCGTTCCGTCCGGCAGCTTCCAGGACGTAATATAGTGGGTCGGATAAGGTGTGATGACCAGATGGGGGTACCGGGAATCGTGATCGTCGTAATCTTTGTCGATCACGATTCCCGCGTCGAGCACGTATGTCTTGCCGCGCGCTATGGCCAGGGGGTCGATATCGATCTCCGCTATTTCCGGAAAATCGACGATCAGATTGGAGAAGCGCACCAGAATCTCCTCCAATTCTGTGAAATTCGCCGGTGGGTTGCCCCGGAAGCCCTGCAGCATCTTATACGCCTTCGTCTCCTGCATCAACATCTTCGCGAGAGTCTGGTTGAGGGGCGGCAGCCCGATAGAGAGATCCTGGAGCAACTCCCCCGCTGCCCCGGCCATCCCGAAGAGGATGACCGAGCCAAAATCCTTGTCTTTCCTGGCCCCCAGGCGGAGTTCGTAATCCACGTCCTCGATCATCCGCTGAACGGCCACACCCTGGATCGCCGCGTGGGGCGCCCGTTTCCCTACCGTTCGAAGGAGGGTCTCGAATGCGCGCCTCAACGCGTCGGCTGAGTCGATCCCCAGCATCACTCCGCCCACGTCTCTCTTGTGAGAGATATCCGGCGACACGACCTTGATGGCCACGGGGTAGCCTAATTCGTCGGCTATACTCACCGCCGCGTCGGCGTCTTTCGCACACCGAGGCACCGCGGCAGGGATCCCGTACCTCACGAGAAGGCTTTTTGATTCCTCCTCGTCAAGACGCGTTCCGCCTTTACGCACTATCTCCCGGATCGCTGCTTTCGCCTGCCGCTTCTCGGGTAGCTCGTGGACCGGCAACTCGGCCGGGGTCTCATAGAGGTGGTCCAGATTACGCCTGTAGCTGTACATGGTGAGGTAGGTCCTGACCGCCTCTTCCGGGGTTTCGTAAGTGGGAAGGTTGTTTTCAACGAAGATTGTTCTCCCCTTCTCTACCTCTTTCCCGCCCATCCAGGTGGTGATGACGGGCTTCCAGGTGCTTTTTGCCGCCTCGGCAACCGCCCTCGCAAGCTCGTCGGAGGGCGCGGATGCTTGCGGCACATAAATAACAAGGACCCCGTCCGCCTCGGGGTCACGCAGGCACGTGTCGAGCGCCCCCAGGTATCTGGCGATATCCGCGTCCCCCAGCACATCGACAGGGTTGGCCCTGCTCCAGTAAGGCGGCGAGAATGTGTCGATCCTTCTTATGCTGTCGTCGGAGAGCATTGCAAGCTCCCCCCCGAGGTCAATGAGTACATCGGTGGCCATTGCGCCCGGACCGCCCGCGTCCGTCACGATGGCGAGCTTTCGTCCCCGTGGTAATCTCTCGGAATCGAGCACCCGGGCGGCATTGAAGAGGTCCGCCACCTCTTTGACCCTCACGACGCCGACCCTCCTGAAGGCTGCATCATAGACCGCATCGTCCCCTGCCACAGCGCCTGTGTGCGACCGCACTGCCCGCGCGGCCTCGGCAAATCTCCCGGGCTTCAACACGATGATGGGCTTATGGCGGGCAAATGCGCGCGCGGCACTCATGAACTTCCTCGCGTTTCCCACGCCCTCCATATAAATCAGGATGCTTTTCGTGGCATCGTCGTCACCCAGAAAATCGATCAGGTCGCCGAAATCGACGTCGATCATCGACCCGAACGACGCGATCATGCTGAAGCCTATACCGGCATTCGCCGCCCAATCCACGATGGCGCTGCCCAGCGCACCGCTCTGCGAGAGGAACGCAATATTCCCCGAACGCGGATCGCTTTTGAGAAAGGTCGCATTCAACCCGATGCCCGGCCGCAAAAAACCCAGGCAGTTGGGCCCGAGGACGCGCATCCCGTACTTTCTTCTCACGTCTTCTATCTCGCCTTCCAGCTTTCTTCCCTCTTCCCCGATCTCCTTGAACCCCGCGGAGATTATCACCACCCCGTCAACGCCGGCCTTCCCGCATTCCTCGACTACCCCCGGCACGGTATGGGCGGGGGTGGCGACGATCGCAAGGTCCACGTGCCCCGGGATGCCGGCCATATCCGGATAGGCGTCGACCCCGAGGACTGTTTTGACGGCCGGGTTGACCGGATATACCGTCACCTGCTTTCGAGCGCAGAAGGTTCGCCAGGATCGTTCGTCCGATAAAGGCTTCTTTTTCGGTCGCACCGATAAGCGCCACCGCTTTCGCGTGAAGCATGCGTCGCAAATTATCCATGGTGTGCTTCCTTTATGACCGGCCGCTCCCGAAGCGCTCGGGCGCAGCCGACGCGCGCTTCCCCCCACACACTAAGAGGATAATACTATGGGCACCTATTTCCAAGCGAAAGCGTGCGCCTTCCATGAGAAGACGCCTTATCGCTACCACCACGAAAGAACCACGAAAGAACCCTTGCCTGACGCATCGTTCTTGTGGCATGATTGTATGAAGGCGCATGCAGTTCGGTGCCTCCACTATGTCTCGATAAGGAGTGTGTGCGATGGATCGCGTTCTGTCGGTGACGAACCACAAGGGCGGCGTAGGGAAGACCACGACGGCCGTGAACATAGCCCACGCCTTCGCCGAATCAGGGAAGGAGGTGCTCCTCATCGATCTCGACCCGCAGGGCAGCGCAACGGTGCACCTCGGGATACGGGACGACGGAAGCGGGCTTCTCTATGCCATGCAGAACGCCGTGGCCCTCCCCGTGGTATCGACCGGGGTGGAGAGACTGGCCCTCGTGCCCTCGGGGCCGGTCTTTGCCGAGGCGAGGCAGAAGTTCAGCGGCGTCCTCGCGACCGAGCTCCTGTCCCGCTGCTTTTCGAGGACTGAAGGGGCCTGGGACCTCGCCATCGTCGACTGCCCGCCCAGCCTGGACATGCTCACGCTGAACGCGCTGCGGGTGAGCCGCCACGTGGTCATCCCGGTTGAGGCCAACCGTCTGGCCCTCGGGAGCCTCCGACAGACGGTCGAGACCATCGCCTCGGCAGCCAGGGATAACCGCAGCCTGGAGCTGCTGGCCGTCATCGTCTGCCGCTCCCATCCCAGGCACCGGATACACAGAGAGGTGATGGCTGAGATCGAGAAGACCTTTCCCGGTAAGGTGGCTCCGGTCGTCCGGGAAAGCGTCAGCCTGGCGGAGGCGCCCGGTCTTGGTCTGCCCGTCGCATTGTATGCGCCCGATTCCTCGGGTGCGGCCGATTACCGGGCGGTGGCGAAATGGCTATCGGCCGGACTCTTTTCCCCTGACGCCCGGCCCCCTATTTCGGATTGATCCTGGTAAACTTCAATCCTTCCAGCGAGATCCCGGCCATCAGCCCTTTCTGGCCGAAAACAAAGCCGACGATAGGCTCCTTGATCTTGGTGGTGTCTACCGAACCGCCCGCTCCTATGTTGACGAGGGTGACCTGGCCGTCGACGCCCACCTGCCAGCCCTCGCTCGCCCTGAACTTCCTGAGGACTTCCTCGTCCATGAAGCAGAGGAGGACATTGAATTCCTGGGCACCGATCTGCAGTCCCACCGAGCCTGCGGCAAGGTTATAGTAGCCGACGCTCTTTCCGCCGACCCGGAGGGCGCCGTTGCCGTACTTGCCCCCTACGACGAAACCGGCCTGCTTGATCCTCGCGATGACAAGCACGCCTTTTGCGGCCTTAAGGAACTCCTCGCCCCCCTTCACGCCCGTTGCGAACCTCTTCAGGGCGACACTGACGCTGGCATTGATCTCCGTCTTGGTCGCCGCCCGGACCGTCTGTGCGACCAGCACCGCTGAAAAGAGCAGCAAAACCGCAAGCCCGATGCGCATTATCGTTCCAGAACTTATTTTCATATACCCTCCTCTCGTCTGCTTTGGCTCTCATATATGTGTCGTGTTGCCGCTGCCCACGCCCGACTCGCGAGTTACCCCCGCGCTACCTTAATTCTAATGCAGGCAGCGTGCCTTCCGCAAGCAACACCCCGGAAAACAGGGATACGGCGGTCTTCCATGACAAGTTGCGCCATTACGAGGGCCGCATCAACCATTGTCGGAAATCGCCTGCCGGTTGAATGATCCTCCCCCGATGTCCGGAGAGGGCGGATTAGGCTCAGAAAGGCAAAGGCCCCGCGTGTGCGGGGCCTTTGCCTTTCTGAGTGGTGGGGGCGGGAAGCCTTTAGGCCCCCGCCCTTATCGTGATGATATCTCCATCCTGAATTATATACTGTTTTCCTTCGAGCCGCCAGACCCCCGCCTTCTTGCATGCCGGAAAGTCGCCATAGCGGACAAAATCCGTGTACGCCACCGTCTCCGCGCGGATAAATCGCTCGGACAGGTCCGTGTGGATCGTGGCCGCCGCCTCCTGTGCGGTCATGCCCCTCCGGATGGGCCAGGCCCGGCATTCGTCTTCCCCGACGGTGAGAAACGAGATGAGCCCGAGCGTCTCGTAGGCAAGACGTATCAGGCGGCCCCTGAGCGATTCGGCGAGCCCGTACTCCTCCATGAAGGCGGCGCGGTCCTCCGGCGCCATCATGACGAGCTCCGCCTCCAACCGCGCACATGCGGCGACCACGGGCGCCGCGTCCGACAACGCGAGCCTGATGTCGGCGGTAATGGCCTCGGCGCGGTCCATCATCTCCTCGGAACAGTTGACCGCCACCATGAGAGGCTTCTGTGAGAGGAACTGGAAGCCCCTCAGCGCCTTTCCGTCGGACTGCGGAAGAGTCAGGCCGCTGAGAGGCAATCCCTTATCGAGGTGCGCCAGGCAGTTCGTCAGCATGGCCTTCTCCTGCTCCTGCGTGGTCGCGTCCTTCTTGCCGGCCTGCTTCTTGATCCGCTCGAGGCGGTTTTCGATCTGCACCATGTCGTCGATGATGAATTCGGCGAGGAGGCTGTGAAAATCGGCGGCAGGCTTGGCGGGCAAGGAGCCGTCGAAATTCTTGAGCACTATCAGAAAGGCGTCGCTGAGCCGCATCTGCTGGATCTGCTTCGCCGGTAGCGCCTCGTTCTTCATGTCGCCCTCGCGGATCGAGTCCACATCGCAGAGCTCGATGCGGCCGTACACGGTCTTTTTCGGATGAAAGACCGCCGCGAGCCTGTCCACGCGCTCGTCCGGCACATCGACAATGGCCACGTTCGACCTGTTCGGACCGCTGTCGGCCGCGATCCCGCTGAGCGCCGCGAACAGGGTCGTCTTGCCGCACGCGGGGCTGCCGATAATCGAGAGGCGCATCTCCCTCATCTCCTTGTCCCGAAGGCGTCGGGATGGTAGAGAATAGCTCAATTGCCCTTGAAAAACAAGGGCCTGACCAGCCGCATCCGCGCCGGAGCCGGGCAGGCCGGTCCGGATGCGCGTGCCCGTGGCCGCCCCCCGGAAAGACTTGTTTTTTAGGCCTGAATCGCCCTATATTATGGATTGTTCGGGACCGATCCGCCACGCAAGCGCCACCGACGCCCGACCATCGAAAACGCCCGCATCATAAACAAGGACGGCCCAAACAGACGCGGGCAAGACGAATAAGGAGGAAGAGGGTGACAGATAACGGAACCACCGATCAAGATGGCCAGGGACCGAGCATCCTTGGAGAGATGAGCCGGCCCGCCGCGATGGCGGCCCTGCCCGAGCTTATTGACTTTGTCGCGTCGATTGAAAGGCAGGAAGGCTTCAGCGACGAGAGGATAAAGCAGGTAGGGTCCGCCCTGGAGGCGGCCCTCGAGAACGTCGTCACCAGGGCGTACAGGAGCAGGAGCGGAGAGATCAGGATCGCGTGCAAACACGACCCGTGGGGAAAACTCGCCATCGTCATTACCGACACCGGCGAACCCGCCAACATACTCCTCGCCGATGTTGTTTTTGCGGGCGAGGAGCCGGGCGGCGACGAGAAGATGAGGGCGTCCGCGCGGCTGTTAAAGAGGACCATCGACAACATCGAATACAAGAGGGTGGAGCAGGAAAACACCCTCACCTTCTTTGTCTCCGGCGAGCCGAGCGGGAGGCGGTGAGGGACGAGAGAGACCGCGCCTGGGGGTCCTGCCGCCAACGAGTCTGCTCCGCCGGACGGCGTTGCATGCTCGGGAGTAATGGTATACAATAGTACTGCCGGCCGGGTGCGAAAAAATGGAGATCATAGAAGAACGCCTTTTCAATGAGACAAGGGTGCGCGTCATAAAGGGAGACATCACAACAGCCCCGGTCGACGCCATCGTCAATGCGGCCAACTCCCATCTGCAGCACGGCGGCGGCGTGGCGGGCGCCATCGTGCGCAAAGGGGGCAGCATCATACAGGAGGAAAGCGACCGGATAGGCTACGTGCCTGTCGGAGAGGCCGCGATGACCACTGCCGGCAGGCTCCCGGCAAAGCACGTGATACATACGGTGGGACCCCGCTGGGGAGAAGGTGATGAAGAAATGAAGCTTCGGTCGGCCGTGAGGAACACCCTGGAGCTTGCCGAGAAGCAAAGCTTCGCGACCATCGCGATGCCTGCCATAAGCGCCGGGATCTTCGGCTTTCCGAAAGACCGCTGCAGCCGTATCATCCTTGAGGAGATCGCCGGGTTCGCTCCCCGCGCGCGGAGTGTCAAAGGGATCGACCTCTATCTTATGGACCCGGAGATGATCGTTTTGTTTAAAGAAGAGCTATCACGGATAAGAGGGGTCTAGACAGCCATGTGCGGCATATTCGGCATATTTGACCACCGCGAGGCCTCCAACCTCGTCTACCTGGGGCTCCATGCGCTCCAGCACAGGGGACAGGAAAGCGCGGGGATAGTGAGCACCGACGGCTCCACCATGTATATGCGCCGCGAGATGGGTCTCGTCTCCGACATATTCGACGAGGAGGGGCTGCAGGAAGTCAAGGGGCACGCGGCCATAGGGCACGTGCGGTATTCGACGGCCGGATCGAGCTCCCTCAAGAACGCCCAGCCCTTTGTCGTCGAGTATTCGAAAGGCGCCCTCGCGATAGCCCACAACGGGAACCTCACCAACGCGAAGATCGTGCGGGACGAGCTGCAGAATTACGGGTCTATCTTCCAGTCGACGATGGACACGGAGGTGATCGTCCACCTCATCGCCCTCTCCCATGAGAATTTGACGCTTGACAGGCTCATCAGCGCCCTGCGGAGGGTCGAGGGCTCCTACTCGCTGCTGCTCCTCACCGACAAGGAGATGATCGCCGTCCGCGACCCTTACGGCTTCAGGCCCCTGGTCCTCGGAAAGTTGAAGGACTCCTATGCGGTCTCCAGCGAGACGTGCGCGTTCGATCTGATCGAGGCGGACTACCTGCGGGAGGTGGAGCCGGGAGAGGTGATCCACATCTCGAAGGACGGCATCAAATCCTATTCCCCCTTCAAGAAAGTGGAGCCCCGCCGCTGCATCTTTGAATATATCTACTTCGCCAGGCCGGACAGCCAGGTATATGACCGGACCGTCTACGGCGTGAGGAAGGCCTTCGGGAGAGAGCTTGCGAGGGAGAGGGGCATCGACGCGGATGTGGTCATCCCCATACCCGACTCGGGCATCAGCGCCGCCATCGGTTATTCCCAGGCCTCGGGCATCCCTTTTGAGATGGGCCTCATGAGGAACCATTACGTGGGGAGGACGTTCATCGAGCCGAAGGAGTCGATCCGCCATTTCGGGGTAAAGCTGAAGCTGAATGCCGATCACGAAACAGTGAAGGGCAAGAAGATCGTCGTGATCGATGACTCGATAGTGAGGGCGACCACGGGCAGGAAGATAATCACCATGCTGCGCCAGCAGGGGGCCAAGGAGATACATTTCAGGGTCACCTCTCCCCCCACCCGCTTTCCCTGCTTCTACGGGATCGACACACCCTCCAGGTCGGAGCTGATCGCCTCCTCGCATGACATAGAGGAGATAAACAGGTACATGACGTCGGATACCCTCGAGTACCTGACCATAGACGGCATGAAGAGGGCCATCGGCAACGGGTCCGATTCTTTTCGCTATTCCTTCTGCGACGCGTGCTTCTCGGGTGACTACCCCTTGCGGTTCCCGTGGGGGATGGAGCTGGAGCAGATGGAGCTCTTCGTGAAGAGATAGCATAGGTCCTCTATGACCCGGAGGACATAGCAGAGAAAGCCGGCCAAGGAGGCTGCATGGAAGAGGACAGACGGCTGCTCAGGATATTGAAGGACCTCTCGTACGAAGAAGGAGATTTCCTCCTCGCGAGCGGAAAAAGGAGCACGTTTTACATAGATTGCAAAGAGACTACCCTCAACCCCGAAGGCATGTACCTCGTCGGCCACCTCATGTACCAGCGCGTCCTCCGGGTGCCGGGAATAGATGCGGTCGGCGGTGTGAGCATCGGCGGTGACCCCCTGGTATGCTCCACCGTGATCGCCTCTTACGCGCTGCGAGCGCCGATCCCGGGGTTCTTCATACGGAAAGAACCCAAGGGCCACGGCACGAACGTCTGGATCGAAGGGGGAAAGAACCTGAAACCAGGCATGAATGTGCTCATCCTCGAAGATGTGGTCACGACCGGCGGCTCCTCCCTGAAGGCAATAGAGAGGACGGAAAAGGAAGGCATGCACGTCAAGGGCGTCATCGCCCTCCTCGACAGGCTGGAAGGCGGCAAAGAGGCGATAGAAGGAAAGGGCTATCTCTTCAGCTCTCTATTCACTATCGACGATCTAAGACAGCTCGTGTAACGACCGGTGATATGCCGGAAACAGAGCATTTTCAATTCAACTATTTGGCGGACACGTATATCGTGGACGTCGTGAAGTTCTGCTGGTCGGAAAACTGAAAAGTAGAGACCAGTTGAGTCGTCGAATAGGCGAGGGCGTAACCGATGTCGAGTTTGTCTTTCGGACCGGCCTGGGACGTCCGCCTGCGGAAGATCCGATGGGAAAACGCCCGCCACGACCTGTTACCGGATTCACCCAACACCGAGCACCTCCTCTTTTTTAGCCGCCTAAAACCGCGTGACCGGCGCGGTCAGCCTCAAGGTCGGAGGGTCGCCATGCTTAGAAGGCTCACCCGTCCGGCCGCGACCTACTGGGCCATGATGAGGTCCACTTTAAAATGCGGACAGCTCTCGAATTCGACGAGAGACACCCTTCCGTCCAGAGAACAACACTTTCCGCATTTCGCCCATTTCACACACGTGGCAGGGCCCAGGCAAAGCTCACCGGAGGCTGCGTCGAACCAGGCGCAGCCGGAACACGTCCGCCCTGCTTTCCGTCTCTCCACTTCGCCCCTGAAAAGCACTTCCAGGTCCTCGTGTGTATACGGTACGCCGGTTCCATAATCAAAGACCTCGTTCATGAAGCCCCTTCCCTGCGTCGTCCTGCTGTAATGGCCCTTCTTCGCCCCCTTATGCTTCCTTTCGGACTCCTCGAGACGTGAAGGAAACTCCTACAAGAATCATGCCTCTTATCGGCAGTCTGCCGTTCCTCTTAAGTCCTGCTGTGTGCCATGGGGAACCCTTCTCGTGAATGTGTCTTCCCGCCGGATCCTTGTCTTGTCTTATAAGACGTGTCTCATGATATAAGACATCCCGTCTCGTCAAACAAGACAACTTCCCTCCCGGCCTCTTTCCGGGCGCCGGGCTTGGAAACGTCGGCCGACAAACCACTTGGAATTACGTCCTGACCCATTGTACATTATAGGCCGGGCGTCATTACGGCAACACGAGGGGATATCTGTGGAACGCGCAAGGCCGGAGCTGAATGGGGTGAGGGGATGGCTGCTGCTCCTCTGCGTCACCCTTACCGTCCTCGATCCGTCCGCCGTGCTTATCAACCTGTTCTTTGTCGCCGACGCGGCAAAGCCCTATTTTGCCCGGAATCCCGGGTTCTTCCGGCTTATCCTGGTGAACGGCGTGGCGGGGATAATGCTCTCCGTCTTCAGCCTGTATGCCGGGATATCGCTCTGGAAACGCCTCCCCGGCGCCCTCGCCGCCGGCCGCAACTACCTCCGGACGGTTTTCGCATACTCGATCCTTGCGCCGTTCCTCCCGCGCCTGGTGGGCTCGACCTTCCAGGCCTCACGCGACACATTCGCCCTCGCGTGTTTCAACTCGCTCTTCACCATACTCTATGTCTGCATCTGGTATCTCTACCTCAACAAATCAGCCAGGGTAAGGGCAACCTACCTCGGGTAATCGCGGATCTGCAAACTTCTTCCGAGACAGAGTTATTTCGAGTTTCGCGTTTCGCGATGCTTTTCAATCTCACCGAAAATGGTGGTTCTCCCATTCGGCGCGAATAACATCGCCGTCAAGTGGGGTCGTCCGCTCCCAGAGACTGATCTCCCAGTCGTCCGGCTTTCCGGGTTCGGGTATCCAGGGCGGCACCGAGAGACGGAAGTGGCGGGCCAGCGCATAGACATAGGACTCATAAGAGTCGCGGAGACGCTGAAGCCTCTGTTCCGCCTCACGACCTTCCACCAATTTCAGACCGGCGGCTTCGAGCCTCAGCCTGAGCCGTGCCAAGCCCTCCTCGCCCAGTCTGTCCTTTTCGCGTTTTCGGGGGGGCAGATTAAAAACCGCTGCAATATCGACGATAGCATGGCGCGCGATGGCAAAGGTCATCTCCGCTTGTCTCGTGCAGACGCCCTCGATGCCGGCCAGCACGAGTGCCGAGGTGTCGAGCACCACGGTAAGGGCCCCCAGCCACGACTGGTTGTCGTGTTGGGAGCGGTAGTAGCCGAGGACCGGATAGGAGAGATGGCTTTCGAGCAATTCGGCCGACCACTGCTCCCACTGGGACAACTGCCGCCGGAGCTCATCCATGCCGCCCTCGTGGTTGTGCTTCTCCAGCATGCGAACGGCGGTTGGCGGAGAGCCGGCCCGGGCGTCGAGCATCGAGATATTCGCTTCACGTCGCGCAAAAGACTGGTTGAGCGCGGGCAGGTAGGCAACGACCAGGGCAAGAAAACCGAAACCCATTCCCGCCTCACAGATCGCGATGACCCTTGCGCCAAAGGTGACCGGCCTCACATCCCCGAGACCCAGGGTGAAAAAGGTGGTACCGCTCATGTAGAGGTCGGCGCCGAAGCCCCCGATCCGATCGGGCACGGCCAGCGATGCGCCGAGGGCCCAGTAGAGCAGGCCGAAACCGAAGATGAGCACGGCGGCCCAGACGCAGATAAGAAGGAGCAGCGAGAGGGGCCCGTAAAAACCGAGCACGGTGTCCAGCCGGCTTCCGGAACACGTCGCACGGGCCAGGACCGACCAGGGGAACCATGTGGACCGGTAAAAGAGGCGCGCGAGTCTCAGGCGGCGCACTACCCGGCGGGGAAGGACAATAGTCTCAAAACCGTCCCACAGGACCACCACGATAAGGAAGATGCCGATGATTCCGGCCGGGATGCTGATGTTGATTTCGCCTCACTCGTCGTACAAACAGCATACTACTCAAAATGGCAAGGGTGCCTTTCGCATCAAACGTAATTCCCGGCAGAGCGCGAGTCAACTCTTAAAAAAAACCGGCGGCCGGACTTTCGCCTCTTTTCGGCACCGGCCCCCACCTTCCGGGGAACGGCCTTACTCAGGCGCCTTGTCCGGGCGCCTGGGCGCCCATCTGTTCGACGACTTCCGGCGCCAACGCGATATCCTGGGCGTCCTCCGGAATATAGGACGGGTCGACGGGGGTGCCCTGCAGGCTCGCGACCTGGCTGTCCAGGGCGGCAAGCTGGTCCCGGAGCGCCGCGTTATCCACGGCCAGTTGGTTCATCTCGGCGCGCCACTCCTGCATGCCTTCCTCGTTTTGATGGTTGTAATACATGAGCGCGTACTCGGTCTCCATTGCGTGCTCCAGCATGAACCCGAGAAAGGCTGCGTCCCATATCCCGTAGACAGGGTACATCCTGCTCACGTAGGGAGGCGGGGCGTAATGGTAGTGCGCATAAAAGACATCACGGCGGTAATGATAGGTAGCCGGGGCCATTCTTACCCTGGCAAACAGGGCGCGATGCGCCGCGGGCGAAAACCTCACCGGGTGCGGCATCGGCCGGAACATTGCCCGCTGCGCCTTGTAGTGCTCCGCCGCCCGTAAATTCTCCTGCCTGCTCACCTGAACGGCCATCTTCCGATGCAGGTCTTCCCTTCCTTGCATGCCTCCGGCGGCAGGTCCGGGCACATTCGCGTGCATCGGCTCCGGCGGCCTCGGTCTGGGCGCCATCTGCGGCGCTGGTCTGGCCTGCGGGGCCGGCCTAGGTGCCATCTGCGGGGCCGGCCTCGGTGCGGGTCTGGCCTGCGGGGCCGGCCTGGGCGCCATCTGCGGCGCGGGCCTCGGTGCGGGTCTGGCAGGCGGAGGTGCACTCTTCTTCTTCTCCTCCCCGTAACTACCACCTGCGAAAACAAAAAACGCGAGCGAAACCGACAGAACCGTTCCTCCCCACACTCTCCCTTTCATTCGTCTCTCCTTTCGGCGCCCGAAGGTAGCTCCCCAAAAACCGGCCGCCACATCCGTCGCCAAATTCCTGTCCTTATCAACGGGCGGCCGCATCAACGAAAAACTCCCGACCTCGCTGCCTCTTCGTGCCGTCTCAACGTTCCAAAAGCGCGTAAATAGGTGACTGATCAGGGTGTACGAGCTGAAGACACTTTACCAACAATCGCAAAAACGTGTCAACGTTTATTTGACAATGGCAGACACAGTAGGAGAAATGTCTTGACAGAACATGGTCGAGTGAATTATGAGATTAGCTGGTCCTGAAGGCATTTGCGCATCGGCGAAAGTCAGCTGACCGCCGTCGCAGCCGGTCACGATGCTCACGCGGCGGCGAGTGAGGCAATGGCTCCGCCTGCTCACGCGAGAGGAGGTTGATCATGATCGTCTCATTGGTTCGGTACTTCGCCATTCCTCTCAAAACCCGATTCGTTCCGGGCGGCCGGCGGTGGAAAACAGCCTGCGCCGCGTTAAAGCGAGCCGGGGTGATACTGCCCCTATGCATGTTTTTGCACTGTCTCGTCCTGCCCGGCCCCGTCCTCGCAGAAAAATGCACCTTCATAAAGGAGTACACGTATCAGGCCGGCGAAGGCGACAGCAAGCTCTCGTGCAGGACCATCGCTCTCGGGGAAGTAAAAAGACTGCTCCTCGAAGAGCTCGGCACCTACCTTGAGAGCAGCACGGTGGTGAAAGACTTTCAGATGACGCAAGATCAGGTGACCACCCTCACCGCGGGCATAGTGAGCGCGGAGATAATCGCGGAGAGATGGAACGGTCGCGTCTACTACCTGAAGGCAAAGTTGGCGGCAGACCCCGATGACGTGATAAGGTCGGTCGACGAGCTCCGGAAAGACCGCGAAAGGACCGCGGAGCTGGAAGAGATGCGGAGAGACATGGGCGCCCTGCTGAACGAGAACCAGAAACTGAAACAGGAGCTGACGCTGGCGAAGGATGAAAACAAAGGGGCGGCCCTGGCGGCATACAGGAAGAACATCAACGCGCTGACCGCCCTGGGCTGGTTCGAAAGGGGATACTCCCGCGATGTGGCGGGTGATTGTGGTGAAGCGATCAAGGCTTACAGCCAGGCCATCAGGCTCAAACCCGACTATGCGCCGGCTTACAACAACCGGGGCAAGTGCTACGCCCGGCTCGGGCTCACCAGGCACGCCATCAACGATTTCAATAACGCCATCGCCCTCAACCCCGGCCTTGCGGCAACCCACTACAACCGGGGAAACGCGTACAACAGGCTGGGCAACTACCGGCGGGCCATCGCGGATTTCGACAGGGCCATCAGCCTGGAGCCCGGCTTTGCACCGGCTTATAACAACCGGGGGAACGCCTGTCACCGGCTCGGCGACTACCGGCGGGCCATCACGGATTTCGACAGGGCTATTGCGCTCAACCCCGGCTTTGCAATTGCCTTCTACAACCGGGGAAATACGTACGCCAGACTCGGCAACAGGCAGCAAGCCATCGCCGACCTGATAAGGGCCGCCAGACAGGGCCACGAGAACGCGGGGAAAGTCCTGAGAGTAAGGGGCGTCGCCTGGTAGGCTAAAAAGCGCGCACCCGCCATTTTTGCGCGCGCATCTTTAAGACTACCGGCTTCTCTTATATGCGGCTGCCCATCAGGGCCGCGCTTTCCCCGGGGCGTGACGTCCGAGCACGTCTTTTAAGGAGGACCATATGAAGAGATATACGCGCGGCATGCATGGCATGATCTTTATTGTGTTGATTCTGCTCGCGGCCTGCTGGGGCTGCGCGGGGAGGCAGGTCGCGAAGTGCACCTCGCCCGAGGATAACGTCCAGGTCCACTACGCGGCAGGCATGGAGACTCGTCGAGAAAGGAGACTACCCGGCGGGCCGTCAAAGGCTGGAACGGGCAATCTACTGCAGTGCGGACTTCCCTCCCGCGTATGACGGCCTCGCGATTGCGGCGGCCCATATCGCCGCGGACGCGACGGACCCCGGCGTCAAGGCTACGCAGACGGGCATCATGGAAACCTCTCTGAAGAAGGCCCATTCCGGGGCCAGGAATAACGAAGACCGGCTCGCTCACCTGATAGCCGTGATACGGTCGCAAACGGCCTCAGGCGGGAAGGCGTTCATCGAAACCGCGAAGGCCGCGTACCGGCAGGCAGAGGGCCTGAGCGTAAAAGAGGCGGACCTTCCCTATTACCGGGGCAAGGAGGCAATCGACTACTATATGGGCCAGGCCTTTCGGAAGGCACAGGAGTTCGGCGAGGCGAAAGGCAGGTTCGAGGCGGTCCTCAATGCGAAGAAAGAGGGCAAGTGGAACGGGCCGGCGGACCGGGCGTGGAAGGAGACCGACAGGATCGTGCGCGCCATGGCCGGGATCACCGTCTCGGACCTGGGGCGCAAGGTCGCCGTGAAAGGGACGGTCACCAGGGCCGAGCTGACCTCCCTTCTGGCCCACGATTTCGGCCCGGACATGCTTTCGCCCGGGAATAGGGGAAACCGGCCGCTCTCCCCGGTCCCGGCCGACGTCGCGTCGAGCCCTATCCGCGACGAGATCCTCGGCGTCCTGAAATGCAACCTGAGGGGGCTGGAGCCGTCATACGACGCCGCGACGGGCGCCTACCTCTTCAACGGCGCCAGGGTAGTGAAGAGGGGGGAGATGGCCCTCCTTCTCGAGGACATGGTAATCAGGATCTCGGGCGACGAAAAGATCGCCTCCGCCTATCTGGGGCATGAGAAGTCCCCCTTCATCGACATATCGCCTACCTCCCGCTACTACAATGCGGCCATGAACGCGACCACGAGGGGGCTCATGGAGGGTGAGGCCGGGGGCGCTTTCCGGGTAGACGAGCCGGTATCCGGGGCCGATGCGGTGCTTGCCCTCAGGTCGCTGCAGCAAAAGATGAAAGGCCGTTAAACGAGGAGGAAGGCATGAAGAAGATGCTGTTCGTTCACCTGGTCCTGGCGCTCTGCGTGCTTGCGGGCAACGCCCTTGCCCAACCCACCGCCGACCCTGTCGGCGACAGGATCGCAAAGGCAGACCAATGGCTCCATCAGGAGCATATGTCCATCACGACGACCCCCACCCAGGCGTTCAGGGACGGGTATATCGTCATCGAAGGCGAGGGGCTGCCGTCGGCCCGGGCGGTAACGCCCGCGGAGAGGCGGCTGACGGCACAGCGCGCGGCCGAGGTGGTGGCCTACCGGAACCTGGTCCAATTCCTGAACGGGGTGGCCGTTGTGGGCGACTCGACGACACAGGACATGAAGATACGGTACGACACGGTCAGGTCCGCCGTGAACGGCTTCATCAAAGGGGCCCAGGTGATCTACAAGGATTACAACGACCGGCAGGGATCGGCAGTGGTCCTCGTCAAGGTCGGTATGACGGGACCGGCAAGCTTCGGCGAGATGATGTACAGGAAACTTATGGGAAACCCGCAGGCCGCGAAGGACATCAAGACCGGCGCCCCGCCGGCCGCCCTCAACCCCGTGCCGGTCGAGCCTTATGACGGGATGATCATCGACGCGACCGGAGAGAACTTCAGGCCCGCCCTGATAAACCGCATATTCACGCTGAAAGGGGAAGTACTGTACGACCCCTCGCGCGTGGAGGAGAAGATCCTCGTGGAGAAGGGGTGCGGCGAATATACGAACAGCGTCGATAAGGCCAGGGACGCCCTCCAGCGCAGAGGCGTGAGAAACCCCATGGTCGTCAAAGCCGCGGGGGTCGCCGGTCCGACAGACCTGCAGGTCTCCGAGGAGGACGCCGTGAAAATATTCTCCGTCAACCAGAAGACGGACTTCCTGTCCGGGGCAAAGGTCGCCTTTGTGTTGAAATGAGACACCGGCCGGCCGTTTTCACGACGGCCCGGAGGCGTCTCCGGGGCCTCCTTATCTTTCTCTTCGGGGTGCTCCTCATCCCGGTGCTCCCGGCACCCCCTCTCTCCGCGGATACGATAATACTGGAGGGGAAACTGGAAAGCACCTTGCGCATCTCCAAACAGATGCGCTGGACCGTGGACCGGCCGCTCTCATCGTTGACGGTGAACCTTTCGGTGCCCGCGAGCTTCTCGAACAGGGCGCTCTCGCAAGTGGTGCAGAACCTCCAGGTCGACATCCTGCCGAAACCGGCCCGTATCGAGGACGAACGGGACGGCCTGGGCAACGTCCGTAAGAAGATCACGTGGCACAATTTGAGGGCGGACCCGGAAGTGCGGATCAGCTTCGACGCGCGGGTGGAGGCGGTGCTGTCGGCCATGGAAAACACGCAGGCCTTCCCGCTCAAAGCCCTCGCCGGTCCCGAGCGGCTCTATCTGAAAAGCACTCCCCTCGTGCAGAGCGAAAATCCCGAGATACAAGCCCTCTCGCGGGAGCTGACGCGGCATGCGGCCACGGAATTCCAGGCGGTCACGGCCGTGATCAACTATATGGCGGATAACGTCAGGTACGTGTACAATCCCACCCAATACGACGCCGTCTCCACCCTCAGGGCCGGCTCGGGCAACTGCACCAACTCGGCCCATCTTTCGGCCGCCCTCTTGCGGGCGGCCGGCATACCTACCAGGGTCGTGGGCGGGACTACCCTCGATAAGCAGTTGAAGATCCCCATGGACGGCATCAGAAGCCTCGTCCAGACCATGGGCAAGGGGGGGCACGCCTGGATAGAGGTCTACTTCCCGGACCTCGGCTGGCTCTCGTATGACCCGAAGCAGTCCAAACAGTTTACCTCGACGCGCCACGTCAAGGAATGTCACGGACTCGATTCCACGGACATCTCGGAGAACTGGACAGGCTCGCCCTATGCCCCGGCATACTCCGGCGCCATCGACGCCCGCTTTATCGAGGATGACGTGAGGGTGCAGCCGCTCTTTAGCCAGAACATGCCCAAATCGCACGTGATGAGCAACAACCTGAAGGCAGCCCCCCTTGTTATGGTGGCCGCGGCCGAGCCGGCACCGTTGCCGCCTGCAGGGCAGCAGCACGCCGGGCCTGCCCCTCTCCCCGTCGTCGGCGCAGAAGCGCCCCGGCGCCGGAAGCGCCGATCGGTCCTTCCCTGCCGCCACCCGTCGTTGCCAGACCCGAGGTACCCGACGTAAAACCGGAACCGGAGAAGACGCCGGCCCCCGTGACACCGTCATCGCCCGAACCTGTCGCGGCCGCACCCGCCCCGGTGCCGGAAGCGCCGATCGGTCCTTCCCTGCCGCCGCCCGTCGTTGCCGGACCCGAGGTACCCGACGTAAAACCGGAACCGGAGAAGACGCCGGCCCCCATTCCCCCGTCATCGCCGGGATCTCCGGCTCCGAAAGAGGTGACCCTGGGCAATATCGAGTTTCCGAGCCTCGTCGCCACGTACGCTATCTCCGGCAAGACCGGGTCGAAGCTCCTCGACGCGGAGACAGCCGAATATGTGACATCGGAATACGTCTACGCCCAGGCATTCACGCTGGACGAGCCAACGACCGTCCGCGACGTCTCCCTTGCCATGCACAAGTTCGGAGGCGACGGCACCCTCTATATGGACCTTGTCGGGGACGACGGCGGCAAGCCGGCCTTGCGCGGGAGCCGCTCCCTTCCGGTTTTTCTCGACACATTCGAAAAGAAGCCGGGGTACTCGTGGATGACCTTCACATTCCCGCAAGCGTCGCCCGAGGCGATGCTGCCGAAGGGCAAGCACTGGATAGTCCTGCGCCACTCGGGAGAGGCCGTGATGACGTGGTTCTTCACCCCCGGCAAGTCTTACAGCGGCCCGGACGATACGCGCTCGACATCGAGAGGCTATCTCTGGGAGGACATCCTCACGTATGATTTCGTATTCAGGGTAAAAGGGGTGAGATAGGAAAGTTTCGGCTCGCCTACTTCGCGATTTTGACCGAATAGACCTGCTGGCTGATGCCTCCCTTTGTGTCTTTTAAGGTGATCCTCAGCCTGTGGTCGCCGGGGGGAAGCTCCGCCTTCTCGATCCTCACGCCTGTCGGCTCCAGGTAGCCGGCCACCCTCCCCGTGATGTCGATCGGGATGAGCTTGAGGTATTCGAGCCTGAAGGTTTTCAGATCGACCTGCGTGCCCTCCCTGGGCATGAAGCTTATGATGAGCCTTATCGGGGCCTTGTACTCCGCGTCCGGCGACGGCTCCACGACCTCGATCCGGGGACCCGTGGCGTACCTGGTCTCGATGACGGCAAAAGACGCGGGCATCTCGTAACACTTCCCGGACGCGCAAACCGTGACGGAGGCTTTTTCCTGCCCCTGGCTGGCCCCTCTCTCGATATCTTCCTGGGTGAGCAGGGTCACGGTATGAGCCGCGGCAGGACCGCACAATGCAACGAGAAGGACCGCGAAGGCCGCCGCGACAGTCGCTTTTGGCAAAGACGGCATCATTCAATCGATATTACCACAAGACAACGACAAATCACACAGAAAAGAATAGGCGGCGTTCCCCTTCCCTCGTCCCTCGGCACTTCCCTTCTTCCCTCTTCTTTTCACTCGTCACTCGCCACTCGCCTCTCTCCCCTCTCCCCTCTCCTCCTCTCTCCCTCTCCCTTCTCTCCTCTTCTCTTTCACTCGTCACTCGTCACTCGCCACTCGTCACTCCTTTCTCCCCTCTCCCCTCTCCTCCCTCGTCACTCGGCACTCGCCACTCGTCACTTCCCTCTCCCCTCTCCCCTGCAATTCGCCTGTTTCTGTGCTATACTCGTCAATAGAGTGATGGCGGAATACGGGAGGAGGCCTTGCTATGCAGATGAACCGTGTTGAAGGAAGCGACTTCGGGCCGATAAAACTCTTCACCCTGAGCACGTGCGTCTGGTGCAAAAAAATGAAAGCCCTGCTTAAGGAGATGGACGTCGCCTACGAGTATGTCGACGTCGATATCGTCGAGGGCGAGGACAGGGAGAAAGTCCTCGACGAGCTGAGATCTTTCAATCCCCGCTGCTCGTTCCCCTCGCTTGTCGTCAACAACACCTGCATCGTCGGTTATCAGGAGGAGAAGATCAAGGAGGCGCTGCGGCGGCCGTGAAAGCAGACGGGGGCGGGGACGAGGCAGACCTCTTATACCTGCGGCTCCTGTCGGAGGCGACGGCGTCGGGATATTTCCTCAACCCTGACGAAGCCTTCGCCCGCGACCTGGTCAAGGGTCTTGTCACCAACCGGAAAAGATACGGCTACCAGTCATGCCCTTGCAGGCTTGCTTCCGGTGAGGCTGCCGCGGACCGCGACATTGTCTGCCCCTGCGATTATCGCGACGCCGACCTCACCGAATACGGGGCCTGCTACTGTGCCCTCTATGTATCCCGGGAAGTCGCCGAAGGCCGGCAAACATTAGGCCCGGTCCCGGAAAGGAGACCGCCGCCAGGGACGGCGGCCGCGAGGAAAGCCGGCCCGTCCATCACCCGAAGCACCCCTGCCCTATCCCGTCTGGCGGTGCCGCGTATGCGGCTACCTGTGCGCGCGGGAAGAGCCGCCCGGGATATGTCCCATATGCAAGGCCGAAAAGGACCGCTTCGAGAGGTTCATGTAGCGCGGCTGCCGGACGCGAGCGGGCTTGCGGCCTTCTTTTTTTGGTAACCCCGGTTGCGTCGATAAGCAAGCCCTCGGGAGAAGAGCAGATCGAAAAGAGATATCCTTCCGTAAGAGAGGTAACGGACGCCGAGCGCATCGGCATGGTCAAGGAGATATTCTCGACCGTCACCGGCCGGTACGATTTCCTCAACCACTTCCTGAGTCTCCGGCGCGACGTGGCCTGGCGCCGCTTTGCCGTGAAGAAGATGTCCTTCGCCTCCACCCACCGGTTTCTCGACGTCGCCACCGGGACGGCGGACCTCGCGATAAGGGCCTGCCTGAAGCATCCGCGGATCACTGTCGTAGGTCTCGACTTCATGAAGGAGATGCTCGACGTCGGACAGCTCAAGGTCGCCAGGGCCGGTCTTTCCGAAAGAATTGAGCTGCTCAGGGGCGACGCGCTCTCGCTGCCCTTTCCGGACGATGCATTCGATGTTGCGGGGATCGCCTTCGGCATCAGGAACATCCCCGACAGGCTGGGCGCGCTCCGGGAGATGGCGCGCGTGGTAGTCCCCGGCGGCCGGGTCATGGTCCTCGAGATGGCCTTTACGCCGGGTGTGTTCTCGAACCTCATCTACCACACCTATCTCAACCGCCTGCTGCCCCGCATCGCCAGGAGGTTCTCCCTCAACCCCCGGGCATACTACTACCTTGCCGATTCGATCATGAATTTCCCCTCCCCCGATCAATTCTCCGCGCTGATGCGGGAGGCGGGCATGGTCGACATAGAGACGCACAAGCTGACGTGGGGCGCGACGTATCTCTACGTAGGAAAGAAACCGGGGGAATAAAAGGGGGCCGGCCGGGTTAATTTCGCGCCTGGCGTGGGCGTCCCCGGCGCCGTGACTCGTCACATACAACCGGAGTATGTTCCTCGCCCCGCCGCCGGCGACTACGCACCATCCATCAAAATTCCTCCGGCCGGGAAAGAACGTTATCCAGTACAAGTCAAGTCAACGCATACGATCTTCTCGGGTGAGTGTGGATTACCGGATGAAAGTGAGACGAATTATTTTTCCAAACCTATATGTTCTTTCTTGACATCTTTGTGATGCTCGGTATAACATGTAAAAACAACCTGCTAAAGCCAAACCACCCGTGAGGATGGGACGGAAAACCAACCGGTCTCGGACACGCTTTTTTTAGAGATACTCACCGGCAAGACAGCCGGGCCGCCGGATGAGAAACCTCATTGAAGGAGGCTGTGATATGCGCAAAACCCTTGAGATGGCGCTATCCATTCTTGGAAGCCCTTGCGGAATTACGTTCAAGACGTTCTATAGGCACGGGGTAGGTTGCCTGATTGCCGTCCTCCTCGGCTTGCTTTGCGGCAGCGGAGCACAAGCGGACAACCTGTTTGTCGTAAACCAGGGAAATGGCACGATTGGCGAATACACCACCTCGGGCGCTACCGTGAATGGATCGCTGGTCTCGGGGTTAAGCGACCCATATGGCATCGCGGTGTCCGGCTCTAACCTGTTTGTCACGAATACAAATGGCACGATTGGCGAATACACCACCTCGGGCGCTACCGTGAATGGATCGCTCGTTACGGGGTTAAGCTACCCATATGCCATCGCGGTCTCCGGCTCGAACCTGTTTGTCGTGAACAATGGAAATGGCACGATTGGCGAATACACCACCTCGGGCGCTACCGTGAATGCCTCGCTGATCTCGGGGTTAAGCGCCCCACTTGGCATCGCGGTCTCCGGCTCGAACCTGTTTGTCGTGAACAATCTAAATAACACGATTGGCGAATACACCACCTCGGGCGGCACGGTGAATGCCTCGCTGATCTCGGGGTTAAGCTCCCCAGTTGGCATCGCGGTGTCCGGCTCGAACCTGTTCGTCGTGAACGTTGGAAATGGCACGATTGGCGAATACACCACCTCGGGCGCTGTGGTGAATGCCTCGCTCGTTACGGGTTTAACAAGCAGCCCACGTGGCATCGCGGTGTCCGGCTCGTACCTGTTTGTCGCGAACGCTGGAAATAACACGATTGGCGAATACACCACCTCGGGCGGTACGGTGAATGACGCGCTGATTTGGCAGGGGTTAAGCTTCCCAGAAGGCATCGCAACAGAGTCCACCGCGGTGCCCATCCCCGGCGCAATCTTTCTTCTCGGCCCCGGCCTGATAGGGCTTGCCGCCGTCAAGAAAAGATTCAAGAGATAGGAACTCCAACGCTGTATACGGGGCAGGGGGAAGAGAAGGGGACGTTCTTCGGCAAGTTAACCTGCCCCTTGCTCTTTCTCGAATAGCCTGTGCTGCCGTTCCTGCAAGCATTGCCAATTGTAACACTCCCCATCGGCACGGTCGAGCAGAATCTATCAGTCCAGGAGGAAGACATCGAGCGGAGGTGGCTTGACCGACGAAAACGTTTCAACTGATCCACGTGCCATATCGCCTTCGCTTCTTCCAATGCCTCTCCGTGTTTTTATAATTCTGAGGATAACGATCAATGAGTGCCTGAAGGGCTACTTCTTGTGACACTCCATGCACTTCGTCGGGGCCTTCGACCCTTTTGCCGCCATCTCCTTGTGACAGCCCCGGCAGTTCCTGTGAAAGGCGTCCCTTTGGTACCCTTTTGCGTCTTTCCCATGGCATTTGCTACACGCCGCCGACAGTTGGTACGCTTTTGTCGCCTCCCGATGGCATGCGGCACACGCCTTCGGGTCCTGCGGGTCTTTGTGATGGCACTTAACGCAGTCGATCTTCTCCTTCTCGACGTGGACGTCATGAGAGAAGGCGACAGGGGGCATTGTAGCGCCCTCAAGCTTGATCTGGGTGGGCTGTTTCGGAAAATCGGCCGCGTTCACTGACGAAGACACGGAAAAGAACAGGAGCAGGCAAAAGAAAAGAACCCCAACAACAAATTGACATTTCATCGAACGCGCCTCCGGGGAATTCGTAAGCCGTAGTAAATATTTCACGGCCAGGGGCAACTTTGGGGGCGTTGGTTCCCAATGTTCATTATTGTTGTTTCCGAGATCGGGGCACTGTTCGGCTTCCTTTCTACGAAACAAGTCACGGCGGGATATAGGATGTCCCCAAAGTTGCCCCATCTTCCTTCACGCTCGGGGAGGGATAAGGGTAGCGCTTACGCGCCGAACTTCTCCCGGGCGAGGTGGATGAGGGGTCTGGGAAACTCTTCCGGGTATGTGAGACGGGCGGCAAAAAGGGCGTGCATCTGTCGGACCATCATCTTGGCTGTGGTGACGGCCATCTCATCCTTCCTGATCTCTCCTTTTTCCCGGGCCCAGGCCATGGTAAACTCCGCAGTGAACATGTGGTTGTAGCTGAAGTACATATGAAAGGGATTGGACGCGCTCACGCAGCCCCGGCCGCCGGCTACGAGTACCAATCCCGCAATCTTGCCTGCCTGCTGCAGTTTGGGGAAAAGGAGTGAGTAGGTCCGGTCGAGGGCATTTTTCGTAAGACCCGACATGGCCCAGAAATAGACGGGGCTGGCCCAGATAATCCCATCGGCTTCCTGTATTTCTTTATAGACTTCCTGCATGTCGTCCCGGATGACACATTCCCCTGTTTTCGCGCATCCCTGGCATCCATCACAGGGGGCGATGACCTTGTCCCGCAGGGTGATCATGGACGCCGGACTCCCCATTTGCTGCGCCTCCTGCAACGCCACATCCAGAAGGGTCTCGGTGTTGCCGCCTTTCCGGCTACTCCCCAGGATTCCAAGGATTTTCATGGTTTACCTCCGCTATTGTCTGCGTTTCTTGATGGATATGCTTTTATGCCTATGGATTACCCTTCGGTCATGCGGCCACGCCCTCTTTGCGGATATTTCGAAGCAATGGTCCATTCCGATGGGTAAAACGGAACTCGTCGATAAACACGCAGCTTATAACCACATCATGCTCAAGGGAGAGCCTTGAAACGATATCGCCCGTTTTATCAATTTCTTTGCCGGGATGGACAGTCCCTCTCAGTACGACCAATACGTCGATATCGGACCCATCCTCCTCATCTCCACGCGCATGAGAGCCGAAAAGGATCATCCTGACAAGCGTCTCGCCGTACAGCCCCTCAAATTCTTTCTTCAGTGCCGTGAGTATATTCCTTATTCTCGCGTCCATGTAATATATGCCTCTACCGGATTCTGCCTATCCGTGTCATGTCCCATGTTCCACATTTTACATCAGTCCGACGTTGGCTTCAATTTGTTATTCTTTTTGATTCGGTCCTGGCACCCGTCGATGAAGCAGAAGCGATGTTGGTGAGGTCAGGGTTATCCCGGTTCTCCTTCCAGCCACCGAACCGTTTCCTGTGTGATGCTATCGTAAATCTCGGTTTGTGAGACCCCCGCCGACTTCGGAATGTGGAAGGAGTGGTCTCCACCGTCGATGATATGAAGATTCCAGGGAGCCGTGAGGCGGCCCAACACGGGCTGAAGCCTTTTCAAATCGCAAAGGGGATCGCGGGTTCCGGCAAAAAATAGCATAGGCACATTAACGCGATAAAGATGGGCGTCCCTCAGCTTCTCTTTACAACTTTCAGGGAGACGTTGTTTCCCGATGTTCATTATTGTTGTTTCCGAGATCGGGGTCCATGTTCGGCTTTTCCTTATCTACGAAACAAGTCACGCTGGGAAACAACATCCCCGAAGTTGCCCGCATACAAAGGGGCTTCACGTCCCATACCGGGTAGCCGGTTGAAAGCGTCAATTACATTTTTTCCGGCAAGTGCATTTTTCTTTTGACTTTGTTTTACAGTGTAGGTTAGCCTCAATTGAATCGACTTGAAAAAGCCAAACCACGGGCAATCGTGGGACGGAAAGGCAACGGGTCTCAGAGACACCTTCCAGAGACACCCATCGGAAGACACCGGGGCGGCCCATGAAGAACCTTGTTCAAGGAGGTTTCATATGCGGGAAAGGCTCGGGATGGCGCTATTCGTTCTTGAGAGCCGTTGCGGGAATATGAAGAAGACGTTCTATAGACACGTGTTGGCGTGCCTGTTTGCCGTCCTCCTCGGATTGCTTTGCACCGGCGCAGCATACGCGGACAACATCTTTGTCACAAACTTTTTTGATAGCACGATTGGCGAATACACCACCTCGGGCGCTGCGGTGAATGCCTCGCTGATCTCGGGGTTGAACAATCCAGTAGGCATTGCGGTGTCCGGTTCGAACCTGTTTGTCGCAAATCTATGGCAATAGCACGATTGGCGAATACACCACCTCGGGCGCTGTCGGTGAATGCCTCGCTGATCTCCGGGTTAATCAGCCCAGCAGGCATTGCGGTGTCAGGCTCGAACCTGTTTGTCGCAAACTATGGAAATAGCACGATTGGCGAATACACCACCTCGGGCGCTGTCGGTGAATGCCTCGCTGATCTCGGGGTTAAACGGTCCATGGGGCATTGCGGTGTCAGGCTCGAACCTGTTTGTCGCAAACTATGGAAATAGCACGATTGGCGAATACACCACCTCGGGCGCTGTCGGTGAATGCCTCGCTGATCACGGGGTTAAACTGGCCCTACTGAATATTGCGGTGTCCGGCTCGAACCTGTTTGTCACAAACTATGGAAATGGCACGATTGGCGAATACACCACCTCGGGCGCGATCTGGTGAATGCCTCGCTGATCACGGGGTTAAACGGCCCATATGGCATTGCGGTGTCCGGCTCGAACCTGTTTGTCACAAACGCATGGAAACAGCACGATTGGCGAATACACCACCTCGGGCGCTCTGGTGAATGCCTCGCTGATCACGGGGTTAAACGGCCCGATGGGCGTTGCAATGGACTCCACCGTGCCGATCCCCGGCGCAATCTTTCTTCTCGGCCCCGGCCTTGTCGGGCTTGCAGCGATCCGGAGGAGGTTCTGGAAGTAAGGCATATTCAAGATGCATCGAGGGCGGAGCCAGCAATGGCCCCGCCTTTTTCTTTAGCATCCCGCTGATTGCCACAGGCAAGTATGTGCCTTTCGAGAATACCCCTTTTCGTTTGTTACAGGAAGGAAGACGTCGAACCGGGTGTGCGTGTGGAGCGCAGAATAACAAGGGGTGGCCCTTGTTATTCTTTTTGATTCGGTCCTGGCACCCGTCGATGAAGCAGAAGCGATGTTGGTGAGGTCAGGGTTATCCCGGTTCTCCTTCCAGCCACCGAACCGTTTCCTGTGTGATGCTATCGTAAATCTCGGTTTGTGAGACCCCCGCCGACTTCGGAATGTGGAAGGAGTGGTCTCCACCGTCGATGATATGAAGATTCCAGGGAGCCGTGAGGCGGCCCAACACGGGCTGAAGCCTTTTCAAATCGCAAAGGGGATCGCGGGTTCCGGCAAAAAATAGCATAGGCACATTAACGCGATAAAGATGGGCGTCCCTCAGCTTCTCTTTATTGCCCGCCGAGTGAAGGGGATAGCCGAGAAAGATCAGGCGACCGGCAGTGAGGAGACCGTCGGCCAGCATCTGCGATGCCGCCCGGCCACCCATCGATTTCCCCGCAGCAGCCCAGGAGTCTATCCGTCGGCTGAGCCGTTCTCGAAAGAAGGCCGCCGCAGAATTCCACGTCTCCGCCAGGGTCTCGTAGTTGTCGGGAGCCTTCCGGCCGCGCTCCCTGTAAAGGAAGTTGAACCTCAATGTCGGATAGCCCGCCGCGGCGAGCCCTTCGGAGAAAACTGCGAGGAGAGGCGTTTCCATGTCGTTGCCCGCTCCATGCGCCACAATCACGCCTGTTCTCTTTATGCTTCCCGCCGGGACGGTAAGGATGCCGGAGGTAGGCTCCATGTCCCTTACCGGAATCGACACATTTTCCCGCATAATCCCCTCAGGGTCTGCCATAGCACGCACCTCCCGGAATCATAACCGCATCTCGCGACGTCCCTGGTTGTTGTAGATCTCCATGCTCCATGCTCCATGCTCCGTGCTCCATGCTCCGTGCTCCATGCTCTCGCATTCAGTCTCTACGACTCTTGCACGTCCCCGGTTGTTGTAGAAGATATTGTGCGGCTTATAGGCGCTGAACTTCGAGGCGTCTCAGGCCGAGCTCCTCCCGCGCCATCCGGCGAGAGAGATCGAGCAAGAACCACTGGTCGATCATCCGATCGAGTCGGCTCACGAGGTCCTCAGGAGGCATCGACAGCAGATGCGCGATGGTCCAGAAGGTGACGCCGTAACGCGTGAGCTTATCCGCGTCCTTGACGATTTTATCATCGAGGGATAGGGCCGAGGTCCTGCTATCGTGGCCGTCTACGATCGCGATGACCTTCTGTGCCGTCACCCGGTCACAGCCGACCTCACCGAGGATGCGTATGGCGGTCTCCGTACCTGCCTGTTCATGCAATCTCAACACGGCCATGTCGGCAAAAGGGCCCCAGCCCCTGGACAACTGCTCCTTCGAGAGAGCGATCCACCCGACGTCGTGCAGGATCGTCGCGGCGCCGACGACCTCCCTCTCGCCCTCGTATCTCTCCAGGAGACGGAGCGCGAATCCGAGGGCGTCCCACGTGTGCCGTTCGTTGTCCCTCACCTGAAGGTAAGGCCTGGCCAGCTTGAGGATCTTTTCTTCCATGGGTGTCAACAACAGTTCTTTCGCATACTCCTTTACGATTTCCATCCCGACCGTCTCCTTTCGTGCCAAGAATTCTAACAAGTTTTCCCGCCGCGGGCAAGCCCGGCTCTTGCCGACAATGGGTGCGAAAGCGGCTCGGGCTATGTTCTTCATCCGCCGGACGTCGACGAGAAACCCGTTCCCGCCCTTTGTAACCTTTTGACGGATCCCGGCGACTTATCTAATAGTGAGCGCGGATGCAGTAAAGGAGGTAGTATGAAAAAGACTGTTTTGATTGCCTTGGCTCTTCTCATCGGGATCGCACTGGCCTTCCCGCAACCAGGCTACTCGTGGGGTCATCGGTGGCACGGCCCAGGGGTGATCGTGGGGGCAGGTGCAGCGGTTGTGGGGGCAGGTGCAGCGCTCGTTGGTGCCGCCATCGGCGGCCCAGGGTACGGGTATTACGGACCACCGGCTGCCTACGGCTACGCCCCGCCTGCGTATGGTTATCCCTCTCCGGCCTATGGGTACTCCGGTTATTACGGACCGCGGTACTATCCCGGCTACGGGTACAGTGGTTATTACGGCGGAAGAGGCTACGGATACCATGGTTATTACGGTGGAAGGGGCCATTATGGGCGCCGCGGGTAGATAAGGCAAGGTAGATGGGGCCGGGTCCTGCAATCACACATTCCCCTTTCTTTTCTTCAACGATCCGTAAGGATTTGACCCCATAACGCCTTCCTGGGGCGCTGGCAAGCTTAGCTTATTCGCAGCCCCGGCGCGTCGGCCGGGACCGCACCTAAGGTCATCGACGCCGTACCGGACGCCCCGTCTCCGGCACGGCCAAGCCGACGCCGCACGTGCTTTTTGTCACTCCTGGTTGTCGCTTCTCCTTGTCACTCCTGGTTGTCACCCCTCCTTGTCGCTTTGACAGGAGGCGGAAAAAGCAGGAAAATCTTAATGAGACCGGGCATAAGCCCCGTCCCGTTTGGGCCGGATTCGAAAAGTCTCGTACACCGGCATGCTCTTTGACAATTGAGTCCCGACCCACGCCCAACGGGTGATCAGGCGGGTGCGTGCGCCATGCGTCCGGCCGCCCATCCCGCTGGTCCCTTCCGTTTCGCGTTTCGCGATTCGCGATCAGCGTTTACCCCCCCCCCCCCCCCCCCCATAAACCGTGCACTTTCGTGCACAATCGTGCACCCCTCTTCTAAAAACGCCTTGCGGCAGAAGGGAATTGGAAAACGGTGGTGGTGAGACGGTGAGTAAAAAGTGCACGCTCAAGGGGGTGAGTGGAGGGTAAAACAGAGCAAAAAATGCGAAAAACAACTGTTTTGGGGTCGGTTCGTGCACAACGCCCCCTCCTCTTTTTGCAAGAGGGGCCGAAGGTCTCAGGCGGCGGGCTTGGTGCGGCGGCGTTCGAGGTCGTCGAGTATCTGCTTGCGCAGTCTGATCGAGAGGGGTGTGATCTCGACAAGCTCGTCGTCGTTAATGTAAGAGATGCACTCTTCGAGGCTCATCTTTATGGGAGGCGTGAGGATGACCGCGTCATCCGAGCCCGCTGCCCGCATGTTGGTGAGCTTCTTTCCTTTCGCCGGATTGACCACGAGGTCCGTGTCCCGGGAATGCTCCCCGATGATCTGCCCCTCGTACACCTTCTCGCCGGGTCCTAAAAAGAGGCGGCCCCGCTCCTGAAGGTTAAAGAGGGCATAGGCGACGGTGATGCACTGGTTCATGGCGACGAGGACGCCCTTCGTCCTGTTCTTGATCTCGCCGGCATACTCGCCGAACTCGAGAAAGACGTAGTTCATGACGCCCATTCCCCGCGTATCGGTGAGGAATTCCGAACGGAAACCGAGGAGTCCGCGCGTGGGTATCCTGTATTTGAGCCTGGCCATTCCGTTCTTCTGATGCATTTCCAGGAGAGTTCCCCGCCTGCCCCCGAGGTTTTCGATCACCTTGCCCATGTAATTCTCATCCACGTCGACGATCAGCTCTTCGTACGGCTCGAGCTTCCTGCCGTCGACTTCCTTGAATATCACCTGGGGTCTGGTCACCTGGAACTCGTACCCTTCCCTCCGCATCTTTTCGATAAGGATCGACAGGTGAAGCTCGCCCCTTCCCGAGACCTTGTATCCTTGCGCGTCTCCGAGCTCCTCGACGCCAAGGGCCACGTCCGAGAGGGTTTCCCTGAAGAGTCTCTCCCTCAGGTGTCTGGAGGTCACGAACCTGCCTTCCTTGCCATAGAAGGGTGAGTCGTTGGGCACGAAGTTCATGGAGACCGTGGGCGGGTCGACCGTGATGCCGGCCAAGGGTCTGGGGTCCTGGGGGTCCGTGAGGGTCTCGCCTATGGTAATCGATTCCATGCCTGCGACCGCCACTATCTCACCCACGCCCGCCTCATCCGTCTCGGCCTTCTCGCTCCCCTTAAACCGGTAGATCTTGGTTATCCTCGCGGCCCGGGGCGTGGTCCCCGGCGTGGCGACAACGACTTCCTTATCTATATGGATCAGGCCCGAGGTGATCTTTCCGATAGCGAGCCTGCCCAGAAAGGGAGAGTAGTTGAGCGAGCTGACAAGCATCTGGAGGGGACCGTCGGGGTTCCCTTCAGGCGCCGGGATCGCATCGACGATCATCTCGAACAGCGGCATCATGGAACCCGACGTTGCCTTGTGGTCGAGCGTCGCGAAACCCTCCTTCGCGGAGGCGAAGATCACGGGGAAATCGAGGATATGGTCCGGCGCGTCGAGCTTCACGAAGAGGTCGAATACCTCGTTTACCACGCTGTCGCAGCGGGCCGCCGGTTTGTCGATCTTATTTATCACCACGATCACGCGCAGGTCCAGGGCCAGCGCCTTTTTGAGGACAAAATAGGTCTGCGGCATGGGGCCTTCGGCGGCGTCGACGAGCAGCAGCACCCCGTCCGCCATCTTCAGCACCCTCTCGACCTGCCCGCCGAAATCCGCATGTCCCGGCGTGTCGATAATGTTGATCAAATGGCCTTTATAGAGGAAAGAACCGTTCTTCGAGGTGATGGTGATGCCCCGCTCCCTCTCCAGGTCCATTGAATCCATAAGACGCTCTTCGACTACCTGGTTGTTCCGGAAAAGGCCGCTCTGCTTGAATAATTGATCGACCAGCGTGGTCTTGCCGTGGTCTACATGAGCGATAATTGCAATATTCCGTATTTTCTCTTGTTTCATTGTCCCTCTGACCCATTCGGTTTACGCGGCGGAAGGGGTGTGAGGTAAGAGTATACAGGAAAAGGCGGGCGAAATCAAGGGCATGGCCGGGGTCTTTTCGCGCCATCCATCAAAGACCCCTCCGGCAGCGAAAACAACCTTATCATTGTATCGTTGTCGCAACTTCAGAGGGCGAACATCACCGCGTCGTCGAAACTTCCGTCGACGAACAGCTCAGGGTACGGACCGAGTTTCCTGTCGGGTTCATGTAACTTCCCATTGCGTACCTTTAAATCCTTGTTAAAACAGCGATTAACAATTATCAAGGGGGGCCGTGCAAGCGGCTGTTATGCAGAGCCGGCATTAATGCGTACGGTGCGTCCCGGAAGCGCTAGAGCACCGTAATCTTCTTGTCATCCGAAACGAGAAAAATCTTGATGCCGAAGGAATCCATGACCGGCTTCTCCGCCTCGAGGTACTTGCGAAAAGTGGGTGTATCGGAAAAACCTATCGCTATCTGATCCCCGGGGATAAAGTGGTCCGGCGTGCCCATTTTCATCGCGCTGTATATGCCCCTCGCCACAGACCGCAGCACCTGGGATTCCGTATAGGCATCCTCAAGCTTTCCCCTGCCGGCCTTGGAGCGGGCGACACCCGCCACGCTGACAAAGATCTTCATCTTCGATTCGGGACGATAGGCAACAATATCGACCCCCCGCCGGTCCCTGGCCGACTCCTGCAAAATGGCATAACCATGCCCCAACAGGTAGAAAGAAACCGCCTCCATCACCTCGTTCTCATCGAGCATCCGCCGTCCTCCCGGCTTCCCGTCACCGCTTGTCCCTAGCGCGTTGAATTGAGGAAACCCATCACCTCATCCCACCATGCGAGCTCGGGGCCATCAGCCCAATTGCTATGACCCGCGTTTTCGAAGACCCAGAGCCGTTTAGGCTGAGAAAGCGAGGCATACAGCCGTTCCGTTAATCTGTTTGAGATTACCTCATCCCGTCCGGACATGATCACCGCAACCGGCCCTTTGTAGCGCGCCAGATTTGCCGCGTTATTGTACCTGTCGCGCAGGAGAAACCCGACCGGCAACCACGGGATTTTGGCCTTTCCTTCATTGGGCAGCGAGTCCCAGGGGGTAAGCATTACTACTCCTCGGGGTTGAAGCTCGGGATCGCCGGCCAGGGCCGAGGCTATTCCGCAACCCATTGATTCTCCCCACACGTACAATGGGCCGCCGAAATCCTGCACGGCACGCAGGGCCGTGCGTCGGGCATCGGCGACTAAGCTCTTTTCGCTCAATTCACCCGGCCGACCGCCATAACCCGGATATTCGGCGAGCACCACGCGGTAGCCCCGTGCTTCCAAGGCGGCGATATAGCACGTACGGAATACAGCCGGGGCGCCGTTGCCGTGAAATACGACGACGATCCCTTTGGATCCGGTTGCCTCTTTCCGGCTTACTATACCTTGATACGTCTCGTCCTGTGCCGGCCACATTTGCAGGTCATTATCGGCGGCGTACTGGTGAATCTCACCAATGGAGACCTCTCCGGGGTAATAGATCAGGTGACCTTCCAGGTTGCACCCCGAGAGAAGAACCGAGATAACCCCAAGGACCGCTAGAGGTATGACTGTTTTCATACGCGCCATCGATGAGCCCCTCGGACATCGAACCGGAAGATCGACTTGGCCCTCAGTTCTTCGAAGAGCAAAACGCTCCTCTTCAGGATTGTAAGCAATGGTACGGGGCCTGTCAATCGACATCATCATTTTTCACCGCTTCTCGCCCACGCTGATCCTATTTTTCGTAAGGACAACTGAAAAGAGTTGAACACAAGCAGATGCTCATGGTAGAAAAACTGAGGATCGATTGTTCAGGCAGGGCGAAAGGAGGAAGAAGAGATGAAGAGATTTTCGGTATTTGCGCTGTTGTTGCTCATGCTGCTGCCGGCTTTCGCTGCCGCGCAGCAGGCCGGTCAGCAATCGACCGTTCCGGGCAATTCTCCGACTCCAAGCGTCGCCGGGACTACGTGGGTCGGCACGGATTCCGACGGCGATTACTACGAGTACTATTTCCAACCGGATGGCTCCTTGCACTACAAGTCTCCGACAGGGTTCTGGAAGAACGGTAGCTGGAAACAGGATGGAGATGCGATCTACATGGAAACAAACAAGAAATACGCCGAGCGGCAAGGTCGGATCTCCGGTGCGCATATGCAAGGCGAGGGCTGGAACGTCAAGGGCCGAAAGTGGACCTGGGAAGCAGACAAAAAATAGCCCATAAAAGGCGTTCCGGAGCATCGGCCAAGAATCGACGAGATCCGCGAATTCTATGCATGCCGCTCCCGGCAGGGCTTTTTAGTGCACCTCTATCTTTACCAGCCATTTAACCCATTGGTTGCCTTCCGATCCGGGGAATATTGCGCGAAGAGGAAAGCCGTGGAGCGCGGGAAGCGCCTTGCCTTCCCACTCATAGGCGAGAAAATTCTCCCCGGACATGGCCTTCTTGAGCGGCACCACCACCGAGTAGTTATCGGCGCCGATCAGCAGGACCTCCCTTGCGCCTGCCCGGACTTTGGCCGACCGGAGGAGAAACCCGAGCGGCGTGCCCGCCCACGTTGCCGTGTCCTCGAAGAAGCCGGGGCAAACCAATTTGGGGCGCGCCTCTGTTCGCGGCATACAGCGCAGCTCATCGTACGTGAGGCTGAGTGGCTTATCCACCTCCCCCGTCACCGCCAGCCGGTAACCCGTGATCTCGATCTGCTGCAAGCTGCCCGTGACGTGTAGGCCGGTTGACGGGTCGAGCTCGGTGTAACCGGGTATCCTTGCCGGCGTCGGCGGCACCGCCAGCCTCGGTAAAGCACAGGGGACCGGACGGCCTTCCTTCGCGGTCCCGCCCTCACCTGCCGCAAAGGCCGGTCCGGCGCACGCCGCAATGGCTATCAGGACGAGGAGCCACTGCGTCCCCTTTATCCCTTCGTCGTGGTTGCTCTTCCTCATGAACGCTCCGCGTCTCTCTCCCACACTATCCATATAATCACCAAAAGACACCTCTGCAGCTCAAGGCAGTCACCTGCTATGCTGCGGGGTGCCGGCCCCGAAAACAGCGCGGCGGGGATCGCCTCCGGTAGTCGTCTCTCTATATTACAAAGAACTTTTTCAGCCAATTGAGCGAAAAGTAGACGAGAAAGGCGGCGGACACGAGGTACATCATCCAGTGGACCTGCCCGCCCTTTCCACGAACCAGCTTGATGAACGTGTAGGAAACAAAGCCTGCCCCGATACCGTTTGTGATGCTGTAGCTGAAAGGCATTATCACCATCGTCAGGAGTGCCGGAAAGCCTTCCTCGAAGTCACCGAAAGGGATCTCTTTCACGATTCCGCACATGAGAAACCCGACAATGATCAGCGCGGGTGCGGTGGCCTGAGCAGGCACCACGGCGATGAGAGGCGAGAGAAAGAGCGCGAGAAGAAAGAGGATGCCGGTAACCACTGACGCAAGTCCCGTCCTGCCTCCCTGGGATACACCGGCGGCACTTTCGATATAGGTTGTCGCTGAGCTTGCGGATGCCAATCCTCCGAAGACTGCGCCCAACGAATCAACGAACAGAACTCTGTTGATCCGGGGGAGCTTCCCGTTTTTGTCCAGCCAGCCGCCTTCACCTCCGATGCCGATCACCGTTCCCATCGTGTCGAAAAAGTCTGTGAGCATGATCGAAAAGATGGTCAATACGGCAGATAAGACGCCGAGGCGGGTGAAAACTTCAAAATTGAAGCCCGCACCGAAAGTGGAAAAATCAGGGGCGGCAACGGCCTGCTTCGGCAGGAGCGCCACACCGGGCGTTGAGAAGCCGGTATATCCTGTAAGGGAATTGAGAACGACGGCGACTGACGGTGGTGATGATGATGCCGATAAGGAGCGCCCCTTTCACGCGCATGGCCACGAGGATCATGATGAGGAATAAGCCGATGATAGCCACAAGCTCCTGAATAGTGTTGAAATCCCCCAGGGTGACGGGGATGCCCACGCCGGCCTTCACAAACCCCCCGCTCACCAATCCGATAAAGAGGATGAAAAGGCCTATGCCGACACCGATTGCCCTCTTCAGGGAAAGAGGGATGGCATCCATAACCGCTTCACGGAACCCGGTAAGCACGAGCACCGTGATGACCAGGCCCTCGATGAAGATTACGCCCATGGCTGCCTGCCAGGGCAGTTTAAGACCCACGACGAGCTGAAAGGCAACGACCGCATTGAGGCCCATACCCGAGGCAACGGCCAGGGGATAATTGGCCACGACCCCCATGAGGATTGATATGATGCCCGCGGCCAGACAGGTTGCCGCCAGGGTCGGAGCGAAACCAGGCCCCAGCCCCTGAAGGCCCTTAATACCGGCAAAAGAAAGGATCGCCGGGTTGACGAAGATAATGTAGGCCATCACCATGAACGTCGTCAGGCCGGCAAGAGCCTCTCTTCCGATAGTGCTGCCACTCTTCTTGACACCAAAGAACGCGTCAATCACCGGACTCCTCCCGCCTCAGGCTTTCGGACCACCGTGATGAACCTTATAGAGAGGTCCCCCTGCCTGCCTATCCACTATTATCACGTAAGCCGGAGCTATGCAACAAGAAAAGCAAAGACATGAAAAGCAAAGAGCCCTAGAATGTCGCGCAGCGGTGTCCCGGGAGCACTTCTCGGGCTTGGCCCATTTCGACGACGTCAGTTTTCCTTCGATGAACGACGCCACAGAACGGGCAAAACGTTCTTCGCGGCCGGGAGGTAAGTAGTCCGTTGCCTGCATCCAAGAATACCCTTGTGATACCCGGCGCATGGCACTATAATCTTGCAGAGGTGTGTCTTGAGCATGAGCGTCGCCCCCAGCAGAAAGAGAGACAGACAACCCCGGCTCCGGCGCCGTCTCGTCTGCCTCGTGTGTCTGCTCCTTCCCCTGCTCTACGCGTGGCCGGCATCGGCCGAGCCGCCGATCCACGTCCTTTTTCAGGCCGATGAGGTGGGAAAACCACCCCATGGCTGGGTATCGAAACAGAAAGACCGCGGGCAGATCTACTCCGTGCAGGTTGAGGGGGAAAGAAAATACCTCCATGCAGATGCCCGGGATGCGGCCGTGCAGCTCGGCTATGAGAGGCGATGGCCGCTCGGAGAATACCCGGCACTGCAATGGCAGTGGCGGGCCGTACTTTTCCCCGAGCACAGCGACGAGCGGAAAAAAGCCGGGAACGACAGCGTGCTCGGCTTATACGTGGTCTTCGGCCACTGGCCCTTCATCAAGTCCATCAAGTACATCTGGAGCGACACCCTGCCCGTGGGAGAATCGTTCAACTCCCCATTTTCGTCAAGGGCCCGGATAGTCGTGGTCCGAAGCGGCAGGACCCTGGCCGGGACGTGGGTGTCCGAGAGGCGCGACGTGCTCTCCGACTACCGCCGGTTCTTCGACGATCATGCGACCCCGGTAGCGAGAGGCATCGGCGTGCTCACGGATTCGGATAATACCCATTCCCAGGCCGTCGGCGATTACGCGGATATCGAGAGCCTCGCCCCTTCTGCCCCGGGAGTGCCGCTCCAATCAGGACCCTGATCACACCTTTGTGCACTCCCGGGTGGCTAAGACCCACGAGGAAATGGCGATCAGCGGCCTTCGCGTCTCACGACCCGCCCCCTACCCTCTTTTTCAGGGTGTCGAGGAGCGCCTGCGGAGACTGATTGACGAGGATTTGCCTGAACTGGCTGCGGTAGTTGGTGATGAGGCTGACCCCTTCGATCACGATATCGTAGACCCTCCATTGACCGTTTTCGTTCATCACACGATAATAAATAGGTACCTTGCCACCCTGGTTAATCACTTCGCTCCGCACTTCGACGGTATTCTGGCCAAGGGGGACCGCATTGGCAAACTCCACTTTTTCGTTCGTATACGCGGTGATCCGGTCGATGTAGGTATCCTGGAGGAGACCCTTATAAAGATTGACGAACTCCTTGCGCTGCTCCAGGCTGAACCGGTTCCAGTCGAGGCCGAGGGTGCGTTTCGAAAGCTCGACGAAATCGAAGAATTTCTCGGCCTCGGCCATGGTCTCCGCCTTCTTTTGCTTTTCTCCCTTTTCCCCTTTCAGCGCGGGATTGCGGAGCACCTTGAGGACGTTATTCACGTGCGCCTCCACCGTCGCCCTGGCATCCTGCTGCTGCGCTCCGGCAGCGACAGGAAAGAGAAAGATCAACAGAAGCACCGCCCGAAGTATTCTTCTCATTTCTTTCCCCCTGTTTCGTCGCCTGATGGGGTTTTCGTTTTCACCTGTCCGAAGATGTACTGTCCGATGAGTCCCTCGAGGTCGATCAAGGGCACCGTGTTCGTGATCATGTCTCCCGATTTCATTGCACCTTCCGCGCCTCCGGGATCGATCTTCAGGTAATTGTCCCCAAGGAGTCCCATCGTCTTTATCGCAGCCGTCGCGTCCTGGTAGGTCTTGACGTCTTTGCGGAGCGACATTCCCACCACGGCTGCCTGACGCTCGTTATCTATGGCGAGATAGGTGACCCTGCCGGCCTCGATGCCGAACACCTCGACCGGACTGCCCACTCTCAAGCCGTCGGCAGACGCGAAGCGGGCGTACAGCGTGTAGGTGTTCTGGTGAAAAAAGGATACCTTGCCGAGCTTGACCGCGATATAACCGACACAGATGAGACCGACCACGACAAAGATGCCGACTATCGTTTCCATCGAATATTTTTTCATTGTACGATCCCTCTGCCGTCGAATTTGAAAGTGGCCGCTGCTCGCTGACCGGCCGCGGTCTTACCGGCTATCTGGTCGATATCGTCCTTGAAGGAGACCTCCGCGACGCCCCCCTTTATGCGGACCTCGAAGGGATGACCGGTTCCCCGCTTCAGACTCCTCTATGTTTTCCAGGGCAATCGCGGTCTGCTCCTTCAACTCCCCCGCGTAGTTCTCCATGAGCTGCTCTGCCTCACGGATTTTCGTATGGGGCAGTATGGTGAGGATCTCCCCCGGAACGCGCCTGGCGGAGAACCCCCCGAGAGGTCTGAAGTGGCGGGCCGTATGCTCCCCAATGGTCTCCATCACCTCTGCGCGGGCTTCAGGCTTGAGGGTCTCTTCGGGGAGACCGAACTCAACGGTAAAGAGCATTGCCGATGTTTCGGGCGCCAGGGTCTCGTCGGAAAATACGGACGCATAGCACGACCGGAAGCCCTCTTTGGAGAGAAGGCCGGTCACTTCCTCCTGCAGATCTTCAAGACTGGCGAGGAATTCCGCGAGCATGGGATGGCTTAAGCGAGTCATCTCCTCGTAGGTGCCCTCGAACCCGACCGTGCCTTCCCAGAGAAGCACCACGCGGTCGGAAATGAAGAATACGTCTGGAATATCGTGGCTGATCAGGACTGCCGTGAAGCCGAATCTCCTCCTGTACTGCGCGATCATGCTCAGGATCACGTTCTTTCGGATGGGGTCCTGGCCGGTGGTCGGCTCGTCGAAAAGCACGATTCCCGGATCGGTCACGAGGGCGCGGGCAAGAGCCGCCCTTTTCTGCATGCCTCCCGACAGCTCCGCGGGGTACTTGTCTTTGTCATCGGTAAGCTCTGTCTGCTCTATCCGCCCCATTACCTTTGCCTCTATTTCTTCCTTGCTCAACGACGTGGTCTGAACGAGGGGGAGGGCAACGTTCTCGAAGAGCGTCATGGAATCGAAGAGCGCATTATGCTGAAAGAGATAGCTGATATGGCGCTTATATTCCCTCCATTCTCCCCTTGTCATTTCGGCGAGCGGCCTGCCGAGAAAGAGTATGACCCCTTCGTCAGGCTGCAGCAGGCCGATTATGTGCTTCAGCAGCACGGTCTTGCCGGTGCCGCTCTTACCGATAATCGTGGTAATCTCGTTTTCATATATCTTCAGGTTGACCCGGTCGAGCACCGTCTTTTCGCCAAACCGCTTCGTCACGTTCCGAAACTCGATGAGGGGCGTTTTCGCCATTCCTTTCACGCCAAGAAGGAAGTCACGACATAATCCGATACGAGGATCATCGTGCATGAAAGGACGACGGCGGCCCTGGTTGCCAGACCCACGTTTTTTGCCCCTGAGCTTTCGGTCCGCATATGGCAAAAGTAGCCTTCGAAGCAGCAGATCATCGATACGATAACAGCGAATACGATCGCCTTGATAAATCCCCCCTGCACATCTTCAAACGTCACCGATGACTGGACGCGGTAGAAGTAAGCGCCCCCGTTCGCGCCTAACAGGAGAACACCCGTCAGGTACCCGCCGATAATCCCGACAAGGTCAAAAAAAGCGGTGAGCAAGGGCATGCCGATGACCGATGCGGCCAGCCGGGGGCTGACGAGATACCGGACCGGGTCTATGCCCATGGTGTCGAGCGCATCGATCTGCTCCGATATGCGCTGAATACCTATCTCTGCCGCCATACCGGAGCCGGCCCGGGCAGCCACCATGATCGCCGTGAGGACCGGCCCTAGCTCCCGGACCAGCGAAAGCGCGACGGCGGTGCCGAGGGCATTTACGGAGCCAAACTGCACCAGCGTGTAAAACAACTGGAGTCCCAGCACCATTCCCGTAAACAGGCCGACCAGGATCACGATGCCGGTCGATGAAGCGCTCACGTAGTAGAGCTGCCACGCCATCTCGGTGAGCTGCTTTCTGGAGAAAATGCCGCCCACCGCGATCAGGAAGAAGATGAAGATCGCGCCGAAGTCGCCCAGCAACGCCAGGACTCGCCTGCCGGCGGCGGCAAAAAGCCCCAAAACCAGGCCCCGGCGTTCTCCCCGGCCGATGCCCGGCCTCCCGATTCCCAATTCTCCCTTGACCATACAACTAGTAATTTAGGAACTTTTCCTGGAAATGCAATCCTCCATGCGGCGACTACCCCGTTTTCAAGGTAGTGTAAGGAGCGGTCCATCGAGAGCCGTGCCGGCGCACCTGCAATCATGGGTGGACTGCTCGGGGAAAATGGAGTAGATTCCTTATCGGAGTCGATGGACTATATAAAGGTTACGGCCGCCGTCATCGAGAAAGGCGGATACATCCTGATAGGCAGGAGAAAGGCAGGCCCTTTCGCCGATATGTGGGAGTTCCCCGGCGGGAAGGTGGAGGCTGCCGAAACCCCCGAGGAATGCCTGAAAAGGGAGCTTCGTGAAGAGCTCGACGTCGAGGCCGCGATCGGTCCGTTTTTCTTGTCGAGCAAGTACGTGTACAGCCATGCCGCGATAGAGCTGCTGACCTACAAGGCAAAGATCATCGGAGGCGAGCCGTGCCTGCGCGACCACAAAGAAATAAGATGGGTGGCCGCAGAGGACCTTCGCTCATATGCGTTTCCCGCGGCGGACCGGCCGATTATCGACAAGCTGATCGCGGAAAGCCGATGATTCCTTCGTCACTTCTCCACTGCCCTGACCGCCTGTTCCCGGTCCCGCGCGAGGTCCGCGCCGTAGAACGCCTTGTCGGACGGGAGGATCAGGTCGAACTCGTTCGTGTCGTCAACCTCCAGTATCGCTTTCTCGATCTTGAAATCGAGCACATGGCCGCCTGCTTTCCGGTCTGCGGTGATGAAATGGAGGTGGTAGCCCGGAACATTGACACCCCTGACATAGGACGGACAGCGAAATCCCACGATCGTCCCGTCTACTTTGCCTAAATTGAAAAGCCCCTGGCTTTTCACCACTTCATCCAGCGGCCTGTAAGGCTTCGTCTGGCGAGCCACGCTCCTCGCCCTGACCATCTCGAACGTCCCCGTGATCTTGATGGCATAGAAGAGATTGAGCGTCGGCAAGAGTTTATCGGTCTTCGCGACAAATTGCCGAAAATCGAGGCCCTTCTCGAGCGGGAACGTCCGGTCGGGATCGAAGAACGTGACCGCGGCAAACGGCGTTTTCGTCCCGGGGTCCGGGCGCTCGACTGTCCCTGCCGCGGTGATACGATAGAACTGCCCATCGAGAAGGAGCATCTCGCCGTCCAGCGTATTGAAGGTGCCCAGACCGAAGTCGCCCTTTTCCCTGAGGGAGGCGAGGGTGGCTTCGCCGTCATAGATACCCGTCATGAGGGCGTCGATGGTCGATACCTGGGCAAGCACGTCCCGGCCGCCGGCCGCATGTGACGCCCCCGGGGCCATTATCAGGAGCATCAAAAAGCATAGCCAATATTTCCGCATCCGTCCCTCCTTACGATAGTCTCGGCGGAATATTACCACAGTTTACGGATATTCCGTACGAATAATTGCTCACGCGGACAAAGGACTCGATCCCCGGCCGCCCGGCGCAGCCATTGACATCGTCAGCCAAAGGCTTTAAGCTGTCACTGCACTGCCGGCCTTTTGCGTCCTTTCGTGCGACCCGCGAAGATGGAAATGAAGAGGGCGTACATGGTGATGAAGAGAAGAGGCATAGCCTGCACTTTATTGGCCGCAGCCCTCATCTTCGGCGCAACGCGGAAGCGGTGCAGAAAACGACATGCAAAAAGGTGATGAAAAAATGAATTACCCTGCACTGAAAGCAACGATCCGTACCGCAAAAGGCGACATAAGGCTGAACCTGTTTCCAGACAAGGCCCCTCTGACCGTTCTCAACTTCGTCAACCTCTCGAAGAGGGGCTTCTACGACGGACTCACGTTCCACAGGGTTATACCCGATTTCATGATCCAGGGAGGATGCCCGATAGGCGACGGGAGGGGCGGACCCGGTTACCGTTTTAAGGACGAGTTTTCGGCTGACCTGCGCCACAGCCAAACCCGGCGTGCTCTCTATGGCCAACTCGGGCCCGGGGACGAATGGAAGCCAATTCTTTATTACCCACGTTGCCACGCCGTGGCTCGATGACAAACATACGATCTTCGGCGAGGTGGTGGACCAACAGGACCAGAAGGTCGTCAATGCTATCGGCGGCGGAGATAAGATCGACTCGATCACGATAGAGGGCGACTATTCGAAGCTGGCGGAAGACCACAAAGACCAGCTCGACGCCTGGAACGAGATACTCGCGAAAAGGGGAAAATAGGGCTTCTTCCTAAAAAGGCGCCCGATCACGCGCTTTTCTCTTTTTCGGAAATGATCTGCTCGAATTCTTCAATGAAGCCCATCTGGCCGGCCTGGATCTTTTCCTTTGCCTCCTCCAGGCTCAACCATTCGGCCTTGTCCACTTCGGGAAACTCCTGCTCTTTGCCCAAATGGGGAGGCCATTTCATCGTGAAGGTAATGCTCTTCAGGGCACCGGGGTCGCAGTCGCCCTCAAAGGCCCATGCGTAAACGGTCTTGCGGCTCTTCAGGGAGACCGGATTCAACGGATGAAAGTCACCTTCGGACCGGAACCCCGTCTCCTCCTCGAACTCTCGCCTCGCAGCCGCAAGCGCATTTTCTCCCTGCTCGATCTCACCTTTCGGGATCGTCCATGCACCCATGTCTTTCTTCGACCAGTAAGGGCCGCCGGGATGCACGAGCAACACCTGGGCTATGCCCTGCCGGCGCCGGTACATGAGCAACCCCGCACTCTGCTTCGTCATAAGGAAATACCCGTGAACCCACGCGTCCATCGTGCCTTTGCAATCATGGCACGCTTATGGCCGTTTTCGGACCTTTGTATCTTGCCTGCCTCTTAAATGTAAGCGGGAACAACCGGGATGTCACGACTTTCTCTTTCCGCGGCTTAAGTCCGCAGGGAAAGAAAAGCGGGGTAGTCGCGCCTCTTTATCGGGTTGACGCCGGACGGACGGAAACCTTGATCGTCGCCGTTTTCACCGGGGAATGCGTCTTCTCCCACGGGCGGACATATTCCATCTTGATTTCGGTGCTTCCCCTGCCCGCCGCGAGGAACGTCCATATCTCCTCGCCGCCGCCGCCGAGCAAAGCCCCTTCAAACGGCACGTACTCGCATCTTACGGGCTTGACGATACGTTCCTCAAGGGGGACCACCGGCCGCCACTGATAGCCGGTCGTTCTGTTCGAGTTGAGCCTCACGGTAAATTCCTTTCCCTCCTCCGCCATTACCACGAAGCTGATCTGCTCGCTCTCCTTCCGCGCCTCGTTTTTCGGGGGCTTTTTTTGCGGCAGCTCAACCCGCAGGAAACGGATTCCGGACAGCTTCCCCCCTTTATCGAAATCAAACGAGAAGAAAGCCGTGCCCAGGACCTCGCAGGCGTGACAGAAATTGCGGAGGGTATATGGTACGACAAAAGCCTGACCTCCCGCCGGCAGGGCTTCGACGAGAAGCGACTGCTTGAGCGACCTGTCCCCCGGCCACAGGGTCACCCTCGGGTAGCCTTTCCTGATGGCCGCATAGGTCTTGTCCTGTTCCATCGCCTCCTTCGGCAGCAGCGCGATATCATCCACGTCGACGATGGGAGGCTCCCCGTTCACGAGCAGAATCCCCATGATCTCGTTGGCCCTGAAAGGATAGACGACATGGGCGATATCGACCCGCCCGGTCTCCCGGAATTTGCGCACGAATGCCCCGCCTCCGAACGACCTCGTGAACGCGGCCGCTTCCGGCGACGCCCCGAAGCCTTGCATGGCGTCCGCGAAACACTCTTCCAGCTCCCTGCCGCCTGTGTCGGCACATCTCTGCTTTGCCGCCTGCACTGTCTGTTTATCGGTGTTCCAGACCGTATCAGTCGTCACCACCCGTACGGTCCTCTTCTCGACCGTTTGATCTGCCGGCATAGCCGCCGCACGAAAGAAGCCGATCACGAATAGGATCACCGAGACGGTTATGACGACACGCATAGTACCTCCATGAAACGAAAAAAAACGCCTCCCCGACATCCTCAAGGGGTCGGGGGCGTCCACAGTCTGCATGCATTAATTCTTGACACAAAACACCGTCTTTATCAAGGAAAACTTGATCGGCCCCGTCCTCGCTTTTAACTCCTCAAATACCTTATCCCCATCCAGACGCCCATAAGGAGAAAAAGCGCCATCAGGTACGTTTCGGGGAGCAAATTGGCCGCGGTCCCGCCCAGATATCCCCCGACGATTGCCCCGGCGACAAGCCCCCCTGCAACGCGCATGTGGACGTTACCCAGCTTGTAGTGCGTGAGGGCGCCGGACAACCCGATGGGAACCATGGCCAGGAGGGAAGTACCCTGGGCCATGTGCTGGCTCATGCCGGCGAGAATCACCATGGGAGGGACCATGACGACCCCGCCGCCCACTCCCATCATACCCGAAATGAAACCGGCAAACACCCCGGCAAAAAGAAGCGCAGCCATTTTTGGCCAGAAAGAAAGCGCAAAAGTCATGTGCAGGAGATATCCCTTCACGAGCATGCAGGCGGTGACGAAAATCAGGAAAGCGCCAAAACCCTTTTTCAGCTTCTTTTCCGACAGCGAATGGGCGTAGAGGGCGCCGAAGCGGGCGGTCACAATCGCACTCACCGCAAGCACGAGGGAGACCTTCCAGTCAGCCGCGCCGTGGAAGAAGTAGACCGCCGCCCCCACGCCGCCGGTAAACACGATTGCGACAAGGCTCGTGCCATGGGCCTTATGCTGGCTCAGTCCCGCTGCCGCGGTCATGAGGGGTATCATCACGATGCCGCCCCCGACACCCACAAGACCGGCAAAAAGGCCGCCGAGAAGACCCGCCGCAAAACTGACGGCCTGGAAACGGATCGGTTTCTTCATAGTCATAGACACGCAATTATATGACGAACGGGCGCTGTTCATCCACCATAGTCTTTCCGTCACAAACGGCTGCACCCACAAGGGACGACTGCCAAAAAGCCACAGGAAGGGCCCGGGAGAGGCCTTACGCTTTCAGCCTGCTTCACCGGGCCCGGTTACTAAAAGGTCGAGATCGATACGTCTTTACGTCGCCGGTGTCGCGGCAGGACGCAACGGCAAGACTCCCACCGGTTTAGCTATCTTTTTCAGAATCAGCGAGCCGATTCCCGAAGCAATAGCAGCTGCTCCAATAACCGAACAACCGACCGTCCACCCAATTTGATAACCCTGCGACTTGGCATAAAATAACGCAAGAGCAGTGATAAAGGTCGGTCCTATCATACCGCCAACACCCTTTGCCGTATACATTATGCCATAATTTGTAGACAAATATTTTTCGCCGAAACGATCGTCGGTAATAGGCGGAAAGAAAGCAAACATCGGCCCGGTGCAGAAAAATGCCGCCGTTACGACGACCATGAACGCATACGGATTACTTGCGACAAACGGGAGAAGAATATACAGCAGACCGCATGCGATAAAATCAATAAACATGGCATTTTCTCTGCCGATCTTGTCTGAAATTATGCCCCAGACGATTCTCCCGATCCCGTTTGCTGCAGCGAATGCCGTAAAGGTAATAGTAAATATTGCAGCCGGAATCTTGTAGTCATTGGCCATCAGCTTGATGTTCGGCGTAAGGAACATATATCCGACGGCCATAAGGACGAACATGCCATACATCAGATAGAACTGCCCCGTCTTTAACATTTCGCACGGGAGTGTAACTCTTGGCTCCGACATCTTTCGGCTTACCGGAATCGGCCGCCTTTGAGGTACCGGGGCCTTCCGGGAATCTGAGCACCTGCGCAACCAGAAGCAATATTACCGCAAACCCGATGCCGGTATAAAGGAAGGCGGTTTTGCAGCCGTAATTCGTCACCAGCATGGTGATGAGCCATCCGAAAAGTGCTGCGCCGGAACCGAAACCGCACGCCATGATACCGGAAGCCATGCCCCTCTTCTTTGGAAACCACTTCAAGGCCGCTGCTATGCCCCCCGTGTATATAAAACTTGCGCCGACGCCTGCCAGTCCGTAAGAGATGCACATCGGCAATATCTTATCTTGTGCGCCGATGCTCCCCCATCCGACCGCTACCAGTATTGCTGCAACGGAGAAGAATATTTTTGTGCCGAACTTGTCCATCAGGTAGCCGGTCAAGGGCCCCGCAAAGGTCATACATGCGATAAATGTCGCAAAGGCCGCCTGAATCTCAACCTTTGAAAATGTTGGATTAGACTTGAGAATATCAGGGACAAAAAGAGCCCAGGCATACTGAAGGCTGGATATCATTGCCATGCCGAGAACACCGGCTATTAACATTACCCAGGGTTATTCATGAAACCTCTGTTTGTACCGGCCGAGTTTCCCATTTTTTCCTCCCTAATCAATTTAGTAGATGGTCTCCGATATCACGCCACAGATCAGTTGAACCCATCTGTTACCGGCAACGGCACCATGCTATCCCTTCGCAATGTCTTTCTCCATTGCAGATGCCGTTCCATCGGCCATACCACTGCCTCCTTTCGCGCTTTGAAAGTGCGCCGTCCCGGGTGGCTCAGGGCACCCGGCCGGATACGGCAGGGCGCCCTGAAACCAGTCCCGGGGACAAAACGTATCATTGGCTACTTAGCCTTTACCCTCTTCTTCGGCGTCGGCACAGGCGCCTCGACCGCCACCGCCTTGATCCTCTGGATCTTCTCGTCCACGAAGGCCTGCATCTTCGCGATATGCTCTTCCTTCAGGTGCGCGAAGCGTCCCTGGTATTTCATGTACTCCCCGACCGGCTTATAGGTCTTCGGCAGGTGCGAGTACTTGTAGACGCCGTTCTCCCACTCGTAGAGCGACCACATGCCCGTCTGGACCGCGAGCCGGCCCATCTCCAGGGTCAGTTTCTCGTCGAACTTCCACCCCTTGGGACAGGGCGCGAGCATGTGGAGGAAGGTAGGCCCGTCCACGTTGAGCGCCTTCCGGACCTTGTTCATGAGGTCGACGGGATAAGAGATGCAGGTTGTCGCCACATATTTCACGAGCGGATGGCCGCCGATCACGAGCTGAGGAGGGTCCTTCGGGAAGAGCGTCTTGCCCTCGGGGATCTCCTTGCCCGGCGGCGTAAAGGTGGTGTTGGCGCCGTAGGGCGTGGTAGGCGACGTCTGGATGCCGGTATTCGCATAGGATTCGTTGTCGTAGCAGACGAAGAGCGCATCGTGGCCGCGGTACATCATGGCCGACATCGCCTGCAGCCCGATATCGACCGAGCCGCCGTCCCCTGCCATACAGATGACGTTGGGGAAGGGACCTTCATATTTCTTCTTCCGCATGAGGATCTTAAACGCGGCCTCGATACCCGATGTCACCGCCCCTCCGTTCGTGATCTGGGCATGGATCCACGATACCGCGTACGGAGTGCAGAGATAGCTCGAGTTTGCCACGTACATGCAGCCCGTGGGGCCGATGAAGATCGTGTCGCGACCGGCTGCCTTCGCCACCAGCCTGTAGTTGAGGGCCGGACCGCAGCCTGCGCATGTGCGGTGGCCCGGCACATACATCTCCTCCCTGGGCGCCCCGCGCATCGATTTGATCGGTTCCAGGATCTGTTTATTATAATTAAATTCGTGCATGGTTCACACCTCCTTTAGGTCGAACTGATTATGCCTCTTCCTCGAAGCCCACCCAGTAGACGTGCTGGCGGACCTTCTTCTCCTCCACCATCTGCTTCAGGATCCCGGCCATGTAGTAAAAATCTTCGAGCATGATCACGTCGCCGCCGAGTCCGGCCATAAAAGACGTGATGAGGGGCCTCTTGTCGAGGTCATACAGGGAAGCCCGCACCTCGTGCACCAGGTTGCCGCCTCTCATGGCGCCGCCGTAGGAGGTGCTCGTCTCCACGCAGGCAAGGGCCTTCACGTGGGCCAGTGCCTCCGCGATCTGCTGGGTAGGCCAGGGTCTGACCCAGCGCGGCCTCACCATGCCCACCTTCAGCCCCTGGGCCCTCAAATGGCCGATCGCGGACTTGCACGTGTTGGCATGGGCGCCCTGGATGAAGAATGCCACCTCCGCATCCTCGATCATGTACTTCTCCAGCCAGGGGTCCAGATTCCGGCCGAAAATTGCGTTATAGTCGGCGACCGCCTTCTCGATGACCGGGGGCAGGTCGAGGAACGTCGCTGCCCTCTGCGCATCCATGGGTGCGCCCTGGTCCGGACGGATCTGCGGCCCATGGGAGACCGGGCAGGTGGGGCTGAAGCGGGTGGGGCGCCGCATAGGGGGGAAGAAATTCCCTTACCTGAGCCATATCGGGCAGGATGACCTTGTCGGGTATATGGGAAAGGAAATAGCCGTCCTGACAGACAAACTGGGGCAGCATGACGCGCGGGTCTTCCCCGACCCTGTAGTTGATCAACGTGTTATCGAAGACCTCCTGGGGCGTGGCTGCCCAGCCCATCAACCACCCCTGGTCCCTGGCGGACATGGCGTCCGTATGCTCCGAGCCGAAGTCGCCCGGAGGGTCGAGGGTCCTGTCGGCGATAGCCATCTGCAAGGGGTAACGGCCGCCGGCCACCGGGCTGTAGAGCTCGAAGGCATAGGTGACGCCGACGCCCGAGCTTCCCGTGTAGGCCCTCGCGCCGCAGGCGGAGGCGCCGAGCACCACGGAAACCTGCGCGTGTTCGCCTTCACCGTGCACGAACTCGGCGTCCAGCTCGCCGTTGGCAACCATCTTGGCGAGCTCCATCATGATGGCGGTATAAGGGCGGATGGGAAAAGAACAGATAACCTCCACTTCCGCGTATTTAGCTCCCTGGGCCGCTGCCGCGCAGCCGCTGAGCATCTTTTCTTGAGCCATAGTATTCCTCCTTAAAAGGGTTTTTCCAGACGGACCACCCCGTCCTCGAAATCGAGCTCGGGAGCAGGAGACAGCGCATCCGACGGACACTCGTGGATGCAGATCTGGCAGCCCTTGCAGAACTTCCAGTTCCACTCCATCTTGTCTTCCTTCTCGTTAAAGGACCAGCAGGAATCGGGACACGCGGCGTAACAGGTGAAGCACCGCGTGCATTTCTCGTGATCGATAATGGGACGGACAATGCGCCAGTTCGATGTGATGAAGAGCTCCTGCTGTCTCACCGGAGCCGGGGTAATTGCCCCAAACGGTACCTCTCTATCCTTGGGTATCTTTATAGCCATATATCTCTCCTTTCTAAGAAATTGCGGATGACGTGCTTTCCGCCTGCCTTCTACGTTCCCCAGAAGTACTCCGCCCGCGCCCTGCGAAACTTCTCGAGCTTCACTTCGTTGTAACCGCGCTCGAAACCCGCCACATCGCTTACTATCCCGGCAAGGGTCTTTTTCTTCACCATGCCCGTTACCTTTGCCAGCGCACCGAGAATAGGCGCCGCAAGCCCCGCGCCGATGCCCGCCGTATCCACGCCGCCTTCAGACCCTGAAAAGTCGACGGTGCGGATGCCGGAAATGGCGTCTGCGTCCACCGTGGCTATGCAGCCCAGGATGTCCGCGTTGGGGATGAACTGGAGCATATACTCGATGGAGCGGCTGGTATTGATGAGAAGAAGTCCGCCCTCGGGCATGCCCTTGAGCACGTTGATGCCCTTCACGATGGTCGGCTCGACGATGACCACCACGTCCGGATGGGCGTTCGTGTACAGGTATTTCATCTCGATCTCTTCGTCGCTGATCCGCGCGTACTTCCTCGTCGTCACCAGAACGCGGTCGGGCAGGTCTTCGTAATTGTCAAAAGACTGGACGAATTTGCCCTCGGCCTTCGCAGCCTGGGCAAAGGCGTTGCTTACGTCCCGGGCTTCCTTGTCCATTACCACGCCCCTCGTCCAGACGGTTATTTCGGTCACTTTAGCCATACACATTACCTCCTTTGCAAAGTTGGTCAGCCCCTCTGACCTCTTGAAAACGACTCCCAAACCATGTGTCTTCCCTTGTCAGTCCCGTGCGTCACCTCCCTCTTTATTGAACACTATGTTTTCCACCTCCTGCAGGTGCCGGCGCATGGCGCGCCTCGCAGCGTCCGGCATGCCGCCCCGGATCGCGGCGAGGATTTGCGCATGACCCTCCAAAGATTTCTTCTTCCTCTCCTCTGACAGGAGATACTTCTCCCTGGTGGTCCCCAGGGCGCCTATGAGGGCCTGAAGAAGTCTCTCAAGCACCTTGTTCCGTGACATCTTTGCCAGGGTGCGGTGAAAGTCGGAGTTCATGCCCACGCCCTTTTTGCCCGTCAATTCTTTTTCCTGCACTTCCAGTATCCGTTCCAGCTCCTTAACCTGTGCCTCCGTTGCATTGCGCGCGGCCAGCTTGGTGATCTCAGGCTCAATGATCCCCCTCACGGCAAACACATCGAGGAAATTATCCTTTTCCTCCACGAGGGCCTTGGCCAGGGGCCTCACCAGCGCTTCCTCGCTGGAGGCGATCACGTAGGTCCCGTTTCCCTGGCGCCGGTCCACGAGCTTCATGGTCTCGAGCGAGAGGATCGCTTCGCGCACGGTGAGCCTCGAGACCTTGAACGTCTCGGACAGCTCCTTTTCCACCGGAAGCTGATCGCCTCGTCTCAACTTGCCCTTTTCGATAAGCTTCCGTATCTGGTCGACGATATCTTCATAAGCCCGTCTTTTCTTCACCGCTTTCAGCATGGCTCTTCTCCTCCCGTCTGCCGGGCACCACTCCCGCACGAGAGGTGCGGCGAAAGGGCATTCGCTGCGTCGACCGTGGTGTCCCGGCCCCCTTCGAAGATCACGTTCTTTTCTCCACCTTCTCTATCGCCGCCCTGAACTGCTCCGCGGTGATGCGGAGTTCCCCCGTTGTTTTTTGGCCCCCGCCACCGACGCAGTCGGTTATGGCCGTCATCGCGGCACCCCTGCAGATGGACGCGATATCCGACCCGGCCAGCCCTTCGGTGAGACCGGCAAGCCGGGAGAAATCGACGTCGGCGGCAAGCGGCCTTCCCCTGGTATGAACACGAAAGATCTCGACCCGGTCTTCCTCGGAAGGCAAGGGAAATTCAAGCACATAGTCGAGCCTCCCCGACCGCGTGAGGGCAGGATCGAGCAGGTCGGGGCGATTCGTGGCGCCGAGCACGATGACCTGGATAAGCTCGCTGAGGTTGTCGAGCTCGCTGAAAAACTGGCTCGCCATCCGCTCGGCAACCACCCCTCCGTCCACGGACACGTGACGGGTCGCGGCCAGGGTATCGATCTCGTCGAAAAAGAGTATGCAGGGGGCAGACTGTTTGGCCTTCTTGAAGATCTGGTGGAGGGCCTTCTCCGACTCGCCCAGCCATTTCGAGAAAAGGATGGGCACGCTGATGGAGATGAAATTGAGTCCCGTCTCGCCGGCAAGGGCCCTTGCCATGAGTGTCTTCCCCGTACCTGTTGGGCCCGTGAAGAGTATCCCCCGTGGCGGCATCACCTTTGCAGCGGCAAAGAGGGCCGGATATTTTTCAGGCAGATCGACTATTGCCGTCAAGGCTTCCTTTATCTCCCTCAGGCCGCCTACGTCCCGCCATGCGACGGTGGACCTCTCCGTGTACACCTCCCTGGTAGCCGTCGGCTCTACTTCCCGCAGGGCCTTGAGGAAATCGTCCATGGTAATCTGCAGCCCGCCGGCGCTTGTCAGAATGGCATCGATCTCGCCCTTGTCCCCCAGGGAGAGGTACCTTCTCAGGGCGACCATGCCCGCTTCTTTGCAGAGGGCCTCCAGGTCCGCGCCGACGAAGGCATGGGTTATGGCCGCGAGCCTCGCCAGGTCGACGCCGGGCGCAAGGGGCATACGGCGGCTGTGGATGCGAAGGATCGACAGGCGGCCTTCGGCATTGGGAGCGGGGATCACCACCTCGCGGTCGAAGCGGCCGGGCCTTCGCAACGCAGGATCTATCACCTCCGGAATGTTGGTGGCGCCGATCACTATCACATGCCCCCGGGAGACGACGCCGTCCATCAGGGCAAGCAGTTGAGCCACCACCCTCTTTTCTACGTCCCCCAGCACCTCTGCCCGCTTGGGCGCTATGGCGTCTATCTCGTCGATGAAGATGATGCTCGGCGCGTTGAGCGTCGCGTCCTCGAAGATCTCGCGCAGCTTGGCTTCACTCTCACCATAGAATTTGTGGATGATCTCCGGGCCGTTCACCCTTATGAAATGCAGCTTGCTCTCGCCGGCAATGGCGCGGGCGATCAGGGTCTTGCCGGTACCCGGGGCGCCGTGGAGCAGCACGCCCTTGGGCGCCTCGATACCCAGCTTTTCAAACACATGGGCATACCGCAAGGGGAGCTCGACCATTTCCCGAACGAGCCGCAACTCATTCTCCAGGCCGCCGATATCCTCATAGGAGACACGGGCGGACGTCTCCAGGGAAAAATCGAATTTCTTGAAGACGAACCTCGTCTTCTGGTTGATGATGACGCCTCCCCCGGGAGAAGTCGCTTCCACGGAAAAGAGGCGCGGCTTTCCGCCGAGAAAGGGTATGTTGATCTTATCTCCGGCTATCAAGGCGACCCCCTGGAGGATGACGGCAAAGTGCTCCAGCTCCCGCTCTTCGGGCACGGTCGTTGCGGCATCGAGGGGGCTTACGATCACCGTATCGGCAGTCTTCCGGCGTGTCTTTCCGACCCTGACCGTCCCGCCCACGTGAGTTCCCGCATTCTCACGGGTGAAACCGTCTATCTGGATCGTCTTTTCGGCCGACGGGGCCACGCATCCGGCGACCCGGGCAACGGTGGTCCTCTCTCCCCTGATCTCGATCACGTCCCCGAGGACGGCGCCGATGGCGCTCATCCCCGCATCGGTGAGGCGGGCAAGTCCCCTGGCCACATCCTCGGCAAGGGCTTCAGCCACTTTCATATCGAGGGTGGTCTCCATAAACCTCAAATAGCAAAAGATATTGTCATATTGTCATTACCGAATCATCAGATGATATACTAATTTGATCATTATATGTTTGTCAAGAAGAGTTTGAATGCCTGCACGTCTCTTCTTATCCCGGGTCGGAAGCCCGGGAGATGCGGTTCTTTCTTCGCCGTTATTGCGGGGCCATCTTATCGGGCGGTCTGCTCCTTCGTAAACTCCTCCCTTTCGCTGCTCCAGTCATAGCGCACCATCCCCCTCCCGCACCGTCTGGCGTTCTTTGCCACGGTGTAAGGAGAAAGAATGCCGATGATGTTGCCCTTCATGTCTTTCTTAAAGATGACGCTTGCGCTGTAGACTGTTCTCTCTCCGCCCGCACCGTTCGCGCCGGCATACTCTTCCCGCCCCTTCAAAACCGACCCTGCCGGCTTTATCCCGTTGTCCTGCATCAGATAGAAATTGACTCTCTCTTCCTTCGTGGCCGCCGACAGGGTGCAGCACGGATTTTCACTCGTCTTGAGGACGCTGAGGCCGACCACGCATTTCCCGCCGATATGGACCTGCTTTTCCGGCAGTATCCTGGTCAGGGCCTGACAGTTCTGGCAATCCTCGTCATCGGGCATCATCGAGAGGCGCGACGCATCGCGGCCGACGATAAGTGCAGCCAGCCGCTCGTCCCGGAAATGACCGGCGTATTCTTTCGCCCTGGAAAAACATGCATAGGCGAGGAGCACCCGGACGGACCTTTCCTGGCCTCCCCCCTCCACGTGCAGCACCTTTACCGACAACGCCTCCGTCCCGTCGGCTGCGGGCCCCCAGTGAGCCACCATGTCGGTGCACCCATTCTTATAGGCTTCCGGCAGGGCCCCGAGCAGTATCCGCTTTACCTCACCGCCGGGCAACCGTTGCATATCCTCTTGCTGCAAGCGCGCAAAAAAATCCTCCAGCACCTGGTGATCCTGACCCTCGATCACTGTGTGCCCCTCAAGCTCCGGTAGATTCAGCCGGCAGAGCGCAGGTCCCGGAAAAATGAGAGAGAGCATGACGATGAAGGCGGATAGAAGAAATGTGGGAAGATTGTGTCTGGGCATGGCTGTGGGTACCCTCCTTCTCCTGTGACGGTTTCGCTGCATCTATTTTATGTGACTTTCCTGCACGTTTGCCACAATAAAGATTGGCAGGCGCGACGAGGCCGCGCGCCGCGTGGGCTCGTGGGCAATGTCCGGCAGCCGGTAAGGCGTGAGGTGAGTGGCAGTCCCGCCCGGTTCGAGGGCGGGACTGCCAGAAGGGGGGTTGGGAGGGGTGAGTTAAAGGATGGTGCGATGGAACAAAGATGCCATGATAAATCCTCACGTTTTTTGTTGCTGGCTGTATTATCGGAAGATTTCCGAAAGGCTTAAAGCTTTTGAGAAAAATAATTATCCCACGCTCATATGGACGCCGGCAGACGGACCGCGAATCTCACCCTTTCGGCTACAGTTTCAGGAATTCCCTGATCTTTTTCAACACGGGCCGCCTGATCGCAACCTTGAGGTAGAGGTCGCCTTCCGCCCCACCGGCTCCCCCCATCCCCCTCAACCGGACCACCTGGCCTTCTTTCATGCCGGGAGGAATAGTGATCTTCAACTGCCTCGACCTTCTTTCATCGAAGTAGACGACCTTTCCGCCCTGCACCGCCTCGCGCTCGTCCAGGGTAAGGGTGCCATAGATGTCGTTCCTGCCGGATGCGATGTTTCCCAGCGCCTTCCCGAGCGCATACCGGCCGAGCCGGCCCACGATCCTCGCGATGATACCCGGCTGCCCGGAGACTCTCCGGCCCGGACGTCCGGTTAGACCTGCGAAAACCGGGACCGAACACGATGACCCTGCCGAACAAGCCGGGGCCGCGAAACTCCGTTGTGCGATAGTGACCGGGGATGTCGCGAAAGATCTCCTCGAAGCCCCTGAACCCGAAGGTCTTCGCCATCTCTTCGAAGATTTGATTGATGTCGGAGCCCCTGAAGATATCCTGCTCCGAATAACTCTGCCTGAACCGGTCGTGCGCCCCGATGCCGTATTGCTGCTGCATCAGGTCGTATCTGTCCCGCTTTTCCGGGTCTGAAAGCACGGCATACGCCTCGTTTATCTCCTTCATCTTTTCGACGGCCGCCGCCTCACCCTTGTTCCTATCCGGATGATAAAGAAAGGCGAGCTTGCGATAAGCCTCCTTGATCTCCCGCTGGCCGGCAGTCTTTTCAACATCCAGTGTCCGGTAGTAATTTTTTTGACTTACCATGCTTTCCTTAATTTAAGGATAGGTCCTCTAAGACCCATGCGACCTATTATTCCTGAAAGGCCCGTCGGCGTGTCGGCTCATTTTTTGCAAAGATGGCCTTTTCTCTCTCTGTAGACCACATGCTCGAGGATAAACGCCACCACGACGCCGACGACAAACCCGTTTCCGATCACGGGGCGAAGCACGAGGGGAAGAGTCCCCAGGATACGCTCGGGCAGCATGCTCACGGCAGTCCCCATAAGCACGGGGAGGCCCACGACGATCCCGCTCTCGAGACGGAACCCCTTCTCCTCCTGACCGATCGTCGCAAACCCGGCCGCTATCTGGAATGTGAGGAGATACGTAAGGATGCAGCCTATGACGACGGGAGGCACACTCTCCACAAGACCCAAAACCGCCGGTGAAAAAGCAAGGAGGACCAGCAAAGCCCCTGTAAGCAGGAGAGTGAACCTGGAGGCGCAGCCCGTCGACAGTATCACGCCGGGGCTCAGGGAAAAATTGACCGGGCCGATAACGCCGAAGAACCCCGAAGCCAGGTTGGCAAGGCCCGTAAGACTGATGCCCCGGTTTACCCTCTTGCGCATGTCGGGAAGTTTCAGAAGGACGGATACGGATTCTATCGAGGCGAGATCGTTTATGGACAGCCCCAGGAAACAGAAGAGGAAAGAGACGAGCACGCCCGGCGCGACAGAAAAACCCGTCGTAAAATCATGGAAAAAACCTGAAAACACCGGCAGGCCGCGAGGCGCGGCATGGAGGATTGAAGAAGGAAAAATGATAACCCAGGCACACGTGCCCGCGATCATGGCAAAGAAGATTATGGCAGATTTCCATACCGGGGGCAGGTACCGCTGGCTGACAAACATGCACAGTATGAGCAGGAAGGCAAAGGACATGCTCTGATGCGGCAAAACGGGTCCCGGGGGGACAAGCAGACCCAGGACGGTAGGAGTGAGCGTAAACGCGATCAGCAGGAGCACTACCGCCACGACCCGAAGGGTGAACAGCTTCTGAAGACGCCCGAAAAGACCGGTGACAGCGGTCAGGAAGAGGAGACTTCCCCCTATCATGATCGAGGAGTAAATCGTTGCGGGATCGAAGCCGGCGCTCGCTATCATCCCTACGAGAAGCACGGTCGAAGGACCGATGATCAACGGGAGGCGATGGCCCCAGAGCACCTGTGAGACAAGGACGATCCCGATGACGAACGCCAGCTTCTGCAGGTAGCTGACCTGGGCGGACGGGTCCGTAAAGTGGAGGCCGCCGACGACCTTCCCGATGACAATGATCCCGGGTACGGATATGGCAAGCCACTGAAGGCCGAAGAGGACGAATTCGCCGAACGGCGGCGTGTCGTCGAGCTTATACCTTAAATCCATCGAGCCGTTTTCCCCTGCAATTCTACCATGGAACCTGCCCGACGCACAAACCGCAAAGGCGCCTCACTTAACTGCATCGCCCTTCCGGCCGAAAACACTAAGAGAGGAACGCTTCTCGCCGGAGGGAGAAGGGCAATGGTATCGATGATCATCGTGATGTTCCTGGTAGGTGTGCTGATGTTCCTCTTTGCAGGAAGGCTGGCGGAAGTCCTCCTTGCGAGGGCGAGGCAGCGGGGACGGCAGAGTGAGCCGATGCTGAAAAGGCGCCGGGCGCACGAACCGCATGGCCGCCTCGCCATCCAAAAAGTCCGGACCTAGCACCAGTTGTCGGTCTGCGGTTGGGGTAGCTGGTACGACTTGAGTGTATCTATGTACCGGTTGAACCCGTCTTCCCCGTCCTTTTCCAGCTTCTCTATCTCCGGCAGCACCTTCCTCAGGACCTCGGGGTCATCGACCACGTCCAGGGGGTAGCGGAAATATCCGGAACGCTGCAGCAGGATATAGACCTGCTTCTGTCTCTTCGAAAACGCGAGAAAGGTGTCGAGCTCACGCAACATGGACGCCTTCTTCTCGTCGAGAAACCCGTCAACCTGCATAAGGAGGTTCAGGCTGAAGTCATTGGAGGAGAAGTAGCTGTGCATCTCGTCGAGGTTCTCCACGAGCAGCCTGATTTCACCTACTATCTCATCGTCCGCCATCGGCACGAAGGTGCCCTCGCGGACCATCTTCTGCATCGGGGAAAGGGGGTGCATGGCGAAAGTCCTCACCCTTATGAAGTGCGGAGCGATCCTGGTTCAACACCTGCGCCGTCTCCCGCGCGTGCTCCTCACTTAAGGCGCGGCCGCCGATGCCCGGCATAATATATTCCGACAATTCGAGACCCGCATCCATCACATGTCTGCCTCCCGTCACGATCTCTTCGGGCGTCAATCCCTTTTTGATCAACTGCAGCACGGTCGCTGAGCCGCTCTCCATACCGGCGTGAACCCTCGTCAATCCGGCATCTTTCAGGCGGCGCAGCTCATCGACGGTCCGCCGTTTGAGGGTCCTCGCACGGGCATACGTCGTGATCCTGTCGATCTTCGGAAACTTTTCTCTCAGATATTCAAGAATGGAAACGAGATCGTCGACAGGCAAAACCAGGCTGTCCGCATCCTGGAGGAAGACCGAGTCGATGCGGCCCAAACCGCCATACTCGACCGCCATGGCGTCGATGTCCCTTTTTACTCTCCTCGACCGTCCGTTTCGAGAACTTGTGCCCCTTTATAAGCAGGGCAGAAAACGCACTGATTCCACGGGCAGTTGCGCGTCACCCTCACCAGGAGGCTCGATGCTTCACTGGGCGGCCTTATTACTCCCTGTTCGTACATGCACGTTCTCCTTGGGAAGCCTTTTAATCAGGTCTTATAAGTCGTATAGGTCGTATTGGACCTATAATAAGGGGTACGCGAAGCGACGCTAGGCCGGCCCGGCGAGGCTCCCCGCCTCGGCGCCAGCCTTAGGCTCGCCGCCGATAAGATATTTCGAGACTTTGTCGGAAAGCACCTTTTCAATCTGTCTCGCCCTTTCCCTCGAGATACTGAAGTGGTCCCCGATCTCTTGTAACGTCTCCGGCTCGTCGGTCATGATCCGGTGCTCGAAGATGTAGAGCTCCCTCTCGTTCAGCCCCTTCCTGAACTCCGCTATCTTTCGGGAGGCTATCTTGTGCTTCTCCCTCTCCTCGATCACCTCTTCGATATTCTGATCGGCCTTCATCATGTCCATCATCGTCTCTCCGCCATCTTCATATAAAGGCTGGTCGAGGGAGACGTCGGTCATCACGAGCCTCTTTTCCATATCCGCCACATCTTCCTCTGTGACGTCGAGGTTGTGCGCAAGGAGCTGGGGCACGGGCAGGATACCTTTTGCTTCGAGCCTCTTCTTCTCCTTTTCCAGACCATAAAAGAGCTTCTTCTGGCTCTCTGTGGTGCCCACCTTCACCAGACTCCAGTTATTGCGGATATATTTCAGGATGTAGGCCCTGATCCAGAAGGAGGCATAGGTGGAGAACTTGGTGCCCTTGTAAGGGTTATACTTCCTTACCGCCTGCATAAGGCCGATATTCCCCTCCTGAATAAGGTCGCGCACATTCAGGTAGGTGTTGTAATAGCCAAGGGCTATTTTCACCACGAGCTTGAGGTTTGACAGGATTATCTGGCGGGCAGCCTCTTTGTCATTATATTTGTAAGCTTTTTCGGCAAGTCTTAACTCCTCTGCCCTCGTGAGCAGCGGATACCGCGATATCTCCGCAAGGTACTGTTTTAAAGGATCGAAGCTGGCGGGAAGAGAGCTTCTTTCCGCCAGCGTTACTTCTTTTTCTATTTCGTCCACTCGATTTATTCTCCTCCGGTAGTTCTTCGATCATGAATTTAACATGTGCGGGCGCCCCATTGCAAGAGGAGCAAAGGTGGTCTCTGCTAGCCCGTGCTTCCCGCGCCCGACAACGGGCAAAAGCCGATAAGCGGAACTATATTACACTCATTGCCCGGATAGATGAAAACGCAGGCCCCATCCGATAAGGGCCGGTGTCCTGGGGGAAGCACACGAAAAAGGGGACCCATCACCGTATGCAAAGGAGGTCGGAATATGATCAAGGTTAAGACCTTTATGTCGCCCCTCAAGATCTTTCATACCGTGGAAGAGCTGTCATCCCTCGACGACCAGATAAACCGGTTCATCACGGACGAAGGGGTGAAAAAAATAATCTCCGCGAGCGACGCCTGCACGACGGACGACAAGGGAGCGACAATCGGCGTCATAAGGGTCGTTGCCTACGAAACCTGAATACCGGGCAGCATTCGAAGGTACCACCCGGAAAGCCCTGATTCAGCAAGGCAACATAGCGCCGAAGGCGGACCAGGCAGCGCCGACGCGGCTTAGCGCGCCTGCGTCATCCCTGCGCCGCGACAAAGGGACCCGGTCCTCGGGAGAAAGGCCCGCGCGTGCGCGCGAAAGCCGGACACCCCGCGTATGTATCAAGAGAATTGTAATGAGCCCCGCTATTGCTCGGGATAGCAGATATCCGCTCCCTCCGGCACCGCACAATAAATACCCTCACCCTCGGCCCCTTTTTGCGCCGCGGCTCCGGCGACCGACCCTTTCATCTTGCAGACCCTCGACATGAGAAATGCCGCCCCGGCCCCCACCGCGCTCCCCAGAAGAAACGTGACAACGCCCTTCCCCGTATTCCTCTGTTTTTCCATAATAACCTCCTCGGTGTTTTCTCACCCACTAACGTAAGACCGGATCAGCCCCATTGCAACCGGCGAGGGGCGAGAGACCTGCCCGTCACGCGCCGCCGTCCTTACTTAAGCCCGGGCGCCGTCTCCTGCACGATCTCTTGTGAGAAAAGCCTGTTCGCCTCTCTCCCGATCTTCCTGGTAAGCGACCGGGAAAGATATCCGAATAGAGGCGCAGTGACCATCGGTATCCAGCGGCCCATGGCCTTTTGCGCGGCCGCATCGATGATCCGGGTACCGATCGCCCGGCTTATGCCCCTGACGACCCTCGTGTTCACCGACTTTATCACGAGGGCGGAGCCGACCCTCCTCACGAGGCTCTCGCCGACGGCCACACCCAGGGCGTTCCCGAGAATAAGGAGAACCAGCTCCCTGCTGACCTTTTCCTGTTTCATGTAATGACCGGCAATACGGTGAATAAGGTTGATCTGGAGTCTCGTGACGGCTGCGATCTCGGGAAGGACGACAGCCATGCCGAGGGGACCGGGGATAAGTCCAAGGGCCGTGCTGATCTTGAAAGCCTTTCGGCCGGCCTCGTCGATCATCTCCTCCGGTGTGCCGGTCGGCTCTCCGTCCTGTTTATGAGAAAACAGGGAGTCAATCGTTTTTTCGATCCAGTTCTGTCTCTCCCGCGGTGCGCTTTCCATTGCACTCCGATTATGGGTCCGATTAATCTTACCCGTGTCGGCTACGCGCCGACAAGCGATCCCGCCCGCCTCTCGTTACTTGTCGTTCGGCGCTGCCGGGCTTGCCCGGCCGGTCGCATCAGCCACATCACCCATGATCTCCGCCGACAGCCGCGCCATGGCAGCGCTCATACCGCGAGCGTTGCCCGCGGGTGATTGATCCGAAATAGGCTCTACGGCGCGGTACCGCCTCTGGAACACGACCTTCGACGTGTCCCCTTGCTTACTCCGGTCGAGAAGCGTGATATCGAGACCCAGGACCGCCCTCCATCCGTCCCCTGACCGCGCTTCCAGGAATTCTTCAACGACCCCGTCAACCTCGAACCTTGCTTGTTCCGGCTGACGATAGGAAAAAACCGCCACGAAAAGCCCGGAGGAGCGAAAATCCCGGACAAGGCAATCCGTCACCATCTCTCCCGGTCCGGTCTTCCATCTTTGGTAGGTGTAGACGGCAAGCCTGTACGTCCCGGGCTTGTAGACCATGGCGGGGCTGTTGTAGACCTGAGCGACCGAAAACCTGTCAAACTTTATCACCTGGTCGAGGCGGGCGCGTGCCGCCACCGGGGAGGCATAGTCGAGCGTATAGAATTCGGCCCTTGAGGGGGCCGTGCTCCTCGCAAAACAGCTCGCCAGAAGAAACAGACATGCGAAGAGCACAACGACGGAAACTGTCCTGGATTCCGCGGTTGCCATCTACTATTCTCCTTTGAGGGGACGGCTGAAGATGAGCAGCGATGGGTCGGCGTTTACCCGGTCGATGAGTGCTTCCAGCGAATCTGCCGCCCGCTTCAGCGTCTCCGCCGTAAGCTCGACATCCGTGAGGGTCGAATCCACCTTTGTCGATGCCTTCTCTACGAGCCGGTTTACGTTGCCCGCGGTATGTGCCATTTTCATGCCTTCTATCTCGGCTTTTATCTGGGCTATCACCGCCCTCGCATCCTTCACGGCCTTCCCGGCCTCGGCAACCACCTCATTGATCGATCCCCCGGCCACGAAGTTGTCTATCTTCTCCGATGCATCTGCCAGCTTCCCTGCCGCCACCCCGGCATCCCTCACGATGCCCTTCATCTTGTCACTATTTACAAGGCCGTCGATGGCCTTTGTCGTCTTCATCATTTGAGCGGAGATACCCGCAAAGTCGATCTCTTTTATACGCTTCATCACCTCGTTGATGCTGGCTTCGATCTGCTTGATATCCGACGGGGCGGACGGTATGACCGGGTGAGGCGGCCGGAACCCGGTAGGGACGAGGCTTGGCTCGTCCGGCTTCTTCCGGTCCAGCTCCACGTACACAATACCCGTGATGCCGGCGAGCGTCAATTTTGCGACGACGCCGCCCACGTTGAAGTTCTGTACCTCGATCTTCATGACGACCTCGACCAGGCGCTGGTCGGGCGCAACCCCTATCTTGCGTACGGTGCCTATGTCGACACCCCTGAACTTGACGACCGAATCGGCCTGGAGTCCCTGAACGGACTCATCGAAGTACGTGGCGTACATGGACCCCTTCTGAAAATACTTCGAGGCGCCAAGCCAGATGACACCTGCCACGCCTATCAGCACGCCGATGGTAACGAATAGACCGGTCAGAAAATAGCTCCGGTTCTGCGCCATTTATACCCCAGGCCCTCCTGTGTCGTCCTTTTCCTCAATCTCCCGGTTAAAAAAATGCCTCACGTGCGGGTTCGGGGACTCGTCCCTCAGCACCCTGGGATCTCCCTGCGCAATTATACCCCTTTTGCCCCTGTCCAGCATTACTATTCTTTGGGCCAGGCTGAAAATCGATTCCAGCTCATGGCTCACGATCACCATGGTCGTCCCCATCCTCCGGTTGATCCTCTTCACCAGAAGGTCGAGGCCGGCCGAGGTGATGGGATCGAGACCCGCAAAAGGCTCGTCAAGAAAAAGTATGTCGGGATCGAGGGCCATGGCCCTGGCGATGCCGGCCCTTTTTCTCATACCGCCCGACAGCTCGTTCGGGAAATGCTCCTCGTAACCTTCGAGCCCTACCATGGCGAGCTTCATCCGCACGATTGCCTCGATGAAAGCGTCGGGCATGTCGGTGAACTCGGACAGGGGAAGGCTGATATTCTCCGCCAGGGTCATCGAGCTTAAGAGGCCGCTCGATTGAAACAGCATGCCTATCCCTCTCATCACCGCCCTCAGCTCCGTCTCTGACGCGGTCGTGATATCGATACCATTGATCTCCACCCGGCCCGATGAGGGTCTGGAAAGACCGACCATGTGGCGCAACAGGGTCGATTTGCCCGAGCCGCTGCCTCCCGCGACGACCATGATCTCGCCCCGAAAGACCTCCATGGTCACGTCCTGCAGAATCACGTCATCGCCGTACCGGACCGACAGGTCTTCGACCCTGATCACCCTGTTGCCGCCTGTTCCTTCTTCGATGAGTTGCTCACCACCTGACATAATTGAGGACCAATGCGAATATGGAGTCGGTCACGATAATGAGAAACAATCCGGCGACGACCGCCGAGGTCGTGGCATTTCCCACGCCTTCAGCACCCCCGCGGACGTTGAAGCCCCGCTCGCACCCTATCCCCGTGACGAGAACGGCAAACACCATCGACTTCACCGCCCCGGTCACGACATCACGCACCGTAAGCGCCCACGATGTCAGCTCCGTGTACGTATGGAAGGTCAGATCGAGGCCGAGTATGCCCACGGCCATGCCCCCTCCGATCGCGCACAGGTCGGAAAAGAACGTGAGAAGGGGCACGACCAGGATGGCGGCCAACACCTTGGGGACCGCGAGGAACCTGATGGGATTGAATCCCATGGTCACAAGGGCGTCCACCTCCTCGTTCACCCTCATGCTGCCTATTTCAGCGGCAATTGCCGACCCCGATCTCCCGGCTACGAGGATCGCCGTGATGATGGGTCCCAGCTCCCTGACCATCGCGATTGCCACCAGGGAGGCGACGTACATGTTCGCCCCGAACTGCTTGAGCTGCAGAGAAGACATGAACGCCATGATAAGGCCCATGAGGAAACTGATGAGGGCCACTATCGGCAGACCGTCGACGCCCATCTTTTTCACGGAGAGCTGGACATCTTTCCATCGTATCGACGCGGGGTGCAGGGCGGAATGGAGTACTTCCGAGAGCAGGATGCCGCCGAAGGTCATGCACTGGTTGAAATCGCCAAGTAACGTAATACTCGTCTCCCCTACGCCTTCAAAAAAACCGCCGGGCCGTACCGGAGGGGACGTCGGAGGCTGGATCGCGCTCTTATCGAGAAGATCGGTTATACCACGGACTCCGGGCGATATATTGAGGAACTCGAAGGGTATCGACCGGCGGCGCGCCTCCTCCTGCATGCGCAGCAGAAAGAGACCGCCCGCACTGTCGATGCGCACGAGCCCCGCGAGGTCGACCGTCAGGCTTTTCAGCGACGGCCGCTCCATGAGCGGGTCGACGCGCTCCATGACGTCGTTCAGGTTCTCGAGGGACAGGCGACCCGACAGGGAAAGACGCGCATCCGTCTCCCCTCCGATGGTGATCGACACCCCGCTGTCCTTGCCTTCCTTACGCATCATTATTGGGGCTCAGCGCCCCCTCGATGAGCAAAGCCCATCGAGCCTCCCCCCTCACAACAGCTTCTATTGGGGCTCAGCGCCCCCTCGATGAGCAAAGCCGCGACCCGCTTCGCACAGGGCCGGGTGCCCACCGGCTCTCATATTGCCTTGAGCGCCCCCTCCAGCGGCGAAAGCCGCATCGGGGCACCCGCGTGCGGGTCGTCCCCCTCATAAAAGCTTTTATCCGCTTCATTCATTCCGCCCTCATCCGGCCCAGCCGTTCCTTCAACTCTTCTATGGTAAAGGCAAGTCCTTCGGCGAATCCCTGGAGGGTACAGTGGGTCGCGTAATCCATCCCCTCGTCGAACTCGTCGATCATCTTGCGCGTTCTCTCCAGCTTTTCCTCCAGCGCCTGCTGCAGCTCTTCCAGCAGCTCCATCTCTCTCTCCTTTGCGAATCTCTCATGGATGTCTTATTAAGAATACACAACTCCCCCGGTGTATGCAATAAAGACGCACATACGATTCGCCGTGAAAGAATCGCAAAGAGGGAGTTATTCTCCTTTTTTGTCCCGGCTTGCGGGTGAGGGGGGGTAGCGATGTTTTTTTAAATAATAGGTCTTATAGGTCCTATGCGACCTATTATTCTCTAGAAATCCAGCTTTCGGAACTCCGATTCGAATTTGTCGTTAAACTTCCTGATCACCCTGTTTTCAAGCTGCCTCACCCGCTCCCTGGAAATCTTGAATTGCTCGCCTATTCCCTGGAGCGTCAGCGGCTCCTCTATCATGATGCGGTGCTCGAAGATGAAGAGCTCCTTGTCGCTCAGCATGTCTTTGAATTCCAGGATCTTTTGCGAGAGGATCTCTCTTCTCTCCTTCGATGCCACCACTTCTTCGATATTGTCATCCGCCTTGATCATGTCCATAAAAGTTTCTTCCCCTTCTTCGTAAATGGGGTGCTCAAGGGAGATGTCGGTGTAGGAGAGGCGTTTTTCCATATCCTCGACCTCCGAGACCTTCACTTCGAGGCTGTCCGCAATAACCTGGGGCGCAGGGAATATGCCTGCCGCCTCGAGTCTCTTCTTTTCCTTTTTCAACCGATAGAAGAGCCTCCTCTGGCTCTGCGTCGTCCCCACCTTCACTATGCTCCACGAATCCATGATGTATTTCAGGATGTACGCCCGGATCCAGAAGGAGGAATACGTCGAGAACCTCGTGCCCTTGTACGGGTTGTACTTCCTGACTGCATGCACCAACCCCATGTTCCCTTCCTGGATCAGATCGAGGATGTTCAAATAGGTATTGTAGTATTCGAGCGCTATCTTCACGACGAGCCTCAGATTCGCGATGACCAGTTTCTGCGAGGCCGCGTTGTCTTTGTACCGGTGCGCCCTCTCCGCAATTTCAAGCTCTTGTTCTCTCGAAAGGACGGCATGCTTCGATATTTCGGACAGATACTTCTTCAGAGGATCGAACGGCATGAGGGTGGTTTCTTCTTGTTCCCTCGGCTGTTGCCTTTTTTCATACGAAAACGGGTCTTGCAGCAAATTGTGCCTCCCACGATGAATTACCCTGCTTCCTGCATTCCCCCCGCGCGCCGAAAGGGTCGTCCCGGTGGCTAAAAGCTCACGCGCGCGCATACTCCCCTCACGCAAAGATTGTGATTCGGTGAATATCGTCCTGCGCAATCAAACAGCTACAAGAATTGTGCCATCGGCTAAACGCCGCGCACCGTATCGATTTATGCAATGATGTTGCCGGATTGAGAAAGGCAGGCGTGCGGAAATGCGGCACGCCATGTCTCGCAGGAAGAGAAAGTTGTCTTATGATGAGATAATTGTCTCACTGATCGAGACATCGATGTGCGGCGATTTACCCTAAAAACAGCCCTGATCAGCGAGCCCCCGGGCTTTGCTCGTGGAGGGGACGCCGGTTGCGACCGGTCCGTGGACGACCGGCGCCCGCTATTGTTGCCTACGGGTGCTCGATAAATGCGCCGCCTATGACCATGCCATGCCGGCTCGCAGGTTCTTCGTCAGGTTCTTGGAGATCTTGCTCTGCAACTGTCTGATGCTCTCTCTCGACGTGTGGAAGCGCTCACCGATTTCCCTCAACGTGATCGGCTCCTCCGCCATGATGCGATGTTCCAGAATGAAACGCTCCTTCTCGTTGAGGAGCTTCTTGAACTCCATCAGCTTGTTCTGGAGCATCTCCTTCTTCTCCTTTTCCGCCACGGTCTCCTCTATGTCCTCGCCGGTGCTGATCGTATCCATCACGTCCTCGCCGCCTCCATAGAGCGGGTCTTCGAGCGATACGTCTCCGTTATAGAGCCGCCTCTCCATGTCCTCTATGTCTTCCGGACTTACATCCAGGTTCTCGGCAAGTACCTGGGCCGAGGGGTCTATACCCGCTTTTTCGAGCTTCTCCTTTTCCTTGTTCAGGCTGTAAAAGAGCTTCCTCTGGCTGTCCTTGGTGCCTATCTTCACGATGCTCCACGAATCCATGAGATACTTAAGGATGTACGCACGAATCCAAAAGGAAGCATAGGTGGAGAAGCGCGTCCCCCTTTCGGGGTCATACTTTTGCACCGCCCGCAGGAGACCCACATTCCCTTCCTGGATGAGGTCGAGGATATTGAGGTGATAGCTGTAATAATCGAGCGCTATCTTGACCACGAGCCTGAGGTTGGCCACCACCATGGTCTGCTCCGCCTCCTTGTCGTGCATCCGTATGCGCTCCGCCACCTCTCTCTCGTCCTCCTTCGAAAGCACGGGGTGTTTTGAGATCTCATACAGATACATCCTGAAGGGATCGGGAGCCTGTGCACTTTCCTCGGCGGTGTTCTCCATCGAGCTATAGTTCATCGTGCGAGCCTCCTTGTGCCGGTAATTCGATGATGAATTTTAGTTGATCAGGAAGTACTAACAAGAAATGTGCCAGGGTGTGCCCGGACGACTTGTCTGTCGTTTTATCACTATTTATGACACTTTATGCATGTGCGGGTGGAGGGTCGTCATGCGATGGGGGCGCGATTTCTGTCCTGTAAACTGGACTGCGTCCAGAAAAGCGGACCACACCATCGCCTTAGGCTTTTAGGGGAAGGGCTACGAATCGGGAGAGAGGTCGTGCTCTTTGAGAAGCACGTAGAGCCGCGAGCGCGACAGCCCGGAGATGCGGCATGCGTCCCTTATCCTGCCTTTTGCCTGAAGCATAAGGTCCCGGAGGTAGCGGCCCTCCGCCGTGCGCCGGCATTCGGCGAGCGATCCAAGGGGAACGACTCCCTCTGCCGGTCGGGATCGCTTCTTTTCTTACGGAAGAGCGGGCTACTTTCACCCTCAAATCGAGGGGCAGATGCTTCGGAAAGAGCGTAGGCTCGTGGTACGCGTCGCTGATGGCCCTCTCGATCGCGTTCACCAGCTCCCGCACGTTGCCGGGCCACTCATAGGCCATGAGTGCATCGAAGACCTCCGGAGAAAAACCCTTTGTCCCTATCTGATAGCGCTCGCAAACCCTCGCCATGTGGAACATCGCCAGCTCTTTGATGTCCTCTTTTCTTGCAGAGAGGGGCGGCAGCTCGATCGGGAGCGTTCGCACGCGGAAGAGGAGGTCCGAGCGGAACGCCCTGTCCTGCACCATCTTCTCCAGGCTCCTGTTGGTCGCCGCGATAAGCCGGAAATTGCTCTCGATCTCCTCTTTTGCTCCTACAGGACGGAAGCGATGCTCCTGCAGCACGCGCAGGAATGCCTTTTGTACGGAAAGGGGAAGCTCTCCTATTTCATCCAGGAACAGCGTACCCGCGTGGGCCTGCCTGACGAGGCCGACCTGCGCCCTGTCCGCCCCGGTAAATGCACCCTTTTCATGTCCGAAAAGCACACTCTCCACCAGTGTTTCAGGGAGGGCCGTGCAGTCGACAACGACGAAATTGTTTTCCGCGCGCGCGCTGTTCTCATGAATGGCCCTCGCGAAAACCTCCTTTCCCGTGCCCGTCTCGCCGCTGAGGAGGACGTTTACCTCGCTGTGGGCCGCCTGGGCGAGAAGGTCGAGGCAGACATTCATGGTGGGGCTCTTCCCTATCACGCCGTTCAGCTTCAGCGCGGTCGGGGGCTTTCGCGCGGTTTTCTCCTCTCTGTACTGCAACGCCCGCACGAAAGGCAACAACATTTCCTTGGTCGAGGAGGATTTCTGGATATAATCCCAGGCTCCGTTCTTGATCGCAAGCTCTGCCCCGTCCGGGTCGCCGCGCCCGGTGATGATGATCACTTCGGGACGCAACGGCAGCTCGCGGATTTTCGGCAGGAGGTCGAGCCCGTTGCCGTCAGGCATCCTTATATCCAGGAAGATCACGTCGAAGTTATCGGACGACGCCTTCTCGAAGCCTGCTTTCAGCGTCGTCGCGGAAGAGGCGGAATGCCCCATATCCTCGACCATACAGGAGAGCATCTCGCCGATCAGCTCGTCATCGTCAACAATGAGGACCCGTGCCATTGACTTTTTGCTTCACCCCCGGCCGATGTCGCGCCGGCTTGAGCCGGCGCCGACGCTTCTTTGCCGTCGGCGCTCAAGGCGCGTGAGCCTCCTCACGCCGCCCTTGACCCCTCACCTTCGCGCTCCTACATTGTAACCGATTTTTATATGAGTTAAAAGAGGGGTAACGGGTGCGGACACCAGGCGCGAAGGGACGGGTTCTCCCCGCTTTTTTTTGCTTCTCGCCCTCGCCCCTACCGCAGGTGGCGCTCTTCGGCCCACCGGGCAACGTGGACCGGGCTCTCCAGGACCTCGACCCCGGCCTTGCGCAGCGCCGCCTGCTTGCCCTCGACCGTCCCCGTACTCCCCCGCACGATCGCCCCCGCATGGCCCATGCGCTTGCCCTGGGGCGAGTAACGGCCGCCGATGTAGGCGGCTACGGGCTTTGTCATCTGCTCCGCGATGAAGCGCGGCCGCCTGTTCTTCCTGCTCGCCTCCCACTTCTCCCACGATGATGACCGCCGTCGGTATCCGGGTCCTTCTCAAAAAGCCGCAGGATATCGGTGAGGTTGGTCAACACCACGGGGTCGGCGCCCATGCCGACCACCGCGCTCTGGCCCACCTGGCTCTCGGAGAGTATGCCCGCAAATTCATACGACAAAGTGCCGCTCCGGGAGATGATCCCGACGCGTCCGGGGGCGAAGAGGGACGCGGGCATAATGCCGATCTTGCCCTTGCCCGGGACGAGAATGCCCGGCGTTGTGGGACCGAGGGCGAAAACGCCCTTTGCAATGGCATAATCGCGCATCTTCATCACGTCGTTTACCGGTATGTGCTCCGGCACCACCACGATCAGCTCTATCCCCGCGTCGACGGTTTCGAGGAACGCATCCAGGACAAACGGCGCGGGCACGAAAAAGACCGAGGCATTCGCGCCCGTTTCCCTGACGGCCTGCTCGACGTTGTCGAAAACGGGCAGCCCTTCGACGGTCGAGCCGCCCTTGCCGGGGGTGACGCCGCCCACGACCCTGGTGCCGTAGTCGAGCATCCAGTGCGTTTGCACCGCGCCGATCCGGCCCGTGATCCCCTGCACGATCACGCGGGTTTCATTATCGATCAATATGCCCATCGTTGGACCTCGCTACCCTTCTTCGTCGCCTGTTCTTATCCGGCTCAAGAGGGACGGCGCCTCAAAACGCCGTCAACCCGCCCCGACAAGCTCGGACAACCGCTCGACGGCCTTTTCCGTCGCAGGCTCGGTAACCACGTGGACGCCGCCCGACCGGAAGATCTCCCACGTCTCTTCCTGGTGGTTGCCGAGCGCCTTCGCCACGATGGGGATCTTCACGTCGTGCTCCCTGATGTAGCGGACCACGCCTTTCGCGCCCTCATGGATGGGGTTTATCCCGCCGTAGACATTGATGAGGATCGCGCGCAGCCCCGGCTTCATCATCACGAGGTCCATGCACTTGTACAGCAGGTCGGCGGTGATGCCTCCTCCTGTCTCCAGGAAGTTGGCGGGCCTCATGGTCTTTGCGATGATGTCCATGGAAGCCATGCCCAACCCGGCCCCCGACGAGATAAGCCCGATGTCGCCGTCAAGGTCCACGTAAGTGACGCCGATCTCTTTCCCCCTCCGCTCGCGGGGGTTCTCGATCCGCTCCACGGGATCGGGCAGGGGATGCCGCAGCCGCGACAGCGCGGAGTCGTCTATCTCCAGCACCGCGTCGACCGCCAGCAGCCCGCCGTTCGGAAGGACGGCCAGCGGGTTGATTTCCACGATGAGGGCCTCGAAACGGGTAAAGACCTTGTAGACCTGGGCGATCACGTCGGTGAACGCGTTCAGCAGGTTGTGGCCGAGCCCGAGCTTTCGGAGGAGCGCCCTGTGCCTGATAGGGATAAAAGCCGACCATCGGGTCTACCTGTATCGACGCGATCTTTTCCGGCGAGGTGCGGGCGGTCTCCTCGATATGCACGCCGCCTTCCGTGCTCGTCACGATAACCGGCCTGCCCGTGTACCCGTGCACCGTGATGCCCACGTAGAGCTCCTTGGCGATGTCCGCTTTTTCCGCAACGAGGATCTTCCTCACGGGAAAGCCGTTGATCTCCGAGGCCAGCAGCTCTTCGGCCGCCGCTTTCAGCTCCTCAGGGCCGGATGCGCTCCTGATGCCGCCGGCGAGCCCGCGGCTCCCCACCAGGACCTGCGCCTTGAGCATGACCGGGTACCCGATCTCTCCGGCCACATGGACCGCCTCCTGCACCGAGCCCGCGACGCCCCGCCGGGGAACCGGAATACCCATCGATTCGAAAATGTCGGCTGCCTCGAATTCATGGAGTCTCATGGTTGACGCCCTTCTCCTGGATTTTATAGTGCGCTGCTGGAATTTGCAAGTATAAACAGGCTCTCTCCGGTTGTCAACATCGATTTGAAATGTGATTTGATAGTAAATCAGGCGTAGAACCAACGGTGATGATCACGGAAGGTTGTGCGGCTTGCGAAGAATTTGCTTGACAGAAGCGCAAAAAAAATGAAATTTTAAATATGATTTCAAATCAAATTTACCGGGGCTTTCACCCCCATCCGAGTGACGATGCAGAAGAAGCACGAACAGACCAGGAAGACCTGAGCCGGGCCGCCTACCAGGGGCTTCGCCGCATGCTCTATAACAAGGAGCTTGTGCCGGGGCAGAAGATCGCCTATCGCGAGCTTGCGGAGCGGCTCAAGATGAGCCCGACGCCCATCATACAGGCGCTGAAGTGGCTGGAGTTGCAGGGGTTTGTCCGCCATGAGGCGAACCGGGGCTACTCCATGGCGCCTTTCAGCGTGAAGGAGATCGAGGAGATCTACGAGCTGCGGGAGCTGCTCGAGCCCTCCCTTGTCGAGGCGACCGTGCAGCACCTGGACAAAGAGGGGGTCGGCCTGCTCAAGGCCGCCCTCGAGGCCCACCGGTCGGCGCAGCGCGAGTTTTATCTGAAGGAGAGGCTTTTCAAGAACAGGGAATTCCATGTGACCCTGGCGGCCCTTTCAGGCAAAGAAACGCAGATACGCATTCTCCAGAACCTTTTTGACATGCTCTTTCTCAAATACGGCGGGAATTATCTGCCCATGGCATCGCTTGCAGTCCGTCGACGAGGAGCACCAGGCGATCTATGACTCCGTGGTGCTGCGGGATGTCGAAAAGGCGCGGGCCCTGCTCGCAAGCCACGTATCGAGCGTCAAGAAACAGGTCCTGGCCAGTGTCGGACAGATGCTGGCGGAACAGGAAAGGTCGGAATTCTCCAGGAAGCGATTTGAGCGGGGATGACTCGCAAGGGGTGCCCCGGCAGCTTCGCTGACGGAGGGGGTGCTGAACCCCAAGTAGACGAGCGAAGCGAGGTTGAGCGGGAGGCTCGCGAGCTTTGCTCATGGAGCGGGTGCTGAACCTCAATAATTGAATCGAGGAGGTAGTCCATCATGGGGCTTAAGACAAAAAAGGAGTATATCGAATCGCTGCGGGCCCTCCATCCCACGGCGTACATGTTCGGGGAGCGGGTGACGAACATCGTCGACAATCCCCGGCTCCGCGCAGGCATCGAGGCAACGGGCGCCACTTACGAGATAGCCGAAATGGACGAATACCGGGACCTCGTGGTCACCACGAGCCCTCTCATCAACGAGCCCGTCAACCGGTTCACCCTGCCCCCTTCCAGCATCGAGGACCTGGTGGCGCGGGTAAAGGTCAACCGGAAACTGGGCAACTTTGTCGGCACCTGTCACCAGCGGTGCACGGGGCTCGACTGTCTCTCCACCCTGTCGATCGTCACCTATGATATCGACAGGAAATACCAGACCGACTACCACGGCCGCTTCACCGAATTCCTGAAGTACGTGCAGAAAAATGACCTCGCCGCGAACGCGGGCGTCACCGACGTCAAGGGCGACCGCTCCCTCGGCCCCTCCGACCAGCCCGACAAGGATATGTACCTCCACGTGGTCGAGAAAAGGAGACGACGGGATCGTGGTGCGCGGGGCGAAGGCCCACCAGACCGGCTCTCTTTCGTGCCACGAGATCATCGTCCTGCCTACCCGCGCCCTGGGCAAAGCGGATAAGGATTACGCCCTCGCCTTTGCCGTCCCCTCCGACGCGGAAGGGCTGATCCACGTGGTCGGCAGATCGACCCTCGACATGCGCGAGCTGGACGGCTGCGACATCGGCAACACGCTCTATTCGAAATACTGCCCCACCCTCATTTTCGACGATGTCTTCGTGCCGTGGGAGCGGGTCTTCATGTGCGGCGAGACGGAATTCGCCCAGGAGATGGTGGTCAAATTCTCCTCCCTGCACCGCCAGAGCCACGGCGGGTGCAAGTCGGGCAAGATCGACTGCATGATCGGCGCGGCCCTCACCCTCATGGATTACAACGGGACCGCCAAGGTCAGCCACCACAAGCAGAAGATCATCGACATGATCCACAGGGCGGAGACGCTCTACGCATGCTGTCTTGCGGCCTCCTATGAAGGCAGGAAACAGCCGTCGGGCACCTACTACATCGATACGGTCCTCGCCAACGCCTCAAAGCTGCACGAAGGCAAGGAGCTGGCGGAGGCGATCCGCCTCATGGTCGACATATGCGGCGGCTTTGTGGCCGACCTGCCTTCCGACAGGGACTTCGCCAACGCCGAGGTCGGGCCGCTCCTCCGGAAGTACCTGAAGGGCGTTGACGGCCACGAAGTGGAAGACCGCATGAAGATGTACAGGCTGGTGGAAAAGATGGCCCTCGAGAGCGCCGACACCATCTCCGATATACACGGAGGCGGATCGCCCGAGGCCCACAGGGTGACGATCTACCGCGAGACGGACCTGCAGAGCAAGAAACGGGCGGCCAAAAGGCTCGCCGGGATCGAGAAATAGGCCACGTCCGCGCTTTATCGGGCTCGCATCGCGCGACGGGCGAAAAAAGGCCGTTTTGCCCGGCGCAGTCTTTTAAGAATAGGGATTACCGCGAAGGCACCTGCTCACGAAGGGTCTCCCGTACTTTTCCGCAAAGTATCCCGTACCCTCGCCGTACCATTGTGCGATATCGCTCTCATACCGCCTGACATCGTCGTCCAGCAGTCTCTCCAGACGGACAATATCCACGTGGCCGGTCTTCAACATCCTTTCGACCTGCTCGTAATTTTTCAACGGGTAGTAATTCCTGTAGCGGTCATGATACGTGTGGAGCGCTTCGAGCTCCTTCCTCCCGTCTGCCCTCTTTCAATAAAATCAACGCCTTGTACGCGAGAATCCGCAGGTAGTAATCAGACTTCCCGTCAAGCTTCTGCGCCTCATCGATGGACCGCCGGGCGCCCTCCAAGTCGTTCATCTTGTAGCTTGCGGTTGCGGCAAAGGCATACGCTTCCGCGCTCGGCTCGATCTGGGCCGCCTCGATAAAGTCCTGCCGCGCCGGCCCGTAATCGCCCGTCTCAAGTGCACGTCTGCCCTCGAATATGCTCTTCCTCGCTGTATTGTCAGGCCCCGCACAGCCACCGATAATCACGAAAAGTACCGCGAAAACCGCCGCACTCCATGCTATTCTCGCCATGGCCCATCCTCCCTTATCACGCATGGCAATCTCCACACACCCGGTGAGAGACGACGTAGAGGCAGTGTCGGAATTTGGATTCTACCGTTCTCTTTATGAAAGCCTGTCGCGCAGCCTTTTCCCGAAGCAGACGGATAGAATGAAAAAAAGCATCAAGAACATGGCGAGCAGCCTGGAAACTCCTACCACCACGCCGTTCAGGGGCTCCGGCAAAAATGCCGACATGTCCAGGAGGGACGGAATACCGAACAAATCGCCCCCAAAGCCTACAAGGCCTGCGATCACGGCAAGCATGAGGTAAACCATGGGCTTTCTGTGCATGTGGGCTCTCCTTATCAGAATATCCATAGAACATGCAACCTCCATGCCATTTCGTAACCCTCTGATTTGAGGGACCGTACGTCGGCTCGCGCCGAAAATCACTGTCAAAAAAACCGACACCTGAAAGACGCCTAAAAGCGGGCGCCGCCCTTATCGCTCGTTATCCCCTTTTCACCGGCGTGTAAAAAAGCCGGTCATGCGTCAGCCCTTACTCCCATTCCGTATGGAAGAGGCCCTCCCGGTCGAGCCTCCGGTACCGGTGGGCGCCGAAATAGTCCCTCTGGGCCTGGACCAGGTTCGCCGGCAGCCATCCGCTCCGGTAGGCGTCAAAATAGGCGAGACAGGCCGCCAGCGCGGGGTCGGTATGCCGGCCGCAGCCCCGGCGCATACGACGGCCCGCAGGTCCGCCTGGTCGCTCGTCACCATTTCCCGCGAGGACAGGGTCGAGGAGCAGGTTCGGCAGGTCGGGCCGGTCATGGAAGGCGCGGCGTATGGGCTCGAGCAGCCCCGAGCGGATGATGCACCCGCCCCTCCAGATCCTCGCCACCTCTTCCAGCCTGAGGCCGTACCCGTATAGCCGGGACGCCTCCGCAAGCTGCGCCATCCCCTGGCTATAGACAATGACCATGGATGCCCTCATCGCCCGGCCCAGCCGGTCGACGAACTGCGCCCCATCCTGACTCAAGCGGCCGTCCGGTCCGGAAAGCGCCTCGGCGGCCTCCTGCCGCTCCTTTCGCAGGTCGGAAAGGTCCCTCATGTGCACGGCGCTGCCGATCGCCGGCACGGGCACGCGCAGGTCCATGGCGTCCTGGACCGTCCACTTGCCCGTGCCCTTCTGCTGGGCTTCGTCGACGATCATGTCCACGAGGAGGCCGACCGGTGCCCTCGTCCTTTTTCGCGAAAATCCGGGCCGTGATCCCGATCAGAAAGCCCTCGAGGATCGGACGAGTTCCATCGGTCGTAGATCTCCCGAAGCCGCTCGTTGGGCAGACCTAAGCCCCGCTTCATCAGGTCGTAGGATTCGGCGATCAGTTGCATCATCGCGTACTCGATGCCGTTATGGACCATTTTCACGTAGTCGCCCGCAGACCCGGGACCCAGGTAGGCGACGCACGGCTCTCCGTCCACCTTCGCGGCCGCCGCCTCGAAAATTGGCCGCACCCGGGCATACGCCGCCTTCCGGTCCGCCCGGCATGATGCTCGGACCGAAGCGCGCGCCGCGCTCGCCGCCGGAAATGCCCACGCCCATATAGAGGATATGTCGCTCTTCGAGGCGGCGCATGCGGGCATCGGTCTCCCTGAAGTGGGAATTCCCTCCATCGATGAGGAGATCGCCGGGCTGGAGCATGGGGACGAGAGCGCGTCGATGACCGCGTCCACGGGAGGTCCCGCGGGCACGAGCATGATTATGGCTCTCGGCGCGCGCAGCAGCCGCGACCAAGCTCGTCCGACCGTGGCCACCCCGGCGGCCGGCCGTCCTTCCGCCTCGCGGTTGAGCGCTTCGACCTGCTTTTGGTCCGTATCGTATCCCGCCACGGGGAAGCCCTTGTCCGCGATGTTGAGGGCAAGGTTCCGTCCCATCACCCCGAGCCCTATCATGCCGATCTCATAATTGCCGCTGTTCATCTCTCACCACCTATCAGCCGCAGTCGACCGTGACAAGTGCAGAGTTCCGAGTTCAAGAGTCCCTTCTCGGTTCCCCTTTCCGCTTTCGACTGTCCCCTATACTACGAGGCCGAGCCGTCCGGCTGCGGCCCTGGTCGGTTCAAGTCCTGTGTGGACGATCCCCTTCATGCCGAGGCCTTCCGCGCACCTCCACGAAGAGCGGACGGTCGTCGATGTAGACCACCCTGTCGGGCGTCCGCGAGGCGACATGTCGAGGGCGATCCGCCAGATGTCCTTGTCGGGCTTCCTCAAATGGACAAAGCACGAACAGACGAAAAAATCGATTACCCTGTCAAGCTCGAATGTCCTCACCCTGTAGACGGTCAGCTCCCGCCCCTCGTTGCTCACCGCGGCGACCTTCAGGCCGTGGCGCCGCCTTCAGGCCGGCCACGTAGTCGAGCATCTCGGGGTAGCGGCTTCGACCGGGCAAACATGAACTCGCGGAACTGCTCCCGCGTGAACGGCGCTCTCCTCGTAAAAGACGGTCCTGTCGAGATACTCGTCGAGGCTCAGCTTCCCCTCCTCGTAGGTGCCGAAGGTGAGGTGGTGGCGCTCGTCCATCTCCTCGTAGTCGAGGCCGAACGTTCCGGGCCGCCTCTTTCCGCATGGCGCGGTCCCAGCCGTTCGTGAGAAGGACGCCGCCGATGTCGAGGAAGAGATGGGTGACGGACGCCATCTACACACCCCTCGTGCCCACGATCACGGCCCGCTCCACGAGCCGCCGCAGGAGCGAAAGACCCTTCTTCACGTCATCGCCGAGGTCGACGCGCATCACCCTCCGGCCGTGCCTCGTGAGCGCCTCAAGGTCACCCATGCGCCTGGGCCTTCTTGAAGATGCCGAAGGTATACGGCTTGCCGGGAATGGAGATGTCGGTGGCGTCATGGCAGGTCAACTGGATGAAAAGACCCGTGTTGGGACCGCCCTTGTGCAGCTGTCCCGTGGAGTGGAGGAAGCGAGGCCCATACCCGACGGTGGTGGCGAGCCTCAGGCCGTCCCTGAGACGGAGCCGGATCGCCTGCAGGACGTCGTTCGTCGACTGCCTCTTCCGGCAGATAGGCCAGGAGCGCAACGTAATCGCCGGGATGGCCCTGCGAGAGGAAGGCCCAGAGCAGCTCCTCGGGGTTTTCCGCGCCGTCCTTGAAAAAGAAGCTCAAGGGGCCGTGGCCCATCACGGGGGCGGGCTCCGTGAGCGAGCCCCGCTCCCGCACGGAGGAGAGAAGGCGGTTCGTCGCGTCCTTGCTCTCCTGCACGTTGGGCTGGTCAAAGGGGTTTATGCCGAGCAGGGCGCCGGCTATCGCGGTCGCCGCTTCCCACCGGAAGAATTCCTGGGCTGATGGCCGCACGCGCCGGCCACCTCGATGAACACGAGGGGCAGGCTGGCAGTCTGAAGCATCCTCACCGCTTCCTCGAGCCTCGCGTCGCTCCGCCCTTTCAGGTATATATGGACAAAGAGCCGGTCGCTGCCGTAGACCAGGGGTGTGCCCGCGGGCTCGCCGGTGACCGGGAGAAGTCCCGTGCCCTCCTTGCCCGTGCTCTCCGCGATAAGCTGTTCCAGCCACATGCCGAACGTGGCCATGTCGCGTGAGAGGAGGAACGTCACCTTGTCCCTGCCCACACGCGCCATCTCGCCCATGACCGCCCCCAGCAGGGCGCCGGGGTTCTCCTGGACGGGCACGGAGGGCCCGCACAGCCGCGCCATGCGAAGGGCCTCATCGAGGAGCCGCTCCACGTCGAGACCCATCAGGGCCGCCGGCAGCAGGCCGAAATAAGAAAGGGCCGAATACCGGCCGCCGATGTCGCTGAAGTTGAGAAACACCCTGCGAAACCGCCTGCTCCTCGGCACTTGACGCGAGCGGCGTGCCGGGGTCCGTCACCGCGACGAAGTTCTCTCCTGCCTTTTCCCCCTTGACGGCCCTCACGCGCTCGTAGAAATAGTCGTCGAAGGCGAGCGGCTCGGCGGTCGTCCCCGACTTGCTCGCCACGATAAAGAGGGTCTTTTGCAGGTCGATCCTCTCCTCCAGGGCCGCAATCGTCACAGGGTCCGTCGTATCGAGCACGGTCAGGGGGAGTCCGCCGGCCGCGGGCTCGAACATATCCCGGAATACGAGCGGCGCGAGGCTGCTCCCGCCCATCCCCATGTGGACCACGTGGGAGAAGCCCGACGCGGCGACCTGCCTCGCGAACCCGATGAGTTCCGGCAGGTTCTTCTGCATCTTCTCCGCCGCATCGAGCCACCCGAGGCCGTTCCGTATCACGTCCTGCTCGGCCGCGTCTTCCTTCCAAAGCGCCGCGTCCTTCTGCCAGAGCCGCTCCACGAACCGCTCCTTCTTGAGCCTCTCAAGGCAGGGCTTCACGCGCGCTACCTGGAACGAGGCAGCGTCATGCGACATCAGGTCCTGGCGGCCCAGGTTCAACACCAGCCGGTTGATCCTGCCGTCCGGCGCCTGCTCCTCCTCCCTTGCGGCCTTGCCGGCCCCTTTCTCCTTATCGCTCATTGCACAAGCTCCTTTCAATTATTGGGGCTCAGCGCCCCCTCGGCGAGCAAAGCTCGTCGAGCCTCCCCGCTCAGCGCTTCGCATGCGCTCGCTTTCGCAGCCGTCGGCTCAGCGCCCCCTCGGCGAGCAAAGCTCGTCGAGCCTCCCCGCTCAGCGCTTCGCATGCGCTCGCTTTCGCAGCCGTTGGCTCAGCGCCCCCTCGGCGAGCAAAGCTCGTCGAGCCTCCCCGCTCACAAGTGCTCTAACCGCCGCACCTTCTCCAGGCGCCGCGTAAAGCGCGCGGCGCCGATGAAGCGGGCGGACAGGAAGGCTTTCACCAGGTCCCAGGCCAGGGCAGCGCCGACCACCCTCCCGCCGAGGCAGAGCACGTTCATATCGTCGTCCTCCACCCCCTGATGAGCGGAAAACACCTCGTGCACGAGGGCCGCCCGCACGTCCGCCACTTTGTTGGCCGCGATAGATGCCCCCACGCCGCTGCCGCACACGGCTATCCCCCGCTCCACCTGCCTTCCGGCAACGGCCCTCGCCAGGGGGACCACAAAATCGGGGTAGTCGTCCGCAGGGTCAAGGGCAGAGGGGCCGAAATCGACGACCTCGTGACCCGCTTCCCTGAGCAGCGCCGCGAGGCGCTCCTTCAATTCGAAGCCGCCATGGTCTGCCGCCATGCCGATCCGCATCGTCTTCAGCCTCCGACCGGGCCTTCAGTCTCGCCGCCAAATGCGCGCATCGCGAGGCTTGCCGCCCCCACGACCCCCGCGCCCGGCCCGAGCATGCCCGGCACTATCTCGCACGACCGCGCTCGCCGAGGCGAGGGCGTCTTGCATCACCCCACGGCGCACCCGGTCGATCATCTCAGGCAAGCCGTCGATGACGCCCCCTCCGAGGACCAGCCGGCCGGGGTTAAACGCGTTCACGAGGCTGACGCAGCCCGCTGTCAGCGCCCTGCCCACGCCGTCGAGCAGGACTAACGAAAGCACATCCCCGCGATGCGCGCATTGTGCGACCGTTTCCGCGCTTACGCCTTCCGCGGCGCCCCCTGCCGCGGCGAGGAGCATGCTGCCTGCCTTCGGGTCCCGGCTTATCATCTCCTGCGCCAACCGGCTAATGGCCCATCCGCTCGCGAGCGCCTCCAGACACCCCCTGTTGCCGCACGTGCAGGGCGGGCCGTTCATGTCGACGACGATGTGGCCTAACTCCCCCGCGCTGTTGCCACGCCCCGACACCACCCGGCCGGCGCTCACCACACCGCCGCCGATGCCCGTTCCCACGTAGAGGCATATCACGTCATCGTATCCCTTCCCCGCGCCGTAAAGCCATTCCCCCCACGTGATGGCCCGCACGTCGTTCGTCACGACGGCGGCCATTTCGAGGGCCTCCTCCAGGTCGGCCCGGAGCGGCACCTCGCGCCACCTGAGGTTCGGCGCAACCAGGACGCGGCCGGTCTGCCTCTCGATCTGGCCGGCGACGCCGACGCCTATGCCGAGGGGCGCCGTCCCCGCCCTCTCCATCAGGAGCCTCGCCGCCTCCACTATATCGCGCTCCACCCCGGCCGGACCGCCCTCCACATTTGTCGGCGCCTTGATGGAGTCGACGACCTTTCCACCCCACTCAACCCTCGCCACCTCAAGCTTCGTGCCGCCCAGGTCGACGCCCACAGCCCAGTATCCGCTCACCTCAACCCCCCTCTCGCCTCTTGTCCTTAGCCGGTCGTCCATGATGCTAAGGTAAGGTCCGGCCCGTGTGCACCGGCAGGACAACACATGCGATTCTCGAAAGTACGTCGCTTCCTTCTATAACTTGGAACCGACCGGCGCAAGTTGCAAGTAAAAAATGAGCAACGGAAGAGCGGAAGCCATAAAAAAGCCGGTTGCGAAGACGCGCCGGTCCCGTCCTTGACGTCCGTCGATGGGCAGGACTTATATAACATATAACCGGGTAAGCTCCGGACGACCGATCATCTCGTCAGTTCGTCGGCTTCATGAAAGACGAAAACAAAGAAAGGTAAAGGAGACACGACCATGGCCCGGGAAACAGATGGATACCTTGAGAAACTGGCGAAATTGGTCCGGTACTATATTATTGTTACGACAACGAAAGCGGGCTCGGGTCACCCCACGTCCTCCCTTTCCGCGGTCGAGCTTACCACGGCCCTCATGTTCGGAGGGTTTTTTCTCTACGACCCTGACCGGCCTGCCCTGCCGAACAACGACCGGTTTGTCCTGTCGAAGGGACACGCCTCGCCCCTCCTCTACGCGCTCTGGGCCGTTGCAGGCCGCATAACGGAAGAAGAGCTGTTGCAGTACCGGGTCTTCGGCAGCCCCCTGGAGGGCCATCCGACACCCCATTTCCGTTATGTCGACGCCGCCACCGGCTCCCTCGGCCAGGGGCTTTCCATAGGCGTCGGCATGGCCCTGAACGCAAAATATCTCGATAAGCTGCCGTACAGGACCTATGTGCTTATCGGCGACAGCGAGATGGCCGAGGGGTCGAACTGGGAGGCCCTGCAGATCGCCGCCACTACAAGCTGGATAACCTGGTGGGCATACTCGACGTGAACCGCCTGGGCCAGAGGGGAGAGACCATGTACGGGTGGGACGTGGAGGCATACGCGGAGAGGGTCTCCTCCTTCGGCTGGGAGGCCGTGGTGGTCGACGGCCATAACTTCGACGAGGTCCTGCCGGCCTTCAGGAAGGCGGCGGAGATCAAAGAAAAGCCGGTAATGATCGTCGCCCGCACCATCAAGGGCAAGGGCGCGCCGGCCGTGGAGAATAAGAACGGCTGGCACGGAAAGCCGCTCACAAAGGAGGACGGCGACGACGCGTTGAAGCTCCTCGAGCCGCTCGACAAGTCGCGTGCGCGGCGAGATGACCCTCCCCGAGGACCTCGCGCCCGTGAGACGGAGCCGCCGTGCCGCGCCCGAGCCCGCCTACAAGCCGGGGGAGGCTTAGCCACGAGGAAGGCATACGGCAACGCCCTCAGCCGCCTCTACCCCGCCTTTCCCGACATGGTGGTCCTAGACGGAGAGGTGAGCAATTCGACCTATGCCGAGATATTTCACGAGGCCTTTCCCGAGCGCTATTTTGAGATGTATATTGCGGAGCAGAATATGGTCGGTGTGGCCGTGGGTCTGTCCGCCAGAGGGAAAATACCCTTCGTCTCCACCTTCGCCGCCTTCTTCACGAGGGCCTTCGACCAGATACGGATGAGCGGGTACTCGAAGGTGAATATAAAATTCGCGGGCTCCCACGCCGGCGTCTCCATCGGTGAAGACGGTCCTTCCCAGATGGGGCTCGAAGACATCAGTCATGTTCCGGAACATCATCGACAGCGTCGTCCTCTACCCGTCCGACGCCGTCTCGACGGAGAAGCTCGTGGAACAGGCGGCGGGCTACAACGGGATCGTCTACTTGCGGACGACGAGGGGCGCCACGCCCGTGATCTACGACCCGTCCGAGACGTTCGAGATAGGGGGGAACAAGGTGCTCAAGAAGCGGCGCCTGAGGACCGGGTTGCCGTGGTCGCGGCGGGCGTCACCCTTTTCGAGGCGCTGGACGCGTACGAGGAGCTGAAAAAGGAAGGGATCCCCGTCAAGGTGATCGACCTTTACTGCATCAAGCCTATTGACGCATCGAAACTGAAGGCGGCCTTATCGGCGGTAAACGTGGTGGTCACGGTCGAGGACCACCATCCGGAAGGGGGCCTGGGAGAGGCGGTGGCGAGCGCCCTCGCCGGTGACGCCATAGCGGTGCACTCCCTCGCGGTACGACGGATACCGAGGAGCGGCCATGCGGCGGAGCTGCTCGACTACGAGGAGATCTCGAAAGCCGCCATCGTAAAAAAGGTGAAGGAGCTTACATGAGACCGCAGCAACTGAAAACGAAGATTTTCCTGGACGGCGGAAACCCTGATGAGACTGAAGGAGGCGATAAAGCTCCTCGGCTTCCTCGACGGCCAGACCACCAATCCCACGCTGATCTCGAAAAACCCCGGGGCCCGCGAGCGTCTGGAGCAGGGCACGCGCTTTTCCGCGGGTGAGATCGTCGGCTTTTACCGGGACGTGGTAAAGAAGATATCGGCCATGGTCCCGGAAGGCTCCATCTCCGTCGAGGTCTATGCGGACCGGGCCACAAAGGCGGAGACCATGCTGGAGCAAGGCAAAGAGATGTTCGGCTGGATCCCGAACGCCCATGTCAAATTCCCCACCTCGGCCGAAGGGCTCAAGGCCGCGTCAAGGGCAATCGCCCAGGGGCTGCGCGTCAACATGACCCTCTGCTTCAGCCAGGCCCAGGCCGCGGCGGTCTACGCGGCCACCAGAGGCGCCCGCAAGGGACAGGTCTTCGTGTCGCCCTTTATCGGCAGGCTCGACGACAGGGGGGAGAACGGCATGGACCTCATCGGGAACATCATCAGGATGTATGCCAAAGGGGACGGCCACGTGGAGGTCCTCACCGCGAGCGTGAGGAAAGTCGACCACCTCCTGTATGCGGTCAAGCTGGGCTCCGATATCATCACGTCCCCTTTCAGCGTCCTCGAGGAATGGGGCAAAAAGGGCCTGAGCCTGCCGGGCGCGGACTACCGCTACGATCCGGGCAGCCTCAAGCCCATCCCCTACGAGGAGATCGACCTGGCGAAAGGATGGCGGGAATACGACATACGGCACGACCTGACCGACAAGGGGATGGAGCGGTTCTCACAGGATTGGAACTCCCTTCTCCGATGAAGCGAGCTGAGGCGGTTTATGTTTGATGGCCGTGGAGAGATGATCATAGACAGCCGGTACCTGCAGACATGCGACATCCCTGTCTCGGCGCGCAGGACCGAGCCTTTTACCCTCGTCATCATGGGCGGCGGCGGCGATCTGAGCCGGAGGAAGCTGATCCCCTCTCTCTTTCACCTTTTCCGCGGGAACGAGCTGCCGGAGGTCTTTTCCCTCCTGGCGTTCGACCGGCTCGACCTCGACGACGCCGGCTACCGCAGCGTTATGGAAGAGGCGGTGCAAACGTGCGACGTGGGTGCCTTCGACAAGGCGACATGGGCGCTCTTCAGCCGCCACCTGTTCTATATGCGCGGCGCTTTCGAGGACGATGCGGGTTTTGTCGGACTCAAAGGAAGGATCGACCAGGTCGCGCCGCCCACATCGAAGGGGACGAGAGACATCATTTACTACATGGCGGTACCGCCCCAGGTCGTCTCCCTGGCCGTGAAGAAGATGCAGGCCCACGATCTCTGCAAGGGGTCCTATGAGGCGAGGATCGTCATGGAAAAACCGTTCGGGGAGGACCGTAAGTCCGCGGCCCGCCTCAACAGGATAATCACCGGCGCCTTTAACGAGAGCCAGGTGTACCGCATAGACCATTACCTTGCGAAGGAGCCGGTCGACAATATCATCTTCTTCCGGTTCTCCAACACGGTCTTCGAGGAGGTCTGGAACAGGCGCTACGTGGACAACGTGCAGATCACCGTGGCCGAGGATATAGGCATCGAGCACAGGGGCGCATTCTATGAGAAGGCGGGCGTCGTGCGCGATATCGTCCAAAACCATCTGCTCCAGCTCCTCTCCCTCGTCTGCATGGAAGCGCCCATAGGGTTTGTCCCCGACGTTCATCAGGGATGAGAAGGCGAGGATCATCAAATCCATCAGGCCGGTGGACCCGGAGTATATCGACCGGTTCATCGTGCGGGGGCAATACGGACCGGGCGCCATCGGGGGTCAGGACGTCGTGCGGCTATCGCGGGGAGCCGAACGTCTCCGCCTCTTCCATCGCACCCACCTTCTTTGCCGGAAAGTTCCTCATCGATAACCTGAGGTGGGCAGGTGTGCCCTTCTACCTGAGGACGGGCAAGAGGCTGCCGAGGCGCGTCACCGAGATATGCATCCAGTTCAAGCGCCTGCCCCTGCGCCTCTTCGGGAGGACATGCGACGTGCTGGAGCCCAACGTGCTCTTTTTAACGATCCAGCCCGATGAGAGGATCGGGCTCCGCTTCCTCGTCAAGTACCCTTTCTCCGCAAACCAGCTCTATGCGGTGCGCATGGATTTCAGTTATAAGGAGGTCTTCAAGACGCCGCACCACGATGCCTATGAGCGTATTCTCCTCGATGTGGTGAAAGGGGACCTCACGCTTTTTGTCAGGGAAGACACCATCGAAGAGATGTGGCAGGTGGTCGACCCGATCAACCGGAGGTGGGAAAGCCAGGCGCCGCCGGACTTTCCCAACTATCGCTGCCGGCTCGTGGGGTCCGCCCGCGGCCGAGCAGCTCATGGCGCAGGACGGGCGGGCGTGGCTGACCACATAAACGCGCGACAAAGAGACGTCCGCGTCTTCGGGTCGGCACCCGAGTTGTTCGTTTTCACGGCCGACCGGTTCGCCGTTGCATCGCAAGGCGCCATAGCAACCCGTGGGTATTTTACCGCGGCCCTCTCAGGGGGAAAGACGCCCATAGGTCTCTATAGCGAGATCGCAAGGCTTGGCGTGGCGCTCGATTGGAAGAAGATACACCTCTTCCTCGTCGATGAGCGGCTCGTGCCCTATGCCGACAGCCGGAGCAACTTCGGCATGATCGAAAAGACGCTCCTCGATGCGGTCTCCATACCCCCGTCGAACGTGCACCCCGTCCCCGTCGACCGGCCGGACCCGGCCGCCTGCGCAAGGAGCTACGAAGATGACATCCGCGCCTTTTTCCACGCTCCACCCGGCGTGATGCCCCGGTTCGATCTCGTCCTGCTGGGGATAGGCGAGGACGGCCACACGGCATCCCTCTTTCCGGGCACCCCGCTTATCGCTGAGACCACCCGCGCGGTCGGGGCGGTCGCCGCAGGCGAAGGGATGACCGGCCGGGTCACCCTCACGCTGCCGGTCATCAATAACGCGAGAGAGGTGGTCTTCCTGGTCACGGGAAAAGGCAAGGCGCCGGCGTTGCGGCGCGTGGTCGAGCAGAGGGACGCGCGCCTGCCCGCGTCTCTCGTCGCGCCGGCGGAAGGACGGCTCTCTTTCCTCTCCGACTTTGATGCGGCCTCAGGAGCTCGCGGCACCCTTATCGCCGTAGAGACAGGACCCTCTCGACTGTCGCGCCTATCTCCCCCGGGTTCCTCGTCACCACGATCCCTGCGTCTTCCAGGGCCCTGATCTTCTCCTCCGCACCCCCCCGACCCCCCGAAATAATGGCGCCCGCGTGGCCCATCCTGCGCTCGGGCGGGGCCGTTACCCCCGCGATATAGGCGATGACGGGCTTCGTCATGCGGCTGCGGAAGAAAAGCGCGGCCTCTTCCTCCTGGCTCCCGCCGATCTCCCCTATCATGACCACGGCCTCTGTCCCCCGGTCCTCCTGAAAAAACCCCAGGAGGTCGACGAAAGAGAGGCCGACTATCGGGTCTCCTCCGATGCCGACGCACGTGGACTGGCCTATCCCCCTCATGGTGAGCTGGAGCACCGCCTCGTAAGTGAGGGTCCCGCTCCTCGAAATGATACCGACGTGCCCTTCCCGGTGGATGTAGCCCGCCATGACCCCTACCTTGCACGTACCCGGTGAGATGACCCCCGGCGTATTCGGCCCGACGAGCATGGTTTTGGTCCCTTCCAGGTAACGGCGCGCAACCGCCATGTCGAGGGTCGGTATCCCCTCGCTCATGCAGACAACGAGGCCGACGCCCGCATCGGCCGCCTCCATCACCGCATCCGCGGCGAACGCCGGCCGGACGAAGATCGCCGACGCGTTTGCCCCTGTCTCCCGAACCGCCTCGGCCACCGTGTTGAAAACGGGGATGCCCTCATGGCTGCCGCCCCCTTTTCCCGGTGTCACGCCCGCAACGATGTCGGTGCCGTAGTCCCTCATCTCACGGCTATGGAAGGTGCCTTCCCTCCCCGTGATGCCCTGGACCACCACCCTTGTCTCCCTATCTACCAGGATGCTCATGGGTCCGACAATAGCCCCTTTATCCTTTCCGCCGCCTCCGCCATCCCCGTCACGGGGATAAAGTCGAGACCCGCGGAGGCGAGGATGCGCTCGCCCGCCTCTTTGTTCGTCCCCTCGAGCCGGACCACGACCGGCAGCGTGATGTCGAGGCGGGACGCCGCCTCCTTCACCCCGGCGGCGAGCGTATCGCAGCGAAGAATTCCGCCGAAGATGTTGATGAAGACCACTTTCACGTCCGTATCGGACAGGAGAATGCGTAGCCCTGCCCCTATCATCCCCGAGGTGGCGCCTCCGCCCACGTCGAGAAAATTTGCGGGCTCGGCGCCGGCCAGCTTGACCAGGTCCATGGTGGCCATGGCCAGCCCTGCCCCATTCACCATGCATCCCACATTGCCCTTCAGCTTTATGTAGTTGAGGCCCAGCCTCCCTGCCTCGACTTCCCTCGGGTCCCGCAGGGTCGTGTCGGCGAGGGCCTGGAGGTCGGGGTGTCTGAAGAGGCCGTTCTCGTCGATATCTACCTTGGCATCGAGGGCCACCACCTCCATGCCGGCCGTGACCACGAGGGGATTGATCTCCACGGCCGAACAGTCTTTCTCTATGAAGAGACGGTAGAGGTTAAGGAGCACGAGGCTCGCCGCGGCACCGAGACCGGCGTCGAGGCCGCAGGAAAAGAAGAGCCTGCGGGCCTGGAACGGGCGAAGACCGAAGGCGGGATCGACCGGCTCCCTTACGATCTTCCGGGGGGCCGTTGCCGCAAGCGTCTCAATCTCGACGCCCCCCTCGGCGGAGGCGAGCACCACCGGGCGCCCCGCCGACCTGTCGATGATAATGCCTAAGTAAAGCTCCTGTCGGACCTCGACCGCCTCCTCCACGAGGAGGGCCCGCACCGGCTCCCCTCCTGACCCGGTCTGGGCCGTCACGAGCGCCCGGCTTAAGATACCGGCCGCTGCCGCCTCCACCTCATCGAGGCTCGCGACGAGGCGCACGCCGCCCGCTTTGCCGCGTCCGCCGGCATGGATTTGCGCTTTGAGCACGATGGGCATCGTACCGAGCGATCGGGCAGCGGTAAGGGCCGCCGAGGGTGTGACTGCCACGACGCCCTTCGGGACGGCTATGCCGTACTGTGCGAAAAGCCCTTTCGCCTGATACTCATAGATCTTCATTTTCCCAGACGATCCCCTGCGAGAGGGCGTGATCCCTCCCGATCCGCTTCGCCGCCGCCACTCCCGCCCGGAGCGCCTCGCGGTTGAGCGCCTCGGCCTCCTTCCGCATCCGGCTGGAGAGCGCCTTCTCCAGGCTGCCCTTCGACACGATGCCGGTGAGCTGGCTGAGCGCGCCGAGGGCCACTATATTGGCGACCGTCTCCCGTTTCAGCCTCTCCCGCGCGATCCGGGTGAAGGGGACGGCAAATACCTCGGGCACGGGGAACTGGGTCACGAACGTGGAATCGACGATGAATGTCCCGCCGGGCTTCAGGTCCCGATAGTAGTCGTCGCACGACTTCTGGGTCATGACCAGAAGGAGGTCGAGTGCCATGGCCTTCGGGTAATCGATCTCCTCGTCGCTCACGACGACCTCGGCCTTGCTCGATCCTCCCCGGGCCTCGGGACCGTAGCTCTGGGTCTGGGCAACGTACTTTCCTTCGTGAAGGCCGATGGCGTCGGCGAGGATGATGCCCATGGTGATGATCCCCTGGCCGCCCGAGCCGGAGAGCCGGATATCGTAGCGCACTTTACCCTCCTTCCGCCTCTTGGGCCCGCGCCCTGACCTTCTCGTATTCGTCCTCGTAAACCGGCATCTCCCTGTCGACGAGCACGCCCGTCAGAAACTTGTCCGCAAGGCTTTCCTCTGACATTTTTGCGGCCTGCTCCACCGGCACGGCGTGGTCCCGCTGCCATTCCAGCATTGCCACCGCACCGCCCATTCGGTTCAGCTTCCCGTACTGGGTTTGACAGTGGGAGATCACCTCGACCACGGAAAACCCCTGCTTCATAAATCCCTTTTCCATCAGCCCCAGGAGCTGGTTCGCATGATAGACCGTCCCCCGGGCGACGAAGGAGGCGCCCGCGGCCACCGCAAGCTCGGAGATCTTGAACGCCTGCTCGATGTTCGAATAGACCGTGGTGGTCGATTTCATCCCGTAGGGCGTCGTCGGTGAATACTGGCCCCCCGTCATGCCGTAAATGCCGTTATTGACGACAATGGCGGTAAGATCGATGTTCCGCCGCGCCGCGTGGATGAAATGGTTCCCGCCGATGGCGACCGCGTCTCCGTCTCCCATGACCACGATCACCTTCAGCCGCGGTTTCGCGAGTTTCACCCCGGTTGCAAAGGTGAGGGCGCGGCCGTGGGTCGTGTGGAGGGTATTGAAATCGACGTAGACGGGCAGCCTGCTGGAGCAGCCGATACCCGAGACCAGCACGATGTCGTCCTTTGCGAAACCGGTCCTGTCGATGGCGCGGATAAGGGCGCCGAGCAGGATGCCTATGCCGCAGCCCGGACACCACACGTGGGGGAACTTCTTGTCGTGACGGAGATACTCATGGATGAGCCGGGTTATTTCCGCCATCACGACATCTCCATGAGGGGCCTCAGTATCTCGTCGGGCGTGATCATCGTCCCGTCAACCTTGTTGATCCCTCTCACCCTGGCCCTCCCCTGATTCACCCGCTTCACCTCCCGCGAGATCTGCCCCATATTCATCTCCGGTACGACGAGGACGCGCGCGCTTTCCAGTACCTTCTCCACGGCGGCCCTCATGAAAGGCCAGAGCGTGTTCAGCTTCAGCAGACCTGCCCTGATGCCGTGATCCCTCGCGTCCCGCACGGCCCGCTTCGCCGAGCGGGCCACACTCCCGTAAGCGATGACCACTATCTCCGCATCCTCGGTCAGGTAGAACTCGCCCTGGTGGATCTCCTCCATATGCTGGCTGATCTTCCTGAAGAGACGGGCGTTGAAAGGGCCGATCTCATCGGGCCTCTCCGTGGGAAAACCGCGTATGTCATGGGTAAGACCGGTCACGTGGTAGCGGTAGCCCTCACCGAAATCGGCCATTGCCGGGACCCCGCTCGGCGTATCGTCGTAGGGCACATACCATTCGGGCGGCACTTTCGGCCGCATCCTGTTGATGATCGGGGTTGTGTCATCGGGGGGGAGCTCCACCTTTTCCCGCATGTGGGCCACCACCTCGTCGAGGAGCAGGATAACGGGGTTCCTGAACCGCTCGGAGAGGTTGAAGGCGCGAACGGTGAGGTCGAAACATTCGCGCACCGTGGACGCGGCAAGGACGATGATGGGATGGTCTCCGTGGGTGCCCCATCTCGTCTGCATCACGTCCCCCTGGGCGGGGAGCGTGGGAAGTCCGGTACTGGGGCCTCCCCGCATCACGTTCACCACGACGCAGGGCACCTCCGCCATGACCGCGAAGCCCAGGTTCTCCTGCATGAGCGAGAACCCCGGACCCGATGTCGCCGTCATCGACTTGACCCCGGCGAGCGATGCGCCGATCACGGCCCCCATGCTCGCAATCTCGTCCTCCATCTGAATGAACGTGCCCTTGCGGGCGGGGAGCCTTACCGAGAGGATTTCGGAGATCTCCGTTGCGGGCGTGATAGGATAGCCCGCGAAGAACAGGCAGCCGGCCCGCAGGGCGCCCTCGACGACCGCCTCATTCCCCTGGAGCAGCACCACGTCGTGGTTTCGCTTTCTCATGTCCTTTCCTTCGGCTTCTCCTCTTCTTTATCCTCTTCGATGGTGATGGCAAAATCGGGGCATCTCGAGCTCGCACAGACCGCAGCGGCCGCAAAGTGCCGGGTCCAACACGTAAGGCGAGCCGGTCTCGTCGACGGCAAGCGCCTTCTTCGGACAGAAGGCCACACAGATGCCGCAGCCTTTGCACCACCCCTTAAAGATGTTGATGTGGGGCGGACCTTTCTCGTTCCGCCCTTCCGGATCGGTCATGCTCCTCCCGTCACCGTATATTATTATCCTACGTTGGTCCGGCAGTCAACTTTCTCTCTCTTTTCCGAGCCGCGACTGACGATGAACGACAATCGAGGCTCCACAAAGAACGTGAGTAGTTTTTCCCTGTCACGAAAACGAGCTATAATGAGGAAGGTGATCGGAAAGACACCACAAAGAAGGAGCGGAACATGAAAAAGCTATGTCCGGCAGCATTATTCGTGCTTTTGCTGATAGTTGTGACAACTGCCGCTGCCCGGGCCGGGGAAGCCGGATGGGAAGAGCTGAATAAAAGGGCCCAGGACCTTCGATCGAAAGAGAAATATACCGACGCCATAAAAACCTACGAGGATCTGCTTCGACTGACGAAAAAGAACTATGGTGAAAACAATGTAAAAGTCGCGAAGATTCTCATAGAGATCTCCCTCATACAGCGATATGACCTCAATAATGAAAAGAACTACGATGAGCTCCAGGGTGAAGCGAAACGAATCATGATGACCCTGAACGGCACACTCGACTGCCGGGAGCCCGCCAAACTGACCTATGAGCGATGCACGGAGAGATGGCTCGGGCCGGACCCCTGCGTCAAATTTACTGACTACCGGAATAACATCAAGGTCACCTATTATGGCTTGGAAGGGTCTGACTTTAAGACACCTCAGGACCTGATCCGGACATTAAAGGGCCTCTTCGGGAAGTTCGAGGCCATGGAGACCGTCAAGATCAAAGACCGGGAAGCCGTGCGGATAAAACTGCGATACGAGAGGAGCGGACATCACGATCCTCACACCGGGCGGTACATGATGCCGGAATTTCGCTACGAGGAATTTATTCTCCTGCCTTTGAAGCAGGGGTTCATGGCCTTTAATTTCAACATGAACAGCCTATCGCCGATCCCCAGGACTTTCACTCAAGAAGGGGCTCCAAAAGACCCGTACGGCAACGCGTATGAAACGTATCAAGGCTGGTCGTCCTTTCTCGAAAGCTGTTCCGTGACGAACGGGGGGACGTAATCCTCCCCGGCCTAAAGGAGGGGCAAGCGTTCGTGCCGCGTGCCGTGCGAATTATCGCGGACGCACGACGACCCTCGCCGGCGCCGCCTCTCCCCCCTCCACCCGGAGCGGCAGACAGATGCATTCGTACAGCCCCGCCGCCACGTCCGAGAGGTCGAGCCCTTCGATGACAGGCACGCCCGCGCCGAGCACTATGGCGTGCGCCCTTAGCCCATCCTGCCCGAAGCCGTCGATGGAGAGATAGTCTATCCCCACCGCGGCCACGCCCTGCCGCACCAGGTACGCCGCCGCGTCCGCGGAAAGCGAGACATAGCTCGCGCAGAAGCCCGCCTGCCGCCACAGGGCGGAATTGCGCGTCTTGAAGAGGACTATGCCGCAGCCCTCGGTCAGGTGCGCCTCGACCTCGGGCCGCGTGATCGATGCCTCGTCCAGGATGTCGATCACCTGCGCCGTTCCTATGAGGGCAGCCAACGGGACCCTGTCGATAGGCAGCCCGTTTTCGAATAGATGGAGCGGCGCGTCGACGTGCGTCCCTGCATGGAGGCCCATGGAGACGCGGGAGAGGGTCACCCGGTCTCCTTTTCCCACGTCCATGGTGCGCTCGACCAGCACGGGCGAGTCGCTCGGGTAGACGACCATCCCCGTTTTCAACGGTACGGAAATATCGATCCATCCCGCCCCTGCGCTTTTCGACGGTCCCTTCATACGTTTTCCAGCATAGCATATTTTTCGACATAGAGCTTCAGCGACTTACCTATCCCGGCCCTCGGCCCCTTTCACGGAAAATCACGCAAAGGGCAACTCTTCCTAGGGTCGCTTAAGGCGTGGTGAGCCTGTCGAGGCTGGCCGCGGCCTGCGCGGCTACGCCCTCGGGCAGCGGCACGTATCCCATCTGAGGGGCATAGCCCTGGCCCTCTCGCAGACACCAACGGAAGAGGTCCCGTATCGCCGCGCCCTTCGCCGCATCGTACTTCTTGTAAAGAAGGATCCACGTGAAGGTGACCAGGGGGTAAGATCCCTCCCCTGCCGGATCGGGTACGAAGACGCGGAGGTTCTCGGGCATGGGCAAGCCGGCGAGGGCCGTCGTACAGCTCTCGATGGTCGGCTTGACGAACCTGCCTTCCCGGTTTTCAATGACTGCGGGATTCAGGCCGAGCCGGCGGGCAAACTCATAGCCCACGTAGCCGATTGAGCCGACCGATTGACGGATGCGGCCGGCGACGCCTTCGTTTCCGGTCGCCCGCATGGCGTTGCCCGGCCAGTTGACATACGTGGCTGCGCCGAAACGCGCCCGCCACTTTTCGCTGACCGCGCTGAGATGGTTCGTGAAGGCGAAGGTGGTGCCGCTTCGGTCTTGGCGCACGACCGTGGCGATGGTAAGCCTGGGCAGCTTCACCCCCGGGTTTGTCTTTGCGATGGCGGGATCGTTCCAGTTCTTGACCTCTCCCAGGAAAATACCGGCGCAGGCAGCCCTGGAGAGCTTCAGGTCGCCCTGCAAGCCCGGGAGGTTGTAGGCCAGCACGACGCCGCCCGCCGTGACGGGAAGCAGGAGCGCCCCCCTGTCGACCAGCGTCATATCCGCATCGGACATGGCGGCGTCGCTCGCGCCGAAATCGACGCGCTCCTCTTCCTTCGTGTTCCGGCCGATGAAGCGGCGAATCCCCTCCCCGCTCCCTACCGCCTCATACGTGACGTGCGTGCCCGGGTGGTCGTGCTGGTACGTGGAAAACCATTGCTTATAGAGGATGTGCGGGAACGTGGCCCCGGCGCCCCGCAAGACCGTGGCGTCCGCGGGCGCCGCGGCCTGCTGCGTGGACCCTCCCGGCGGGGAACAGGCGGCCGGAACGGCAAGAAGGAGCGTGAGCGCAAGCAGCCAAAGGGCCGGTTTTCGGACTTCGGGGCATCGCGCGTCACGTCTCATGGTACTCTTCCTCGTTAACTGAACTCGCCTCTGATATATTCTCTCGTGTGCTTCTCTTTCGGGTCGTTGAAGATCTGCTGCGACTCGCCGAACTCCACCAGGTATCCCGTGCGTCCTCCCTCCGTAGTATCGACATAAAGGAACCCCGTGTGGTCGGCGACACGCTGCGCCTGCTGGAGGTTGTGCGTCACGATGGCGATCGTGTAGCGGCTCTTCAATTCGATCATCAGCTCTTCGATCCTCCTCGTCGCAATAGGGTCGAGGGCGGAACACGGCTCGTCCATGAGCAGCACCTCGGGCTCGGTGGCAATGGCCCTCGCGATGCAAAGGCGCTGCTGCTGGCCACCCGAGAGGGAAAGACCGCTCTTATGGAGCTTGTCCTTCACCTCGTCCCAAAGGACGGCGCGCTTCAAAGCCTCCTCCACCTTGTCGCGTGTCGACCCCCGGTAACGGTTCAGGCGGAGGCCGAAGGCGACGTTGTTGTAGATGCTCATGGCAAAAGGGTTCGGCTGCTGGAAGACCATGCCGATGTAGCGTCGCACGGCGACGGGGTCTACCGAAGGGTGGTAGATGTCCTTGCCGCGGAAGTGCACGTGCCCCTTGAAGCGAAATCCCCGCACGAGATCGTTCATCCGGTTGATGCATCGCAGCACGGTGCTCTTGCCGCAGCCCGAGGGTCCGATAAAGGCGGTGATCTTGTTCCTGTTGACGGGAATGGCCGTGTCGCGGACGGCCTTGAACGTCCCGTAGTAGAGCTCGTCGATCTTGCAGTCGATGACGACGCCGCCGGCCTTTATGCCGTCAGGCGCAGGCCGGACCGGGCTGCAGACGTCCACGGGGTCCCTATTTTTTCTCTTCATGGTTGTCATGGCTATGACCACTCCTATTCATGAATTTGGCGGCGCGAAAAGGCCTGCCCGATGAGGTTCGTCACGAGCACCAGCAAGACGAGCACGAGCGCGGCAACCCATGCCAGGTTGACCTGGTTCTCGAAGGGCATGCTCGCAAAATTGTAGATGAGGACGGCGAGTGACGCCGTCGGCTGCCTGAGGTCGATCTCTCCTCCCGCAAAGAGCCAGTAGTTGCTGAAGAGCGCGGTGAAGAGCAAGGGCGCCGTCTCGCCGGCCGCCCTGGCGATGGCGAGCATGATGCCCGTGAGGATGCCTGGCAGGGCCGTGGGGAGGAGCACCATCCAGACCGCTTGCGTCGTTGTCGCGCCCATACCGATCGCCGCCTCCCGCATCTTCGCCGGCACCATGCGGATGGCATCCTCCGCCGTCAGCACGATCGTGGGGAGCATCAGGATAAAGAGGGCAACCGCCCCGGCAATGGCCGAATAGCCTCCCATGAGGAGCACCAGCGCCCCGTAAGCGAAAACACCCGCGAGGATCGACGGGAAGCCGGTCAGCACCTTTGCGGCGAACCTGACCGCGCTCGCGAGGCGGCTTTGCGGACCTGTCTCGGCGAGGAATACGGCGCTCAGGATACCGAAAGGGATGCTGATGAGGGCCGCCAGGGCCACCATGACCAGGGTGCCCAGGATGGCGTTCCCGAACCCTCCGCCCTCTTCCAGGGGCGCCGGCGGCAGCTGGGTGAAAACACTGAGCGTCAGGCTGTGTCCTCCACGCCAGGCGAGCATCCAGACAACGGAGAAGAGAGGGATCAGGGCCAGGAGCGTCATGGCCGCAACGAGCCCGCTCAAGAGGAGATCGATCAGGGTCCGTGGCCGCCGCAGGGATTTCTCAAGCTCGGAGAAATCGACGTCGGCGAAGGGGTTGAGGTCCTCGGCGGCCGGTGTCTTCAGGAACTGTCCGTTTATCGTCGTATCGTCCATGGGTATCTCATCTTCCTCCTTCCAGGCCGGACGACGCGCGCTCCAGCATGATCGAGCCGACGATGTTCACGAAGAGCGTGATCGCAAGTAAGACCAGTGCCGCGTACATGAGCACTGCCACGTCCTTCTTGGCCGCCTCAGGGAAGTTATTGGCAAGGAGGGCCGCAAGGGTGTTTGCGGGCGAAAACAGCGAGAGGCTGATGCGGTTCGCGTTTCCCACGAGCATGGCCAACGCCATGGTCTCGCCGAGGGCGCGGCCGAAAGCGAGGATCACTGCCCCCACGATGCCCCGGGCCGCGGTCGGAAGGATGACGGCCAGTATCGTCTCCCACCGGGTCGCGCCCATCCCGTATGCGGCCATCCTCAGCTTGGGCGGGACCGATACGAGGGCGTCGCGACTGATGGCCGTGATGGTCGGCAGGATCATGATGGAGAGCACGATGACGGCGGGCAGCACACCCGGCCCGGTCAGGGTGGTCCCGAAAAAGGGGACCCATCCCAGCTTCAGGTTGAGCCAGTTACACATCGGGCGGATGAGGGGGATGATGACGAAGATTCCCCAAAGGCCGTAGACGACGCTCGGTATCGCCGCCAGAAGCTCGATCAGGTTCTTGAGAAACAACTGGACCTGATCGGGCAGTTTTCCGAAAAAGGGATGGAACTCCACGCCGACTACCTTCAGGACCCGGAAGACAGACTGGGAGAGAAAACCTTCGCTCAGAAAGATGGCCGCCGCGACGCCGAAGGCGGTGCCGATCATGAGCGCCAGGCAGGAGGTAAAGACGGTGCCCCAGATCTCGGGGAGGATGCCGAACTGCCCAGTGTTCGGGTCCCACGTGGTGCCGGTGAGGAATCCGATGCCCTGCTGGCGAAAGGCGGGCGCCGCGGCCGTGGCGATCTTGAGCACGATAAAGGCTACCAGCAAGACGCAGAGCCACGCGAACCCGTGGCAGAGCCGGCGAAATACGATGTCGACGACTTGTTGAAAGCGTGTGGGAGGCTGCGATATCTGCGCACTCCGTGATGGATCGGTCACCTCACCGTCTCCCTTTGCTCATGAGGCGCCGAGCGACGCGGCGCGGCGCGGCAGCGCGGTTACTTGACCGTCTGAAGCGCATTGATCACCTTGTCGCTTACCACAGCGGGCAGAGGAATGTAACCGAGCGGCTCCGCCTCCTTCTGGCCTTCTTTCAGGCAGTATGCGAGGAGATCCTTCAGCACGGCCGCCTTTCTCTTGTCCGGGTACTGCTTGTAGAGAAGCAGCCACGTGTACGTGACGATAGGGTAGGCATCCTTACCCGTTGGGTCGGAGGCCCAGACGATGAGGTCGGCCGGCATCTGTGCGGAAGCGAGCGCCGTCTGTCCCGATTTCGTCACGGCCGTGACATAGGCGCCGGCCTTGTTTTCCAGCACGGCGAAGGCGAGCTTTTGGCTCTTTGCATAGCCGTACTCCACGTAGCCGATGGAATTAGGTGTCGTCTTGATGGCGGCCGTGACGCCTTCGTTGCCTTTGGAGCGGGTCCCCACGGGCCAGTTGGGCATCTTGTTGGTACCCGGACTCTTGGCGAACTCCGGGCTGACAGCGCTCAGATGCTTCGAGAAGACAAAGGTGGTACCGCTTGAGTCGGCCCGCACCACGACGTTGATCGGCGCATCGGGCAGCTTTGCGCCGGGGTTGGCCTGGGCGATAAGGGGATCGTTCCACTTCTTAACCACACCCAGAAAGATGCCGGCATATGCCTTCCGGGACAGCCGGAGCTGAGGCACACCCTGGACGTTGTAAGCGAGGACAATGCTGCCCGCCGTCATCGGCAGGCAGAGGGCACCCCCGTCGACCTTGGCCATCTCTTCGGGCGTCATGGCGGCGTCGCTCGCCCCGAAGTCGACTGTCCTGTCCATGAAGCTCTTGACGCCGCTCCCCGACCCGACCGACTGGTAATCGATCTGCACGTTCTTGTGGGAGGCGCTGTAGGACTTGAACCATTTGAGATAGAGGGGGGCGGGGAAGCTGGCCCCTGCGCCCTGGAGCTTGACGAGGTCGGCGGCCTGGGCGAGCGTGCCAAAACAGAGTGCGGCAATAGCGATCAGAACGGGCGCGGTCCAACGACACATTTTCATGATAGTGCTCCTTTCGTTTCCCCCCATGGCCTGACGCCATTGTGGGTACTTTACGGCTCACCCGCGTTTCTGAGGCAGTGCGCTCATCCGGGGCGGCCTCTTCATGTGAATGGTGCGTGGTCAGGTATGTGTCCTAAGTTACTCACTGATTGTTACGCGCGTATTAAGGATATGTTAAATATCTGTTATGTTCGCGAAAAGACCGCTGATCCGCCTGCCAACCCGCCGTTCTTTCGCTCCGGGGCCGGTTCTTTGTCGCTGCCCGCGCCGCAAGCCCCCCCCTTTTTAATTGACAAACCAGGGGCAGGGAACAATATTTAGCAAAGGCTGTGTACGCACAATTTTTCGCCCCGCAGGGAAAACATCGTGGAAATTTACGCGGAACAGACAAAACTTTGGCCCCTCGCCGTCTATTTCGGGGCCGTCCTTTGCCTCGCCGCCCTCATGCTCGCATCGTCGCACCTCCTCGGTCCGCGCCATATGGACAGGGGGACAGGACAGCCTTACGAGTCGGGCATCACGCCCACGGGGTCGGCATGGATCCATTTTGACGTAAAGTACTACCTCATCGCCATGTTCTTTGTGATCTTCGACGTGGAGAGCGTCTTTATCTACGCGTGGGCCGTCGTGCTCACGGACGCGGGATGGCGGGGGTTTGCGGCCATGGCGGTCTTCACGGGTGCGCTCCTCGCGGCCCTCGCCTACCTCTGGCGCATGGGCGCCCTCGACTGGGCCGTATTCTCGAAAACCGAAAGGAGGAGCCAAAAAGTATGACCATCATGCGTGGGGGGAGAGATGCCGGAGACGCCCGCGGGGATCGGGCCTCGGGCGGGCGCGGCGTCGTGCCCGGGCTGCCCGGGGTGATCCTGTCGCGGCTTTCCGACCTCGTTGCCTGGGGGCGAAAAAATTCATTATGGCCCCTCAACTTCGGCACCTCCTGCTGCTACATCGAGATGGCGGCGGCCGTCACGCCCAAATATGATATTGCCCGGTTTGGCGCGGAGGTGCTCAGGGGAAGCCCGCGCGAGGCCGATCTGCTTATCGTGGCCGGAACGGTCTTCATCAAGGTCGCCCCGGTGGTGAAGCAGCTTTACGAGCAGATGATGGAGCCCCGGTGGGTAATATCGATGGGCTCGTGCGCCAATTCGGGAGGCATGTACGACATCTACAGCGTGGTGCAGGGCGTCGACACGTTCCTTCCGGTGGACGTCTACGTGCCCGGCTGCCCGCCCCGTCCCGAGGCGCTCCTCGAAGGGCTCATGATGCTCCAGAAGGTGGTCGCGGGGCAAAAGCGGCCCCTCAGTTGGGTGGCGGGTCCGCAGGGGGTCTCGAGCCCGGAGATGACGCCCATGAGGGAGATCAAGCGAGCGGTGCGCCGGCAGGCAACGCTGCTCGACCCCCCTGACAGGATATGACAGCAGTGAAAGCAGATGTTGGATTCTTGATTCCGGTTATCAAAGATGAGAATCCAAAATTGTAGTTCAGGAGACACATGGAAGAGAAGCCGCGCCCCGTGATCGAAGAGCTGCGAGACCGCTTCGGCGCACGCTCGATCGACGAGCAGGCGACCCGCGACGGGGTGCCGACCGTCTGGGTATCCCGCGACCTGCTGCCGGGCGTGCTCGCCTTTCTGAAGAACGACGTGGCCGGGCCTTTCCGCATGCTTTACGACCTGACCGCCATTGACGAGCGGGTCCGCGCCAACCGGCAGGGCCAGCCCGAGAGCGCATTTACGGTGGTCTACCATCTCCTCTCCTACGGGCGCAACGCGGACATCCGGGTAAAGGTGCCGCTTTCGGAAGAGCGCCTCTCCCTGCCGAGCATAGTCGGCCTGTGGCCTTCGGCCAACTGGTACGAGCGTGAAGTGTGGGATATGTTCGGCATCGCCTTCGATGGCCATCCCAACCTGACGCGCATCCTTTTGCCGCCCCTCTGGAAGGGCCACCCCCTGCGGAAAGACTATCCCGCCAGGGCCACGGAGGCGGGGGTCTTCCGGCTGCCGGATGCGCTGCAGGAGACGGAGCAGGAGGCCCTTGCGCATCAAGCCCGAAGAATTCGGCGTGCAACGGGAGGGACCCGATACCGATTTCATGTTCCTCAACCTCGGACCCCACCACCCCGGCACGCACGGCATATTCCGGCTGAGACTGAAAATGGACGGCGAAGAGATCCTCGACGCCGCGCCCGACATCGGGTATCACCACCGGGGCGTGGAAAAGATGGGAGAGCGCCAGTCCTGGCATACCTTCATCCCCTACACGGACCGGGTCGACTACCTGGCGGGCGTCATCAACGAGCTGCCTTACGTCATGGCCGTGGAGCGTCTCGCGGATATCGACGTCCCCGAGAAGGCGCAGGTGATCAGGGTGATGATGTCGGAGCTTTTCCGCATCGCGAGCCACCTCGTCTGGTACGGGACGTTCGCCCAGGACCTGGGCGCGCTCTCCCCGGTCTTCTATACCTTTTACGACAGGGAAGTGATCTTCGGGATCATCGAGGCCATCAGCGGCTTCCGCATGCACCCCATATGGTTCCGCATCGGGGGGGTCGCGGCCGACCTGCCGAAGGGGTGGGACGACCTGGTGGCCGACTTTCTGGCTTACATGCCCAGGCGGCTCAAAGAATATGACACTATCGTCCTGGGCAACCGCATCCTGAAAGGCGCGGACAAAAGGCGTCGGGGCCTTTACCGTCGACGAGGCCGTCGAATGGGGCTGGACCGGCCCAAACCTGCGCGCGTGCGGCCTGGAGTGGGATTTCCGCAAAAAGAGGCCCTATTCCGGCTACGACCGGTTTACCTTCGACATCCCGACGGGCGACCACGGCGACTGCTACGACCGCGCGCGGGTGCGGGTCGCGGAGATGCGGCAGAGCCTGAGGATCATCGAACAGTGCCTGAAGCACATGCCGGACGGTCCGTACAAGTCGGAAAAGACCCTGGCGACGCCGCCGCGTAAGGAGCGGACCATGGCGGACATAGAGACGCTCATCACCCATTTCCTCGGGTGAGCTGGGGTCCGGTCGTCCCGGCGGGCGAGGCGGCGGCGGGCGTCGAGGCGGCAAAGGGTAACAACACGTATTATCTTGTGAGCGACGGGAATACCGTCTCCTACAGGACGCGCATCAGGACGCCGTCGTTTGCGCACTTGCAGACGATACCGCTCCTCTGCAGGGGCCTCATGGTGCCCGACCTGGTGGCCATACTGGGGAGTTTGGACTATGTGATGGGAGACTGCGACAGGTGAGAGGGGGGCGCGTGATAAAGCTCATCTGCTTCGTTGCCCCGCGTCCTGCGCGAACTCCGACGTACAAGTAGTACGCCTCCGTTCCTCGGACTTGGGCGCCTCGCATCTGAGACTTTCTGACGCGCCCCCCTTCCGCCGGGCAGAAAGAGAGATGGCGCATTGCTGACTGACGACGAGATCCGCCGGATCGAAGAGGAGCTGCGGAACTATCCGGAAAGGCGGGCGGGCTGCGTCGAGGCGCTGAAGGTGATCCAGCAGCGCCGGGGATGGGTCGCCGACGAGCAGGTCGCCGACCTTGCGCCCATGCTCGGCATGACGGTGCACGAGCTTGACGGGGTCGCGAGCTTTTATCCGTTCATCTTCCGCAAGCCCGTGGGCCGCCACGTCGTCTATGTGTGCGACGGCTTGAGCTGCTGGGTCATGGGGTATGAGGCGGTCGTCGAGGCGTTGACGAGACGGCTTGGGGTGTCCTGGGGGGGCACCACAGAAGACGGCCGCTTTACGCTCCTGCCCGTCTCGTGCATAGGCGAGTGCGACCGCGCGCCGGCCCTGAAGATAGACGGCGACGTGTACGGGGACGTCTCGCCGGAGATGATAGAAACGATATTGGAGAAGTACGAGTGAACAGTTAAAGGTCTGATAGGTCGATGGATATTAAGATGGGTTCCATGGGAAACACCGTGGAAAAGCCGCTGACGGGGACCATGAGAAGCGATGGAAAGCCCCTGACACTCAAGGAATATGAGGAAACGGGCGGGTATGAGGCGCTGAAGACCGCTCTTCGCTCCATGACGCCGAAAGAGGTCCAGGAGGCGGTAACAGCGGCCCGCTTAAGGGGCCGGGGCGGGGCGGGTTTTCCCACGGGACTGAAATGGAGCTTCGTCCCCCTGGGGGATAAGGCCCCCCACCCGAAGTTCCTCGTCGCGAACTCGGACGAGATGGAGCCCGGGTCCTTCAAGGACCGGCTGCTCATGGAGCGGAACCCTCATCAACTGATCGAGGGCATAATCATAAGCGCCTACGCCATCGAGGCCGATACCGCATACATCTTCCTGAGATGGGAGTACGGCCGGGCCGGGGCACACCTGACCGCCGCCCTGGGAGAGGCATACGCGGCCGGGTACCTGGGCCGGGCAATCGCGGGTTCGCGATTCGGTCTCGACGTCCGTCTCCATACGAGCGCGGGACGCTACATCTGCGGCGAGGAGACCGCCCTTCTCAACGCCCTGGAGGGGAAGCGCGCCGTCCCGAGGACAAAGCCGCCTTTTCCTCAGGTGTGCGGGCTCTGGGGAAAACCCACGGTCGTCGACAACGCGGAGACCCTCTCGAATGTCCCCCACATCATCAGGAAGGGGGCCGACTGGTATAAGCGCCTCAGCCTGACCGGATGACGGGGGCACGAAGATCTACGCGGTGTCCGGGAGGGTAAAAAAGCCCGGTTCCTGGGAGCTGCCCCTGGGGACGACCATACGGGAGGTCATCGAGGAACATGCGGGCGGCATGAGGGAAGGCTACACTGCGAGGGCGGTAATCCCCGGCGGCGGCTCCACGGAGTTCGTGCTGCCCGAGCATTTCGACACGCCCATGGCGTTCGATATCATGGAAAAACAGGCAGGGAGCCGCCTCGGCACCGGCACCATGATCGTCCTCGACGATGCGACCTGTCCCGTGGGCGCGGTCCACAACCTGGAGCGGTTTTTCGCCCGCGAATCCTGCGGCTGGTGCACGCCCTGCCGCGACGGCCTGCCCTGGCTCGCGAGCCTGCTCGGCGACATCGAAGAGGGCCGGGGACGGCACGAAGACCTGGAGGTGCTCCAGGAGCATACGCATCTCATCAAAATGCGCCATACATACTGCGCCCTGGCGCCGGGCGCTATGGAGCCGCTGCAGAGCGCCCTTGCGCTCTTCAAGAACGACTTCGAGCGCCACATAGAGGAAAAAGGGTGCCCGTACAGGAAGAAATGCCGACGATTTACATAGAGAACAAACCCTATGAGGTGAAACCGGGGGAGAACCTGCTCCGCACAGCCTTGAGCCTCGGCTTCGACCTCCCCTATTTCTGCTGGCACCCGGCGATGCATTCCGTGGGCGCGTGCAGGCAGTGCGCCGTAAAGCAGTTCAGGGACGAGCATGACACGCGGGGCAGTATCGTGATGGCCTGCATGACGCCCGTGCAGGACGGGATGCGCCTCTCCATCGACGACCCGGAGGCGAGGCGGTTCCGCGCCGGCGTGATCGAGTGGCTCATGACCAACCACCCCCATGACTGCCCTGTATGCGACGAGGGGGGGGAGTGCCACCTCCAGGACATGACGGTCATGACGGGCCACGCATACCGCAGGTTCCGCTTCAAAAAGAGGACGTACCGCAGCCAGGACCTCGGGCCTTTCCTCGCCCACGAGATGAACCGCTGCATCGCGTGCTACCGGTGCGTCCGTTTTTACAACGACTACGCGCGGGAGGACGATCTCGGCGTCTTTGCCTCCCGCAACCATGTGTTTTTCGGGCGCGCCGCGGACGGCACGCTGGAGAGCGCGTTTGCGGGCAATCTCGTGGAGGTCTGCCCCACCGGCGTCTTTACCGACAAGACCTTCGCGGCGCACTATACGCGGCCGTGGGACCTGCGGACGGCCCCGTCCGTCTGCGTCCATTGCAGCCTCGGATGCAACACCATTCCGGGCGAGCGGTACGGGACGCTCAGGAGGATACGGAACAGGTATAACGGCGAGGTAAACGGCTATTTCCTCTGCGACAGGGGGAGGTACGGCTATGAGTTCGTGAATAGCGACAGGAGGGTGCGTGAGCCCCGGCTGAGGAGCAGCAGGGAGGCCCGGCTTGAGCCTGTGACCGGCGAGGATGCGATCCGGCACCTCTCGGAGATGCTCGCGTCCTCGCCGCCACGTGATCGGCATCGGCTCTCCCAGGGCGTCCCTGGAGGCAAATTTCGCCCTCAGGACGCTTGTCGGTCCCGACAGGTTCTATGCGGGCGTCTCCGCAACCGAGCAGCGGCTCGTCAATCTGGCCATCGACATCATGAAGGAGGGGCCCGCCCTCATCCCTTCCCTCGCCGCGGTCGCGGCCTGCGACGCCGTGCTCGTCCTGGGAGAGGACATAGGGAACACGGCCCCCATGCTGCACCTCCAGGTGCTCCAGATCTTTGCGCCAAAAGCAGGTGGAGATTGCGAGGAAGGCCGGGATCGACTATTGGGACGACAGGGCGGTGAGGGTGGCGGCAGGGGGCGAGTCGGGCCCGCTCTTCGTCATCACCACGGGCGCGACGGGCCTCGACCCCCACGCAACGGCCTTTTTGCGGCCGCCTCCCGGGGATATCGGCCGCATCGGGTTTGCCATAGGCCACGGGATCGACGAGTCGGCCCCATCGGTCGACGGTCTGCCTGAAGGCGCCGCATCGCTCGCATCCGCCATCGCCTCCGCGTTGGCGCAGGCGGAGCGGCCCCTCATCGTCTCAGGGTCGAGCTGCCGCGATGATGGCCGTGCTCAAGGCGGCGGCGAATATTGCGCGCGCCCTGGCACGCATCGGCAAAAAGGCCTCTCTCTGCCTGGCGATGCCGGAGTGCAACAGCTTCGGCCTGGGTCTTTTGTCCGGCCGAGGGCTGGATGCGGCAATTGAAGACGCGCAAGCCGGGGCGGACGTCGCCATCATCCTCGAAAACGACCTCTACCGGCGGCTGGAGATAGATCGAGGCGGACGACTTCCTCCTCGCCTTCCGCCATGTGGTCGTGATCGACCACCTGTTTCACCGGACCGCGCTGTAAGGCCGACATGGTGCTGCCGGCGGCGACCTTCGCCGAAGCTGACGGGACCCTCGTCAACAACGAAGGCCGGGCCCAGCGCTATTTCCAGGTATTTCCCGCCGGACGGCCAGGTCCGGCCGAGCTGGCAGTGGCTCAAAGATGTCATGGCGGCCCGGGGCATGCGGAAGCAGCGGCCTGGCACGAGCCTCGACGGTCTCATCAGCTTCGATGGCAAGGGCGGTCCCCCTCCTCGCCCGCGTGGCCGACGCCGCGCCTCAGGCGACGTTCCGGGTTGCGGGGATGCGGATAGCCCGCGAGCACCAGCGGGCGAGCGGAAGGACGGCCGTGAGCGCAGCCGCGACCGTGCACGAGCCGCCGACCGCCGCAGGATGCGGACGCGCCTTTCACCTTTTCCATGGAGGGCTATGGCGGAAGGCCGCCTTCGGCCCTGATACCCCGCTTCTGGGCGCCGGGCTGGAATTCCGTCCAGTCCGTCAACAAGTTCCAGGCCGAGGTGGGAGGACCGCTCATCGGCGGCGACCCCGGAGTGAGGCTGATCGAGCCTGCCCAGCCGCAAAGTGCGCGCCTATTTTGAGGAGATACCGGAGCCGTTTGCCCGAGAACCGGGCCTCTTCCTCGTCGTGCCCGTCTACCACGTGTTCGGCTCCGACGAGCTGAGCATGCTGACCCCGGGGGTCCGGTCGCGCGCGCCTGCCGCCTATATCGCCATGTCGGCGGCGCGACATGGCCGATGCGCACCTGTCGGACGGCGATGCGAGCCGTGCTTTCCATCGGCGGGCGGTCCTACGTGCTTCCCGCAAGGACGGCACCTGAGCTGCCTTCCGGCGTCGCGGCCATCCCCTGCGGCGTGCCGGGCGCCCCGGTGCTCGCCGTCCCTGCCTTCGGGCGGTGGAAAAGGCGGTCCCATGACAGCGGTCATCCTCACCCTCGTTCTCATAGCCGCCGTCCTTATCGCCGTGCTGACGATAGCCGCCGGCCTCATATGGCTCGAGCGGAGGCTCCTCGGCCTCTGGCAGGACCGCTACGGACCCAACCGGGTAGGCCCCTTCGGCCTGCGCCCAGGTGCTCGCCGATATGATCAAGATATTCTTCAAGGAGGATTGGATCCCGCCTTTCGCCGACAGGCCCGTATTCGTCATCGCCCCGGCCGTCATCATCGTGACCGTCCTCATGTCTTTTGCAATCGTGCCGTTCTCGCGCCATCTCATGGTGGTCGACCTCAACATCGGCGTCCTCTTCTTTCTCGCCTTCTCGTCCCTGGGCGTCTACAGCGTGGCCCTGGCCGGATGGTCGTCGGACAACAAATACGCCCTCCTCGGGAGCCTGCGGGGCGTTGCCCAGATGCTCAGCTACGAGGTCTTCATGGGGCTTTCCCTCATGGGGGTGGTGATGCTCGCGGGCTCCTTCAACCTGTCGGCGATCGTGATGGCCCAGGAGCGCGTCTGGTTCGTTATCCCCCAGTTCATAGGGTTCGTCACCTTCCTGATCGCGGGGGTCGCGGAAACGAGGCGTCTGCCCCTCGATCTGCCCGAGGCGGAGAGCGAGCTTGTGGCGGGCTACCACACGGAATATTCCTCGCTCAAGTTCGGCATGTTTTTCGTGGGCGAGTACATGGGGGTTACGCTCATCTCGGCCTTCATCACGCTCCTGTTCTTCGGCGGCTGGAGGGGTCCCGTGCTTCCCGGCATCGTCTGGTTCTTCCTGAAGACCTTTGCCTTTATCTGCTTTTTCATCCTTATGCGGGCGGCGCTGCCGAGACCGAGGTACGACCGGCTCATGGCGTTCGCCTGGAAGGTGCTGCTGCCCCTGGCCCTTTTGAACCTGCTGGCGACGGGAGCGATAAAGCTCGCATTTTTTCGGTGAGGTCTAGCTATGTGGAGCATCGTCCTGACACTCTGGAAGGTCTTCCTGCACGCCGCAATGAGGCGCAGGACCGTGCTCTACCCGGAGGTCAGGCCGCGCCTGCCTGCGCGATGGAGGGGGCGGATCATCCTCTCCCGCGACCCGTGCGGGCGAGAGCGGTGCGTCGCGTGCTACCTGTGCGCGGCGGCATGCCCTGTCGACTGCATAGCCATGCAGGCGGCGCAGGATGCCTCGGGCAGGCGTTATGCCGAGTTCTTCCGCATCAACTTTTCCCGGTGCATCTTCTGCGGCTTTTGCGAAGAGGCCTGCCCGACCTACGCGATCCAGCTCACCCCCGACTTCGAGATGGGCGAATGGAAGCGGCACAGCCTCGTCTATGAAAAGGAGGACCTCCTCATAAGCGGACCCGGCAAATACCATGACTACGATTTCTACCGCGTCTCCGGCGTGGCAATCGAGGGCAAGGAGACGGGAGAAGGCATCGAGGACGAGCCGCCGGTGGATATAAGGAGCCTCCTCCCATGACTCGTTGCCTTTTATCATCGCTGCCGCGGTTGCGATTGTCGCCACCTTTATGGTGATCACGCGCCTCAACGCCATCCACGCGCTCCTCTATTTCGTCGTCTCCCTGCTGGCCGCGGCGCTTATCCTGCTCCTCCTGGGCGCGCCCTTTGCCGCGGCCATGGAAGTGATCATCTACGCGGGCGCGATCATGGTGCTCTTTGTCTTTGTCGTGATGATCCTGAGCACCGGGCCGCGCGCGGCGCTGCAAGAGCGGCAGTGGCTCCGCGCCTCCACGTGGATCGGCCCGGCAGTCCTGACCGCCGTCCTCCTCGCGGAGCTTCTGTATGTCATGGCCGGCGCGCACGGCCGCGACCGCTCGCGGCCGCACCAGGTGACGCCCGCTCAGGTGGGCGCCTCCCTGCTCGGCCCGTATCTCCTGGGGGTGGAGCTTGTCTCGATGCTTCTGCTGGTCGGCCTGATAGGCGCCTTTCACCTGGCCTACCGCCTGGGAAAAGGGGAAGCGCCAGAGGAAGCGGGAGGAAAAGGATGATCGGCCAGGTCCCCTTCGAGCACGGCATGATATTCGCGGGCATCCTCTTTTTCCTCGGCCTCGCGGGCGTCCTCGTGCGGCGGGACGCGGTCTTCATCCTCCTTTCCCTGGAGATCATGCTCAATGCGGCCGGGCTTGCCTTTGTCATCGCCGGGGCCCGCTTTGCCGCGCCCGACGGCCAGGTGATGTTCCTCTTTGTCCTGGGCGTGGCGGCCGCCGAGGTCTCCATAGGTCTTGCCCTGGTGCTCTGGCTCTATCACTGGCAGAGAAACGTCGATATAGATAACGCCCGTTCCCTGAGAGGCTGACGTGGCCGACCTGGTGTGGCTCATCCCGGTACTGCCCCTGGCAGGCTTTCTGATCCTGGCGCTCCTCGGCGGGAGGCTGAAGGCAGGCGTTGTCGCCGCTGTCGGCTGCGGCTCCGTCGGCCTCTCCATGGCCGCCGCCTCATGCTGCTGGCCGGTTTCATCCATGCCCCTCCGCCGGCTTCGAGCTATTCCCGGACCCTCTGGACCTGGTTTGCCGCGGGCGGCCTTGCGCCCGGCATCGGTTTTTACCTGGACGGCCTCTCCCTCGTGATGGTCGCGGTCATCACCGTCGTCGCCTTCCTCATCCACCTCTATTCCGATCCGGCTTTCATGGACGAGAGGGATGGCGAAGGGCGATACAGTATAGCCGCTTCTTCGCCTACATGAACCTTTTCGTCGGCGCCATGCTCATCCTCGTGCTCGCGGACAACCTGCTTTTGCTCTATCTCGGATGGGAGGGGGTGGGCCTGTGCTCCTACCTCCTCATCGGCTTCTGGTACCGGGAGGCGGCGAACACCCGCGCGGCGATCAAGGCCTTCGTGGTGACCCGCATCGGGGATACCAGCCTCATTATCGGCCTTTTCCTGCTCGCCTCGAGCCTCGGCACCCTGCAGATACAGGAGATCGCGCATGCGGGCGGGCCGGTTGTGGGTCCCGGGATCGCTTGCGGCATCCGCGGCCGCGGCCCTGCTCCTCGGCGGCGCAGTCGGGAAGTCGGCCCAGCTCCCGCTCCAGACCTGGCTGCCCGACGCCATGGCCGGTCCCACGCCGGTGAGCGCCCTCATCCACGCGGCCACGATGGTGACGGCGGGCGTCTACCTGATCGCGAGGATGCACCCGCTCTTCGTGCTTGCCCCCGATGTCCTGCTCGTCGTCGCCCTGATCGGCGCCGCCACGCTCCTTGTCGCCGGCGCGAGCGCCCTCGTGCAGAAGGACATAAAGCGCGTCCTCGCCTATTCGACCATGAGCCAGGTGGGCTACATGTTCCTGGCCCTGGGGGTGGGCGCGTGGTCCGCCGCCATCTTTCACTTCGTGACCCACGCCTTTTTCAAGGCCCTCCTCTTTTTGAGCGCCGGCGTCGTGATCCAGGCCCTCGACAACGAGCACGACATTTTCAGGATGGGGGGCTTGAGGAAGACGTCTGCCCGTGGCCTTCTGGACGTTCCTCATCGGCGCGGCGTCGCTCTCCGCCCTGCCCTTCGTCACCGCGGGGTTCTACAGCAAGGAGCTGATCCTGCGGGCGGCCTGGTCATCGGCGAGAGGCGGGCGCGTGGCTCTGGATCGCGGGCGTCACGGGCGCCTTCCTCACCTCGCTCTACTCGTTCCGCGTGGTGTTCGTGGCGTTCCTGGGACCGGAAAGGGCGGTCGGGCGGAAACCCGCCCTCTCCATGACGCTCCCCCTCGCGGTCCTCGCGGTCTTCTCCATCGGCGCGGGGTTATTGCCGGCAATCTTCGGCGGCCTGGCGCGCGCCGTCCTGCCCGGCGGGCCGCCTGGGCCTGCCGGCCTGGCCGTTGCAGGCCGTCGCCGCCCTCGTCCCGGTCCTCGGCATCGGCGCGGCCGCTCTCCTCTATCGGGGGCGGCCCGCATATGCCGAGGCCCTGGCGCGCAAGACCCTGCGGTCGCGGCCCTCCACGCGTTCCTGTTGTCGGGCTGGGGGTTCGATCGGCTTTACCAGGCCCTGTTCGTCGGCCCTTTCCTGCGGCTCGCCCGCGTCAACAGGGCCGATTTCATCGATCTCGTCCTTTCGCGGCCTCGCGCTGGACGTGCGGGCTCGCATCGAGGATGCTCGTCGCGACCCAGTCGGGGAAGGTCCGCTGGTACGTGATGGGGATAGCCCTCGGCGGGGCGGTTTTTATCGCCATGGTGGTGTTCCTAGTGATACTGGCGGCCATACTTTTCATTCCTGTCTGCGGAGGGGTCATCGCGTGGCTCTCGGAAGTTGTGAGCGCGAAGCTGCCCCGGTGGATCTCGCTCGCCAGCCTCGCCGTCGATTTTCTGCTCACGGCCGGCCTTATGGCTCGGCTTCCCGCATCAGCCGGAAGCGAGCCGGCCCATGGCTCGCTTCCTTCCAGGCCCCGTGGGTCCTCCTTCCGGGCGTCAGCTTCCATCTGGCCGTCGACGGGACGAGCCTCGTCCTCATCAGTCTGACCGCCTTCCTCGGCTGCATGGCGACGGCCGCCTCCTGGAGCGAGATCACGGAGAGGACGGGCTTTTTTCACCTGTGCCTCACCTGGACCATCGCGGGCGTGCTCGGCGTCTTCCTCAGCCTCGACCTCTTCCTCTTCTATTTTGCCTGGGAGTTCATGCTCGTGCCCATGTATTTTCTCATCTCGCTCTGGGGCCATGAGGACCGCTTCCGGGCCGCCGTCAAATTCTTCCTCTTCACGCAGCTGAGCGGCCTTTTCATGCTCGCCTCCATCATCGGCCTCTACTTTGCACACGGCCGCGCCACGGGCGTCTACACCTTCGACTACGAGGCCCTGCTCCATACGCCCGTCGCCGCGCCCGGCCGCGCTCCTTCTTGCAGCTCGGGTTCCTCGCCGCCTTTCTCGTGAAGCTCCCCGCCGTGCCTTTCCACACCTGGCTGCCGGACGCGCACACCCAGGCCCCGACCGCGGGCAGCGTCATCCTTGCCGGCCTGCTGCTCAAGACAGGGGCCTACGGGCTGCTCCGTTTTGCGATCCCCCTCTTCCCGGCGGAGTCGGCCGCCGCGGCCATGCCCCTCATGGCGCTCGGCGTTGCCGGGGTACTCTACGGCGCGCTCCTCGCGCTTGCCCAGGACGACGTGAAGCGCCTCGTCGCGTATACGAGCGTCAGCCATATGGGTTTTGTGCTCCTCGGGCTCTTTGCGGGCAGCGGGCTCGCCTTCCAGGGCGCCATGATCCAGATCGTCTCCCACGGGCTCAGCACGGGGGCGCTCTTCATACTCGCGGGCGCGCTCCAGGAGCGGCTCCATACCCGATCCTTAAGCCGCATGGGCGGCCTCTGGCCGGTCGCGCCCCGTCTTGGCGGCGCATCGATGTTCTTTGCCCTCGCCTCCCTGGGCCTGCCGGGGATGGGCAATTTCGTCGGCGAATTCATGGTCGTCCTCGGCGTCTACCCGGCGCATCCGGGCCTGGCCGTCGCCGCCTCGCTGGGCTTCGTCCTCTCCACCGCCTATGCCCTCCGCATGATGCAGCGCATATTCTTCGGCGAGAACAAGGAGGGCTGGAAGATCCCCGACCTCTCGGTGCGCGAGATGGGCGTCATGGCGCTGATGATGGTCCCCCTCCTGTGGCTCGGCCTCTCCCCGCAGCCCTTCATCGACCGGGTAGGGAAGGGCCAGCCCGTCCGTACGCGAGACTGCGTCCGGTCCTCACGCGAGCCGCATGCCGCGCGAGACCCTGCCCCCGGGGAGGCGGAAGTGACGTTCTCCCTCCTCCCCCTGCTGCCGCTCATGATCATTGCCGCGACCCTGGTGCTCTCCATGGTCGCGATCTCGGTCCGGCGGAGCCACAGGACCACCTTCTGCCTGACGTTGGCGGGCATCCTTGCGGCCCTGGCCGGTCTCGTCGCCCTGCTTCCCCTCGTCCCCGCTCAGGCGGGCCTCCTCTTCCTCTTTGACGGCTTTGCCCTCTTTTACAGCGCCCTCGTGCTGGCCGCGGGGTTTCTTGTGGCCGTCCTCTCTTACGACTACCTGAAGGGACGAGAGCGCGGCCCCGGAGGAATTCTACCTCCTCCTGCTCGGCGCGCTGCTCGGGGCCCTCGCCCTTGTCGGCGCGCGCCATTTCGTCTCCTTTTTCCTGGGCCTCGAGGTGCTGAGCATCTCCCTCTACCCGCTGATCGCCTACCTGCGCGCCAGGCCCTCCCACACGGAAGCGGCCATCAAATACCTGATCGTCTCCGGCGCCTCGTCCGCGTTTTTGCTGTACGGCATGGCGATCATCTACGGTCTGACAGGCACGATGGAATTCACCCTCCTCGGCCCGAGGATGAGCGGCCTTGCCGACGGCCGGGCCGCAAGCCTGGCCGGGATGGTCTTCCTCGTCATCGGCATAGGGTTCAAGCTCGGCGTCGTCCCCTTCCACATGTGGACGCCCGACGTCTACGAGGCGCGCCCGCCCCGGTGACCGCTTTCATCGCCACGATTTCCAAAGGCGCCGTCTTTGCCCTTCTCTTGCGCTATTTCACCGACGTGAGCCTCGGGGACCACCCCCGACTCCTCCTCGTCTTCACGGTCATCGCCATCGCGTCCATGGCCGCGGGGAACCTGCTCGCCCTTTTTCAGCGGAATATCAAGCGGCTCCTCGCCTATTCCTCCATAGCCCATTTCGGCTATCTCCTGGTGGCTTTCATGTCCGCGCGCCCCTTTCCGCGTGGCGGCCGTGACCTACTACCTCGTCGCCTATTTCGTCACGACCCTGGGCGCTTTCGGCGTAGTTACCCTGCTCTCGACTCCGGGCCGGGACGCCGACGCCATCGAGGATTACGAGGGTCTCTTTTGGAGGCGGCCCTGGCTTGCGGGGACATTCACGCTCATGCTCCTGTCGCTGGCGGGGATGCCCCTCACCGCAGGGTTTATCGCAAAGGCGTATATCGTGGCCGCGGGCGTCGGCTCTTTCCTCTGGCTGCCGGTGATCGTCCTGGTCGTCACCAGCGCGATCGGCCTCTTCTACTACCTGCGGGTCATCGCCGCCCTGTACAGGGACGCGCGGCCCGGCGCGGCCGCGCACCCGCGTGCGCGCTCAAGGGGCGGGCGGTCATGGCGCTGCTCTTCATTCTCCTCATCTGGTGGGGCGTCTATCCGGGGCCGCTGCTCACCATCATCAACCGCATCACCCTCGCGCCGTAGCGAACGGCATGGAGGAAATACTCCCTCTGCGGCGCCCTGCTCGCCATGTGACCTCCGACGTACGGTAAAGTACGCCTACGGTCAACATGGCTCACGGGGCATCCACATATGAAGCATTTCCCCCATGCCGTTGGCCGACCGATCCGGGTCGCCTCCAACTCACTGAGACTCCCCGGAAGCAAAAAAGCACTTGCTCTCGATTCGATCGGCTGAGTCTTAACGCTTTCACAAAGCGTCAGATTGGATTGATAAGTTGAGGCAAGGATTGCCATGGCAAATCTATCTCGAATGAAATCTATTTTCTTCTTCTTTTTGGTGATCGTCGATCATACTGTCCACTGCCATCAGACATTCATCCAGAGCATTTTTCAACCGGCCCGCAGGTGCGCCGTCCTTCAACCTTCGAAAGACCTCTTTTCTTTCGAGAAACGCAGATGGTACCTCCCCCACGGAAGAAGTCCAGCCATCCTCCGGATATATTTTGCCTTTTAATAACTCTACAGCCTTGTTTTCATGACCAAATTCCTTGCTCTTTTGAATAGCTTCGCTAAAAATATCAGTACTGGACCTGTTTAATCGAAGTTGGGATAAACATTCCAGAAATTTGGGAAACGCCTTTCGGCTGTAGAAGCTGTTCTTAACGGTATCCACATACAATCTTCCCGAGCCATCCATTAATGATACAATCTGTTTAAGTATTTTTGAGACACTGAAGCTTGCTGTGCCCTCATATTCTTCATCCCATTCCAGAGCTTTCATGATTGCGTACAGGTAATCTTCAGGATTCCTTATAATTCTGCCCATAAAATCTATGCCTTCAAATGGAGCGGCATGGTATTCTGAAGATTGCGGAGCAGCTCTTTCTTTTTCCAATCGTTCCTCTATAAAGTCCAATAATTCTTTGACGCTCAAAAATAACAACGCCATGATTCTAAAATCGTGATACTCCAAACTGTCCTTATCTACAAGAGTCGCGTAGATTAGTTTTCGAGTCACACGCAGAAACTTCTTTACATAATCCCCCTCTTTCTAGTGAAATGAACGCTATTCGCTCAATCGCTCTGGCTCGGCCTTGCGGGGTTAAATGACTCAGTACCGTTACAACAAGTTCCCCCATCTCCCTAGCCGGAATCTTTTCTCGCAGAAATGGCAAATTCTGGATAATAATCAGATTCAAATCCTCAATATCTTTCTCTACAATCAACTTGATGGTTCGATGTCTCTCAACTGCCGGCAGGTTAAATGCGAGATCTATGGCTATTCTTGGCTCCTCTATCGGTACTTTCGAAGCCGATAGTAACTCATCGATAACGCCTTTTGTCATCTCCGGGTAGTGCTGAACCAAATCGTAGGTGATAGTGTGCTTGAACACCAAAGGAATCCTCTCCCACAAGTCTATCCGCTCACGAATTGTCCTAAATGTTTTCGGGTTTTCTTTGATCCATGCCCGCAAGAACAATGCATTGGGCGAAGATATAGTTATCGCGCCTTCCAAGCCATGCAGAAACGCAACAACACTCTCTGGAGTCGAATACTTTGTGTTTAGCAATATCGCGTCTTCTCTAAAGTCCTCTATTGTTCGATGCCGCTCTCTTTGCATAATGTTTTCCAAAGCCCACGGCCATCTGTCTTTCGATGGTGCGCTTTTCAGCGTATCTCGAATATCATCCCCTATGTCCCATCGTGCTGTGTAATATCGGAATATTCGATACTCTAAGTCGTACCCAAATTTATCAAGCAACGATAGAACCATCTCGTCGGGGCCATCTTGGTGCGCCCACCTCGCGAACAGAAAGTCTTCATAGGAGCTTAAGACTCTCCGATCTGCTTCCTTCCCAACAAGGTTATTGCGGCTAATAAATTCCAACATCCCCCGCCTTTCCGCAGCAATCTTGTCTTTTAACGGCAGATTTGCAACACCCTGACCGAACGCTTTTCCAATTTTCCCAGCAATCTCAATCGCGGCTAAACGGACCGCTGGTCGCTCATCCATCAGCATTGTTTTTGTGATCTCAATGGCCTCATTTCTCATTGACAATACGGAATCCGTAGCCGGTAATGCAGTGCTACCGAATGCCACACCCGCATACGTTGAGCGCCTCCATTCGTGAGATGAAGCCAAAACCTCCTTTAAGGCAGACTTCGCGAACTCGATAAGAGGGTTAACGCTCCGAAAAGACTCTTCGATGACGGCCAATAGCGGCATGATCTGCTTTTCGATGCTGTTGTATAGAGGGTTAGCTGCTTCCTCAATTAAATTATCAGGTTTATAGTTAGAAAACGTGCCCGGCTCAACCTTCGCTCTCAGTTCTTCGATAATCTTGAGAAGCTCTTTTCTGTCTAGGTCACTATAGAACAATCGTCCGATAATGGGCCCGTACGCATCGGTGTTCAAGTCGGAGTTGTTTAAGAATGTCCAGAGCAGGTTGATGGTCTTATCGGGTGCTACCCTGCATATATCTTTAAGATTCTCTAAGATCTGTCTTTTTTCGTAACTCTCGTACTTATCGGCGTTGGCAATCCACCCCGATATAACATTAGCCACTATTGGTACTAAATAGTCCTTATTACCATATCTTAATGTAGCGCCCAAATTACAGAAGATATTTTTTGAATGGCTAGTAAACGAATACAAGAATACCTGTTCCCTAGCTTCTTGAGGAAGCGCTTTCATTTCCTCTAGGAGAAAGACATCGCCAATCATGTCAGGTACGAATCTCACGATGTTGCCAATGCGACGTAACACACCGCCATTAACCAAGTTATCCATAATGGCACTTACCTTCTGCTCTTCGACATTAAGTCTTTGAGCGAGCTTGGCGATTGTTTGACGATCTGTAACATGTATCGGGGTGATCAAGGCTAAATTCAGAAGCAGCGCGTTAATATTGACCTGCCCTGAAGGCACTATCTGCCGTGAATCATTGAGTAAGGATTGCAAAATGGCTCGCTCTGTTGACTCGAAGTCGTACTTATTCTTTCCTCTAATATTTAGACCGATTCTGACGATAAAGAACGGGTTTGGAAATTTGCGGACTATTTCATCCTCATTATCAACATTATCCTTCCCCACCACCGCCCTCAAAAGCGTTCTTAACTCCTCTTTCGACCAATCGGGAATAGATGTCACCGTGGCGAGGTTATAGCATCCCGCAGATACGAGCGTCTCTTTCATGGCGCCCATCCCTGCCGTTCTAAGAGATATCAGGACCTTCGCATCAATACCTGATTTGACTATGCAGTTCAGTATGTCCTTTACATCGTCTGCACGATCCGCGTCATCGACCACAAAAATGTAGCTATAATTCTCTCTGGAATTCTCCCGGACGCCAATTTCATCATTAAAGGCATCGCGGATATCGCGAATGCCGTCTCGAATAAACCAGACTTCTCTCTTATTCCCCGCATTACTTAATTGAAGAGGGAATTCTCGTAGCAGGTGGCTCTTACCGTATCCGCCAGGCGCATGAACTACAAAAACCCTTCTTGTGTCTTCCTTAAGGAACGAGATGATCTCATCGATTCTGTCTTTAATTGCGTTAATCTGATTTAGGATACTACCATGAATATCACTTAAACCTCTCTCAACTTCCTTGAAGTATATGGATGGAGGAACAAACAGTGGTATGGCAGGGCTGCCAAAATAGTAAGAGCGCAAGAAAGGTTGTTGTTCAATTCTCATCAACAAGTCTTGACCGTGCCACACCTTAAATGTTTTGACGCGGCCCCCATTCAGGTTTTCCAGTTCAACTATCAGTTCATTACGCAGGTTTGCAGAGGTTGCTAACCGTAGATGGTCGACCTTATTGCTGGCGCCATTATCCAATTCCTCTTCTGCCCACCTTCGAAGGGATGGCATGGCCTGTTTGAGATTGTGTTTTGTATACTTGGCTTGGATACAGAAATTGCCTTCCAGATTCTCGGAAGGATATCGGCCTTGATACCGCCCATCCCACCCTCCGTCCTTTCCCATATATGGACTGAACGGGATGAAGCCGAGCGTGGAAGGGCATTCCAGAAAAAACAAATGATTGACTAAGTTCTGAAATGTGTTTTGGTTGTCGATTCTTGACCAATCCAACATATTATGTGCCTTTGCAGCCGTTGGGGGGTAATCCTAATACTGCTCTTCTCAATAAAACAAACAATATCACGGCGCTTTTGCAATACTATCAAGTACCACTTGTAATGATATAGGGGCGTAGGGGACGTTCGTTCCTGGCGTGCATTACTGCCCTCCGGCCCCTCTTTCCATCCTATTTATCGCCCGGCTCACCGACGAGGTATGGGTTATGGGGCCAGGTCTTGTTTTTTGCATTTTAAATAACGTCATCCATCCCCAAGCTTCCGGTTACTGCATAGTCTTTTCAATGTCAGCCTTGAACTGGTCAAAGACCAACTGCGCATCATCCAGAAGCGGCTGCATGCGCTCTGGAAACAGGTTAAGGGCGTAACCATGACCAAAGAAGTGGCGAAAAGCAAGGTAACGTTTTAAGCTGTTCAATAGTTGAGCGGATAGGATTCCCTTTTCTCCTGCGGTAACCAAAAGGTCTCTGTGCCATGATTCCCCTTGGGGAACTACAAATACTTTCATCTGGAATACTTGTTTAAGAACGTTTTCTATCCCGTTGTAGAAGTTGTAGAGCAGTGCTCCTGCACCTGCAAGCTCAAGGGGGGAGAGAGTTGAAAGCGGAAAGCTCGGCAAAGCGGAAAGCAGGTTTCTGATGGCCTCATACTCGGCTTCGATACGAAGACGGCAGTCAGGCATAGAGGGGTATGCCCTCCTGGTTAACGAGCTCTGAAAAGCGGCTTTTTATGGACAGATCAATAACATCTACCGGTTTCGGCAGGGCACACATAAGTTCACCGTAAAAGGTGAAGAAGTCCTTGTCTTCTATGCCTTCCACTCCAATGTCGATATCACGGTTATCTTTATCGGGTGACAGCGCCGACCCAAAGAGTATCACGCGTTTTGCATGATACTTGGCGGCAGTCTTTATAATGGTCTGTTTTTCCCTCTCAGTAATCATATTTCCATTATACCATGAAACGAAAGAGGGGACAGACACCTTTCTTAAGGGCGTAGGGGACGTTCGTTCCTGGCGTGCATTACTGCCCTCCGGCCCCTCTTTCCATCCTAGTTATCGCCCGGCTCACCGACGAAAAGAAAAAGGGTACTTTTCCTGTCCGTTTCGCCCTTTCTCGCAGCAGCACACAGTCTTTAAAAGATGCGGATCATCCACGCCTTGCAGGTGTTCATCATTGACTGTTCTTGCGTCATGGCCCAGGCCCATTAACAAATCGGCAATCTCGATTGGTAGGTTCTCGTCCACCTTGAACCGCATATTCTATGCCGATACTGCCACCAGTCGCTCGCGGGACAGTTCGGCAGCATAGGCAATGGCCGCTTTGATATCGTCCGGGGTGAGGGACGGGTAACTCTTCAGGATTTCACTCTGATTCACGTCGTTGGCCAGATTATCGAGGATAACCGACACCATCATGCGGGTTCCCTTGATGCAGGCCTTCCCGTGACATACAAGAGGATCGACAACGATTCGCTCTCTCCAGTCCATATGCGTTACCTCCAGGGTGAAGTCACCTCTGTCATGCGGCTATGCCCTCTCTGCGGATATTCCGAAGCAAGGGAAATCCAAGAGGACGTTGTTATTTTGTCGATTTACGAGCCCCTATTCCCGCACGCATTGCCAATTGTAACACTAGCGGCCTGCTCGGTCGAGAAAAATCTATCCTTCCGGGAAGGAACATGGCCCGACAAGTTCTCGGTTTCCCTGGGTCGTGTCCGGGAGGATCTTAACTTTTATAGTTTAAGCCGGTCCCAGCAGGACCGGTGAAGCCGCCCGCGTTCTTTGACAGTTGAACCTCGACCCACGCCTTCGGCGCACTGACTATTCATCGCCGTTCTTGGCCCGGATAGGTTGCGTTTGCGGTGAATACAGTTATAATCTCCGCATGAGGTGCGGAGATTGACTCGCTATATCTACGATCTGAACTAACCATCGATATAGGTTCTCCATATCTCGAACTTCTTGTGTGCGAATTCCTCGGTGCATTCCCCGTTGGTTATGCAAGTTTCTTTTGTCTTCTAATGATTTCCGCCAGGGATCTCAAAGCCTCATTTACGGAGTCGTGGTCAGGGAAAACTTCCGCAACGTCCGGCTCGATGACCACAACGTTCGTTCCCTCCTCATATCGTTTTGCGTACTTGCCCTGAACGCCCTTGCTGAAATCATATTCTTCAAGCATGTTCGGATCTTCTTGCATTCTCTTCATATTGTTCCCTTTCTTTGTTGGATGCCTTTCTTGCGCTGATCAGCCTGATGTTGTCGCCCCTTTCCGTATGAACAATTACCAGAAGACGGTTTCTATGAGAACTTCCGATTAAAACGAATCTATCTTCTTGATCAGAGTGCAGTGGATCGTAAATGGCCAGTGATAAAGTATCTCGAAAGGCGGTGCTCGCTTCGTCAAAAGAAACCTCGTGTGTTTCGAGATTTTCTTTCGCCTTGTTCGGGTCCCATTCAAACAGAAGCACTCGTTATCCCTCAGAGCTTCATTATAGCACTCTTGCCAATGTTCGACAATCCGGGCAGATTATTGTCATGCCTCACGCGAATGGGCGGGCGGGGGAAGAAAAAGGATCTTAACTTTTACACCGCGAAAGGTGCTCATTGTCACACCTGGTTGTCGCCCCTCCTTGTCATGCCTAGTTGTCACTCCTGGTTGTCGCTTTGACAGAAAAACTCAAATGAGGGACAATCTATATGGCGGCCGCACTGATTCGAGGGCGTAAGCCCGATGGGAGAGATCGGCTGTTCGGCCGACTTCCGGGAGAACCGGTGAAGCCGCCCGCGTTCTTTGACAGTTGAACCTCGACCCTACCCCGGGAAGGGTTCTATTCCCTTATCGGGTGATATCGAGAAGTTCGCCCATCCGAGCTGCAAATACAAGGACGACCGTCCCTTTCCCACCTATCCCCCCCTTGCTCTTCCGTTTCGCGTTTCGCGATTCGCGTTAGCTCCCCCCACCCCTCCTATCAGCGCAGGGGTCACCCCCCCCCCCCCCCCCGAAACCGTAAACTTTCGTGCACAATCGTAAACCCCCTCTTCGGAAAGGCTTGCAATAACTGGGAATTCTACGGGGGGTGATAATACGGTTAGTGAACAATCCGTGCTGAAAAAGGGGGAAAAGAGGGTAAAAAGAGAGCAAACCGGACGAAAATGACGCAAAAAGAGTGCTTTTTTGCCTTTCTTCTTTACGACCTTCCGGTCACGCAACAATTCCCTTGACACGCCGGGAGGTTTCCTCTACATTAGCAGTAAGGAAGCTGAAGGAGACGAGTATAGTGTCCGAGAGCCGCACGTTATATCTACACAACGAAAATTTGCTTGACCAGCACTCGATTAACGTCCTTGTCGTCCTTGTACGCGCAACCTACCGGTTTACACCGTTGTAGGCCCTGATTTCGTGCAACAAGGGCCCCTGCCGGTGTAAGCCGGCAGGGGCTTTTTTTATTACCTTTTGGAGGGGATGCCATGCGATACAGCGGAGCGGAGATCATCATCAGGTTGCTGGAGAGGGCCGGCGTGACGATAGTGAGCGGCATTCCCGGGGGCGCCAACCTCCCCCTCTACCATGCCCTCTCCAAAAGCCCTATACGCCACATCCTCGCCCGGCACGAGCAGGGGGCCGGCTTCATCGCCCACGGCATCGCGAGGTCGACCGGGAAGCCGGGCGTCTGCTTCGCCACGTCAGGGCCGGGGGCGACCAACCTCGTCACCGCCCTGGCGGACGCAAAGCTCGATTCCGTCCCGATCATCGCGATCACCGGTCAGGTCCCCACTTCCATGATCGGCACCGACGCCTTTCAGGAGGTCGATACCTACGGCATGACCCTTTCGATCACCAAACACAACTTTCTTGTCAAGAGGGCCGAACAATTGCTCACCATCATCCCCAGGGCCTTTGCCATAGCCCTCTCCGGCCGTCCCGGCCCCGTCCTCGTCGATGTCCCGAAGGACGTCCAGCTTGCGGAGGTCGAGCTGGAGCAATGGCCGGAGCCGGGCGTGAGGGAGGCCTTTCCCGCAATCGACCACGCCGCGGTGGCCGATGCGGCCGCCATGATCGCGGCCGCCAGAAGACCCGTGATTTACGCCGGGGGCGGCGTGATCAGGTCGGGATGCCACGGCCCACTCCATGAGCTGGCAAAAAAGAACGGCATACCCGTAGCCCTCACCCTGATGGGTCTCGGCGCCTTTCCCCCCGATGACCCCCTTTACCTCGGCATGCTCGGCATGCACGGCTCTCCGTTGTGCAATATCGCCCTCGATGAGGCGGACCTCGTCCTGGCGCTCGGCAGCCGCTTCGACGACCGCGCCGTGGGCCTGGCCGACGAGTTCTGCCGGAAGGCAGACATCATCCACGTCGATGTCGATGCGGCCGAGATCCATAAGATAAGGAGGGCGCACGTGCCGATAGTGGGGGACCTGGGCCTGGTGATAACGGCATTGCTGCCACTGATCGGAAGCGACGGCCGCCGCGCATGGCTTTCGAGGCTCGCGGAAATCAGGGCGGCCCTCCCCTGCGAGCCGTTCCGGAGAAACGGCGGCCTCCATCCCATCGACGCCATCAAGACCGCCCATTCCCTGGCCCCGGCCGGTACTATCGTCTGCACCGACGTGGGGCAGCATCAGATGTGGGTGGCGCAAGCCTATCCTTTTGCCGCACCGGGCACCTTTCTCACGTCGGGCGGCCTCGGCACCATGGGGTTCGGCCTCCCGGCCGCCATAGGCGCGGCGCTCGCCAACCCCGGCCGCCGCGTCCTGTGTATAAGCGGCGACGGCTCGTTCCAGATGAACATTCAGGAGCTGGCCACACTGGCCGAGCTCGCTCTCCCGGTCACCATACTGCTCTTGAACAACGGTCACCTCGGCCTCGTGAGGCAACAGCAGGAGTTGTTTTACGAGGGGAACTACTTCGCCTCCAGGTTCGACCTGGAGCTGGATTTTGCGGCCATCGGCCGGCAATTCGGCATTCAGGGCTTTTCCGTGAGAGCAGCCGGCGTCCGTGACGGACATCCTGAGAGAGGCCCTTTCCCACGACGGCCCTTCTCTGGTGGATATACCCGTGCATCACCAAGAAAACGTCTTTCCCATGGTGCAGCCCGGCCGGGCGAACACGGAGATGATCGGGATCGGCGGCCCGCCTGGACCTACCTTTTTGCCCTGTCCCGTAGTATATTAATGGAAGAGCATCTCCAAGGAGGTAGCAACGATGAAACGCGTTCTTCTGATCGGTCTGCTTGCGGTGCTGGCTGTCTCAATGACGATGGCCGTCCCGTCATATTCCAGGGCGCACGGGGGCTGGGGCGCGGGCTGGTTTGTCGGCGGACTTGCCATGGGTACGGCCCTCGGCTTTGCAAGGCCCTATTACTACTACCCGCCGCCCTATTACTACTACCCTCCGCCTGCTTACGCCTATCCCGCGCCGCCGCCGGCCTATGCATACCCGCCTGCCTACACATCTCAGCCCGCGCCCGCGTATGGCGCGCCGCAGCATCTCAAGCGCGCCAAAGCGGCCCGGGCGAGTGGGTAACGGTGCCCGGTCAGGATGTCAACGGCACATGGGTGCCCGAGCATAAAGTCTGGGTGCAGAAGAGCAAGTAGCGTGTTTGAAGGGCGGTCCGGGTCCCTCGCGTGGCGGACCCGGCGATGTCAGGCGTAATTGGCGATCTTCTCGACCCTGGTGCTGAGGATGTTCGTCGCCTCGGCGGCCCGCCGGTCATCGGCCCGCAGCCAGAACAGGAGGCCGCCTTCCAGGACGCCGTCGCAGTAGAATTCCGCCAGCTCCTCAGGCACGCCGAGACCGGCGAGGATCGCCTTAATATCGTGGAGGGGCTTTTCCGGTGTCCGCGGCCCGGCGGTCATGGCCGCGATCTTGCCGGCCACGCGGACGCCGCCCGCATCGGGCATGATCCCGGATCCGCCGCCTATCAGCCCGGGCAGGCCGGCCTTGTTCGTTCCCCTCACATGGGCGTCCACACCCGTCCGTCCGACAGGCTCCCGGACGATCACATTCATCTCGCCCTCGTCGAAGCGCCTGTCGATCAGCTCGGCGACAGCCGCCTCCGCTTCGTCCCAGCTTTCAAACAGCGCAAATATCGTTTTCATCGGCTCCACTCCTTTTTCGAGATGCGGGCCGTCCTTTCCGGCCGGTGAAGATGCGCCCCTCACAAAATAGTGATCGTAATTGTATACCGTGCTTTGTGACCGAGCAGAGTTGACGAGCCGAAAGACCGACCTGACCGAACCTTCCCGGCCGCCCGTGCATTCGCCGGCGGCCTGCTGCCTTCGAAGGTCGCGGCCTTTCCCTATTTAATATAAGTCTTCCTGAAACGCTGTCAACTGCGGAGAGGCGGGTAAATGAAGAGATTTATGGTGATGCGGCAGGCCCCTGATCTCTTATTTCGGCCGGTCGACATCCGGTACGGGCCGCTCCCCCGTCTGGATGAAGGTATAATAATCGGCCACGATCTCGCGGTGATCGAAGGCCATGCGGTCGGGCAGCGTATCGAACGTAAAGACGCGGGCACCTTTCGCGTCGTCGGCAGCCGCAAGAATGCCCGCGCCGTCGGCGATGTAGACGATGCCGATCCCGTGACCTCTCGGGTCCCTCGAGGGCTTCCCGTAGACGTAGAGCAGCTCTCGAAGCGTCACGTCGAGGGATGTCTCTTCCCGCGCTTCCCTTACCGCCGCGCTTTCAAGGGACTCGCCCACGTCCACGAACCCCCCCGGCAAGGCCCAGCCGTAAGGCGCATTTTTCCGCTCGATAAGCACGATCCCGTCCTCGTATTCGATAATGATGTCCGCAGCGACAAGGGGCGTTGTCGGTTTTCCCATGATGGAAAAGTATATGCCTTTATGCGGCCGAAGAGCAACTATAACGACAAGTGCCGGTGAAAAGCCTTGCCGCCTCTGTCCGGCCGCCGCACAATTATTCTATTGACAAAGGCGGCTCCACCAACTATATTAATCCTATAGTCATTGTAGGGTAAGCCTCACGGCCCGTCTGCACGGCCGCAAATCCGAAGGAGGTCTTTATGGGCAGGTATGCGGATAACAGTCAGTCGATAGGGAATTCCCCGCTAATAAAATTGAACCGCGTGGTGGGTCCGGAAGCGACGGTGCTCGCGAAGATCGAAGGCAGGAACCCGGCCTACTCCGTGAAAGACCGTATCGGTGCCGCGATGATCTGGGATGCCGAGAAGACGGGACGATTGAAACCGGGTATGGAGATCATCGAGCCCACCTCGGGCAATACGGGCATCTCGCTGGCCTTCGTCGCCGCCGCGAAAGGGTACAAGCTGCTCCTCACCATGCCGGAGACTATGAGCGTCGAGCGGAGGAAAGTGCTGAAGATCCTGGGTGCGAACCTCATATTGACTGAAGGCCCGAAAGGCATGAAAGGGGCCATCGCGAAGGCGGAGGGGCTCAGCCGGAGCGATCCTTCCCGCTATTTCATGCCCCAGCAGTTTGAAAACCCGGCCAACCCCGCCATCCATGAGACGACGACCGCGCCCGAGATATGGAACGACACCGACGGGAAAATGGACATCCTCGTATCGGGCGTTGGAACGGGCGGCACCATCACCGGGGTCAGCCGCTATTTCAAGGTGACGAAAGGGAGAAAGATTATCTCCGTGGCTGTGGAGCCGGCCGAATCTCCGGTCCTCACCCAAACACGCCGGGGCGAGGAGCTGATACCGGGCCCTCACAAGATCCAGGGCATCGGCGCCGGTTTTGTGCCCAAGGTGCTTCAGACTCGACCTCGTGGACCGCATAGAGACGGTCACGAGCGATGAGGCTATCGACATGGCCCGCCGGCTGGCCCGCGAAGAGGGCATCCTCTGCGGCATCTCGAGCGGGGCCGCGGCCCTCGTGGCGGCGCGCATTGCGAAAGAGCCGGAGAGCAGGGGCAAGACGATTGTGGTGGTCCTCCCTTCCGCGGCCGAGCGCTACCTGTCGACGCCCCTTTTTCAGAACCTTTTTCCCGGCCTGGAGACGGCGACCGCTTCAGACGTCCCTATTTAGAGGGAAAGAGCACCAGGAGTAGAGACGTATGAAGATATCGACCAAGGGGAGATACGGACTCAGGGCGATGATGGACCTTGCGGCGAATCAAAAGGACGACACGCCCGTCTTTCTCGCGGATATTGCCAGGCGGCAGGGGATATCCGAAAAATATCTCGAGCATATATTCGCGACCCTGCGTACCGCGGGGGCTCGTGAATACCGTGAGGGGCAGGAAAGGCGGCTTCCTCCTCGGCGGGCGGCCTTCCGAGATCACGGCGAGCACCGTTGTCAAGGCCCTTGAAGGTCCGTGCACGGTCGTCGACTGCGTGGCGAAACCCGACGTCTGCCCCCGCTCAGCCACATGCGCCACCCGCGATATCTGGGGCCTTGTCGGCGGGAAGATCGATGAGGTGCTCTCCGGCTTTACCATCGAGCGCCTGATCGCGATGCAGGAGGAGAAGTCGGAGAAGGGCAGTTCCATGTACTACATATAAGTGACGAGTGCAGAGTGCCGAGTGACGAGCGAAAAGGGACGAGTGACGAAAGCGAAATTGCTTTATAGGTCCTATAGGACGAATGTGACCTATAAACAGTGAGGGTGAGATAGAGAGGCGACTGCTTTTTCAACTCGGCACTCTGCACTCGCCACTCGACCCTTTCACTCGTCACTCGCCACTTACAAATAGGGAGGAATGAGACCGATGGCAACGAGGAGACTTGAGACACTGGCCGTCCATGCCGGCCAGGAAAGCCCGGATGCGGCGACAGGGGCGCGGGCGGTGCCCATCTACCAGACGACTTCCTACGTGTTCAGGGATACGGCGCATGCCGCCAACCTTTTCGCCCTGGCCGAGCTCGGCAACATCTACACCAGGATGATGAACCCCACGACGGACGTCTTCGAGCGGCGCATCGCCGCCATCGAGGGCGGCACGGGGGCGCTCGCCGTTTCATCGGGCCAGGCGGCGGAAACCATGGCCCTCCTCACCATCACGCAGGTGGGCGACGAAATCGTCTCCGCAAACAACCTCTACGGGGGCACCTACGAGCTTTTCCACCATACCTTCCCCAAGCTCGGCCGGACGGTCAAGTTTGTCGACTCCGCGAAACCCGAAGAGTTCAGGAAAGCGATCACCGGGCGGACACGGGCACTCTATGCGGAGACGATAGGCAACCCGAAGCTCGACGTGCCCGATTTCGAAGCCCTCAGCCGCATCGGTCATGACGCGGGCATCCCGCTGGTGGTCGACAATACCGTGGGCGTCGGTCTCGTCAGACCCATCGACTACGGGGCGGACATCCTGACGACAAGCGCCACGAAGTTTATCGGCGGCCACGGCACGTCAATCGGCGGCGTGATCGTCGACGGCGGCCGCTTCAACTGGGGCAACGGGAATTTCCCGGAATTCACGGAGCCTGACCCCAGCTACCACGGCCTCAAATTCTGGGATACCTTCGGCGCGTTCGGGGAGATGGGGAACGTCGCCTTTATCTTCAAGGCGCGGGTGCAGCTCCTGCGCGACATCGGCGCCGCCTTGAGTCCGTTCAATGCGTGGCTCTTCCTCCAGGGGCTGGAGACGCTCTTTTTGCGGCAGAGAAAGCATTCCGAGAACGCACTTGCGGTCGCACGGTTCCTGCAAGACCACCCTCTCGTCTCCTGGGTCAGCTATCCCGGCCTTCCGGACAACCCGAATTACGCAATCGCGAGCAAATACCTGAAAAAGGGCTACGGGGCGCTCGTGGGCTTCGGGATCAAAGGCGGGCTCGATGCGGGGCGGAGGTTTATCGAATCGGTCCGGCTCCTCTCTCACCTCGCGAACATCGGGGACGCAAAAAGCCTCGTCATACATCCCGCCTCGACCACGCATCAGCAGTTAACAAAAGCCGAACAGATGGAGACGGGCGTGACCGAGGACTACATCCGCCTCTCTATCGGCATCGAGGACATCGAGGACATCGAGGAAGATATCGACCAGGCCCTGCGGAAGGCGGCCGGGTAAGGGGACGAACATGGCGACCTACACCTTTGGCGAGGGCCCCCACCCCTTCGAGACGGAGGGCGGGAAGACCCTTTCGCCTGTCACCCTCGCCTATGAAACCTACGGCGCCCTCAACAGCGACAAATCGAACGCCGTCCTGATCCTCCACGCCCTCACCGGCGATGCCCACGCCGCCGGGTTCCATGAAGGGGAGAAGGACCCCGGCTGGTGGGACAACATGATCGGGCCGGGCAGGGCCTTCGACACGGACCGGTATTTCATCATCTGTTCCAACGTGATAGGAGGCTGCAGGGGCTCCACGGGCCCCAGTTCGCTCAACCCCCGCACGGGCAAACCCTACGCCCTCGATTTCCCCCTCGTCACCATAGGAGATATGGTCAACGCCCAGCGCCATCTCATCGACCACCTCGGCATAGACCGGCTGCTCTCGGTCGCAGGCGGCTCTATGGGCGGCATGCAGGCCCTCCAGTGGGTCGCTTCCTCTCCGGAGAGGGTCCGCTCGGTCATACCCATCGCCACCACCGCGACGCACTCGCCTCAGCAGATCGCCTTCAACGAGGTGGGCAGGCAGGCCATCATGGCCGACCCTAACTGGAACGACGGGAATTACTACGGCGGCCCGCTGCCCGCCAAAGGCCTCAGCGTGGCGCGGATGGTGGGACACATCACGTACATGAGCGACGTGTCGATGAGCGAGAAATTCGGCAGGCGCGAGAAATCCGGCCGATCGGGTTTCGCCTTCGACCCGAACTTCGAGGTGGAGGGCTATCTCCAGTACAGGGGTGACAACTTCATCAAGCGGTTCGATCCCAACTCCTATCTCTATATCACGAAGGCCATAGACTACTTCGACCTCGCAAACGGCAGGGGTCTGCAGGAGATATTGCGGGGCGTGGCCGCGCGGTTTCTCGTCATCGCCTTCAAGTCCGACTGGCTCTACCCGGCATACCAGTCCCAGGAGATCGCCCGCGCCTGCAAGAGGGCCGGGGTCGAGGCAACCTACGCGGAGCTAAACTCCACCTGGGGCCATGACGCGTTTCTCATCGAAGTGGAAGAGCAGTCCTTCCTGATCACCCACTTCCTCAAGAAGATCATGTCATCATAGAGGACGGATGGACCGCGACCCCCCTCACTTAAGACCCGATCAGAAAGTCATCGTGGAGATCGTCACACCCGGCGCCTCCGTCCTCGACCTGGGCTGCGGCACGGGGGAATTACTCGCCGGCCTGGCGGAACAAAGGCACGCGAGGGGCCAGGGCATAGAGATCGACGACGACGCGATACTCCGGTGCGTCTCGAAGGGCCTGAACGTCTTCCACGACGATATCGACAGGGGCCTGCCGGAATATGGGGACCGCTCGTTCGACTTCGTCATCCTCGATCAGACCTTCCAGCAGGTGAAGAAACCGGACGAGGTCTTAAGAGAGTCCTTGCGGGTCGGGAGGAAGGTGATCGTCAGTTTTCCCAATTTCGCCACCCTCGGCACGCGCATCCAACTGGGCTTAAGGGGCAGGACGCCGGTCACCCCGTCGCTGCCCTACGAGTGGCACGACACGCCCAACCTCCACTTTCTGAGCATCCTCGATTTCATCGACTTCTGTAAGAAGAGGGCCATACGCATCGAGAGGGCGTTCTATTTCAGGGCGGGAAGGAGGATACGCATCCTCCCGAATCTTCTCGCAGAAACCGGGGTCTTCCTTATCTCAAAAGCTTAGCTTTCTTTCTTCTTCTTTAGTCGGTCGGCCGTCCACGTGTTCGGAATCTGCCGCTCTTCCCTCCCCTTTTCAAGGTAAAGGCACTAACTTGATTGAGAGTTGAGCCTTTCACCGGCATGAAAAAGGGCGCAAAAACGGTCATTTTTGCCGTGTTTTTCTGCGTTTTACCCTCCTTTTTGCCCTTTTCAGCACGGATTGTTCACTCGCCGTCTCAGCACCCTTTTCCTGATTCCCTTCTCTCGCAAGGCTTTCAGAGAGAGGGGTGCACAAAAGTGCACGAAAGTGCACGGTTTCGGGGGGGGGGGGGGGGTGAGTTATAAGTGTTGAGTTTTGAATTGAATGAACGACCGGACCGGAACCGGACAAAGAGGAAGGACCCTTTTCGCGGAGCGCAGTCGGGGCTCAATTGTCAAAGAACGGCACCGGTTTACACGATCTGTGAGACCGGCTCGAACGGGCCGGGCTTTGTCATCTCTCCAGGGATCTGAAGATCATTCCCGGTCTCATAAGATTATCCCTCTTTCCCGCCTTGCCCGTCAAAGCGACAAGGAGGCATGACAACCAGGGGTGACAAGGAGAGGCGACAACCAGGGGTGACAAAAGGCATCCTGTGCGGTTGTACGCTTTTCAAAAGAAAAATGACGCGACCCGCACGAAGGGCGTAGGCGACCGACGGGGACCTGTCGAGCAATTTCTTCCTCCAGTGTTGGTCCCGGTGCTTTCCGCTGAGATGCAAGACTTTAAGCGGAAATGGTTAACCGGGGGCTGATAAAGAATCTGATTGGTACGTGAAATGGAGCGAACATAGCGCCCGTCCGTCACTCGGCTCAGCCGTTGGCGTAGGTTTTGACTTCCTGCTCCAGCCGCTCTCCCAATGCCTCGGCGGTCTCATCCAGATCGTACTGCGCCTGCAAGCCCATCCAGAGCTCAGCGGAGGTCCCGAAGAACCTTGCGAGCCTTAGGGCAGTATCAGCGGAGATGCGCCGCTTTCCAAGAACGATTTCGTTTATTCTCCGCGCAGGCACGCACATATTCAAGGCAAGCCTGTTCTGGCTCAGACCCATAGGCTTAAGGAACTCCTCCAAAAGCACTTCGCCGGGACGTACGGGATTCAGTTTCTTTTTCATAATACTCCTCATTAACGATAGTCAGCTATTTCGACTTCATGGGCGTCGCCGTCTTGCCACACGAAACAAATGCGCCATTGGTCGCTAATTCTTATGCTGAATTGTCCCCCGCGATCTCCCGTCAGCTTCTCCAATCTGTTGGCAGGCGGAATTCTCAAGTCTTTCAAGGTTTTCGAGTTATTGATCATTCGCAGTTTTCTGAGCGCTACCTGCTGTATGTCCCTCGGCAGCCTATTCGATCCCTCCCGGCTATACACCCTTTCCGTCTCTTTATCTTTGAATGATTTTATCATTTCCCTGCTTATAAAGAGATTATACCATGCTGCGTTTAACGTCAAGCGTTATAGCGCACCATGGGACTTCGGGCCACCGGAAGCCGGGGCGGCCCGCACCGGCGCAGCCGCACGCGAAAGCGGTTGGATTGGTAATGATTGGTAATAAGGAGTGACAACCAGGAGCGACAAAAAGCACGTGGGGCGTTTGTTGAAAAAATGGCGCGACCCACAATTATACGGGTGGGTGCCCCATGGCAGGAGCTGCCCAAGAACTTCTTCCTGAAGCATTTGCTTTAAACTGAGTGCGATTTGTGCAATAGTAGAAGTGGCAATGAGCAGGTTACAGGAATTTTCGCGAGATTGGGAACGTCAGGAAACAACCCCAAAAAGCCTACTCGTCGGTGAGCCGGGCGATAACTGAGGATGGAAAGAGGGGCCGGAGGGCGTAATGCACGCCAGGAACCAACGTCCCCTACGCCCTTATGGGAACTGGCAGCGGTTTCAGATGAGGAGGATTGAATGGGACGATTTCATCTGATATGGATGTGCATTGCAGGTTTTTTTGTGTTTACCGGCCATACCGTCTGTGCGTCAGGCGGAGTAGGTGGCATGCCGGCTGCGGATGACTTCAAGATTTACCTCATCGAAGGGCGTCGGTACATTGACGAAGTGGGATATGACCGCAAGAACGGCAAATGGGCGGATTTCTTTGCAAACGCCCGGCTCGACAAGATACTTGTCGATGGAAACGACATCAGGGAGTACGACTGGGAGAGCCAGACCATGATTCTCCAGGGAGAGGCGGCAGAGAGGATACGGCAGGAGTATGGTAAGGGCAGGTTCAGCCTCGACGAAAAGATGTTCATTGTGACCCTGAAAGGACAAAGGCTCTATGCAGGGGCAATACTGCCCTCCATGTCGCCTCGGGGCATACGTTATCCCGTGATGCACATCTCCATAGGGAAAGAGGTGACTCTCGCCTTGAAGCCTGGACTTCTGAAATCTTTCATAGATGACGAGGCGAGGCGCTATATGAGACCGGATGAAGTGAAATCGTTTTTCACAAAACTCAGTAGCCTGAAAGAACAGCGGTGAGACCCGATGAAGAGACGATCAATGACAACAATGCTTGCGGCACTCGTGATCGTATGATGATGCCGGGAGGGAACGTTGCTCACTAAGCTCACAAACTACTTCCTTCCTGAAATCGCTTTTTTTGGTTCTCCTGCACCATGCCACATTTCACGTGGCAATCGCGTACCAGCATCGTCCGGGACATCCGCCCTGAGCCTCCTATGTAAAAGAGTGTTTTCGCGACTGTGCTTGTTTCTTGACAAGCACAGTAATCACTGATACCATGGTAGTGGACCTCCAATAAAAATAGCAGGGGCATCAATGACGGATTCTTCTCGTACGCGAAAGGGATCTGCCCGCAGGTTTCCACCTGGCCCACTCCGCGCCCTTTTTCTCGAACGCCGTTGGAGCAGGTATCGCGATAGAATTCAGAGACTACCAGAAAACGATCACAAGCAAAGAGACCTGAGGAGGTACGATACTTGAGTACCCCTGCTCCAAACCAACTCGATCACGAGATAGAGAATCGCTTCTCCTATTTCGGCCTCATTCCTGTGATGTTGTCCATCGCACTCGTTGTAATCTTTCGCGTTTGGCTGCCTTCTGCAGCCGTCTTCGAACCCCCCTACCTGCTCTCCATACTGAACACTGTATTCCTGGCGCTCATGCCCTTTACCGTCGCCTTTCTCGCGGGGCGAAGCTATGTGGCGACCGGCTCGCTGAACATCCTCCTGATCGGCTGCGCACTCCTTGTGTTCGGCGCCGGTAATCTGGTTGCCGGATGGGCCATAGAACATCCGGGGCCAAACAGCACCGTTACCATACATAACATCGCCTCCCTTGCAGCCTCCATCTTTTACGTGATGGCTGCCTTTGTACTGGCCGAGGGAACGACCGAGAGTGCGGCGGCTCGTCGCGCGCCAAAGCTGTTCTTCGCTTATTTCACCATTATTCTCTTTGTTGCGCTTCTCAGCGTTGCAACCATCCTCGGTCTGATGCCCCCCTTCTTCGTCGTCGGCAAGGGACCCACCCCTCTGCGAGAGATCGTCCTTACCGTCGCCATCGTTCTCCAAACGTTTTCCGCCGTCTTTGCCCTCCGGCTCTATTGGAAAAGACGGATGCCCTTTCTCTACTGGTATGGCCTTGCGCTCCTTTTGATCGCGGCGGGTCTCGCGGCCGTCTTGATGGAGAAGGCTGTCGGGAGTCCGATCGGCTGGCTCGGCAGAATATCGCAATACGTCGGCGGCATCTACTTCGTTGCAGCCGCCATCGTCACCGTACGCGAAGCGCGGACGGCCGACACGAGCGTAGGCAAAGCACTGGCGTCGTTCTTCAGGGAATCGAAGCTTCACTACAAGAACCTGGTGGAGACCGCACAGGATGCCATCATCTCGACCGACAGCCGGGGACAGATCCTCCTGTGGAACCCTGCCGCGAAAGAGCTGTTCGGATTTGCCCGAAGAGAAGCGGTCGGTTCCCGTCTGAATGACCTTGTAGGACTCGACAGCTCTTTGTTGGTCGAGGCAGGACCCGCAAGAAGCCATGCGAACACAAGAGAAACCACCCTTAGAAAAAAAGATGGATCGGTATTCCCCTCCGAGGTGTCTGCGTGGACGACGGAGGTAGCTGAGGGAAAGACGGTAACCTTCGTCGTCCACGACATCACCGAGCGCAAGCGGGCAGAAGAACGTATAAGGCATCTCGCCTCTTTCCCCGAGTTGAATCCTTATCCGATCATAGAGGTGAATGCTTCAGGTGAAGTTACCTTCTTTAATCCGGCCACGCAAGAGATTCTGGGGAGTCTCGGAATGGACAAGGCTGATTGCAAGGCCCTCCTTTCCGAGGATCTGTATAGTGTCTTACGAGACTGGGACAAGAAAAGCGAATCGACTCTCGATCGCGAGGTAACTGTCGGGGATAGGGTCTTTGGTGAGATGATATTCCTTACCCCCGGGTTTAATGCCGCACGCATTTACGTATATGACATCACCGAGCGCAAGCGCATGGAGGAGGCGCTTTGCCGGTCACGCCACGAACTGGAACTGCGGGTGCAGGAGAGAACAGAAGAACTGCGCAAGGCTAACGCCCAATTGCTTGAGGAAGCAAGGGAAAGGGGAAAGATGGAAGAGCAGGCTCCGTCAGTCTCACAAGATGGAGGAATAGGTACTCTGGCAGGTGGCATCGCTCACGACTTCAACAACATGCTCCCTATCATCATGGGAATCGCCGAGTTGGCGCTTGATGATGCTCCGCGGGAAAGAGACGGCATACAGCATAACCTCGACGCCATATTCAAGGCGGCGAAACGGGGCAGGGACCTGGTCAAGCAGATTCTCACTTTCAGCAGGAAGAGCGAGCAGCAGCAAGAAACCAACCTCTCACCCCTCTTATCGAGGAATCTTTCAACCTCCTCCGAGCCTCGATTCCCTCTACCATAGAAATGAAACTCGCCCTCAACACAAAGTCGGATATGGCACGGGTCAACGAAGTGCAATTCCAGCAGATACTCGTCAACCTTTGCACCAATGCCGCTCATGCCATGCAGGAAAGCGGCGGATTGCTGGAGATATCGCTCGAAGATGAAATGCTTCATCTCCACGAGTCTCCAGACTCAAGACCCCGGCGATACCTCAAGCTCACGGTACACGATACAGGCATCGGCATGGACGAGGAAGTAAAGAAGAGGATATTCGACCCCTTTTTCACGACAAGAAGGGTGGGGGAAGGCACCGGCATGGGTCTTGCGGTTGTCTATGGCATTGTCGAGGCCCATAACGGTATCATCACTGTACATAGTGAGGCGGGAAAAGGTTCTTCGTTCAGTGTTTTCCTCCCGAAGACAAATAGCGCCACCGGGTCCGAAACAGGAACGCCGGAAGCTGCTATCGCAGGCGGAGAAGAACGTATCATGTTCGTAGACAATGAGGATGGCATAGTAGACATGGCGAGTTCCATGCTTGAGCGTTTAGGCTACAAGGTGGCCTCCTTCACCGATCCTGAAGCTGCCCTGGATGCGTTCACCGAAGCACCGCAGGATTTCGATCTCGTCATTACCGACCAGACGATGCCGAAAATGACCGGCGCTGTGCTGGTGGAAAAGCTCAAAACCATAAGACCGGACATCCCCGTGATGCTCTGCACGGGATATAGCCAGACAGTCTCCTCCGAGGAAGCAAAAGCCAAGGGGATAGAGGGCTACGTGATGAAGCCCCTCGACAAGCGTGAACTGGCCCAGGCGATACGGCAGGTATTAGATCAGGGGGGGGGACATTTGTTGATTTTTCCTCCTGATGATCGAAACCTGCCATAATTTCCATCACGGATGCAGCCTTTTAAAAAACCGTGCTTCCCTGTCCTCAAAGAACTTCTTTTTTGTGGTAATCGCTGC
>CAVSOX010000007.1:0-242999 GCA_963729685.1 uncultured delta proteobacterium | reverse complement strand
ATCTACAAGCCCCGGGAGATATCGAATATTTTCCGGGGCTTGTGTCAATGACGTCTAAATCTATCCTTTTGAGGGAGGGTCACATGAAACTTGGACACTGGATGACGGCGAAAGACGTGCTGAGAGTCAATGCATACAAATGGCCCAACAAGATCGGGATCAAAGACCTGAACAAAGGCTCCACGTTCAAGGAATGGAACGAACGCTCCTGCCGCCTCGCGAACGCGCTTTCGGCCCTGGGCATGAAAAAAGGGGACAGGTTCGCGGTGCTCGGCTACAACGCCGTGGAATGGATGGAGTTTTACGCGGCCTCGGCGAAGGCAGGGTTCATCTGCGTCCCCATCATGTTCAGGCTGTCGCAGCCCGAGATGGAATACATCATCAACCATTGCGAGGCAAAAGCGTTTATCGTGCAGGAAGAGTGGGTAGACCACGTGAACGGCATGAAGAAGAACCTCACCACCGTGGATAAGTATATCTCCTTCGGCGTAGGCACGCGCGCGTTCGACGGCTTTCTCCCCTACGAAGAGGTCCTCGCCAAGGCAAAGCCGGATGAGCCTCAGGTGGATGTCGGCCCCGACGACATCTGGGTCATCATGTACACGGGCGGCACCACGGGCAAGCCGAAGGGCGTCATGAAGTCCCACGCCTCCCTCTTCGCACAGTACTTCATCTCCATCTTCGACCACGACGTCACCTTCGACGACGTGAACCTCCTCGTCATGCCCTGCTGCCACGTGAACTCGCTTTTCTACTCATTTCTGGCCACGTGGGTGGGCGGCACGGTCATGGCTTACAACATGGTGAGCTTCAACCCCGAGAACCTGCTGAAAACATTCTCCGACCACAAGGTCACCTTCACCTCCCTGGTGCCCACCCACTACATCATGATGCTCTCCCTGCCCGACGAGGTAAAAAAGAAATACGACCTCTCCTCCGTGAAGAAGCTCCTCATCTCGTCGGCGCCGGCGAGGAGGGACACGAAGCTGGGCATCGTGGAGATGTTCAAGAACTCGCAGCTCGATGAGGCCTACGGCTCGACCGAGGCCGGCATCGTCACGATCCTGAAGCCCCACGAGCAGTCACGAAGCTCGGCTCCTGCGGCCGGGAGGTGATCGGCACGGACGTGATACGCTTCTACGACGACGACGGCAACCTCATCACCGAGCCGAACAAAGTCGGGGAGCTCGATTCCCGAAGCCCCATGCTCCTGGAAGGCTACTGGAAGGAGCCGGAAAAGACGGCGGCTGCCATGAAGGGCGAATACTTCAGCGCCGGCGACATGGGCATGAGGGACGAAGACGGCTACATCTACCTGGTCGACAGAAAAGCCAACATGATCATCTCCGGTGGGGAGAATATCTTCCCTACAGAGGTGGAGAACTGCGTGGGCAGCAACCCCAAGGTCAAGGATGTGGCGGTAATCGGCGTGCCCCACGAGAAGTGGGGGGAGCAGGTGATGGCAGTCGTCGTGCTCCACGAAGGGCAGACCGCGACACCCGAGGAGATCTCAGGCTTTTGCAAAGGCAAGATCGCGGGCTTCAAGGTGCCCAAAAACGTCGTCTTCATCAAGGACGAGGAGATGCCGCGCTCCGGTGCGGGCAAGATCCTGCACAGGCTGCTGAGGGAAAAGTTCGGCATGTGGAAGGATCACGTATAAGATAAAGAGAGTGCCGAGTGGCGAGTGCAGAGTGAAAAAGAAGAACATGGAGAACGACCATGTAGAGGAAAAAGAGCTTGTGTAATGTATACATTTAATGTATACATTACTTAGCGTATAAATGTACGGATCATCGCGATGGGCACGCCTGTTGCGATACTACTGCGCCCCGGCGGGCCCACAAAAATGCCTGGGGCGGATGAGAGGAACGACTATGGAACAGCTTCGCACAGACGGGCTGGCGTTGGCGGAGAAATATTACGCGGAGTATGGGTCGAGGGCAAGGGAGCTAAAGGCCGAGGGCAGGAAGGTTATCGGCTATCTCTCGGCCCTGGGGCCGCTGGAGATCCTGACGGCGGCCGGCGTCGTGCCTATCCGGCTGAAAGGCACCGTTTCCGAGCCGATCACGAAGGCCGACGCCTACATGGAGACGATCGCCTGCCCTTTTATCCGCAACGTCTTCGATTCGACCCTGAAAGGAAAGTTCAGCTTCATCGACGGCATGGTGATGCCCCACCAATGTGACAGCACCGACAAGACGAACAACGAGTGGAGGTACAACCTCGGGCTGCCTTACTGGCACTTCCTGAACGTCCCCCACCTGACCGACGACTCCTCCGTAAACTTCTTCAAGTCGGTCCTCGGCGTCTTCATCAAGAGCCTGGAAAGATTTACGGGCCGCGAGATCACCCCCGCGGCCCTCGCTTCAGCGGTCGCGGCGCATAACGACAACAGGCGCGCCGTGAGGGCGCTCTACGATCTCAGGAAGGCCGACCCCCCGCTCATCTCGGGCACCGAGATGATGAAAGTCCTGGTGGCGGCCATGAGCCTGCCCGTCGACGAATCGACGAGCCTGATCAGGAGCGTCACGGAAGAAATAAAGCAGAGGCCCGCGCCGGCCAACGGCCGCCCGGCCAGCCGCCTCATGCTGATCGGCGACCAGATCGACGACGTCGCGATCCCGCAGATCATCGAGGCCGCGGGCGCCCGGCTCGTCACGGACGATATCTCCATCGGCGGCAAGATATACTGGTCCGACGTCGATGCCACGCCGGACCCGCTCACGGGCATCGCCGAGCGGTACCTGCGGAAGCTGAAACTGCCGACGACCTTCGTCTCCGAGGGCGACACCTACGACGAGAACCTGGAGGCCCGGTTCGGCCACGTGAGGCGCCGTATAAAAGAGTTCAACGTAAATGCGGTCATTCTCTTCGTCTACAAGTATTGCGACCCCTACGGTTTTGAAGTCCCGTCGATAAAGGGCTTCATCGAATCGGCAGGCACACCCGTGCTCTACCTGGAGGATGAGTACTCCACCTCGACGCTGGGCCGGATGAAGACCAGGGTCGAGGCATTCCTCGAAATGATCGCATAAGGGGGTAAGAAATGGCTGACGAGAAAGCACCAAGGGCGCTCGCGACTCAGGCAGCGGCCAAAATACCGAGGATGGCGCGCGCCAACCTGGTCGCCACGGTAAAGGCCAGGGAAGAAGGAAAAAAAGTAGCCTATTCATTTATCGTCTGCGCGGTGGACGATATCATGAGGGCCATGGATATCGTGCCCGGCTGGGGCGAGAGCTTCTCCGGCATCTGCTCGGCAAAACGCGACGCGGAAAGGTTCCTGCAGAAGGCGGAGTCGGATAACTTCTCCCGCTCCCTCTGCACCTACGCCACCTGCAGCCTGGGCTTCGACATGTGGCGCGAGGAGTGGGGGGTGAGATGCCGCCGAGTCCCCCCTGGGGCGGGATAGGCAGGCCCGACATGATCCTCGGCAGCGCCCAGCAGCTCTGCGACCCGAGGTTCAAGTGGCCCCAGGCCACGCAGCATTACCTGCGGGACGTCCCCGTCTTTGTCGGGGGTCTGTACTACCCGCCGTGGGACCCCGACATAGACCATAAGGAACAGGAAGCATTCTACGTCAAGTACAATACCGAGCAGCTTCGCGCCTGCGTCAGCTTTTGCGAGAAAGTGACGGGCAAGAAGATGGATTGGGACAGGCTTGCCGAGGTAGTCGACCTGACGGACAGGACATGGAACCTCTTCGTCGAAGCCTACGAGTCGAGAAAGACGGTGCCCTGCCCTATGGATACCGGGGATGCGATGAATACGATGGTCCCCATCTCGTTCATGCTCGGCACGCAGGAATGTTACGACTTCTACAAGGACCTCTTTGATGAGCTCAAACAAAAGATCGCGGCCAAGCAAGGCGTCATCGAGAACGAAAAATACAGGCTCCTCTGGGGCGCCGGCCTCCCGTCATGGTTCGCGCTCGGCGATTTCCAGTATTTTAACAGCAAGGGCGCCGTCTTCGCCGCGGAGACCACGTATCGCTGCGGGGAGGCCGTCTACCGCCTCGACATCCCGAAGACGAACGATCCCCTGGAGCACATCGCCTGGAGATGGATGCGCCCCTGGACCCACTGGTACGACAAGGCGCGGCAGCGGCCGGGCTCCATGCCGGAGGTGGAGCGCCTCATCGAGTATATCGAAGAATATAAGTGCGACGGCGTTGTCTTCCACTCCGCCTTCTCGTGCCGGTCGTGGCATGCGGGCATCATGCTCATGGCCCAGATCCTCAAGAAGGTCTACCGCGACATCCCCGTCCTCATCATGGAAGGCGATATCGTCGACATCAGTTCGTACAACGAGGCGGATACGAGGAATAGTATTGATGCGTTTGTGGAGACGTTAGCCGCATCCACCGGTAGGTAAGGTCGTTTCGGGGCCGGGCGCTTTTTGCGCCTAACTTTGTCGCCGGGGCGTCTCCGAGTCCTCACATACACACAAAGTATGCTGTGGCTCGGACACGCCCCGGCTTCGCGTTATCCATCAAAAATCGCCTCGGCCGCGAAACGACCTTGCTGAGCGCACCTGCCTACACGTACATTCCTCAAATTCGCGGGGAGCGAAGATTACCATTCGTGCGTCCTTAAGTTTTTCTTGAAGTTCATGCTTACGAGTGGTAAATGAATAAAGTGAGAATTTATTCTTGAGAAAACGACCAAAAGAATGGGTACGGGAAAGATTGTGGAAACAAAATCAACCTCATGATAGATGACTCCGGTGGAACATGGCAGTATCTGAGGATAACCTGGGCGAGGGCGGAAGCGCTGGCTGCAATCGAGCAGGCCCCTAGCTTGTCAGCATTGCTTAAGAATGAGGCGTTTTACGAGTCTGGCGCGTTGAGTTGGCTAACGCCCCAGCACTTAACCAGATTCGCCGCTGTAATCGATGAAGACGAGGCCATCAACCTGTTTTCATTTGCTGAGGGTTGGAGCTATCCCCCGGACAGAGCCGCTTCTCGCAGTTTGACACTCCTGGAATCGATAGAGAGCTTGAGCGCCTCATCAGAGAACCTGAGATCCGTAAGGCGATTAATCGCACGTCTGGCGATGCTTAAGCCGGATTGGGTTGCCCGTTGGTGGAAGTACACGAAGAAAACCCGTTGGTTGTACCATGATCTGCTTACAAAGGTTCTAGTTTCTGCACTAACCGCGGAAGAATTCCAATGCCTCGCGCCGAAAATTACAGACCAAGTTGTCGCCGCAATCGTTACGATGAAGCCAGACTTTCTTGACCTTGCGCCGGCTGAACGATTGGGGCCAATTCTGACTTTGGCCATCGAAGGTGAGGGAAAAATCGCTGGCTTGCCCGAAATGCTTTCAATTCGTGAGCTACCCTCGGATGCCACAGCAATCATCGATGGTCTTCTAGAACTCTGAGCAGAAATTAGACCTTCTTACCCTCTTAGATGACCTCCTGGCAGCTTGGAAGGGTCCTCCTGGCTCGGATCCAGTCACCCGTGCGACGATTGGAGGTCATAAGGGTCTCGATACAATTCTTCATTTGCCATGGCACGCTTGCGGCGAGGCTTCAGGTAAAAAGAGTAAGGATGCAGTCTGGGCCGATGAAATTCATTGGAAGGGCCTTGGCCGCGCAATTGCGACGGGGGTTTGCGTTGTTCCAAATCGTTTTAGACTCGAACTGGGGTTTTCTGTCGGGCTACGTATAGCAAAGAGTGGCTTGGAGCCTTCGACAGGCGAAGTTCACGAAAAGCTCAAGGGCCTCGACATTGAACCGACCGAAGCATTGGTTGACGCCGTGTTCCCAATGGCAGAGCTCTGGGCCACGCTTTGCAAGCTCGCCGAGTTCGAAGCAAGCTCTTGGGAACATCAAACCGAACTGGTTGGTCTCCGGGCAAAGGTCGCCTCCTCGGCCGCAGCCAACCCGCAGCTTTGGGCACAAGCACTTCCTTGGATACTTGTTCGAGTCTCAGCACTTGGCCACACCGCGCAGGCTGTTACACTTGAACTGGCCACTATTTCTGACGAAGTGCGCGGTGCTCTTGAAAATGCCTGTCACCATGAAGTCGAGTCGGTTCGTCTGATAGCCCGCGGGTTATGGGCACTGCTCCAAGGGCTTGACGATCCGGCGTCCGGTTTGGCCCGTACTTTGGCGGATGCCGCCGCGCATTATATGGATGGTACGCCGGTCTTTCCTCATCCATTGGTCCCGATGTCTGCAACATGGCTTGGTTCGACGGGCGTTGAACGCGCCCTATCCAGCGGAGTGAAGCGTGCCAGCGCCCGGTTTGCAGAAGAAGTACGCGACCAGGGAGGAGACATTGAGGAGACGCTAACAAAGGCGCTCGTGAAGGAAATAGAAATTGAATTCAGGGATATTAAGCCGCGACTTAAGTTGCTTGGTGCAAGCGGTTCTCCGTCACAAACGCCCATTCTTTCAGTGCGTCAACGTCCTGTATCCAAGACAATGGAAGAATCCGTGTACGGCTGCGACATTGCATGGCTCCTAAAGGGAACCATTCGTGGCCGTTACAAAGCTGTCTGGGCGGATGTCGTGCAAGTCAAGAAATCGTTGGCCCTCCAATATCATTGCAAGACTAAACCTCGTTCTGACTCGTGGAGAATTGAGTGCAGACAACTCAACAACATTCTGCAATGGTCTGCAACTGCCGCATATTGGCTCATTGCATCGGCTGGCGAGGTTCTTGTGGTCCCGGCACGACATCTTGATGCGATAAGACTAGGAACCGAGAAACATATCAATTCAAAGACGTTCAGCGTTGGGTATCATGAAGTGCGTTCTGCAGCCATACCCTTGGAGCAGTATATAGTGGATCTCCTGATAGGCCAGTGGGTTGGAACGTCATCGGATGACGTGGTGCGATTCGCCCAGGGCGAGAATCCCCATATTCGTCCGCGCATAGTAGTTGAAGTAACAATATCTGTGGGTCAGAATAATTAATACGCTGAGCTACACGATACGATCAAGAGCAGGCCGTCAGGTAGTTGACTATCGAATGACTTAGCCTTTCTCCTCCGTAGCACCCTCGATACTCCCGACATCGCCAAGTCAATCAACTATGTGCCGTATTTGCCATCGAAACCAGAATACGCGAGTTCCGTCATTAGTACCGTCTAATTCCATTTCTAAGTCAAATATGCAATAATAGTCTCATCCCCCTGGAGGTGAGACTATGGCGAGAACCCCGAGAGGCAAAGAAGTGTTGGAGAAGGCGAGAGAACTCTTGTCAAAGGCCCGTATGGCCGATGAGTTGCGTCGTGCCCAGGCGGTGGTGCTGCCGTTGGAGTTCGGTTTTTCCATGGAGCGCACGGCAGCTATCATCGGTGTGTCGAAGGGATGGGCAAGCCAATTGCGGACGCAGTTCATTCGGGCTGGTGGTGAGAGAGCCGATAAGAAACGGCTTCGAGGCGGTAGACGGCGTGAGAACATGAGCTATGAGGAAGAAGTGACGTTTCTTGGCCCCTTCTTGGAGAAAGCAGCTCAAGGAGGTATTCTGGTGGTAGGCGAGATCAAGGAGGAACTCGACAAACGACTGGGGCGCAGGACTGCGCTGGCCTCTACCTACAACCTTCTCCATCGTCATGGTTGGAGAAAGCTTGCGCCGGATACGCGACATCCGAAAGCCGATAGCAAGGCCCAAGAAGAGTGGAAAAAAAATTCCCCGAGCTCATCTCCCAAGTCGACCAAGAATGGCCGGGGGAAGGACCGATCAGAATAATGTTCCAGGATGAAGCCCGTTTTGGCCGTATCTCCGACGCCCGGCGGTGCTGGTGCCCGAGACCTGTTCGTCCTCTTTGTCATTCCATGGTGACCCAGGAATATACTTACGCCTACGCCGCCGTTTCCATCGACGGAGAGCTTGATTCTCTGATCCTGCCTCACGTCAACAGCATCTGCATGCAGGTGTTTATCGATGAAGTAGCATCGCGACACCCGAGAGACCGGATCATCATGATCCTTGACGGGGCGGGCTGGCATACCTCGGGTTTCCTTAAGCTCCCCGAGAACATGAGACTGATCCCTTTGCCGCCCTACGCCCCGGAACTCAATCCGACAGAACACATTTGGGATGACCTGAGGGAAAAGTCATTTCACAACCGCGTATTCGACAGTATTGACGCGCTGGAGAAACACCTTGAAGTATCCCTACGAGAAATGGAGTGCGACAAGGGCCGGGTACGTTCCATAGTCGCGTGGCCCTGGATAATAAATTCACGTATGGTTTAGAAATGGAATAAGAAGGGACGATAGAGGGACGTTCCTCACTGCTTTCACTTCCGAACATGACGCTCCCGCCCGCCCAGAATACTTAGGCCTCGCCCCCGTCTCTGGCCCTCGCACTCTTTTACCACTATCGCGTCGATGATCTCCTGATCCGGCATTATTTCCTTTACATGGCCGCCAAGTCGCAAAAGCTGTTGATGCGTGGGATATGGCATCTTCCTGAGATCGGTGGCATTGACCTGGGTATGTCCACTGAATAACCGGAAATACTGATCGGCAAGTGTCGAATTGAGGTAGAGCGCGAGCCCCTTCGCCAGATCGGCCGGCAGCCCTTTGCCCTGTTTGTGGAAGTAGTTGAGGTGGTTTTCGAAGCCTACGAGGCCCGCATCGATCTTTGTGGGATCATAGACAGCCGCCATGACCCGTCTCTGCTGTTCCTTCGACGAGAACCTTTTCGTGAGCACATAGAATCCCGCCTCGATAAGAAGATCGGACGTCGCCGCCGACGACACGATGGCGTTCGGTTTCCTTCCGGCTTCAACAGGCCATTCAATGAAGCCATTGTGGAAATGATACGGTCGGATCAACGGAACGGTCCCCTGCCCGGCTGACTCTCTCAGGTGCTCCCGTGCCCTGAAATCGACCACGCGTCCTGTTGAAACACCCAGCCCCAGCTTGCTGAGAGATGAAGCAAAGCACGTCATTCGTTCCGCGAGGCCCAGATCGGCTGCATCGAGGCCAAGGTGAATAAACATATCCGGATCGCCCGGCTGAACAACTCGACTATACGGGACTGATAGCGCACTCACCTTATCGAAATCAAGCCCTTCGGACGTGGAAATTACCACGGACTTCGCCTTCCGAAGCCCCCGGACGGCGTGATAGATAATGTTCTCCTGCAGCACGTCGTCATCGCCGAACGCCTTCTTCCTGGATGCGAATACATGAATGCGTGTGAGGTTCACCATTTTGAGGAAGGCAACCCGAAACTTTTTGAAATAGGGACCATTGCAGAAGCTTCGGGGAGTTATAGCGACGATTTCCCCGCCAGGCTCCAACAAACGAGTGGAAAGCCACACAAAGGCAGCATAAAGGTTCGCCACCTCGAGACCGGCTGCATAGAGCTTTTTGCTCATGGCGGTCTGGGTATTGACCTTCTTGTAGGGCGGGTTAAGAATGATATGCGTGTATCGTGCGCCGGGAACGGCAAAAAGAGAATCGCTCGTTTCCGCAATGGCATCCGAGACAAAATCCTCATGCCTGACTATTCCCCGAAAACTGATCCCGTTCGATGTGCAGAGCGCCTCGGACCGCTTCATAGTCTCTTTGAGAAAAGGAAGGATTGCGCTGTCGGTTTCATAGGCGACGACTTCAATGGAAAGAGGCCGGTTCTTTCGGGAAATCAACGTGTCGACAAGCGCGGCGAAAAGGACGCCCGCCCCTGCGCCCGGATCGAGGATTCTTACCTCCTGCGGGAATGTTTCACACATCGACGCCATGAACCGGGCTATCGTGGAGGGTGTGAGGAACTGGCCCATTTGAGCGCGGCCGGTCCTGTTTGTCGAATCGTTGAAGGATTGACGAATATGATCGAGCGTATGCAAAGCTTCCGTTATCATATCACACAATGCAATATTATGGACTATGCACGGTTTGCCTTCAAGAGAAATGACCGAGTAGCGGTGTGAGCAACTATGCGATCTTCTTCCGCTCCTGGGCTACTCGCTCGCTCAGGTACATTTTCAGCAGGCTTTGGTATGGTATGTCTTGCTTGTTGGCGAGGACTTTCAATTCATCGAGGAGCCATGCCGGCAGCCGGAGGGAGATAGTCTTCGTGGAGGGTTTCAGGTTCGGGAAAGACACTCTGGCGGCCCTGGACCAATCTACATATTCCGTAGAATCATGAATTGACCAGAACTCAAATTCTTCTTCCTCATTCTTAAACGCCGGCACTCTTTTGAGCTTCTTCATACGCTTTCCTCTCTTTCTTGTTTGCGTCTCTTGCCGTAATAACCCGTATCTTTTCGCCCCTCAGGGTAAAGGCCAGGAACAGTATCCTTCCTTCGTCAGTCTTGCCCAACACGCGGTAGCGATCTTCCGTTGCTGAGTGGGCCGTATCTTTGCTGATGATAAACTCCCCATTGAGAAGGACTTCTTCACATTCTACGTAAGCTACACGGTGCCTTTCCCAGTTTTTCTCAATGTTTGCCTGGTCCCATTCAAACTCAGTGGCAGATAGCGCCTTATCCAGGTCATTCATATTGTATATTACATCCATATACACCTCTTGTCAAGGGAATGTGGCCGGTAGGAACGTCGGTTCCTTCTGGGATAGCCAACGGGACGCTGTTATTTTGTGATTCTTGCTATCAAGGGCGACTCTCCTACCTCCATACTTATGAATTGCTGTTGGTCCGCTTGCTCATTATTTCAAAAAAACCCGAGCATGCTTCCTGTCATCCCTGGTTGTCACGCCTCCTTGTCACCCCTGGTTGTCACCCCTCCTTGTCGCTTTGACAGGCAAATGAGAATGAGGGAAAATTTATAGGGGCACCTGGGCATAGCCCCGTCCCGTTTCGGACCGGCCTTCGGAAAGATCCCGCAGACCGGCCTCGCTCTTTGACAACCGAGCCCCGACCCACACCCAACGGGTGCGAAAGCGTCCGGCCGTGATACCCCCGCTTCGCCGGTCATGCTCGTTCATTCAACTCAACACCCAACACTCATAACTCAACACTCTCTTCCCCCCTACCCCCCCCTAAACCGTGCACTTTCGTGCACAATCGTAAACCGCCTATCTTAAAGTCGTTGCAGGAGAAGGGAATCAGGAAGCGGCCACCGAGACGGTCGGCGAGAAATGTGTACTCAAGAGGGTGAAAAGAGGGTCAAACAGCAGCAAAACACGCGAGAAACGACCGTTTTTGTGCGTGTTTGTGCCGGTCGGCCGGGCCACAGTTCCTTAATTCCGCTATTTTGAAGTGACTTGAAGAACCGGGTATAATCTGGCACAATGTAGCCAAAATGAACTTCGAGACGGTCCCGCTGGACCGACACGGCTCGTCATGACAAAAAGGAGATGAATACATGATCAAATTTGTTTTTTGTGCAAAGCGCCATCCGAACATGTCGCGGGCCGAGTTTCAAGACTATTGGTTAAATCACCACGGTCCCTTATTCAAGAAATTCGCAGATACGTACAGGGCAGTACGTTACGTACAGAGTCACACCATCGATTCACCGTTAAACGAGAACATCAGGAAATCCAGGGGGATGTCGGAAGAATATGATGGGGTTGGCGAGATATGGTGGCAGTCGGAAGAAGATTTTCTCGCAGCCATCAATTCCCCTGAGGGTCAAAAACTACGTGGCATGTTTGTTGAGGACGAAGCAAGGTTCGTAAACTTGAGTGCGTCCTCGGCATTCTTCACTGTCGAGCATGTTCTCATCGATGGGAAAGTATAGTGTTAGCAGTTACGCTGAGTGGGCCGTATCTCCGACTATCGCGCCTCCGCCTCGCCGCTTATGTTCACTCTTGGCGGACGAATCTGCGACAGCAGCAGCAACGAGAAGAGTACGGCCCCCACGGCAAGGAGCCAGAAGGAAGGTGACACGAGAAGAATGGCCGCGGTCCCCGCAACGACGCGCCCGAAGATACCCAGTGTTCTCGTGAAGTATCCCTCGCAGGCGACGGCCAGAGACCATATCCCTATCATCGCCGCCACCGCGGTGACGAGCAGCTCGAACCACGGACCGACCAGGAGGAGTCGATAGTTATAGGCAAACATGACGGGTATGATAAAGGCCACGAGGGCCATCCTGGTGGCAAGCCAGCCGACCTTCCAGCCGTCCGCGTCGGCTATGGCGGCGGCCGTGTAGGCGGCGCTGGCGTCGGGAGGCGTGATAAGGGCGAGACAGGAGTAATAAAAGGCATAGAGGTGGGCCGCAAAAGGCGCCAGGCCGAGTGAAATGAGGGCCGGGATCACAGTCGAAGCCTGGAGGATATAAGCCGGTGTGGTGGGCATGCCGAGACCCAGAAGAAAGGAGATCACAAGGCCCAGCATCAGGCCCACAAAAAGACTCCCTCCCACAATGGCGCCGAAAGTACTGCTTATGCGCTGGCCGAAGCCGGTGATGTCGACCGACCCCACGATGAGACCGGCGGCCGCCGTGGAAGCCATGACGATGAGTATGTTTTTCGCTCCCCCTTCGAAAGCGGACAGAAGCCCGATCAGACTCAGCCTCGTCTTCTTCCGGAGCTGGCATATGGCGATTGCCGCAAGTATGCCGTACCCGCCCGCAAACCTCGGCGAGTAGCCTGAGATCAGGAGGGCCAGGAGCACCACGACAGGCACGATCATGTGACCATACGACTCCAGGGTCTGGAGTATGGTGGTGCTTGATTCCACCCCTTTCAACTTGAGCTTCTTCGCCTCTATGTGGACCGTCGCGAAGAGGCTGAAATAGTAAAGGATAGCCGGAAAAAGCGCATAACGGAGGATAGTCGCATAAGGAATTCCGCTGAATGCGGACATAACGAATGCGCACGCACCCATGACGGGCGGCGTCATCTGACCGCCGCAGGAGGCCGCTGCTTCGACGGAGGCGGCGAACTCGGAAGGATACCCCGCCTTCTTCATCATCGGTATCGTGATGCTTCCGACGGTAGCCACATTTGCCGACGTGCTGCCCGTGATGGACCCGAAAAAAGAGCTTCCGAGGATGGCCACCTTGGCGGGTCCGCCCGTCATGCGGCCCGTGAGGGACGTGGCGATATCGCTTATGAGCTGCGAACCCCCGGTCCGCATCAGTATGGAGCCGAATATGATAAAGAGGGCTATATCCGTTGCGGAGACGCCAAGGGGCAAGCCGAAAATACCCCCAAGGGAGAGGTAGAAGAAGTCGAGGAGGTCATTGATCGTATGCGGGGTCGTATGGAGCACGGAGGGCAGGTAGGGGCCTATGAAGGGGTACACGAGAAAGCCTATGACACAGTAAAGGAGGCCCGCGCTCACGACCCTCTTCGCCGCGGTGAGGACGACGAAGATCATAATCGCGCCGAGCACCTCCTCATACCAGAAAAGGGGCGTGACAAAGGCAAACCGCTCATTCACCACGTAGTCGTAAAAAAAGAGGAGGTAGCCTATACCGGTAACCGACAGCAGCACGAGTATCCAGCTCCAGGGCGAGGGCTTTGCCTGCCCGCCCTTGTTGAACAGCAGGAATACGAGGATAAGGCCCAGGCCGAGGTGAACGCTGCGCTGCATGAGGGCATCGAAGACGCCAAAGAGGGCCGTGTAGATGTGAAACAGACAGAGAAGCGTGGCTGCGACGAGACATACCTTCTTGTGGAAGGGGCGGGCCGTCCAGAAACTGCCCCAATCATTACCCATACCGGCTACTCCTCAGTCTATTTTATCCAGCCGCGTTCCTTGTAATACTTGAGGGCGCCAGGATGAAAGGGGATGCCCGCATTCTTCGCCATATCTTCTACCTTCGTATACTGCATCGACTTAAGGATACCCGGATACCGGCCGAAATTTTCCGCTATCACCTTGACGATCCTGTAAGCGACTTCGTCCGGCATGTCTGCCCTTACCACGATGTGCGTCCTCGACGCCACGGTCTTCACCGGCGCATCCATCCCCCTGTAAAGACCGGCGGGAAGCGTATACGCCTCCACCCCGCTGAACCGGGCCATAGCCTTCACCTTGTCGTCGGGCAGGGAGAGAAGCTTCAGTTTCTGCTGGGAGCTGACGTTGAGTATGGAGGGGGCGGGGAAAGCCGTCGTAAAAAGCAGTGCGTCCAGATGACCGTCGACCATGAGCTGCGCCGCGTCCTCGAAACTGCAGAACTGGACTTTCATGTCCCTGTAAGAGAGGCCATAAAGCTTGAGTATCCTCTGTGCCTCGACATCGCTCGAATTGCCCTTGGCCGATGGGCTTACCCTCTTGCCTTTCAGGTCCCCTGGGTTGTTGATGCCCGAATCCGCCCTCACTGCGAGCCTGCATCGCCATGGGATAGATGGTGGCGAGGTTCCGTATGTTCTTGACAGGTTTCTTAAAGTACCCGAGCCCATCCCAGGCCTCGGCGGTCGTGTCGGAGATGCTGAAGCCCACATTGAACTTGCCGCTGCTCACGCCCATGATGTTGGCCGTGGTCGTGCTCGGCAGCGTCGAGCCCGTTATTTCGGGGTATGCCTTCTTGACGTCTTCGAGCATCGCCGTCCCAATGAGCTGCCACGTGCCGCCCGCTACTATGGTGCCCCACTGGATCTCGTACCGTGCAGCGAACGCGCTGCCGCTGAAAAATAGGGCCGTCACCAGGATCGGTACCGTTCTCTTCCAGAAAAGATTTCTCATGATTCACTCCTTATTGAGACTTGCCGAGGCCCTTGACGAAATCCTCAAGCCTCACTGACCCCCATCCCGTCGGCCTGCATCGCGTGAATTTGCGTTTCCTGCGGGCCGTCCTGCCTCTCAACCGGCCCCGCCGATCGATAAGCATTTACTTTGCGTAAATAACATCTAATTTGTCAAGGACTTTTTCAACCTCTGGGCTTCTGGCCTCGGATCAGGCACGGGATCGAGAATAGAAGATCTATAGTATGCATGGGGGACACTCTTCTTCCCATCCCATCTGAGAGAAACCTTGAATATCGGCTCCGTGTATGGGATATTATCAAACCGGTCTCTTGACTGCGTACATTCCACCGGACTTTAACAAAAGGAAAGAGGACGCAAATGAATAACCTCCTGGAACATATCGAAAACCTTCTTCTTATGGGAGCAGGCCCCTCGCTCGTTTTTCCCGAGGTCTATGCTGCGCTCGGCAAAAGGACGCTGGGCCATCTCGACCCTTACCTTCTCAAAATCGGCGATGAGGTTAAGGTGTTGCTTCGCCGCGTCATGAACACCGGGAACGATTTCACGATCCCCATATCGGGGACAGGATCGGCCGGAATGGAGACGTCCTTCGCCAATCTGGTCGAGTCGGGCGACAGGGTGCTTGTCCTCGTCAACGGGTTCTTCGGCGGCCGCATGGCTGAAGTGGCCTCGCGGCTCGGTGCCCGCGTCGACAAGCTCGAATTCCCATGGGGCACACAGGTTCTCGTAGAGGAGGCGGAAAGGCAGATCCGCCGCGAGTCCTACAAGATCGTCGCCATCGTCCATGGCGAGACGTCGACGGGCGTGCAGAATCCCGTTTCCGAGGTCGGTTCCCTCTTGAAGGGGAGTGACACCCTGTACATAGTCGATACGGTTACCAGTCTCGGCGGCGTCAAGGTCGCCATGGACGAGTGGGGCTGCGACGCCCTTTACAGCTGCACCCAGAAATGCCTCTCCTGCCCTTCCGGCCTCTCGCCCTTTTCGCTCTCAGAGAGGGCGATGGCGAAAGTGAAGGCCCGAACCACGAAGGTGCCGAACTGGTATCTCGATGTCGGGCTCCTTGCCGACTATTGGGGCCAAAAGCGCGTGTACCACCACACGGTCCCCGCAAACATGATCTACGGCCTCTATCAGGCCCTCCTCCTCTTTTTGGAAGAGGGACCGGAAAAGGCGTACGAGCGCCATATGGAGAACCATGTCGCGCTCGTTGCCGGGTTGGAGAAGATTGGCATCGAAATGCTCGTCGAAAAGCCCCATCGTCTCCCCACGCTCAACGCCGTCATGGTCCCCGCCGGCGTGGACGAGGCGGCGGTCCGGCGGCGTCTGCGCAGCGAGTTCAAGATCGAGATCAGTGGCGGTCTCGGGTCGCTGGCCGGGAAGACTTGGCGCATAGGGCTGATGGGACATACGGCGAGGCCGGAAAACGTCGCGACGCTTCTCGACGCCTTAGGTAAGGTGCTCTAAGGCAAATCGAGCAGACCGGCCGGGACATCCGATTCCAGACGCCGTGTGGAATACATTCTCTTGCGAAGGCCTTATTGAGAAATGACTCACCTTCTCCTTTGTCGGGGAGACGCCGTGCATCGGCGCGGCGCTTGACAACAAAGTCCGTTCCGCATTAAGCTTTTTGGCGTGCGAGTAGCCGTTCCTTGCCATGACCCGCACCGATCACGAGGGAGGTAGACGAATTATGGGGCTCATCACGATAGATGAGAGCGCATGCAAGAAAGACGGGATGTGCGGCCGCGAGTGTCTTGCCGGTATTATCCGGCTGCCGGAGGGCGGTTACCCGGAAATACCGGAGGGCAGTGAGGTCGCGTGCCGCCTGTGCGGCCACTGCGTCGCCGTCTGTCCTCAAGGCGCCCTCAGCCACGAAGCCGTGCCCATCGAAGGCTCTCCCGCCATAAGGGAACAACTCGCGATCAACGAAGCGCAAGCCGTCCAATTCCTCCGGTCGCGCCGCTCGATCCGCTTTTATACGGAAAAACCGGTGGAAAAGGAGACTATCCAAAGGCTTATCGAGGTCGCCCGGTACGCCCCCACCGGCGGCAACAGCCAACTGGTTGAATGGGTGGCCATATCCGGCAGCGCCCGTATCCATGAGATTTCCGCTGCCGCAGTAGGCTGCCTGCGTGAAATCCTCGATAAAGACCCTTCCTTCGCGGTGGCTGCCCCATACCTGCCGACGACCCTGGCAAACTTTGACGCCGGTTACGACTCGATACTCAGGAACGCGCCTGTCCTTCTCATCGCCTCGGCCCCGAAAGAAGCAAGCAACGGGATGGTCGACCTGACCGTGGCCCTCTCCTATCTGGACCTGTTGGCCCCTGTCATGGGCCTGGGCACGTGCTGGGCGGGATTGCTTCAGAGGGCCATCCTCTCCTCACCGTCCCTTAAAGAGAGCCTGGGCATACCTCCGGCGCATCCGTACCACTACCCCATGATGCTGGGATACCCCAACGTAAAGTTTTACCGGCTGCCCGAGCGGAAACCCCCGAAGATCACCTTTAAGTGAATAACGGCAGGCATCTTCAGGGTTTAGGGAACACGTCCTTCTACCCTCCACGTATGCGATCCGGGGAGGCGGTCGGAACCTCGAATTGACGGCGCCGCGCAATAGGTTTATACTATGGCTCAAGCAATGAAGTGCTGACCAAGAGCCGCCCTCGTTCTACAGTCTTTCGGATGTTATCGGAACGTTCGCGTCACACGATATCCCTTCGGTTATAATGCTGGTTCAGCTGCTAATTTTTCTTAGAAGAAGGTGCCATGAGTTTTAGCTCGTTTAAGCTTCACCCGCAAATAGCCGCCCGCGTCAAGGCCCTCGGCTACGAAACCCCAACCCCTATCCAGGTACAGGCGATCCCGCCGGTCCTCGCGGGCAAAGACGTGATGGGACTTGCCCAGACCGGGACCGGCAAGACCGCGGCTTTCGTGCTGCCGATCCTGGAGCGTCTGCTTCCGGGTCCGCGCGGCAAGGTGCGCACCCTGATCATTGCGCCCACCCGCGAGCTGGCAGAGCAGATCCACGTATCGATCGGGGAGCTGGGACGCAACACTCACCTGAAGAGCTGCACGATCTACGGCGGCGTGGGCACAAACCCGCAGATCCAGAAACTGCGCGCCGGCGTCGATATCGTCGTCGCCTGCCCCGGCCGCTTGCTCGATCACCTTAACCAGAAGACGATCAACCTCGCGGGCCTGGAAGTCCTCGTCCTCGACGAGGCGGACCGTATGTTCGACATGGGCTTCCTGCCCGATGTGCGGCGGATCATCAAACAACTGCCGCTAAAACGCCAGACGCTGATGTTCTCCGCCACCATGCCCGATGATATCCGAAAACTGACTGACGAAGTGCTTCATAATCCGGTCACGGTAAAGATCGGCCACACGGCCCCGGCCGACACGGTCTCCCATGCCCTCTATCCGGTCGAGCAGCACCTGAAAACCGCACTCCTCATGGAACTGTTGAAGCATACCGATACGGAATCCATCCTGATCTTCACGCGCACCAAGTATCGGGCCAAACGCATCGGACAACAGCTCGAGAAGGCAGGGTACAAGGCCGCCTCGCTCCAGGGGAACCTGTCGCAGAACAAGCGCCAGGACGCCCTTGACGGCTTCCGCGACGGCTTGTACCAGATCCTGGTGGCCACCGATATCGCCGCCCGCGGCATCGATGTCCTGACCATTTCCCACGTCATCAATTACGACATTCCGGATACGACGGATGCTTACACGCACCGCATCGGCAGGACCGGGCGGGCGGCAAAGACCGGGGACGCCTTCACCTTCGTCGGCCGTGAGGACGAGCCCCTGGTCAAGAACATCGAGCGCGTGCTCGGCGAGCGGATCGAGCGTCGCATACTGAAAGACTTCGACTATACGAAATCAGCCCCGCCACGGGATACCGAATTTGCCCGCCCGCCGCGCGAGCCGCAGCGCCGCAAGACACGGCCGGCGCCGGCGCAGACCGGGGCAGCCACGGACGGACGCGCCCGGCCCGCGACGCGGCCGGCCCAGCCGTCACGAGGGACCGCTCCCCGCACCGGGGCCGCCGCGTCGCCTCCCCCTGGAAGGCAGAGACACCGATAAGCCTCGCCGCTTACCCCCTGGTCAAGTGTCTGTATTTAATCCGGTGGGGCTGGTCCGCGGCAGGGCCGAGACGGGCCTTTCTGTCCGCTTCATATTCGGAGTAATTTCCATCGAACCAGACCACTTTGCTGTCACCTTCAAAAGCGAGCATGTGGGTAGCGATGCGGTCGAGGAACCATCGGTCGTGGCTGATGACGACGGCGCAGCCGGCAAAACTCTCCAATGCTTCTTCCAGGGCGCGCATCGTGTTGATGTCCAGGTCATTGGTAGGCTCGTCAAGGAGAAGGACATTGGCCTCTTCCTTCAGCATGCGGGCCAGATGGACGCGGTTTCTTTCCCCTCCTGACAGCATCGTCACCTTTTTCTGCTGATCGGTCCCGGAAAAATTGAAGCGGGCCACATAGGCGCGCGAATTCACCTGCCGCTTGCCGAGCTGGATAGCATCATCTCCACCGGAAATAACCTCCCAGATGGTCTTGTTCGGATCGAGGACATCGCGGCTCTGATCGACGTACGCCAGCTTGACGGTTTCTCCGATCTTGAAGGTGCCCGAATCAGGCATTCCAGCCCGGTGATCATCCGGAAAAGGGTCGTCTTTCCCGCTCCGTTCGGTCCGATCACCCCAATGATCCCTCCGGGAGGGAGGGTGAAAGTCATCCCTTCCATAAGGATATTGTCGCCGTACGCCTTGCTCACGTTATCGGCATCGATGACGACATTGCCCAACCTGGGTCCCGGGGGAATATAGATTTCCAGCTCTTTCGAGCTTTTGTCGACATCGCGGCTGAGGAGCGCCTCGTAAGAATTGATACGCGCTTTCGCTTTTGCGTGGCGTCCCTTGGGAGACATCCGTATCCACTCGAGCTCGCGCTGCAAGGTCTTCTGCCTCTCGCTCTCGGACTTCTCTTCCTGCTGCAAACGGTTTTTCTTCTGCTCCAGCCAGGAGGAGTAGTTCCCTTTCCACGGGATCCCCTGTCCCCTGTCGAGTTCCAGGATCCACCCGGCCACATTGTCGAGGAAATAGCGGTCATGAGTCACGGCGATGATAGTGCCCGGATAGCTTTGCAGGTGGCGCTCCAGCCAGGCCACGGTCTCCGCGTCGAGGTGGTTGGTCGGCTCGTCCAGAAGCAGGATATCCGGCTTCTGCAGGAGCAGTCTGCACAGCGCGACACGCCGTTTTTCACCTCCGGAGAGGATTGAGACCGGAGTTTCACCCGGAGGACAGCGCAGGGCGTCCATCGCCATCTCAAGGCGTGAATCGAGGTCCCACGCGTCCATCGCGTCGAGCTTTTCCTGCACGTTGCCCTGTCGTTCGATAAGCTTATTCATCTCATCGTCCGACATCGGTTCGGCAAACCTCTCATTAATAAGGTTATATTCCTTGAGGGCAGCCACTATCTCGTGTACCCCCTCTTCCACGGTCTCCCGCACCGTCTTTTCGTCGTCCAGCTTCGGCTCCTGCTCAAGGAACCCCACAGTGTGGCCGGGAGAAAGGACCGTCTCGCCGTTGAACTCTTTATCCGTTCCCGCCAGAATACGGAGAAGGGAGCTTTTCCCCGATCCGTTCAGACCGAGAACTCCGATCTTTGCTCCATAGAAATAGGAAAGATAGATATCTTTCAAAACCGGCCTTTTGTCGTAATACTTGCTTACCCCGATCATGGAGTAGATAACCTTGTTCGGTTCATTGCCCATCGTTATCTCAAATCCTTTCTATAGAGACTGCATTTTATGCGTATTTTCGTCTACCATAATCATGTTGCCCGACATGTCCACGGCAGTGTCGGGAAATAGGCCGGGTGCGCATCACAGAAAAGGAAGGTGGAATACCAGGGTGAACCCATTGAAAGAGAGAATCGCGCCGATCCCTGCAACGACGAGGGAGAAGAAGAACACAGGGCGTGACGAAGAAAGGATGGCGATTGACGCCATCACAACGGATATCTGGAGCAATACCTCGGCAAAATCGAAGTAGGGGTTCTTCTTCCTGTTCAGGTCGCGTTCGTGCTCCGCCTTTCTCGCGTCGACCTCGATCTCCTTCTTCTCCATTGCGTACCTGGCCTCTTCGTCCCCGGCTTTCTTTATCCTGCTCTCAAAGCGCGCTCGCGCTTCCGGCTTCAAGTGGTCCGCCCGTTCCTGAAGATCGGCTTCGATGTTCGACCTCTGTATCTTGTAGAGGTTCTCTCTCATGTTCTTGGCTTGATAGAAGGCCCATCGGTTTGCCGCCTCTTGCTGGGCCAGGAGCATCTCCTTCATGGTGTTATTGCCGCCCAGCGCCGTGACCGCCAGAACGACCGCATACAGAGCGGTGGTAAGCGCAACACGCCTGGTAAACTTTTTTGTCTTGAGCTCTTCAAGCTCCTCGGTATTTGGCAGCTCTATTTCGGCCATATATGCTCCTTTGGACGCGTTTCCCCTTCGGGCTCGTTCGACCTTGATTATAGTACGAACGGGAGGCGGGGAGCAAGACTGAAGCTCGCGACGGATTTTCATAACCTTTCGGGTCCCGCTCATGGTATAAGATTGCCATGGGTGCACCACATGCCATTTGAAAAGGTGAACGGCCTCCAGGTCTATTACGAAGTCCACGGCGAAGGCGAGGTGATCGTGCTGCTCCATCACGGCTTCGGTTCGGCGAAGATATGGAGGTCGCTCTATCCGCAATTTGTCTCTCACGGTTTCCGGGTCGTCATGTATGACCGGCGGGGTTACGGACGCTCGGAAGGCGGTGACACGTTCCAGGAATTTTACGAAAGCGACCGTTACCGGCCCGAAAGTGTCGAAGAGCTGCGGGCGTTGAAAGAACGCCTCGGCATCGGGCAGTGCCATGTCGTCGGCCAATGTGAAGGCGGCGTGATCGGCGTGGACTATTCCGTCAAATATCCGGGCGAGGTGATGACCCTCACCGCGGCGAGCACCCAGTGTTACAGCGAGGTCCCCATGACGGAGCTGAACGCCGCAAAACTGGTAAGCAAATTTACCGACCTGCAGCCCCAGCTACAGGCAAAGGTGGTCGACTGGCATGGAAGAGACGCGCAAAACCGGTACGATCAATTTACGAAATATGGCGGCGCCTATGGCACGGGTTTTTTTGACCTGCGCCCGGTCCTCTCCCTTGTCCCCTGCCCTACCCTGGTGCTCTACCCTGACCGCAGCTCTATCTTCGACGTCGAGCAGTCGGTTGCCTTCTACCGGCACCTCCCTCGGGGCGAGCTCGCGGTCTTCCCGCGGTGCGGGCACAATACGTATGAGCAACGACCCGAGGACTACACGCGCACGGTCCTCGATTTTATACTGAGGAGCACGGGACGGGAGGAGTCGAAGGCTCAGCCCGCCATGACATGTTTGGCATAGAGCACCTTGATCACCCCTGGATTGGATGGCATGGTATATGGTAGTATGCGTCAGACTGACCTGATGAAGCGAGGGGTTCCGGAGGCTCTGATTTGAAACATCCAATCCATGCCGGGCATCGGGAGACGGGCTCGAAAAGGGTGTGGACGCTCATACTATGGTATATCCTCGCCGCCGTTTGTTGTCTCGCTCACCCTGTTTCAGCATCGAAAGCCGAAGATGGAAAGGGAGAAAATGGCTCGCAGAAAGACAATTGGCGGTATATAGGCTCGTCCGTCATCGAAACGGGTGGCGATACGACGAAGATTACCGTGGCAGGCGGCAGGGTGCTGGTCCCTGCAACACTGGTGTATAAAGGCTATGAGGTTAACGTTCTGCTTTTGCTGGACACGGGTAGTTCACGAACCGCAATCAACACCGAGATCGCCGATCGATTGAACATAAATCCGGCCGAAGCAAAAAAGGCGCGGGCGCAGGTTGTCGGGGGGGCTGTTATCGAGGTCCGGCACCTCAGGCTGACCTCTATCACTGTCGGTCCTCACGTGAAAAAGGAAGCCGACATTCTTATTGTTCAGCACCAAGGGCCTCCCGTACAGTATGACGGGCTCCTGGGCATGGATCTGCTGCGCGGGCTAAAATACAACATCGATTTCGAAAAGCAAATCATGACCTGGGAATAGTCGACCCACGACGACTTCCGGGCACCCTCCTCTTCAACGACAGGGAACAGAGTGCCCCCACGAGGGCGACGGCCGCGCAAAGCATGAAAGCATACGTGAAAGTTCCCGTCGTGTCCTTGATGCTGCCCCCCACATAAGGGCCGAATATCTGGGCCACGGCGAAAATGAGCGTGATCACGCCCAGGGCCGCCGGTGCGAGCTGGCCGCCGACTGCGTCACCGGCGGCGGCCGCCATAAGCACGGGCACTGAAAAGGCTATGCCGAATATAACGGCCGAAAGATAAAGAATCACGGGCCCCCTGAAAAAAGCCGGCAACGCATAAGAAAGGGCGAGGACGAGGTAAATGGAGACGCAGGCGTACCTTCTGCCGATCACATCGGAGACGGCTCCCCACAGGACACCTCCGAAAATCGCAACGATGCCGATAAGTGCAAATATTCTGCCCGCCTCGGCAGGGTCCATCCCTATTTCTTTCGTCAGGTAAGCCACGAAGAAGGTCAGATAGATTATATAGGAAAACCCGAACATGAAATAGACGCAGCCGAGCTTCCAGACCTCACTCTCACCCATAACGCGCCGAAAAGCGGCAAAAAGGGTGACGACCTGAGGATGGCTCTGCTCGCCGCCGCCGTCTTCACCATACATCCTGAGCCCTTTTTCATGCGGATTATTCCTCAAGAGCCCGTAACAAAAGAATGAACAGATGAAGACGCCTGCACCCATCAGATACCATGCGTAGCGCCAGCCCTCGGGACCGAAATAGCTTATGCAATACGGCAACACGACCCCGCTTAAGACGAGACCCATGCATACCCCGATATTCACGATCCCAATGGCCAGGCCACGCTTCCTGGCTATGAACCAGGCGGCGGGCAGACTCATCATCGGCACGAAGCATCCCCCATTCCCCGCGCCCGTTATCAGCCTCGTGACGAAGGCAAAGGAGAAGGAATTCGAAAAGCCGGTGAGGAACAGGGTGACACCCGTCACGAGGAGTGATACCGACACAACTTTTCGCGGACCGAAACGGGCCGCCAGAAAACCTCCGAAGGTAGTAAAGAGCAGGTAACCGATGAAGTTCCCCGTTGCGATCAGGCCGACTTGAGTATAGGTGAGGGCAAGATGATCCTTCATGAACGGCAGGATGACGGAATAGGACATCCTGCCCAATCCATGGGCAAAGAGCACAACGACGGCGGCAGTGAACGTGATGACCCAGGCGTAATGCATTTACGCGACCAACCGTAGTCTTTCACGTGACGGCACGATTGTCAATGAGAAGTGGTTGCCGTCACGACCTGTTGCACAGGTTCATCGCCCTCTCTCCCCCTTGCGCGATGAAGACGCTGACGGCATCACCCGCTTTCTCGCACACCGGAATGAGCGCGACCACCTCGTCGGGCGTGAAACGGGAGAGCACGTAGTCCTCGGGCGACATGGTGGGGTCCCTGCCGATCCCTATCTTTATCCGGTAAAAAAGGGGCGTGTGAATCGCTTCCGTCAGGGAGCGCACGCCCTTATGGCCGCCGTCGCCCCCGTCCCACCTCATTTTCATCCTTGCAAACTCCATATCGAGGTCGTCGTGGACGACAAGGAGCTGCTCCGGCAGGATATGCCTCTTTCGCATCAGCGCGGAGATAGGGCCGCCTGAGAGGTTCATGTACGTGTCCGCCACGGCGAGAAGGACGCCGTCCGCCTCACCCACGAGGCACCCGGCGACCTTCTTCGAGAGCGGGACACCTATCTTATCCGAAAACCTGTCAAGGACGAAATACCCTGCGTTGTGCCTGGTATACCGGTATGCCGCACCCTTATTGCCAAGACCGCAGATGAGGAACAAAAACGATTATTCCTCCTTCTTCGCCTCTTCCGCAGCCGGCTCGACGGCAGCCGCCACCACTTCCTCTGCCTCCGGCGGGGTAACGCCTACGACGGCCACATCGGGATGGTCGAGGAGCTTGATGCCGGGCAGCGAGATCTCATTGATGTGGATGGAATCACCGATGTCCAGATTCGAGATGTCCACGTCGATCTTTTCGGGAATCTGGCCGGGCAGGCTCTCGATCATGACCGTCCGCAGGTGCTGTTCCACGACGCCGCCCTTGAGGACGCCTGCCGACTGACCCGTCAAATGAATGGGGACCTCAACCTGGACCACCCTTTCCATCGATACCTGCAGAAAATCTACATGAAGCACCGCGTAGCCCACGGGCTTCTTCTGTACGTGCTTCACCATTACCGGCCTTTCCTCTACGTTTCCTGCGTTGCGCAGCTCCATCTTGATGACCGCGTTGCTCCTCAGATGCGCCTCAAGGAGCCTCCACTCCTTCGATGAGATGGAAAGGGCAAGGGGTTCCACGTCCCTCCCGTAGAGGACCGCCGGGATGGCGCCCTGCATCCTGAGCTTACGCGCAGGACCTTTTCCCCTTCCTTCCCTCGTCTCCGCTTGTATGCGTGCTTCTTCCATTACCTGACCTCCTGTGTAGTTACACAAATAACGAACTTACCGACTCCGCTACTATTGGGGCTCGCGGAGCCTCCCCCTCATAAAAAGGAAGGGGCATATTACACAAATAACGAACTTACCGACTCCTCGTTGTGTATTCTCCTGATCGCTTCGCCCAGGATAGGGGAGACATCGAGCACCGCCACCCTCTCCAGCTCTTTCGCCTTCGAGCTTAAGGGGATGGTATTCGTGATCACGAGCTCGTGTATGGGCGACTTGTTCAGCTTCTCGACCGCGTTTCCCGACAGCACCGCGTGGGTGCAGCAGGCATAGACCCGGCTCGCCCCGTCCCTTATCAGGGCCTCCGCGGACTGGACAATGGTTCCCCCGGTATCGATCATGTCGTCGAGGAGGATGGTCACCTTCCCCTTCACGTCCCCAACTATGTGCATCACCTTAGAAACATTGGCCTTCTCTCTCCGCTTGTCAATAATGGCGATGGACGTCTCCTTCAATCTCTTCGCAAACTCCCTCGCCCTCTCCACGCCCCCCGCGTCAGGGGAAACCACCACGACCTCTTCGTGGAGAATATGTTTGAAATAATCGAGCTGAACGGGCAGCGCATAGAGGTGGTCCACCGGTATGTTGAAAAAACCCTGGATCTGCCCGACATGCAGGTCCATGGCAAGCACCCTCGTCGCGCCGGCCGTTTCGATAAGGTCGGCCACGAGCCTTGCCGTAATCGGCGCCCTGGGCGCCACCTTCCTGTCCTGCCTTCCGTAGCCGTAATAGGGGATGACCACATTTACCCGCGCGACGGAGGCCCGCTTCAAGGCATCGAGCATGACGAGCAGCTCCACGAGGTTCTCGTTTACCGGGGGACACGTGGGCTGGATCAAAAACACGTCCATGCCCCTCACCGACTCCTCGATCTCCACCTGGATCTCGCCGTCGCCGAACTTGCTCACGCTCGCCTTTCCCATCCGGACCCCGTGGTACGCGCATATCCTTTCCGTCAGCTCTCTATGCGCGGTACCGGTGAATATCTTCAATTTGTCCACTTGTCCTTCCTCCTGAAAAAGCCTGCGCAATTTTCAAAAAAATCTGGGGTGGGAGGATTCGAACCTCCGAATGCGGGCTCCAAAGACCCGTGTCTTACCGCTTGACGACACCCCAACTATTTACAGGATGATCCTCGCGAGTTCCCGCTCGTACGCATCGAGCACTTTTGATTCTATTCTTTGCCTGGTCTCGCTGTTCAGAGGGTGCACGGTGTCTCTGTAAGAGCCGTCCTTCATCTTCTTGCTCGGCATAGCCACAAACAGCTTGCTGTCTCCGTCTATCACCTTAAGATCTCTGATAATGAAGCATTCATCGAAAATGACGGAAGCGTATGCCTTCACTTTCTTCTCGCTGACCGGGTAGATCTTCACGTCGGTGATTTCCATACCTGCCTCCTCCTAGACGCTGTGAGCTATGAAGACACTTCCTAGACCCTCCACCTTCTTTAAAGCTTTTCGTGCCTCTGTTTCATCCTCAAATACGCCGAAAACCGCAGACCCGCTCCCGGTCATGAGCGATCCGAGGGCGCCGGCCTTTCTCAGCCGTTCCTTTATTGTCCTAATTTGCGGACATAGAAAAAAGGCGGCCTCTTCCAGGTCGTTCTCCAATATGTCCAGAATATCACGTACGCGCGAAAATTGCCCGGAAAATCTAACTTCATTTTCGTCTCTTGTCAACACGATTTTCAGGCTGTTGTATACGTCCCTGGTGTTGACCGCGGCGTTCGGATAGATGACGATATACCATATAAGAGGCAGATCGATGGGGCTTATCCGTTCTCCGACCCCCCTCATCACGCACGGTTTTCCGTACAAAAAGAGGGGAACGTCCGCGCCTATCCGAATCCCTATCGTTGCAAGCTCGGACGCATCATCCGGCAGACCCCAGAGACGCACCAATTCCTTCATTACCGTGGCGGCGTTCCCGCTGCCTCCGCCCAGCCCGCTGCCGATGGGGATATGTTTCTCCACGTCGACAACCATGCCCGCCCCTATCCCGTATTTCTCCTTGAGGAGCATGATAGCCTTGTAGACCGTATTGGCGGCGCCCCGGGGCATCAGGCCCAGGTCGTCCCTCACGACGACCTCTCCGTCTCGCGTCTCGTGAAGGCGCATCACGTCGTAGATGGAGATGATATCGACGATACTCACCAGGTTGTGGTATCCGTCCGGCCTCTTCGAGGTCACTTTCAGGAAGAGGTTCACCTTGGCGGGTGACAGGACCGGCTGCTCCATCATGGCCCACACGCCTCACGACGCCCGCAGGAGTGAGACGACAATCCGTTCCACTTACTGCACGGCCTTCACTTCAAAAGTATCTATGATGAAGGCAGAATTAGCAATAATATTAATCTTCGTGCCGAAGCTATTTTCGAGATATTCCAGAGACGTCTTCTCCTCCTCCACGAGGAGGCGCGCCACCTCGGTGGAGAGGTGGACGTCGAACTGCTTCACCCTTCCCTTTCTGCATAGCACCCGGAGCATTCTCAACACTTCGTAACATATGGTGTACCGCGATTTTATATAGCCCGACCCCTCGCAGGTGGGGCAAGCCTCGGTCAGCATGGTCACGATGTTTTCCCTCGTCCTCTTCCTCGTCAACTGGACAAGGCCCAGCTCGCTGATCGGATAGGCAAAGGTCTTTATCCGGTCCCGCTTCAGCGCGTCGAGGAGCGCCTGAAACACGGAGCCTCTCGAGTCCTTCCGCTCCATATCGATAAAATCGACAATGATGATGCCGCCCAGGTTCCGCAGGCGTATCTGGTACGCGATCTCCTTGACCGCCTCCAAATTGGTCTTGAGGATGGTATCTTCAAGCCCTTTCTTGCCTATGTACTTGCCGGTATTGACGTCGATCACGCTGAGGGCTTCCGTGTAGTCAAGGACAATATAACCCCCCGACTTCAGCCATATCTTCTTCTGGGTCAGCTTGGAGATCTCCACCTCGACCCTGTAGAACTCGAATATGTCCTCTTTCTCGTCAAAAAGCTCGACTTCGCACTGCTCGTCCGGGAGATACTCCTTCAGGAACTCCCCGACCCTTTCGTAGAGGGCGGGGTCATCGACGACTATTTTCCTCAAGGCGTGGGCGTGGAGGTCCCTGATAACGCGGAATATGAGCCTGAGGTCCTGGTGGAGCATGGCGGGCGCCCTGACCTTCCTCGCCTTCTCCTGGATGCTCTCCCACATGCGCCGCAAGAAATCGAGGTCCGCGAGAAGCTCGTCTTCCTTCTTCCCTTCACACGCGGTCCTGGCGATCAGGCCAAATCCTTTCGGGCAGATGTTCTTGAGTATGGAAGCGAGCCTTTTTCGCTCTTCTTCATCCTCTATTCGTCGCGACACCCCGACGTGCTCGGTCGCCGACATCAGCACGAGCAGCCTGCCCGGAAGGGTGATGCGCGAGGTCGCCCTGGTGCCCTTCTGGCCGATAGGCTCTCTCGACACCTGGACGATGATCTCCTGCCCTTCCTCGAGCACGCCTTCTATGCGCTCGCTTGCCTCTACCGCCGTGCCTACCTCCTCGAACTCCTCATACATCATCGCATCGACCACGATATCGGCGACGTAGAGGAACGCCGACTTCTCGAGGCCGATGTCGACAAAAGCCGCATCCATCCCGGGCAATATCCTGACCACCTTGCCCTTGTAGATATTGCCGACGATGCTCCTGTCCTTCTTCCTCTCAATAAAGAATTCAGTGAGGATGCCGTTCTCCATGAAGGCAATCCTTGTCTCACTGAAGGTTGCGTTGATGATCAGCTCGGATGGCATCGATTCTCCTCTTCCCTACCTTCACGATCCTCGAGAACGTTCCCGAGAGCCACAGTTCTTTTATGTGGGGCCCCGGCGTGACATAAAACGCCTTCCCTCCCCCGTCCTTTATCTTTGTCACCTCTCCTTCGAGGCCCTTCTCCCCCACGAGGAGATAGCTGAAATGGCCGTTCCCCACCTCCATGGGACCGACGGCAACGCCGAGGACCCGCATGCCTCCGGGCAGGTGCGCGTTGATACGGCTGATCAGGGCGGCGTCGACCGGTTCCGTCCCTTGCGCCTCCACTTCCATCATCTCGCAGGCGCTTTCGATGCCGACCGGGAGCGCGGCAGAGAGGGAGATGCGGGGCTTGGGATGGTACTTCCCGTGCATCTTCAGGGAAATACCGGCCGATCTGACGGCCCTGAGAAGAATGTCCACGGTGTCGAGATGGCCCATATAACGGGCCTGCCCGGCCTTGGCGTACCGTATGGTGATGGTGGTATAAGGGGCAGCGTCAACCTGGGTTGCGCCGCATGGGGCCCCGGCCTCCGGCCCTTGCAGGGGCTGGAAGGCGGCGCTTTCTCCGATCCTGGGCGCCCTTTTCGCGCAAGGCCCGCACGACATGCCGCATCCCGCGCACGATTCGTAACAGTTCCCCGTCTTCTCCGCGCGTTGCGCCTTCTCGAGCTCCGACAGGAGAAAAGCATGCTCTACCCCCGTGGAGACAAAATCCCACGGCAGAGCGTTCGACGTCTCCCGCCGCCCGAGGAGGCTTGCCGCGAGCCCGTCCCGCCGGCTGAGCCACTCCTCATAGAGCCCCGGGTCGAAGCATTCACTCCAGGCCTCCAGCTTCACCCGACGGCCGGCCAGGGCTTCGAAGAGGGGGGCAAGGCGTGCGTCGCCGCGTGAAATCAACGCCTCTATCATGCTGGTCTTGATATCCCGCACCTTTATCTTCACGCCTCTGCGCGTAGCCGCCCTTTTCACGAGGGACGCTTTTTCGCGCAGCCGCCCCTCCTCTTCCATGGGAAGCCACTGGAAAGGCGTATGGGGCTTCGGGATAAAGGGGGAGACGGAGAGGTTGACTTCGATCCCGTGTCTCGCAAAGGGTGCGATCAGCTCCCGGATCGCCCAGAGGTCCTCCTCCCGCTCCCAGGGGAAGCCGATCATGAAATAGAGCTTGACCTTCCTCCATCCGAGCTTCTTCAGGAGGGGAAGGCGGCGGAGGAGCAGGTCGATCTCTATGTCCTTGTTCAACCTGTCCCGGAGCTCCACCGTCGAGGTCTCGAGGGCAAAGGTGAAACCGCCCCTGGCGCCGCCGCCAAGGAGGTTGATCTCCTCTTCCGAGATGCTCCCTATCTTGAGCGAGGGCAGGGAGATGGAAAGGTTGGGGTGGCTGCGCCTCACGTAATCGATGAGGGAGGGAAGGCAGCTATAATCCCCCGCGCTCAGGGAGAGCAGGGTGATCTCCTCGAAGCCCGTTTGCCGCACCGCCCGGTCTATGATCTCCACAACCCTTAAGGGGTCTCTCTCCCTGTACGGCCTGTACCCGTAACCCGCGACGCAGAAACGGCACCCGTTCCCGCAGCCCCTCGATATCTCTATGTTGAGCCGGTTGTGGACCGCCCCCACAATGGGGATCGGCGGGCTCACGGGATGGGGGGACTCGTTCAGGTCCGCGATGTAGAGCCTCTTCACGGGCTTCTTTTCGGCAGGCGCGTAGACGCCGGCAAGTGAGGCGATCTCACTCACGATCCGCGCCCTCGGCTGACCCTTGAGCGCCTTGAGCCGGCTCGCGATCTCCGGAAGCACCCCTTCCGCCTCTCCTACCACGATAAGGTCGAAGAAGCGCTCGAACGGGGTCGGGTTGAGCATGAGCGGCCCGCCCCCGATGACGAGCGGCCCCTCTTCCCTCTCATCTGCCCTCATCGGGATCCGGCTCAGGGAGAGCATATTGAGCACGTTGGTCACGTTCAGCTCATAGCCGAGGGAGAAGCCCACCGCGTCCATCTGCCCGAGCGGAGTGTGCGATTCGAGGGTAAAGAGAGGGATATCCCGACTCCTCAGATACTCATCCATGTCGAGCCAGGGCGCGAAGCAGCGCTCGCACCAGACCCCGTCGATGCTGTTGAGCAGCTCGTAGAGGAGAAAAAAACCGAGATAGGACATGCCTATCTCGTAGATATCGGGATAGCACAGGGCGAACCGCACGTCGCCCGGCCCCACGTCCTTCATCACCCTTCCCGGCTCGATACCCAGGTATCGCGCAGGGCGGGTGATATTTTTCGGCAAGACAAGCATGAACACTCCAGAAACTTTTGTTCATTATTATACATGATCGGGAGCAATTAATCAGAGAATTTCGCCGCGGCGCTCCTGTCCGCACCCGCTTTCTTCTTTCTTTCTCTTGTCTTCTTTCCCTTCTTCTTTCGGCTGACCGACCGGACTAACGAAGGGATTCGATGACCCGGGTCACGTCCGCCCTCACCATCGCCTCGATCCGCTCCCGCGCCTCCGCGCTGTCCGCCTCGAACCGGAGCACGAGTATGGGCTGCGTGTTCGACGCCCGGACGAGCCCCCACCCATCAGGCAGGATGATCCGGACACCGTCGGTATCCACGATATCGAACCTCTGCCGGTAGTAATCGGTAATCTTTCTCACCACATCAAATTTTATCCGTTCGGGGCAGTCGATCCGGATTTCAGGGGTCGACCAGGTTGGGGGCAGATCGTTCAGAAACTCGGAAAGTCTCCTGCCGTCCGCCGCAAGGATCTCGAGCAGCCTGAGGGAGGCATAGATGGCGTCGTCGAAGCCGAAAAACCTGTCGGCAAAAAACATGTGACCGCTCATCTCCCCACCGAAGAGGGCGCCCGTCTCCTTCATTTTCTGCTTGATCAGCGAATGACCCGCCTTCCACATGATCGGCCGCCCGCCGCGTCCGGCTATGTCGGCAAAGAGGTGCTTCGAGCACTTCACCTCGGAAACGAAAGAGGCCCCCGGGTGTTGCGCAACGATCTCCCGCGCAAATATGATCATAAGGTAGTCGCCCCAGATCACCTTCCCTTCGTTGTCCACGACGCCGATCCTGTCGGCATCCCCGTCATATGCGACGCCCATATCGGCCTGCGCTGCGAGCACCGCCGCTCTCAGCTCCTCCAGATTCGCCTCGATGGTGGGGTCGGGGAAGTGGTGGGGAAACCGGCCGTCCATCTCGCAGAAAAGAGGGGTGACCTCCATGCCCATCTCCTCCATGATCGGGACCGCCACAACCCCGCCCGTCCCGTTGCCCGCGTCCACGACAACCTTCAACCCCCGGCAAATACTGATATTCTTCCTTAGGAACGCGTAGTAATCTTCCTTGATGAGCCGATACGCGGTGACGGATCCCTTACCTGCGATGAAGCGGCGTCCCTCCACGATGTCGGCAATCTCCTGCACCTCGGGCCCGTAGAGCGTGGTTTTGCCGCAGGCCACCTTGAAGCCGTTGTAATCGGGCGGGTTGTGGCTCCCGGTCACCATGATGCCGCCCTCCACATCCAGGGTGAAGAGAGAAAAGTAAAACAAAGGCGTGGGCACGACGCCGAGGTCCACGACGGACAGCCCCCCTTGCGCCATACCCTCCATGACAAGGGCCCCGAACCGGTCGGAGCTGAGCCGGCAGTCCCTCCCCACAGACGCCTTTGCCTTGCCCCTCTCCCGCATATACGTGGCAAAAGCCCGCCCAATCTCGCGCGCCAGGTCGTCGGTGAGATCGACCCCGACGACTCCCCTGATATCATATTCCCTGAATATGTCCCTGTTCATCTCATTTCCGCCTTTTCGCTTTTGTCCCGTCCGACTATTATCGGGGTTCAGCACCCCCTCGCGCCACCCGCGGATCCAAGCATCGCTCTCAAAACCTGTTGGTCGGTCGCGGGTACCCGGCTTAAACGAGCCCGAGCATGTTATCCCTGGCCCGTCGGGGTACCCGCTTGCGGGTCGTCCCCGCTCAACCTCGCGTGCGCTCGAATTGCGATTGTCCGTGGGGCGCGAAAGTTTTCTTTGACTTCCCGGCTAAGTCCTAAATATTATATGTGAGGCGGCAAAATCTCAAGGCAAAAAGAGGGGATATGGAAAAACAATTCATCATCGACGACTGGACGCTCCGCGATTCATGGCGTCTCTTCCACATCATGGCGGAGTTCGTCGAAGGCTTCGAAAAGCTCTCCGAGATCCAGCCCGCTGTCACGGTGTTCGGCAGCGCACGGGTGAAAGAGGGGGATGACCTGTACACAAAGGCGTACGAGCTGGCCCTGACCCTGGGGAAAAACCGATTCAATCTCATCACCGGAGGGGGGCCGGGCGTCATGGAGGCCGTCAACAAGGGCGCTATGGCGGCAGGCGTAAAATCAGCGGGCATCAACATCGAGCTGCCCTTCGAGCAGAAGCCGAACCCCTACATCAACCTTCCCTTAAGCTTCAGGTACTTCTTCGTGAGGAAGGTGATGTTCGTCAAATATGCCATCGCCTATGTGGTCCTGCCCGGCGGTTTCGGCACCCTCGATGAGCTTTTCGAGGCGATCACGCTGATCCAGACAAAGAAGATACGACCTTTCCCCGTTATCCTTATGGGCGCCGACTACTGGGGCGAGATGATCGCCTTCATGCGGGACCATATGCTCAAGCGGGACATGATCGCCAAAGAAGACCTGAATATATTCATAGTCATGGACGATCCCGAGGAGATTGCCGAGTATATCAGGAAGTTCGTCGTCCTCTAAGACATCGACGGGAGGAAAAACGTTTACTCGTTATGAGGCGTGGACGTCCCCTTACGGTAGCGTTCCAGCTCCTCGGAGAGCCATTGTGCTAAAGGCACCGCGGGACCTTCACCGCTCTTGACCATGTACGGCTTGCCGCTCAGCTCGCTTTTCGTGGCCGCCCATTCGATGAAATCCTCGGTCGAGTTCACCTGTCCTTTCCCGGTAAAATAACGGTACTTCAGCTCCACGTGGTCCCGGGCAAGTTTGGTATCCCGGTACCACGTACCGTTCCTGCAGAACCGGCAGCCTGACTGTTCTATATAGGTGAGGAGGTGGGCAACCTCCGATTGAGCGGTCGATGAAAGCCCGGCCGACAGGGCGACGAAAGGGACCGACAGGCCCGCAAGAGCACCGAGGAGAATTATCGTGGCTGCCGTTCTTCCGTATCTCATTGTGTCGACCTCCGTTCGTGTGCACATTCGGCAGCGGGAACACCATTGTAAACCCCGCGCCCGGCATATTCAAGGGGCCCTGCCTTGCCGACCCGGGGGTGATCTGCCGCGATGCTTTGTGGTAATATACTCAACTACTACTATATCATGAAGGGGTCTTTCGCACCATGGACGACAAGACAAAGCAATTTCGCCTCTATTTCATCCTGCTCCTCATCGCGGTGATACCCCTTTTTTCCCTGGGCCTCACCAACCACGGTCTCTGGACCCCGGACGAGCCCCGGGTCGCGGAGATCGGCAGAGAAATGGCAATGAACAGCCATTGGGCCGTCCCGACGCTCGATCAAAAACCCTTCCTCGAAGAACCGCCCCTTTACTACGCGGCGATAGGGGCGGTCTGTAGGGCACTCGGGACTTCTTCGGATAAGGTCGTCAGGGTCCCTTCGGCCGTATTCGCTTTCGGCGGCGTCCTTGCCCTCTTCTTCCTCGGCAGCATGCTCTCGGGGCCGAGAGCCGGGTTTATCGCGGCCGGGGTCATGGCCGCCTGCGGCGAATATCTTCGCGTGGCCCATTGGGTGATCGTGGACAGCGCCCTGGCCTGTTTCATCGTCTGCGGCCTCACGTTCTTCTTCGCGGCCTATCTCTCTCCCAACAAGGGCAGAAAGTTTCTCTTGTATGTCCTGTGTTATATCTCGTGCACCCTCGCCTTTTACGCAAAAGGCTTTATAGGGGTCGCCATTCCCGGTCTCGCGGTTCTGGCTTTCCTGATCTTCGAGAGAAATATCAGGGAGATCCTCGAAATGCATCTGTGGCTGGGGATTGCCATTTTTCTTGCCATGACGTGTCCGTGGTTCCTCTCCCTGTACCATCAGGGGGGCGGCCAGTACCTGACGGTCTTCCTCGTCCATAACCATCTGGAGCGTTTTGCGGGCGGCTCTACGGGTCACTCTCAGCCCTTCTACTACTACCTCACGCAGTTTCCCGGGGCCTTCCTGCCGTGGAGCCCTCTACTCGTACCCGTCTTCATCCGGAGTTTTCGCACACGTGAGCCGCTCCCGGACCGGCAGAAAAAGGGCCTTCTCTTTGCGCAATGCTGGTTTATTGCCGGCTTTCTGCTCTTGAGCGCCGCATCGACGAAGCGGGTCCTCTACCTCATGCCCATTTTTGCCCCTATCTCGCTGCTGACGGCCTGGTACATGGAGACCGCCTCACTGCGGGCCGGGTTGAGCAAGCTCGAAGACTTCTTCATCCGCGCCTTCGGCTACATTATCCTTATGGTCAGTCTTGCCGTCATGCCTCTCTTTTTCTACGCCTCCGGGAAATACGGGTTCGGCGTGCCTCTGGCTGAGACGACCTGGACGGTGCTCTTGAGTCTGGCCGCCCTGGCCCTCTCGCTCATGGCGTTGAAGAGCCGGCCAAAAGATATGCGGCGATTTTGGGCATATTCGGGCGCTTCGATCTATTCACTCCTCCTCCTCTGTCTGGTGGCGGCAATGCCCATCCTCGACCGCTACAAGAGCTTCGTGCCGTTCTGCGCCGCGGTCACCGCCTCGGTCCCCGCCTCGGCCCCTCTTTACGGGTACCAGCCCGATGAAACCCTGAGAGGGGCGGTGCCCTTCTACACCGGACGGTTCTTGACGGAAATAGAGACCCTGCCCGGCCTGGAGGAAGCCATCGGAAAGACGCACACCGCCTTTGTGGTGATAAGAGACAAAAACGGAAAGACCGAAGAAGAGCTGCTTTCTACGGGGAGGTTCACCGTGCTCGCAAGGCTTGGAATGGACACCGCCCGCTCCGTCGTGCTCTTCGCGACCCGTCCCGTCCCCTGAAAACGCAAAATCCCGGCGCCTTCGTATGACACTGTCCCGTGCCGAATCTGTCGCGACCGCGATGGACCGCTTCCTTTTTACCTTTACAATTTCCCGTTAATCTGTTAATTTTCCTATCTGAATGAGAAAATTGGCTTTTCTTCTTATTTTTTGCTGCTTCTCCTGCACTCTTCTCTACGCTGCGGAAGATAACAGGGTCGCAAAGGTCGAGGTCATCGGCAACGAGAGGATCGATAGAGGTGTCGTCTACAACGCCGCAAAGACCAAAGAGGGCGATCGCTACGATCCTGCAAAGGTCGGGGATGACCTCAAGAACATTTACAAAACCGGGTTTTTCAGCGACGTAATGATCGACGTGAAAGATACGGACAAAGGCAAAGTGGTCACCTTTATCGTGGTCGAGAGGCCCCCCGTGAGCGCGATTTATATCGCGGGGAACAAAAAGGTAAAGATTGCCGACATACGGGACAAGCTCAAAATAAAGTCGGGGAGCGTCCTCAACATCGAGAAGGTGAAGGAGAGCGTCGAGGAGATAAAGAAACTCTACGCCGGCAAGGGCTATTATGCGGCAAAGGTAAGCTACGAAATTGATACCAAAGAGGGTTACAAGGCCGAGCTGAGATTTGTCATAGAGGAGCCCCAGAGGGCGTTCGTGCGGAAAGTTACTTTTACCGGCAACAAACACCTCAAGGCAAGCGTGATCAAACACGCGATGAGGACCAGGGAAAAGGGCTGGTTCTCCTGGTTTACCGGCTCAGGCGTGCTGGACGAGGAGGCGCTTGACGAGGACAGGAGGAACATCGAGGCCCTTTACCACGACTACGGCTATGTGAAGGTCAAGACGGGTACACCCGAGGTGCGGATTTCCGCCGATGGAAAAACAATCACCATCGCCTTCGACATACTGGAAGGAGAACCGCACAAGATCAGCCAGATCGAATTCAAGGGCGACGTCATTTTCGACGAGCAGGTGGTCCGAAAGACCCTGAAAAGCAAACCCGGCAATACCTTCAAGAGCTCCTTTTTCCATGAAGACGTGGCAACGCTCACCGACCTCTATCAGGACAAAGGATATGCCTTTGTTGACGTTGCCCCTCTTACGACCGTCAACGACGAGGACAAGACGGTGCGCGTGACCTTCGATATCGCGAAGGGATCGGAGGTCTACTTCAACCGCATCAATATCGTGGGTAATATAAAGACGAGAGACAAGGTCATCAGGCGGGAGCTGAGATTTTCCGAAGGCGACCTCTATTCTTCGAAAAAAATGAAACTGTCCAAGAGAAGGCTCAGGAATACCACGTTCTTCAAGTCGGAAGAGTTGAAAACAATCAAGACGGACGAGCCGGACAAGATAAACCTCGACGTGATCGTCGACGAAAAACCGACAGGCGCCGTTTCCATGGGCGTGGGTTACAGCACCTATGAAAAAATCATTCTGACGGGCGGGATCAGTCAATCGAACATATTCGGGACGGGGATGGGGGCCTACCTGACCTCGTCTATAAGTTCCATCATAAAGATTTACAACCTGACCTTTATACAGCCCTACACGTTTGATAAGAACTTCACCACCACGTATAACATTTTCAACACGCAAAGCATTTTCAGCACGTATGATTACAAGGGATCGGGCGGCGGCGTCACGGTCTCCCGCCCCCTCACCGAGTTCATACGGGCGGCTCTCGGGTACAGGCTCCAGAGGATCACGGTCTACAACATCGAGTACGATGCCGGCAATTTCATCAAGGACCAGATCGGGACGAGCATCACGAGCGCTGTCTCCGCCTCCCTGGTGAGGAACACGATCGACGATGTCCTCAACCCGAGCAAGGGATCGATCGCAACCGCCATGGTTGAAGTCGCGGGCAGTGTCTTCGGCGGAGAGAACAAGTTCGTCAAATCGCTTGTTTCCTATGGGAAATATATCCCCTTCTACGGGGATACTACATTCTTTCTGAAGGGCACCGCGGGAAATATCACGCCTTACGGGGGGACGACCGTCCCGGTATTCGAGCGGTTTTTCGTCGGCGGCATCCATACAATGAGAGGGTTCAAATATGGTATGGCAGGCCCTCTCGACCCCACGACGGGCGACGTGATCGGGGCGACTAACGAGCTCATCTTCAACACGGAATGGATTTTCAATGTGTACAAGCCGGCAGGGCTGAAAGGCTTCCTGTTCTTCGATTACGGCAAAGGGTTCAACAGCACGGGGGGGTTCTCTGAATCCTTAAGGCCGGCGGCAGGACTCGGTATGCGGTGGTTTTCGCCCATGGGTCCCATTACCGTGGTGCTCGGCCTTAACCTTAACAAGAAGCCGGGCGAGAGCTCGAACGTCTTCGATTTTTCGATGGGGAGGCCATTTTAACAGGAGGAGTTATGAAGAGATGTGCGGTTTTCGCGGCGTTGCTGATGATGATCCTCGTGCCCTTGTTCGCAAGGGCTCAATCGCCTTCGGTCAAGTTCGCCTACATCGACCTGCAGAAGGTAATGATCGAGTCGGAGAAAGGGAAAGAGGCGAGGAAATCGTTAGCCGACGAGTTGGAGAAACGGAAGAAAGAGCTGACCCAGAAACAGGATGAGCTGCAAAAAATGAAGGACTCCCTGGAGAAACAAGCCGCGCTGATTACGCCGGAGGCGCGCGCCGACAAGGAAAAGCAATACCAGGCCCGTCTGAAGGATTATCAGAGGATATCGACCGACTACCAGACCGAGCTGCAGCAAAGGGACCAGGAGTTTACGCAAAAAATCCTGAAAGACCTTGAAGAGCTGATAAAGACATTGGGCGAAAACGAAAAGTATACGGTTATTCTTGAGAAGACCCAGGGGGGCATCCTCTTCGCGTCGCCATCGGTGGATATTACCGATAAAGTGATCGCCGCGTATAACGAGTCGTCGAAACGGAAGCCTGCTGCTGCGCCGAAGAAGTGATGAAACTAAAAGAGATCGCATCCACCATCGGGGGCAGCGTCGAAGGTGACGGCGAAGTCGACATAGAAGGCATCGCCGGCGTCAAAGAGGCGCGGGAGGGCCATCTCGCATTCCTCCTTAACCGGGGCTTCGAAAAATACCTGCCCGCCTCCCGCGCAGCCGCGGTTATTGCCGGACCGGACGCGGACAGGACGCTCCTCGCGGGCAGAAACTACGTCATTGTCGAGAACCCCGCCCTTGCGTACGTGGAGGTCGCCGGACTTTTCGAGGCGCCCCGGGGTTTTCCGGCAGGCGTGAGCGGCTCATCCTGCGTCTCGGCCGGCGCCGCGGTCTCCCCGGAAGCCGCGATTTTCCCTTATGTCTACGTGGAGGCGGGGGCCGTGATCGGGAAGAACGTCGTGGTCCACCCCTTCTGCTTTATCGGGCGGGATGTGAGGATCGGCGACGATACGGTGATCTATCCGAATGTGTCCATCTATGCCGGAACAATAATCGGGAAAAGGGTCATCATCCATGCGGGAGCGGTGCTCGGGGCGGACGGATTCGCCTACGTATGGGACGGCCAAAGGCATAGGAAGATACCCCAACTTGGCGTGCTCGAGATCGGGGATGACGTCGAAATAGGGGCGAATACGTGCATCGACCGGGCATCGATGCACAGAACGGTCGTCAGGCAGGGGACCAAGATAGACAACCTTGTCCAGATCGGTCATAATGTCGCTATCGGCGAGCATTCGATCATCGTCTCCCAGGTGGGCATAGCAGGGAGCGTGACCGTGGGGAAAAACGTCATCCTGGGCGGCAAAGCGGGGGTAAGGGACCATGTCGCCATCGGTGACAACGTCAGGGCCGCGGGAGGCACGGGGATTACGAAGGACGTCAAGGAGCATGCGGTTATCTCCGGCACACCCCATATGCCTCACCGTGACTGGCTCAGACTCCAGGGCTATCTGAAAAAACTGCCGGAGCTCTTTGAGCGGATCGGCAAAATCGAAAAGACTCTGCACAGGGGATAGAAGCATGATCGAGATTCACGAGATCCTCGCGATGCTGCCGCACGATTTCCCTTTTCTCCTCGTCGACCGGATTATCGAATTCGAGCCGGAGAAGAGGATAGTAGGGATAAAAAACGTCACATTCAACGAACCTTTCTTCCCCGGTCATTTCCCGGGAAAGCCGATAATGCCGGCCGTGTTGATTGTCGAGGCCCTTGCGCAGACAGGGGGGATCCTTGCCTTTAAGTCGCTTCCCCATCTAAAGGGGGATGTACGGTTTATCGGCATCGACAAGGCCAGGTTCCGGCGGCCCGTGACGCCGGGCGACCAGTTGAAGCTGGTCCTCGAAGTCGTCAAGCACAGAAGAGAGATATGGGTCTTCGACGCAAAGGCGTTTGTCGACGGCAAGAAGGTGGCGGAAGCGCAGCTTATGGCAACGCTTCAGGAGATTGAGGAGAACATATGATACACCCGACGGCCATTATCGAAAGGGGGGCCGAAATAGCGGACGGCGCGGCCATAGGACCTTACTGCGTTATCGGCGGAAACGTGACGATCGGCGCAGACACCAGGCTTGTGAGCCATGTCACCATAGACGGCCACACCACCATCGGAAGCTCCTGCACTATCCACCCTTTCGTTTCGCTTGGAGGCCCACCCCAGGATATCACGTACCACGGGGATGAGACGACCTGCCTCGTAGGTGACAATAACGTGATCAGGGAATACGTGACAATAAACAGGGGCACAAAATCGAGCGGGACCACGCGCGTCGGAGACAACAACTTCATTATGGCGTACAGCCATATCGCCCATGACTGCGTGGTGGGCAGCAACGTCATCATGGCCAATTGCGCGACCCTCGCCGGCCACGCCCATGTGGACGATTTTGTGATCCTCTCCGGCCTTTGCGCCGTCCATCAGTTCTGCAAAGTGGGGAAGTACGCCTTCGTCAGCGGCCTTACGGGAGTTCCCAAGGATGTTCCTCCTTTTGTCATGGCCGCGGGCAACAGGGCCACCCTTTACGGCCTCAACGTGGTGGGACTCGAAAGGCGCGGCTTTTCCAAGGAAGAGATCGCGACTCTCAAGAAGGCGTACCGGATCCTCTTCAGGTCATCCCTCTCCCTCCAGGCATCCCTGGAGAAGATCGAGGAGGAACTGGACGGCGAGCACGTGAGAGAGCTTGTCACCTTTATCCGCGCGTCCGAGAGGGGTATATGCCGGTGAGACTCTGCCTCATCGGCGCAGGCCACATGGGAAGGATCCATGCGCAAAAGCTTGCGGCGATGAAGGACGTGACCCTCACCTGCGTCATAGACACGGACCCGCGTCAGGCGAGCGAGACGGCCCGCGCCCACGGGACGGTCGGCGCCACGCACTACACGCAGGCCCTCGCCGACGGGCTCCAGGCGGCGGTCATCGCGTCGCCGACGGAGACCCACTACCCCGTTGCCCGGCATTTGCTCGAGAACGGCATCCACGTATTCATCGAAAAGCCCATTGCTGCCCATCCGGCCGAGGCGCGGAAACTGATAGACCTCGCAAAAAAAAGGGGCCTTGTCCTGCAGGTGGGACATCTCGAACGCTTCAGCCCGCCCTTTCTCAAGGCGCAAACAACGATCCGCCACCCGCTCTTTATAGAAGCCCGCCGGATCGGTCCCTTTACCGGAAGATCGACCGATATCGACGTGATCCATGACCTCATGATCCACGATATCAACCTCGTCCTCTCCCTCGTTAAAAGCGATATCACCCGCGTAGACGCCCGGGGCACACCCGTTCTCACCGAAAAGACCGACGTGGCCCATGCGCGCATCGAATTTGCCGGCGGCTGCATAGCAACCCTTACGGCAAGCAGGGTATCCCGCACGAGGGAGAGGATATTCACGGTGTTCGAGAAAGGCAGGTATTTCTCCCTCGACCTCGCCGCGGGAGAAATGTTTTCAGCAAAAAAGGACGCAAAGGGCAGGATGAGGCTTCACACCTACCAGGCCGTTCGTCCGGACCCCGTATACGATGAGCTGAAGGCATTCGTCAGGGCGGTAAGGCACGGGACGGACGTCCTCGTCAACGGCGAAGACGGGTTGGCTGCCCTCGTCCTGGCGCACACCATAGAAGAGACGATCGCCCGGCGTCTCGCCACAGAAGAGACGAGCGGAAGCGCTTGAGCAGGAAGGCGGTGATTGTCACGGGCGAGCTGTCGGGCGAGCTGCACGCCGTCCATCTGGTCCGGGCCATCACGGACGAGCTCGAGATGGAATTCAGCGGCATGGGCAGCACGAGGCTCTCGGACGCGGGCGTCAAGCTCGTCCACGATTACCGGGACATCTCCCTTACCGGCCTGAGCGAAGTCTTTTTCAAGGCACGCCATATCTGGAGCGCCTACTTCAGTCTCACGCGCCACCTCCGTGAAACCAAACCCGACCTTCTGATACTCGTCGATTTCCCCGGCTTCAATTTAAGGATCGCAAGGGCGGCAAAACGCCTCGGCGTCCCCACGGTCTATTTTATCCCCCCTCAGATATGGGCGTGGAGGAAGAGCCGCATGAAGCAGATAAAGTCGTGGATCGACCTGGTGCTCTGCATCCTCCCTTTCGAGGAGGCGCTCTACCGGGCACACCACGTGCCTGCGAGGTATATAGGCCACCCTTTCCTGCACACCGTAAAACCCCGCTACGCCACGGAGGCGTTCCGTTCCATGTTCGCCATCCCGCAGGGCACGCCCGTCATTACCATAATGCCGGGGAGCCGGCAGAACGAGGCGAAAAAACACCTCCCCGTCCTCACGGACATAGTCCGCCGTCTGCAGGGGAAGCTGGGCCGGCTGACCGTGCTCCTTCCCGTTGCCGACACCATGGATGAGGCGTTCTTCGCCCCCTTCATCGGGCAATTGGACGGCGTGATCCCCATAAAGGGTCTGCCCTATGATTGTCTGGCCATTTCCGACGCCGCCGTGATCGCGTCCGGCAGCGCCACCCTGGAGGCCGCTATCCTCGGCGTCCCTTCCGTTGTCCTCTACAAGATCTCCAGCCTGTCCTACCTGGTCGCACGGATGGTAGTCCGGGTGAGCCATATAAGCCTGCCCAATATCATCGCGGGCCGCGAGATCTTCCCCGAGTTCGTCCAGTCGCTGGACGCCGAGCGTATTGCCAACACGGTGGTTTCTATGGTAAATACTGATAAGTCTGCTATACAGAAAGGGATGGAAGAGGTGCGGAAAAGACTTGCCACACCCGACCACGATCCGTATCGCATTGCATGCGCAGAAATTCTCCGGCTTTTAGAGCGAGGACATGGCCCTCTACCTGAGACTCCTTAGATTTCTCCGGCCTTACTGGGTGAAGCTCGCCTTCGCCATGGCCTTCATGTCCATGGTCGCCGCGACAAACGGCCTCACGGCCTATCTTGTCCAGCCCGTGATGGACAAGATCTTCTTTGAAAAGAACGCCAGGCTCCTTTTCCTCATCCCTTTCGGCGTCATGCTCCTCTATCTGGCGAGGGGCCTCTTCGATTACCTCCAGGCGTATCTCATGGGCTTTGTGGGGCAAAAGATCATCACCGACATCAGGAACCTCGTGTTCAAGCGCCTCCAGCTCCAGCCGCTTGCCTTTTTCGATAAGACGCCCACGGGCCTCATTATCTCCCGCATCACCAACGATATCAGCCTGGTCCAGGGCGCTGTCGCCGACTCTTTCACCGCGATCCTGAAGGACGCATTCACCATAATCGGCCTTGTCTTCGTGGTATTCTACCGTGACTGGAAGCTCGCGATCATCGCCTTCATCGTCCTTCCCTTTGCCACGTACCCCATCGTCGCCTTCGGAAGAAGGCTCAGGAAGATCAGCGTGCAGAACCAGAGGGCGATGGCGAAGCTGACGAGCTTTCTCCACGAGACGATCACCGCGCAGAGGATAGTGAAGGCTTTTACCATGGAGTCCTACGAGGACAAGAGGTTCAATGACGAAAACGAGAACCTTTTCCGGATCGTGGTGAAACGCTATAAGGTGAAGGCCCTTTCTTCGCCCGTCATGGAGGTGCTGGGCGGCATCGCGGTGGCCTTCATCATCTGGTACGGCGGCGGCGCCGTTATTTCCGGAAAGTCGACGCCGGGCAATTTCTTCTCTTTTACCACCGCTCTTCTTCTACTCTATGAGCCGATCAAGCGTCTCAACAAGGAAAACCACAACATCCAGCAGGGGCTCGCGGCAGCGCAGAGGGTGTTCGAAGTAGTCGACCGCGTGCCCGAGGTGAGCGATAAGCCCGGAGCGACCGGCATTCCGCTTGTGCAGGGGATGATCGATTTCGTCGACGTATCGTTCAAGTATGAAGACAAAATGGTCCTGAAGCATATAAACCTCCGCATAGCAAGAAACGAGACCGTGGCGCTGGTGGGCGAAAGCGGGGTGGGAAAGACCACGCTGGTCAACCTGATCCTCAGGTTCTACGACGTGACCGACGGATCCATCATGCTCGACGGGATCGATATAAGGGACGTGACCACGACATCGCTCCGCGAGAACATCGCCCTGGTAACGCAGGATGTCTTCCTCTTCAACGACACCATCCTCGATAACATTACCCATGGCAAGCCCCAGGACATGCGGAAAGTCGAGGCGGCCGTTCATTCCGCCTATGCCCATGAGTTCATTGCGAAGCTGCCCAAGAAGCTCGACACGGTCGCGGGGGAACGAGGCGTCAGGCTGTCGGGTGGACAAAAGCAGAGGATCGCCATCGCAAGGGCGCTCTACAGAGATGCGCCGATCCTCATCCTGGATGAAGCCACAAGCTCCCTCGACAGCGCGTCCGAGGTAGAGGTGCAGAGGGCGCTCGAGAACCTGATGAAGGGCAGGACGACTATCATCATCGCCCACAGGCTTTCGACGATAATGAACGCCGACAGGATAATAGTGCTCGATGACGGCGGCATCGTCCAGGAGGGGATGCATCATGAGCTGATCGGCGTGGAGGGCCGCTACAAGAACCTCTACGAGCTGCAGTTCAGGGACGAGCCCCAGAAAAAGGTAGTCCGGATCAACAAGAGACTGAAGAATGCTTAAAGGTCTCAAGTATGCCCTGCTGCTCCATCTGCTGCCCCCGGTCGCCTATTTTTTTCTCGTCATTTTGCGCGCCACCCTCACGATAACACAGGTGAACAGGGGGCCGGTCGACCGGTTATCGCAGCAGGGGGAGAACATGATCGCCTGCTTCTGGCACGGGAGACTGCTCGCCATGCCTTTTGCGCGTGAAGGGAACGGGGCGAAAGTGCTCATCTCGCGCCACGGGGACGGTGAGTTCATCGCCAGGGTGATACGATACTTCGGCCTCGGGACGGTCAGGGGTTCCTTCGGAAAGAAGTCGGTCTCCTCGGTAAGGGAGATGCTCGCGGAGCTAAAGAAAGGCACGGACATAGCCATCACGCCCGACGGGCCGAAAGGACCGCGATATAGGATGAAACAGGGGATAGTGGAGCTCGCCAGGCTTTCCCGGAGGCCCATCGTGCCCGTCACTTACGGCGCCAGTAAAAAAAAACTTTTTGACTCGTGGGATCGTTTTCTCCTGCCCTACCCTTTCTCCAGGGTCTTTTTCCTGTGGGGCGACCCCATTTACGTGCCCCCCGATTTGAGGGGCAACGACCTGGAGGCGAAGCGGCAGGAGATAGAAGGCATACTCGTATCGCTCACGGAAACAGCGGACCGCATGGCATGTGGCGACTGATATACAACCTGCTCATCCATGCCTCTCTCCCCTTCTTCTTCCTCTTCTCCCTCACGAATAAGAAGATCAGGAAAACCTTCCACGAGCGTCTGCTCCCGGCCCCCGGCCGCGGCAGCCTGAAGGATGCCATATGGATACATGCCGCTTCGGTGGGAGAGGCGGTCATCGCGGAGACGTTCATCAATTATGCGCGGCCGAGAATAGATAATGCGTTCATCGTGACGACAAACACCTATTATGCGAGGGACCTGCTGCGGAAGAAGTTCGCGGGATCGTTAGACGTCTTCTCCCTGCCCTTTGACCTCCCTTACTCTCTCAGGCGCTTTATCGGCACATCCACCTTCGCCGCCCTCCTCCTGATAGAAACCGAGATCTGGCCAAATCTCATATGGATCGCGAGGGAGAGGCACATACCCGTCTTCATCGTCAACGGCCGCATCTCCGATGCCACTTTAAGCCGCTACCGACACCTCTCTTTCTTTCTGCGGGGTCTCTTCTCTTCGGTGAACCTCGTCCTCGCCCAGTCGGAGGAACAGGCCCAAAGGTTCGTCTCTCTGGGCATGCCTTCCGCCAGGGTGATCAATACGGGAAACCTCAAATACTACCGCGAGGAGACGGACCTGCCTGTGTCACCTCTTAAAGAGGACATCGTCGTCTTCGGCAGTATACGGGAGAAAGAGCTTCCAATCCTCATCCCCGTGATGGAGGCGCTCAGGGAGGAATTTCCCCGCGTTGCCATCTTCGTGGCGCCAAGGGAATTGACCTTGATCGCCGCCATCGAGAGAGAGCTCCCGGAGACCTTCGCCGTCGTCCGCTATTCGTCGGTCAAAAAGGAGGGAGTGAAGGACGAGCGGGCAGTGGTGCTCGTCGACACCGTGGGTGATCTGGTCGCCCTTTATGCCAGAAGCCTCGTCGCCTTCGTGGGAGGAAGCCTCGCCCCTTACGGCGGGCAGAACCTGCTTGAGCCCCTCTTCGTCGGGACCCCGGTGATCTTTGGCCCCCACGTGGAGAATTTCAGGGAGATCGCGACCGAGATAATGGCGCAGCACGCCGGCTTCATGGTTGAAGACGGACCCGGGCTCCTCGAGAAGATCAGGCTTGTGCTGAGCGACGAGGCCGCGAGGAACGCGCTCGTCGACGCCGGCCGGCATGTGCTGGAAAGGCAAAGAGACGTCATGGAAAAGGCCGCCGGACTCGTACTGGAGAGCATATCGAGGAAATCAAGTGCCGAGTGCCGAGTGCCGAGTTAAAAAAAACATTGAATTCGAGCGCCCAGCGCTGAGCCTGAGCAGGAAGTTTCTCGTCCCTCCTCACTCGACACTCGGCACTTCCGGTTTCTGACTTGTGGCTTTTTACTCGTCACTCGTCACTCGTCACTCGCCTCGCACTTGCTTGTACTGGAGAGCATATGGAAGAATTCACCGCCCTCGTCGGCCTGATGGAGACCCTTCGGGGTGAGCACGGCTGCCCCTGGGACAAAAAACAGACCGAGCAGGCATTCAAGACGTTCCTCCTGGAGGAGGTGTACGAGCTGATCGAGGCGATTCAGCACGTGGACTATGCCGCAATGAAGGAAGAGCTGGGCGACCTCCTCTTCCATATCGTCTTCATATGCCAGATCTGCAAGGAAAAGCAGCAGTTCGACATCAGGGGGGTAGTCCGTGCCGCATTCGAAAAAATGTACGGGAGACACCCTCATGTGTTCTCTCCGGTCGGCGATGAGATGCCGGTGGAAAAGAGGTGGGAAGAGATAAAAAAGACGGAGAAAGCAGGCTATTCCCCGGTCTCCCACGTGCCGAAGATACTCCCCGCCCTGCTGCGCGCCTACCTGATATCGAAAAGAGCGGCAAAGGTGGGATTTGACTGGGAGAAACTGGAGGACATCCACGAGAAGATGGACGAAGAAATCGGGGAGCTGAAAAAGGCCGAGGCCTCGGCCGTCCATGAAGAGATCGAAGAAGAGATCGGGGACCTCCTCTTCACGGTCGTCAACATCTCACGCAGGCATGGGATCGATCCGGAGCACGCACTGCGGCTCACTATTGACAAGTTCCTCCGAAGGTTCGGTTACGTGGAAAAGAACCTCGATGTGACAAAAGGCGATCCAAAAGCCATGGACGCCCTTTGGAACGAGATAAAGGAGCAGGAAAAAAAGGGGAAATGAATCCCTTTTCTTATTCGACCTTCACGACATTTGATGCCTGCGGACCCTTCGGCCCGCTCACAATTTCGAACTCCACCGCCTCCCCTGTCTTCAGCGTTTTAAACCCGTTTTGCTTGATCGCGGAATAGTGCACAAATACGTCCCCACCCTCTTCCTGCTCGATAAACCCATACCCCTTCGAATCGTTGAACCACTTCACTTTACCTACTGGCATGCCGCTGAGCTCCTTTTCAAAAAAAGTCACTTAATAGTGCTGAATCTAATGATATGTAATCCGTAAACTCTCTGTCAAGAAAAATGTTAAAAAACTTTAATGTTTTTTATTCCGGGCAGACCTTGCAGGAATTATCCATACCCCAGCTCGGCGAGTCTCTCCTCGTCCATGCCGATATAGTGCGCTACCTCGTGGACTACCGTGATCTCTATCTGCTCCTCCAGCTCCTCTACGGTCTCGCACATCTCTTCCAGAGGCTCCTGGAACAGGAATATCGTGTCGGGGTAAAGCGGAGGCGCGGTAACGGAGCGCTCTATCAGCGCGACGCCCTGAAAGAGGCCCAGCACCTCATCACCCGGCCTCAGCCCCATCTCCTTTCGCATCGCCCGGGAGGGTCTCGGCAGCACGGATATGACAATATTATCCAGGTGCGTCCGTATCTCCTCGGGGATGGCTGACACCGCCCTCTTTACGATCCCGTCAAATCTCTTTTCAGGTATCTTCATCACGTGGTAAGCACCCCGCGTCACCTCACCTTTTCATTTTCTCATAGTATAATATATTCTCATCGGAACGTGCGCATAAACGGCCCGCGTCAAAAGGGACGGGGCGGCCTCAAAGGGTGGCGGGGATGATAAGAGGGATTTTTCGCGTGGCAGGCCCGGACATCACGGACCAGAGGGACTGCAACGTCTACCTGCTCGATCTGGACGAGGAGGCAGTGCTCATCGACACCGGGTTCGGCGCGGCATTCGACAGGATGGCTGCCAACATCGAAGATCAGGGCATCTCCCCCTCCCGCATCTCGACCGCGGTCCTTACCCATTGCCACGTCGACCATATCGGCGCCGCTGCCCGGGTGCGGGAGCAATTCGGCAGCCGCCTCGTCATGCACGAGCTGGACGCCGAGATCGTCGAATCCGGCGACAACAGGTTGACCGCCGCGTTCTGCTTTGAGATCGTGTTCCGCCCTCTGGCTATCGACGTAAGACTCACGGGCTCCAGGGGCGTGATCCCCTTCGGCGGCCAGGACCTCTCTTTCCTGCACATACCCGGCCATACCCCCGGCTCCATCTCCGTGTACGCCGACAGCGACGGCACAAGGGTCCTCTTCGGCCAGGACATCAGCGCCCCCCTCCTCCCGGAATTCGACTGCGACATGGCTGCGTGGCGCCGCTCCATGGAAGAGCTCCTCAGCCTGAAGGCCGATGTGCTCTGCGACGGTCATTCGGGCATCTATCAACCCGCCCGCGCCGTCGCCGCGTATATTCGCCACTTTATCAAGCTGTATGGGAAGAAAGGGGCAGGAGACGACCGATAAGCCTGCCCCTTTTCTTTCACAACAGGTCTTCCAGGTCCTGGAGGACCTATTATTCCCGTCAGTACAAATCCTTCACGTCGCTTATATTCATCTCGAGCATTGCCGTGCTTGCGAGGAGTCGCACCAGGTTCTTTTTTACCGCTTCGATCTCCCCTCCCATGACCATCAGCTCCTCCGCCGTCTTGCGCAGGAGCCGTATCTTTTCATCCATCTCTTTTACCTTGTAGTGAGCGTTCACGTGACGACCTCCTTCTTTAGTGTTGTCTCATGTCTTTGAATCTCTTCGCCTTCACCTGGTACCGGGGAAGGCTCTCATAGGGATGGACCTCGATCTTGTAACCCAGGTTCGTCCTCACGCGCAATTCGTCCTTGAGCCGCCCCAGGATGGAGTCCTTTTCGCCAACGTGAGCGGGTAAGATCTCTATCTTCAACGCGATGTCATCGATGTCGCCTTTCTTGGTGACGATGACTTCATACTCATCACTCAGCTCGGCGAAGCTCCTCACTACCTCTTCAATGGCGGTGGGCGCCAGAAGCACGCCTTTCACCTTGGTAATGTCATCGGACCTGCCCACCACGCCTCCATCGATCATCCTGAAGGTGCGGCCGCACGCGCAGGTATAGTCGGCCCAGCGGATCACGTCCTTCGAGTCGAAGCGGATGCACGGTTTTGCCATCCGGTCAAAGGCGGTAATGATCATCTTGCCGTTCTTCATCGGCTCTTCGATCAGCTCACCGGTATCGACGTCCTCTATCTCGACGAGGAACATGGCCTCGTTGATGTGGAGGCCCTTCTGTTGCAGTGCACATGTAGCTCCACGCGCCGATTTCGGTGGCGCCGATGTGGTCGTATACCTTTGCTCCCCATGCGTCCTCGATGCGCTGCTTGGTCGTCATGATGCTCGCACCCGGCTCGCCGGCACAGGTGATTCTCTTAATCCCTATGCTTCTCGGGTCTATGCCTATCTTCCGGGCGGTGTCGGCCATGCCGAGCACATACGTGGGGGTGGCGCCAAAGGAGGTGCACCTCAGCTCCTTCATCTTCATGATGCGCGCCTCGGTGTCGAGGACGCCGCCGGGCACCACCTCGCACCCTACCTTTTCAGCCCCGTAGTGGGCGGCCCAGAAGGCAACGAAGATATTGTAGCCGAAGGGGAGGAAGAAGCGGTCCGTATCCCTGTAGCCCTGCGCGTAGAGGATATACGCCCAGCACTCGGCCCACCATTCCCAGTCCTGCCACGTATCCGCCTGGTATACCGGCGTGCCCGTGGTGCCGCTCGTCTGGCGGAACTCCGTGACCTGCGAAAGGGGCACGGCAAGTATGTCGCCATAGGGGAAAGGCTCCCTGCTCTGTACATCCCTGAGCATGCCCTTGTCGATCTTCGGGACTTTTCTGATATCGGCCTGCGTCTTGATATCGCCCGGCTGGATTCCCGCGCTCTTATAGAACGCGCGGTAAAAGGGTGAGTTGTTGTAGGCCCACTCGAAAATACGCCGGAACTTTTTTAGTTGCAGCTCCTTCAACTTTTCCGGCGGCAGCGTCTCCAGAACCGGGTTCCAGTAACTACTCATATCCTTACCCATGAAACAGTCCTCCTCCTTGCGCGGATTTTTTCTTTCAGCGGGTCTTCCATGATCCCCGCGGCCAACGTCGCTGTCTTACGACTGCGGAAACAACAGTAGCGCCTCCCCTTTGCATCCATCCGGGAGTCTTCCACTCAATCATAGCACCATATGCGTCAAGACCCAATAACTTTTTCGCAAATATCCGGGCGCTCACGGATGCTTCCGCATCCGGACACTTAAGCTTGCCCTTCCCGCACCGAGGAGTTACGTTGAGTAAGAGACGCGACGCCGCGTTTCTCACGAGGAGGATAACGTATGGCGAAAAAGAGAAGGATCCGAAAGGTGATGAGGAGCAAGCCCACCATCGAAGGGGCCGGGGTCCACCTGAGACGGGCCTTTGGCGCGAGCGTTGCCCCCGAGTTCGATCCGTTCCTGCTTCTCGATGATTTTCGCTCGGATGATCCGCGCCATTACCTGAAAGGCTTCCCGTGGCACCCCCATCGCGGGATCGAGACCATCACCTACGTGCTTGAGGGCAGCGTGGAGCACGGGGACAGCATGGGGAACAAGGGCGTCATAGGCGCAGGCGACGTGCAGTGGATGACGGCGGGGAGCGGCATCATCCATCAGGAGATGCCGAAGGGAGATGGGTCGGGACGGATGGGCGGCTTTCAGCTCTGGGCAAATCTGCCTGCGTCCCACAAGATGATGGACCCCCGTTATCGCGGGCTGACACAGGAGCAGATACCAATGGTCGCCCTCGGAAGCGGCGTGACGATCAGGGTCATCTGCGGCCGGGTCGAAGGCGTGGAGGGGCCCGTCACCGATATCGTCACCGACCCGGAATACCTCGACGTCACCCTCCCCGTCCGCGCCGAGTTCACCCGCCGGACGCAGCCCGGCCATACGGTTTTCGCCTATGTCATCGAAGGAGAAGGCTATTTCTGCCACGAAAAAGACCCCTTCACCTACGAGATGGAGGGCGCAAACTATTTCGATATGGACAGGAAGCCCACCATCGGCACCAACAGTCTCGTGGTCTTCGATGACGGCGAGGAGGTGGTGGTCTCCACGGAGGGGAAAAGCGTACGCTTCCTGCTCGTCTCGGGGAAACCCATAGGCGAGCCCGTCGCCTGGTACGGGCCCATCGTGATGAACACGCAGGAGGAGCTGGAGGTCGCCTTTGAGGAATACCGAAAGGGAACCTTCATTAAAAGCAATGACAAATTATAAATTTGAAATCTCTTCGGAAGAGGGTGCGCCCGTTCAATCGGTGCTCTATGTTTTTTTCCAAAATGCCTTTTATTCATAATTTGTCATTCATAATTTATAATTCCCGCCGCCGTCACTCCTTCTCTTCGTGCCGCTTCCGTTCTTCCCGCCTCATCTCCCTCCTCAGCAGTTTACCCACCTTGGATTTCGGCAGCATGTCCCTGAACTCTATGTAGCCGGGTATCTTGTACGAGGCAAGGCGCTCCCTGCACCAATGGATCAGGTCGTAGCCCGTCACCCCCTTCACATCCTGCTTGAGGACGACGAAGCACTTTATCCTCTCCCCTACCCTCTCGTCCGGCACACCTACGGCGCATGCGGCGAGCACCGCGGGATGCTCCTGCAGGGCGGCTTCTATCTCGGAGGAAGAGACGCGGTACCCTTTATGTTTTATGGTATCCGCCGTCCGGTCGACAAAATAGAGGAAGCCATTCTCGTCTGCGCTCACGACGTCGCCTGTCCTGTACCATTTCGATCCATCGATCGCGAGAAATGCCTCGGCCGTTTCCTCTTCCTTATTCCAGTATGCATCTACCATATGCGCCGAGGAGACAATAAGCTCGCCTGCCTCTCCCGGCGGCACTTGCGTCAGTGACGCCTCATCGATGATCTTTACCCTCTTTGTCCTGATCACCCTGCCGATCGTCCCCTCGGGCTTCGGCTCGTCCACGGGGCACATGGTGACGCCGCCGCACGTCTCGGTGGCCCCATACCCTTCGTATATCTCACCACCGAACTTCTCTTTCCACCGGCGGGCTATCTCACGGGGAAGGACGTCTCCGCCGCACATGCAGTAGACAAGGGAAGAGAGGTCGTAGAAGTCGACCCTATCGTGCTCCAGGATCATCCTGTAGAGCGCGGGGACGCCGAAGAAGGTCTTCGCCTTATAGAGCTGCACGGAAAACAGCAGCGCGTCGACATTGACTTTTGGCATCAGGATCACGCAGTCCCCCGTCGTGATCAGAGGCCCGAGTCCGAAGACCTGGCCCAGGATATGGAAGAGCGGCCCTCCCTGGAGGATCACGTTTTCCGAAGGCGGAACGATGGGGTAGGCGACCTCGATCTGTGCTTTCACCGACTCCAGGAACAGGGCGTGGTTGATGGGCACCCCCTTCGGGTTCTTCGTCGTCCCCCCTGTGTAGAGCATTTCGAGCATTGCATATGCGTCGACACGGGCGCCCTCCATGGTGACCCGCTTCTTCATGATGTCCGTCAGCATGCTGATGCCCCGGCCCTTTTCGATCCGCCCTTCCGGTATCCGGTCGAAGGCCATCCCTATGAGCCGTTTATAAAACGGCAGAAGATCGGCCATCCTGCTCACGATGATGTTGTCCAGGCTGCCCTCCGTCTTCAGCTCCTTGGCATAGCCGAAGTTCGTATCCGCGCAGATCACGGTGCGGGCGCCGGAATCGCCCGCGATGTACCTCAGGTCGCGGGACGTGTAGATGGGGGCAATCGGGATCGCGACGGCGCCGATCTTCTGGATCGCGAGCCAGCTTATCACCCACTGGGGCGTGTTGGGCAGGTAAATGATTATCTTGTCTTGCTCTCTTATGCCCAGCGCGTTGAGTCCTACCGAGAGGGACTCGACGGCTTCGAAAAGGTCGCCGTACGTGAGCACCTCGCCGAGGTAGATGAGGGCCGGCTTCCCTCTATGCTGTTCTGCCGTCAGCCGGAAAGATTCATAGACATTCATTTCGACTTACACTCCAAAATAGGCCGCCTTGATCTCGGGGTTGTTATAGAGCTCGTCCCCGGTCCCCTGGAGGGTAAGCATGCCGTTTTCGAGGACATATCCCCTGTCGATGATGGGCAGCACCGGTCTCGCAAATTGTTCGCAAAGCAGGATAGTCACCCCTGCCTCCTTTCTGATCGTCACGATGGATTCTATGAGCTTCACCTGTATCGCGGGGGCAAGGCCGAGAAGCGGCTCATCGAGGAGCATCAGCTTCGGCCTCGGCATGAGGGACATGCCGATAGCGAGCATCTGCTGCTCGCCCCCGCTTAAGAATCCCGCTTTCCTCTTCCGGATGGGATGCAGGGCGGGGAAGATCTGATAGACATGGCCTATACGCTCTTTTGACTCACCCCGAGGCAAAAGGTACGCGGCTATCCTGAGGTTCTCTTCCACGTCGCTCTCGACAAAAACCGGATGTCTTTCGCGGGAGAGCACGATGCCCATCTTCACGCGCTCATCGGCCCACACGTGGGTGATATCCCTGCCCAGGAACGATATGGTCCCGACTATCGTGATCCTCACTCCCCCCTTGCGCTGCTCCTTGAGCCGCGTGTCGAGGATGAGTCCGGAGACGGTATTCAGCAGCGTGGTCTTCCCGGCGCTGTTCGAGCCTATGAGCCCCACTATCTCGCCCTCGTCCACATGGATCGACAGCTCGTTGACGGCCAGGGCATTCTCGTAAAAGACCATCAGCTTGTCGACCTTCAGCATAGCCTAAAAGACCCCCCACGCAAGCCGGCCACCCTACACCTCCACGCCGAGATAGGCCCGCTTCACCTCTTCATCTTCCAGTATCTCTTTCGGGGCCCCTCTTTTATCTTCTTGCCGTAGCTGAGGACGATCACCTTATCCGCGATGCGGAAGAGCTCCCTCAGCCTGTGCTCCACCATAATGACGGTCTTTCCCTCGAAGAGGAGCTTTTCGATAATGGGGATGATGCTCGTGACCTCCGCTATCGAAAGACCCGAGAACAGCTCGTCGAGAATAAAAACTTCGCTCCGGAGGGCTATCAACCGGGCCAGCTCGAGCCTCTTGAGATAGCCGTGGGGTAAGGCGCTGGCGGGTTTGTAGGGCACCGAAGAGTCCCTTTCGAAACCGACTTCTTCCAGCAAATCAAGGGCCGTCGCGTCCTTGTCGCCATAAGCGCCCCCCGACGAGGCCCTGACCCTCGGTGAGGAAAGGGGCACGATCATGTTCTTGTACGCGGGGAGATGGAAGAAAGGCTTCACCATCTGGAAGGCCCTTCCAATCCCCATATTGGCCACCTTGTAAGGCGGCCGCCCCGTCACTTCCCTGCCCTTGAAAAGGACGCTGCCCTTGTCCGGTCTGACGAAGCCGGTGACGATATTGACCAGCGTCGTCTTCCCCGACCCGTTAGGCCCGATGATCCCGAGGAGCGTGTTTTCCTCTACATTGACGCTCACCCCTTCTATCGCGGTCACGCCCCCGAAGGTCTTCGTCACATTTTTGATCTCAAGCAGGCTCATGTGGCTATTCCTGGGGCTCAGCGCCCCCTCCCTTTATTCCAGCCTTACCCACCTCTCCATCTCGTTGTATTTCCGCGAGAGGTAGTGGAATATGCCCTCCGGCAGCGCCACGACGCAGATCACCAGGATCAGGCCGTAGAAGACGATGCGCATGGTCCCGAACTCACGCAAAAACTCTGAAAGCGGCACGAGGACGCAGGCGCCCAGGAGCGGTCCGGCCAGGGTCCCGATGCCGCCCATTGCAGCGGCGGCGATGGGGAGTATCGAATACTCCATCGCAAAAACAGGCATGCCGGTAAACATGTACGAATGGGTCATGAAGGCGCCGCAGAATGCGCCGATGCAGCCTCCGATGAAGAGGGCCTGCGCCTTAAAAGCATAAATGTTGATGCCGGAGGCCATGGTCGCCCTGTCGTTATCCCTGATGCTCACGAAGATCAACCCGTAATCCGAGCCTATGAACCGTCTGAGTCCGAAGAGGGCAACCCACATGCCCGCGATCACGAAGGTCAGTTGCACCCAGATGTTGGGAAACGGGCTCAAACCTGTGATCCCTTCGGTGCCGCCGAAAATCCTTGTCGCCTCTATTACCCTCCCCAGCATGACGGGCAGTATGAGGGTCACCATCGCGAAGTAGATGCCCCTCAGGCGGATGACAGGGAGCAGGATCAGGGTAGAAAGGAGGCCGCCGATAACGGTGGCCGCCGGGATCGTCACATAGACGGGGAGGTGAAAATAGTGGTTGAGGATGCCTGCCGTGTAGGAGCCGAGCCCGAAAAAGAGCGCCTGGCCGAGCGACAGGAGGCCGCAGCTCGACAGGAAATCCCAGGAGACGGCAAGCATGGCAAAGATGCACGTGCTGACGACCACCTTCTGCCAGTACTCGGGCAAGAGGAAGGCGGCAACGGTGAAACCCACGACCGGCACGAGCCTGGGAAAGAGGAGGTACCACATCTCCCGGTAGGACATGACGGCATAGATGTCATCCGACCTCGCCTTGACCCCCCTCGCGATGCGCTCCTTACGATAACCCTCCATCATACCCTCTCTTCCAGTTCTTTCTGGTGTCCGAGAAGACCGGAGGGCTTCACGGCGAGGATAATCAGGATGGCCGCCAGGCTCACGATCATCACCCAATGCTCCGAGATGTACATGGAGGTGAGCGTCTGGGCATACCCGATGATGAAAGCCGCGATGATCACGCCGAATGTGCTGCCCAGGCCGCCGACAATACAGACGGAGAGCGCGTTGATCAATACGTCGTAGCCCCCATCGATGGTGATGGTGCCGAGGGGGAGGATAACGATGGCGGCAAAGGCCCCGAGGGCGGAGCCGAACCCCATGCTCAGGGCCGCGATCCTGTCCGGATTGATGCCGAGGGAGAGCGAGGTATGCTCCTCCTGTGCGATGCCGCGAAAGGCGAGGCCGACCTTCGTATGGTGGGTGAACAGGTAGAGGACAGTGATGCAGGCGATGCCGAGGAGGATCACCAGGAGTCTCTGGAAATCGACATAGGCGCCGAGGATCTCGACGGAGCCGTCGACGAAAACGGGAAGGGAATAGTTGAAGCCGATGAACCCTGCCGACCGGAGCAGCTCGAGGAGGATCAGGGCGATACCGAAGGTCGCTATTACCTCCGATATCACGAGCCCCCTTATCCTCTTTAAGACGAGGCGATAAAGGCACGCCCCGGCAATGCCGATGATGACTACGGTGAGCGCCGCTGCCGCCACGTACGGCATGTGGAGCTTGTTGATGAGGCTCCAGGCAAGGAAGCCGGCAACGACATAGATCGCGCCGTACGTGAAGTTAGCCACCCCGCTGATGCCGAAGGTGAGGTTGAACCCCAGGGCCATCAGGGCAAGGACGGCACTGTTGACCAGGCCGTAAATAAGCATGACCTTACTTCATCCAGCCCGGCTTCTCTATCTTGGCATCCGCTATCGCCAGCGGGAAAATCACCACCCTCTTGCCATTCACCCACTGGAACGCCGCTGCCATGGCGGCTGTTTTCGGGTCGTTCCCGAAGATGAGCTGGTGAGCCTGATCGAACTTGATCCGTCCTACTGCGCCGGCCATATCGGTGTGCGAGACGGCCTCCGCTACCTTGTCGGGATCGGTCGTCCCCGCCCGCTCGATGGCGTTGGCGAGAATATAGACCGAATCGTAGGCGGCTGAAGCCCCGTGCCCCGCCTGCACCTCTTCCTTCCATCTCTTCTTGTATGCGTCGTAGAACTGCCCGGCGGGCGCATAGCCCTTTACCGGAATATGGCCGATCTCAAACATCAGGTGTATGGCCCCCTCGATCTCCCCGTTGAAAGTCTGCCACGCCTTCGTCCCTGAAAACGGCGAGACGAACCCGGCCATGAGGGCGGGGACCTTCATCGATCCTCCACTGTTTCACGAGTACCCCGCTTGTCGGCATGTCGAAGACCGGCAGGATCAGCTGGGCGCCGCTCTGCCGGGCCTTCATAAGCCCCGAGGAAAAGTCCGTCGACCCGGTAGGGTAGCGCTGGAAATCGACGACCGTCCATCCGTTCTCCTTGAACCACTTTGCCATCATATCTCCTATGGCTGTGGCCCAAAGCACGTCCTGGGTGGCGATGAAGACCTTGTTGTAACCGAAATCCTTGTTGATCTGCTTCGCGAGTCCGCTCAGGTACTCGAAGGCATAGCGTGAATCGAGGCAACTGCGGAAGGAATATTTGTACTTTTCCTTGTCGCTCAGCACCTTCTCCTGGAACTTGGGCGACATGGCGATGGTGCCGATATTGATGATCTTGTACTTGGAATAGATGTCCATGGCCGCAAGGAGGGCCTCCGACCGGAAGTTCCCCACCACGGCGGCATATATCTTCTTATCGAGGATCAGTTTCTCGATCCCGAGCAGGGCTTCCGAGACAGGCACGCCCGGCTCGCCGTCCCGTATGTCGAGTGACTCGATTTTCAGGAGTCTCTTTTCCTTGCCCACCTTTACCCCGCCCTTCGCATTGATCTCCTCGACGGCGAGCTGGGCTGCCCTGTTCGCTTCATAACCCTCCAAGAGCTTCAATGACGTGGGAACGCCGATGGTGATGTAATGCTGCTGGGCAAAAGCAGGACAGACAAGGATAAGCGACAACAGGCACGCAGCGAGAGCGATACTGTTCTTCATGGTCCCCCCCTTTTTTGTTGCTACGATTGTAGCACAGATTGTGGCACAGGCGATGCAAAAATGTATTGCATCAACGTGCAGACGTGTACCTCATTACGTCACGGGCTTTCCGGCCTCTCCGGTCTTCGGCCAACCCACCGCCGCGAGGTAGACGGTTGTCTCTTCCACGCCGTCGACCTCGATAAGGCCGCTCACCCTATCGTCGAAGAAGGCGCCCACGGCGCAGACCCCAAGGCCGGCCGCCGTCCCCGCGAGATACAGGTTCTGGGCGATGTGGCCGGCATCCATATAGATGTACCGGTAGGCCCTTTGCCGGTACTTCCACGCGCTCCTCGCAACGACGGCCGTCCATATGAACGTCGCCTGCGCCTCCAGGATCATCTCCTGTCCAAGGGAGCTTTCCGCCAGTGCGGCCGCAAAACTGCCGGCCTTGATAAACTCCAGGTCGAACACGTGGGGCCTGAAGTGGTAGATGCCTTGATCGAGCCCCTCCACGGCCCTTGCAAGGATGTAGGTCTCGATGGGGTAAAGCCCTCCGGCCGAGGGCGCGGCCCTGAAATACCACCCCCCTTCTTTGGCGGTCAAGCCCTGGGTGGACCAGAGCAGGGCCGACAGGAGGCCGAGAGGGAGGCTTCGGCTACGCGAGAAGTCCCGCGTCGACCTTCGTCTGCCGAAGACCTCCCACACGTTTGCCGCCTGCCCGATCAGGGGCGCCGGCAGGGCAACCGTTGCGATGGGAGAGGCATAATTCTTATGCGGCTCCGGCATCCTCCTCTCCCAGTCGAGGGCGTAGCCCCCCATGCGCCCGGGAGTGTACTTGGTCTCCTCATGAAACTGCGCGCCGATGCCGCGCGTCTTTTCCCGGTCTCTTTTCATGACCACCTCCCGCGCCGCTCGTTTTCTTTATCCGTCTTTCATCCAAAATCCATAATCCAAAATCCAAAATAGCCTTTCCCGCTCCTATGGTGATTATAGTCCCCAAGCTGTGCGGCCTCAACCCTATCTTTCGAATCGGTATTGACATCGGTAATACCATGATGTATCATTAACGGTATGAAAACAGCGATATCCCTTCCGGATGAGATGTTCAAAGAAATCGAGGAGGTCACGAAGGAGTGCGAGTGCTCCCGGAGCCAGGTATTCGTTATGGCCGTCAAGGAGTTTCTCGACCGGAGAAACGCCAGAAAACTCCTGGACGCCCTCAACGACTCCTATCGGGAAACGGAGACGCCCGAAGAAATCAGGGCAAGACGGCAGGCAAAAGCATATCATGCCAAAAGGGTTCGGAAGGAGCCCTATTGAAGATCCGGCAGGGAGACATATTCTGGGTCGATCTCGGGGAGCCGGGAGGTTTGGGGCCTGGGTTCCGACACCCGCACGTGGTGATACAGAATAATGTATTCAATGCGAGCCGATTGAATACGGTGGTACTCTGCGCACTCACATCCAACGTAGCGAGAGCCAAAGCGCCGGGCAACGTGCTGCTCCGGAAAGGCGAAGGGGATCTGCCGAAAGACAGCGTGGTTAACATCACGCAGATCATCACCGTGGACAAATCGGACCTCGTGGAAAAAATAGGCGCCCTGCCCCTCGCACGGATAAATCAAATTGTGGAGGGGGTGGAGCTATTGCTTCGGCCGAGAGAGGTGTAGACAGCGCCACAACCAGTTGGTGCAAGAGTTCGAGCAGGGGACGAGGGTCGGTTCCTGCTTTTCACACATCTTCACAGCCCTTATGCTTCTCTCACAACTGAAAGGACGGCTTTGCACCGAGAGGCTTGTAGGTAAGGGCGGCGGGGACGTTCAAAAATGATGAACCGTCACGCGACGGCGTTCAGGCTTTCTTTGCAACCGGCTCGGACAGCCCCTTTTTGGCCCTACTTCGCGGCTCCCGATAGCCTCTTTGCGTTCCGGCACGCGAGGTCCAGCCCCATATCGCAACCTGTCTCGTAGTCGAGGACCGCCTCTTTTACCCAGCCCGAGAGCTCACGGACGTAGCCTCTGTTGTTGTAAGAAAGAGCGAGCCTGGGACTAATTTTGATAGCTGCCTCGCAATCCCTGGATGCTTCATACAGCATCTTTTTGTTTGCATAAGCTCCCGCGCGGTTCGCGTACGCTACTGCGTTCGAGCCGTCCAATTCTATTACCCGGGAGCATTTCCGGATAACTCCATCCCAGTCGGCTTTTTCAAAAAGTTCCTTGCTCTCATCGACCAGTTGCGCCAGCATCTTCGGCATGTCGGCAGGATAAAAGCCCGCCATCGTTTTGTAGTTTTCACACCCAGGCCCGTATTTTAAGTCGCAGGCCCTTCGGTAGTCGCTCAAGGCCTTTTGCTTTTCGCCGAGCTTTTGATACATGTCCCCCCGGTCGTTAAACGTCGACGCGCTCCCCGGCTGCAACCGTAATGCTTCTTCGATATCTTGCAGTGCGTGATCGGTGAGACCCTTGTGAGCATATGCCAATGCTCTGCAATTATACGCTGCGCCATTTCGGGGATTGAGCACGATCACTTTATTGCAGTCGCTTATCGATTCATCCGATAACCCCTTCCTGTAATATGCAAAACCCCTATCCAGGTAGGGCCATTCAGAAGAAGGATCGACGGATATGGCGACAGAGGCTGTCTTTATGACCTCAGACCAGTCCTGTTCGCTCTGGCCGTCGGTGCTCTTCTTCGGCCACTCGGCGGCCTGAGGGTCCGGCTCTTTTCTTTCCCCGGTTTTCGGCATCGACGCAGGTCCGGATAATTGTGCCTGTACAGCCATGTTCTGCGCCGGGAGAGGCTCGTCCTGCACCTTGTCTTTCTCCGGATTGGCAGAAACAGCCCGAATATTCGTTTCTTCCGGCTGCGCCGCTGCCTTAATCTCTGTCGATGGGTCCTTGGGGGCTGTTTCCGCATTCCCCTCCACCTGGGATAACCTCAACTGCACGTACAGTATTTCAGGTACCAATCTGTTTTGCGTTCCCGACGCCGTATCCACCCCCCGACCGGTGTTGTCTGTTTCCGCCCCGGCCGGCATAGAGTTCAGTTGCCTTGACTCACTCTCATAGCCCGTCTTGCTGATAGTCACGACATGGCCGGTATCTGCCTGAAGAGTGAGGTTACACGGGGTAGTGCACGCTTGCCCGTTCGTTGCCTTAGCGGCTGCCCCCGGTGGGTCTGTGACAACCGGTACGGTCTGGGTCGTGCCATGAATACCGGCGGCGCAGCCATAGAAGCTCATCGCCGCCAGGAGCGAAAGAAACAGTGCAATACTTTTCATATCCCTTCCCAATCTCATAGTGAGCGTAGTATCTTCAAATCGAGGGTCATCCTTCCCGCAGTCAACGATAGCCGTTTCTCACCAAATTAGTTACCACCGGCAGTCGTACATTTCAACAGAAATCTTCACGTGTGTCAATCCCTTGACAGATAGGGCCGGTCTGCCGGTGGATAGGGCCTCGTAAGACTCCCCGAATAACGGAATAGCAAAATTACGCCCGTCACCCCTCTTGACACATGCGAGGCATCAGGATATTATGACATACACAAATGCGTCCTTAGATGGCCACAACTGCGCTTTGGCACATGCAATATTCACGTGTCCTTCGGCCTTCCTCACCTTAGGGGGTGGGTGCCGAGTCAAGAGTCTCTACAACCGATAAGGAGGAGCTATGGAAACAAAGATTTTGCTGACGGAAAATGAGATCCCGACGAAATGGTACAACATACAGGCAGACCTGCCTACTCCCCTCCCTCCCCCGCTCCATCCGGGGACCGGTCAGCCGGTGGGGCCGGACGACCTCGCCCCCATCTTTCCAATGAATCTTATCGAACAGGAGGTGTCGACCCAGCGATGGATCGACATACCCGAGCCCGTGCTGGAGAAGCTCCTCATGTGGAGGCCGACCCCGCTCTACCGGGCACACCAACTGGAGCGGTTCCTGGATACGCCTGCCCACATCTACTATAAACACGAAGGAGTGAGCCCGGCCGGCAGCCACAAGCCGAACACCGCTATTCCCCAAGCCTACTACAACAAGATCTTCGGCATCAAAAGGCTGACCACCGAAACGGGTGCGGGGCAGTGGGGAAGCGCTCTCGCCTTCGCGGGGAGCCAATTCGGACTCGAGGTGAAGGTGTACATGGTGCGGGTAAGCTACAACCAGAAACCGTATCGTCGCATGTTGATGGAGACGTGGGGCGCCAAGTGCGTCCCCAGTCCCAGTCCGGACACCAATGCGGGGCGGGCATTCCTGGAGCAGGACCCCGACCATCCGGGAAGCCTCGGCATGGCGATCAGCGAGGCGGTCGAAGACTGCGTCACTTCCAAAGATACGCGCTACTCTCTGGGGAGCGTCTTGAACCACGTGCTCATGCATCAGACCATAGTGGGCCTCGAGGCGCAGAAGCAGATGGCGAAGGTTCGGGAATATCCGGACGTGGTGATCGGCTGCGTGGGCGGCGGCAGTAATTTCGCCGGACTTGCCTTTCCGTACGTCCGCGACAAGATCACGGAAGGGAAGAAGATCAAGATAATCGGGTGCGAGCCCACGTCCTGCCCCACCATGACGAAGGGTCCTTACGTGTACGATTTCGGCGATACGGCCGGTACGACGCCGCTTCTGGCAATGCACTCTCTCGGTCACGGCTTCGTGCCTGCCCCCATCCACGCCGGGGGCTTGCGCTATCACGGCCTGGCACCCCTCTTGAGCAAGCTCATTGTCGACGGCTTCGTGGAAGGAAGGGCCTACGACCAGAACCAGACTTTCGCCGCGGGGCTGACGTGGGCGCGGACAGAGGGGTTCGTGCCGGCGCCGGAGACAAACCATGGAATCGCCGCTGTCATAGAGGAGGCCAAACGCGCAAAAGAGGAAGGTGAGCCTCGTGTAATCCTGCTCATCTGGAGCGGCCACGGTCTGATCGACCTCTCCGCCTACGATGCTTACCTCTCTGGAAAGCTGAAGGATGCACCGATGGACGATGAGCAGGTTACGCGTCTCTGCCGGGACCTGAAGCGGGTTGGGATGTAACGCGCGACGATTCGACTGCCGATTTTACGCCGCGTCGCATCTGTTTTTGCAAGCGTGGGGCTGAGGTTCAGGCTCAGACGGACCTCAGCCTTTCACTGCGAAGCACCAGCAGACCAGCGCCGGCGAGGTTACCGGGAGGACACATGTGGCTCGCACAGCGGGTACAGAGCGTAAGGCCGTCCGGCGTCCGCAAGATATTCGACCTGGTCCGTAAGGCGAAAGACCCGGTCAACATGAGCCTGGGCGAGCCCGATTTCGACGTGCCCGTGCCCATCAAGGAAGAGGCCGTCAAGTGGACCCGAAACGGGTTCAACAAATATCCACCCTCGGGCGGCATACCCGAGCTGCGCGAGAAGCTGACCGCCTATCTGAAGGCAAGAGGCACCTTCTGCGAGGATGTGGTTATCACGCCCGGCGTCACGGGCGGCATCCTCCTCGCCCTCATGGTCACCCTTGACCCCGGCGATGAGGTACTCATTCCCGACCCTTCTTTCGTCATGTACGAGTACCAGATCAGTCTCCTCGGAGGCACCCCGGTCTTCTTCGATACCTATCCGGACTTCACGCTCAGGGAAGAGCTGCTCCGCCGGGCGATCACGGAGAAAACCAAGATCATCATCATCAACAGCCCGAACAACCCCACTGGTGCCGTCTGCTCGGTCGAGGAGCTGGAAATGGTTGCACGGATCGCGCGGGAAAAGAATATCCTCCTCTTTTCGGACGATATTTACGAGCGTTTCTTTTATGAAGGGCAAAGTGCGCCACGCTGTCTCGGCCAGTTGTCCGAGAACGTCCTCACCTTCGGAGGGTTCTCGAAGACCTGGGGCATGACAGGGTGGCGTGTGGGCTACGTAGCAGGACCGAAAGCCATCATCGATGCCATGGTGACCATGCTGCAGTATGTCTTCAGCGGCGTTCATTCGGTCTCCCAGAAAGCCGCTCTCCTCGCCCTCGATTATCCAATGGACGAAGCCATCGAGGCATACCGGAGGAAAAGGGATCTTATCTACGACGGGATCAAGGACAGGTTCCGCGTAGTAAAACCAAAAGGGGCCTATTATATTTTTCCGGAGGTTCCCGGAGGTGACGGCGACTCCTTCGTCGAAAGGGCGCTCAGCCGCAACCTGTTTATCATCCCCGGCAGCGTCTTTTCCAGAAGAAAATCGAACGTGCGTATCTCCTTCGCCGCGAGCGAGGAGACCGTCCTCAGAGGGATCGAGATACTGAGAGAGCTCGCATAGGTCCGCTTTTGCGGCACAGCCCTCCCCTTTCAAAGAACAAAAACGGACAGGGACATCCCCCAGGGCTTTATCCCTCGCACCGGCTCACGGGATTTTAAGAGGGGTCACACGCATGAAATGACCCCCTACGCAGGCGAATTGGGCCGCTCAGAGACGAATCGCGCTCACTTGAGAACATTAGTCGCGGGCTATGCCTTTTGTCACCCCTGGTTGTCACGCCTCCATGTCACCCCTGGTTGTCGCCCCTCCTTGTCGCTTTGACAGGCAAATGAGAATGAGGGAAAATTTCTAGGGGCACCGGGCATAGCTCCGTCCCGTTCCGGCCGGCATCGGAAAGCTCCCGCAGACCGGCGTCCGCTCTTTGACAACTTAAGCCGCAACCGTGGCCTTAGAATGCTCTTCTTCCGTTTCGCGCTCCGCGATTCGCGATTCGCGATTTGTTTTCGCCTTAGCTCTTAGGTCCCCCCCCCCCCAAACCGTGCACTTTCGTGCACTTTCGTCAACACCATTCTCTCAATGCCTTGCAAGAGAAGGGAATCTGAAGGGGGGCGGTGAGACGGCGAGTGAACAAATGTGCGCTCGGGAGGGCAAAAAGAGGGTAAAACGTCGCAAAAAATGGCAAAATGAGCCGTTTTTGCGCCTGTTCGTGCACAGCGATAGCGCCGGACTTTTGTCCATCGTTTCCTGTCCATCGTTTCCTTGACATAGGTACCACATGGTGGTATATAACAACAGAAGACATGCTTTCGTAGTCGTCGACAGAGCTTTTGCGTGAGAGCCTGTAGACTGCGGGAGAAGATATCCGGGGGTAGAGAGGATCGACAAGAACGAGTTCACCACAATTCGTCATTGCTTAGGAAAGACCCAGAAACAGATGGCTCAACTGCTGGGTGCTTCCGCTAAGGCGGTACAGAGCTTCGAGCAGGGATGGCGGGCTATTCCGGTGCATACCGAGCGACAGATGCTTTTTCTTCTGGCTCTCAAAAACGCCAGGGGTAAAAAGGGCAGACCATGCTGGGTGATAAGGCGATGCCCTCGGGAGATCAGGCAACGCTGTTCTGCATGGGAATTCCGCGCAGGTCAGCTTTGCTGGTTCATCAATGGGACGATCTGCAGGGGCAAAGCCCAGAGAAGCTGGCGTGACAAGCTGCAGCTCTGCAGAGGGTGCCCGGCATATCCGACCGTGCTTCAATCCGAGGAATCGTCCCACCGTGACGCGGATGCATCTTCTCCTTCCTCACGTAATGGCCACCGGTCGATAGAGAAAGGCTGAGGGTTAAAGAGGCATCGATGACAATCAAGAGAAAACTGTTAATCAATATGTTTTTACCTATCGGAACGCTCATCCTCATCATTCTCGTCATGATCTCATTTCAACGGCATAAGGACGAGACAGACCACACAAACGATATTGCCTTGTCACTCCTGGCAAATGTGCTTGAGCTCTCGCAATGTACCGATTCTTACCTGCTCCTCGGAGAGAATACGGCAAGAACCGAATGGCATCAAATCTATCACTCCGTGTCCGGTCTGCTGGACCAATTACATTTTCAGGATGTCGATGAGAATGCTCTCCTTGAGAGAGCCCGGCACAATCTGGGGGAGATGAGGGAGCTGTTGCCGGCAACAGCCAATGAAGAAGGCCGGCCTCCCTCTTCTCCGCGTGAAGCGAGGACGGAGAGAGAAAGACAGGAAACGCTGTCAAGACAGATCCTGGCGAGAGCGCGCAACGTCTCTTTCGACGCGCTTCAGCTTTACAACATGGCCAGGATGGAGCGGAACAGATATAGCGTGAGACTGCACGCGTTCGTGTTGGCTTTCTTTTTCGTATCCCTGATAATTTCCGTCGGCACCCTGGTCCCTATAAACAGGAGCATCGCCGGTTCCGTTGCGAAGCTGATCTCAGGCGCGGAAACAGTTGGACTGGGAGATCTGGAACACAAAATCGGCCTGGGGACACACGATGAATTCGGAAGCCTCGCGCGGTCTTTCGATGCCATGACGGATAGCCTGAGGATCACCACGGTATCGAGAGATGCCCTTGCCCGGGAGGTGGCACGGCGAAAGGAAATTGAGGAAGAGCTCCGAAGAGCGCACGAGGGGCTTGAGCTGCGGGTGCGGGAGCGCACCGAGGAGTTGCGGAATGCCTACGAGAAGCTCATGAAGGAGTCCGAGGACCGGAAACAGGCTGAAGAGCAGTTGCGTCAATCCCAGAAAATGGAGGCGCTGGGAACGATGGCGGGAGGCATTGCTCACGACTTCAACAACATCCTCACGGCCGTCATAGGCTTTACCCAGCTCGTCATAGACGATACACCGGAAGGCCAGCCCCGCCATAACCTCGAACAGGTACGAAGGGCAGGGCTGCGGGGGAGGGATCTTGTGCGGCAGATGCTTGCTTTCAGTCGCAAGAACGAGCAGGAGCGCCGGCCGCTACGGCTGAGCACGGTGATAGAGGAGACGATGGGCCTCTTACGGGTGTCGATACCTTCGACAATCGACGTCAGGATGAGCGTCAAGAGCGAATCGGGGTTCATCCTTGCCAATCCCGTACAGATCCAGCAGATAATCATGAACCTCTGCAACAACGCCGCCGATACCATGCGGCAAAATGGAGGTATCCTCTCTATTGAGCTTTCCGACTTCGCTGCTCCGCGCGACGGTGATGTCCCCGGCCTCGCGGCTGGTTCCTATATGAGGCTTTCTGTCAGTGATACCGGCGAGGGTATGCCTCCCGAGCTCCTTGACCGCATATTCGACCCGTTTTTCACCACTAAGGAGCCAGGCCGGGGGACAGGCCTCGGCCTGTCGGTCGTCCACGGCCTCGTGAGCACTTACAACGGCGCCATTACCGTCAAGAGCAATCCGGGCAGGGGCACGGAGTTCGCGGTCTATTTCATTGAAGCGGAGGAGAAACCCATGCGAGAGAGGGAAGAGGAAAGGGACGTTCCCACAGGCCGTGAACACATTCTTCTTGTAGACGATGAGGAGATGCTGGTGGAGATGGGGAAGGCAATGTTGGAACGTCTCGGGTACAGAGTGACGGGTAAGACAAGCGGCGCCGAGGCATTGAACGCGTGCCGCACAGATCCAGACGGGTTCGACCTTATCATCGCGGACGAGACGATGCCGGGAACAACGGGACTCAAGCTTGCCGTGGAAGTAAAATCCGTACGGGAGATACCCTTTATTCTCATGACAGGGTTCAGTCATATCGTTGATGCAACGTCGGCCCAGGCCGCGGGAATTAATGCCTTTATGATGAAACCGTTGACCAAAACGGAGCTGTCGCAGACAATTCGCAGGGTACTCGATGCCGAGAAATCGAGAAAGACGGGTTGATCGGCTTTCGGTGCGCAAGAGTACAATCCGGCCCATTGCGCACCTGCACACCGTGCTCTTGACATGCCGGCCATGCCCAGAGTACATATATAAATGTGTAGAAAACCTACGAGGAGGTACACATGGACTTGTTGAAACGTTTCCTGTTGGTCGCCGGATTAGTTATTGTGCCTTTAATCGTGTTGCCACTTCCGGGTACGGCTCAAGTGGGCGTGGATGTACACATCGGACCCCCGCCGCCGTACCAGATCGCGGCTCCGCCGTCAGTGGTCGTGATTCCGGGGACTTACGTCTATATGGTCCCGGACGTCGGCGCGGATATATTCTTTTTCGGCGGCTCCTGGTACCGCCTCCATGAGGGACGCTGGTTCAGCGCCGGCGCCTACAACGGACCATGGGCATACGTACCCGATCCCAGGGTGCCCCGTCCCCTCTTGCAACTGCCGCCGGACTACCGCCGCATCCCACCGGGATGGCGCCGGATACCATACGGGCAGTTCAGAAAAAACTGGGCCGGATGGGAGCGTAGCCACCATTGGGAGAAAGACCGCGAATGGAAGGCGGGCTGGCACGGAAAGCCGGAAGGAAGACCGGGAGAAGGGCGAGGCCGGCCCGAGGGGAGGCGCGGCGAGGAGCACGGCAGGGGTGTTGAGCACGGTGGCGAGCACGGTGAACACGGGCACTAGAGGGTATTAGCCGGCAGCGAGGGGACCAGGCGCCGCCAGGCATCGACGAAGTTCGGCCGACCGGCATCGCCGTCCGCGGGCTACGCCCACAAGCCCCAGTGGCCGCACACCAGCACTTCGGCGGCAATGAGGCCGTTGGTGACGGCGTGGGCGATGACCGCGTCGGAGACTCTGCCGCGCCTGTACATTGCCCAGGCGTAGCACATGCCGGCGGCTGCCCCGGCCAGCCAGCGCCCATGCATTGCGCCGAACAGCACCGACGAAAGGAGAAACGGCAGCCAGGAGAAGTGGAGAGAGGAGAGGCGGTCGGGGTCCGCAGAGGTGAGCCGGCGAAGCAGATAGCCGCGAAAAGCGAGCTCCTCCGCCATGGGTACCGCAAGGACCGAGCCCGCCACGCGGAAGAAAAGCCAGCCCGCCGCAAGACCTGCCGGCATCTCCGCCAGGCCCCGGGAGATGGAGGCGCCGCTTGCTCCGCCGCCTGCGCGATCCAGCCCTATCCAGACCGCGAAGGCAAAGGCGCCGATCGCGAAGGGTCTCCACGACAGGTCCCGGAATAGGGAGGCGCATAGGGGTCGCGAGCCCCGCCAGAAGTACCAGAGAACCGCGGCACTCGCTATCGTCCGGGCCGGGTAAAGCCGGTCGAAGCCGGTTGTGAAGAGACCGGTGATCACGCCCGCGGCGAGCAAGGACATCAGGGGCGCCAGATAAGCGGTCGCCCGAGTGCCTGCACCAGGACGGGCGTGGGGTTGGGCGCGCGAGAAGAGGGCCAATCGCTGAGCCAGCACAACCATGCCCAGAGAGACGGCGATGAAGCCGATCCAGCCGATCTGGGAGTGGAAACCGGCTACGGCCGCCTCGGGTGAGACATACGTGCCGAACATGACCAGCAAGGCGATCCTGACCGCATTTACAAGCCAGATAGCGAGGGCGCCCAACGGAAGGAGCAGGTAGGCGCCGGGAAAGCGCAGCCTGTCGCGAAAGAACCAGAGATAGGACCCGACGAACAGCAGCATCAAGCCGATGCCCTCCTGACCCGCGCACTCAGGGTGAATAGCGACGGTGAACTCTTTCGTGCCAAGTATCAGATCGGCGGGGCGGGAGATTACATCTTGCCCGAGAGACTTCAGGACCCAGCCGGTCAGAAGGAACGTCCAGCCCCGCAGCGGTGCCCAGGCCTTGCTCGCAAGCGAGCCGGACACGAGTGATATTGCGATGAGTATGGTGCATGGCGCGATGAGCGAAGAACATCGGGCGGCCAGCTTCACCCATGCGCGCGCCGGCATAACAGCAAGCAACCAGAAAACCCCGGTCGCAAGACCCGCCGCCAGCCACGCGAGGGCCCAGAGCGCAGCCACCGGCGATAACCCCATGCCGCCTCCGAATGCGAAGAGCGTCAATTGCACGAAGGCGGCATATGACCCAAGCTGGACCGGGATGATCCGCCAGACCCCGGGAGAGATCTCGCTGAAATGCGAGAGTCCGACTTTCGTGGTGCCTGCGGCTGCCCAAGCCGCCACAAGGGCGAACGCCAGGAAAGTCATCACAAGAGCAGGGAGACCTCTCGTATGGGAGAGAAGGCCGGTCTCAGGCGCCTGCACGCGGGCGGCGATACAGAGCAATTCGGCGGCGGCGAGTACCGCCATAGACCCCCATCTGAGTATGAGGGGGTTCATCCGGCGCGTGCTCGCAAGCGGACCGCCCCAGGCTCCCACCGCCTCCTGCGCGGGATTCACCTCTTCGTCCTCCTCTCAACGAGGACCAAGACAGCACACACGAGCAGGCCGACCGCCGACGAGGCGGCGGTCGGGTCGATCTCGGGGACGCTTGCGGCCGCCCAGAGCGGGGCGATGCATGCCGCGCAGACACCCCAGATAGTTACAGCGCCTATGCATAGCAACCTGACCATTTTCTCCTCCTTTCGACCTTCCGCCGCCCGCTTTCGGACCCACATTTCGGCAGAACAAAGCGGGCTGGCAGTATTCTATCCCCTGGCAACCCGGCTATCTTGCTCTTCAAGACCCGTGGCTTTCCGTCCCACCTTCACAGATGGTTTGGCCCGTCAGTAATGACATAGTACTACTTTGTAATACATTTGTCAAGTAGTTTTTTGTTTTCGAGTGAAATAGCTGATTGTGTTGGGAGGGTTCAAGAAATGATTACGGCCTGCAAGACAATGGAGAATTATCGGCACCGCCTTTGTCCAGAGGTACTCTGTAGTCTCACAGATCCCCCAGAAATGAGCGCACGCCCAAGGAAAGCCCCCGCACCCTAACCCGGTGTGCCCTCCGCGTCTGCAATGACCCGCCTGATGGTTTCGGCCATCTCGTTCTTGATGATCGGCTTCATCACGAACTCGCGGATACCCATTGCCTTCGCGCTCTCCGACGATATGACCTCGCTGAAGCCAGTGCACAAAATGATCGGTATATCCTTCTTTATGGACATCATCCTTTTCGCAAGCTCGATGCCGGTCATGTTCGGCATGGTCTGGTCCGTGATGACAAGATCGAACATCCCTGGGTCCCTCTGAAACTGTTTCAGGGCTCTCACGCTGTCCTTTTCCGCAACTACTTCGTATCCGAGGCGCTCCAGCATCTGTTTCCCGACCTCTACCAGGGCCTCTTCGTCATCTACGAAAAGTATGCGCCTCTTTCCCTTTACCGGTTCCACGGTCTTCCTTGCATGGCCCTCGGCTGCCGTGGCTTGCGCATCCCTCAATTTTCTGAAGTAGACGGCGAAGGTCGAGCCCCTCCCCGGAGCGCTGCTCACGGTGATGGCCCCCTGGTGGCTCTTCACTATTCCGTAGACCACCGAGAGGCCCATCCCGGTGCCGCCGGACTCTCTCGTCGTAAAAAACGGCTCGAAAATCCTGTCCTTTATCAGATCGTCGATCCCCGCGCCCGTATCGCTCACGGAGATCTTCAGGTAGGGACCGGGCTCCATATCGGGATACGGGGCGTCCGCGGGGTCCGAAAGGATAAAATCACTCACCCGCACCTCAAGCACCCCTTTTCCTGCTTTCATAGCCTGCCCGGCATTTGTGCAGAGGTTGATGAGAAGCTGGTGCATCTGCACGGGGTCGGCAAGGATAACCCCTTCCTCCGTCTCGATCTTCGGCCGGATCTCGACCGTGGAAGGGAGCAGCGCGCGCATCAGCTTGAGCACCTCCCGCACAATCGGCACCACCTGCACGGGCTTCCTCTCCTGTTCGCCCTGACGGCTGAACGTCAATATCTGCTTTACAAGGTCCCTGCCTCGGTAACCCGCGCTGCGCACATACTCAAGGTGCTTCTTCGCACGGCTATCTTCCTTGAGATCATCCAGGGCAAGCTCTGTGAAGCCTATCATGGCCGCAAGGATGTTATTGAAGTCGTGCGCGATGCCGCCCGCGAGGGTACCGATGGCCTGCATCTTCTGCGCTTGCCGCAATTCCGCATCGAGCCCCGCCTGTTCGGTCATGTCCCGCTCGACGGCAACATAGTTGGTAATCACACCCGCTCCGTCCCTGATGGGCGACATGGTCCTCTCCACCTCGTAGGAGGTGCCGTCCTTTTTCCTGTTGATGAGGCGCCCCGTCCAGACGTTGCCCGCCTCAAGCACATGCCACATGTCTTCCCAAAAAGCGTCCTGCTCGCCCCCGCCTCTCAGCACATCGAACTTTCGTCCCGTAATTTTCTCCCTGCTGTAGAGGCTCACCTTTTCGAAGGCCGGGTTCACGTACTGAACGACGCCGCGGCTGTCGGTGACAACCACGCAGTCGCCGCCCTGTTCTATGGCGGTCGCAAGGCGCGTCCGCCCTTCTTCCGCCTCTTTGTGTTCCCTGATCTCGACCTCAAGGCGCTGATAGGCGGTTCTAAGCTCGGCTGTCCGCTCCTCCACACGCCTTTCCAACTCGAGGTGCATGCGCCGCAGCTTCTCTTCAATCTGCTTCCGCTCGGTCACATCACGGCCGTTCACCACGATACCGCCGACTTTTGTATCGTGAAGCAGGTTCCTGCTGATCATCTCAATAGTGCGCCAGCCTCCGTCCTTTCTCTTTAAGGAAGCGTCGAGGGTCATGGTGAAGCCCGGTATCCTCCCTGCCTCGACGAACCGCTCGGCCACTGCGTCTCTGGCCGCGGGATGAACAAAATCGAGGAAATTTCTATTGACCAGGTTCTTCTGACTGTAGCCGAGCACCTGCTTCACGGAAGGGCCCGCGTAGGTGATAGTTCCATCCCCTTTCAGCACCATCACCATATCGAGCGCATTTTCGATGAGGAGCCTGAAGTGCTCCTCCCTCTCCCGCAGGCCGATCTCGGCCTGTTCCCGCTCTCGGGCCTCCTTCTTCAACTGCTCGTTGGCAATCGTCAGTTCTGCAGTCCGCTCTATCACTCGCTTCTCCAGATCGTCATGCGAATTGTGCAGGGCTTCCTCGGCCCTCTTGCGGACGGCCATGTCGGTGATGATGAGAGAGACGCCCTCGGTCCCGCTCGTTTCCACCTTTTTTCTCGAAACGCATACCGGGAGAAGGCTGCCGTCTCTGGCGGCAATGGTAAATTCCCCTTTACCACCCTTCTCGCTGCCCCGGCCGAATGTCGACTCAAATCTCGCACGCTCCTCTTCCGGAAAAAAATCGCGCAGCTTTAGGCCCACAACTCCATCGGGAGGCATGCGCAGCATTTCGGCAAACCTGCCGTTTTCATACACGATCGTCCCGTCGTCCCCGACTACTACCGCTGCCTCGCTCGCACTCTCTACAACGGCGCAGCAGAGACGCTCTGTGACGGGCACTGAGGAAAGGCTGCTTCCCATCTCAACATCCCCCGGCGCACCTCTATCCCGCATCGCCCTGAGGTCCTGCTCGGCTTTCTTGAGCCGGGCCTGCAGGTCGGTTATCCTCCCGACGTCCTTTTTACTGTCACTCATACTCTACTACCCCCGCTCACTGGATTGCTTTGCCTGAATTGTCCGTGCTTCCATCAAGATTTCACCTTCATTATGCTGAGTTTGCCCGGTAGCAGCACGATTGTCGGCATCCGCCGCTCCTTCGACCTCAAATAACATTTCCCAATAATAATCGAGCTTCAGCCTCTTTTCTTAAGGTCCTTCGCAGTGTCCATACGCGGAAGGGGAGGTTCCGCCTGCTCAATCGATAACGTAATTCCGCAAAATGCTCTTCGCCATTCTCCATGCGCAATCGATGAGCCTCTCATCTCCAAAATCCGACGCGCATGTCGCCGGACGCGCGATGCTTAAAACACCGCGCACGCGAACTTTTTGCGTGCTTTTCGACCGATGCGCGTCCGAGTAGCAAACAGTCATGCTGAGTGAAGTTGAGATTACTCCGAGTTCCGGTACCGGCGAATTCCTCTATTCCGCACTCCCGTTAACCTGATGAGACAGCGAAGGAACATAGCCTTGTACAGCGCCTTGCCTTGTTAAAGTATCATTATAAGTAATCGGCTGCCCTTTGTAAAGAAAAGTTGTGTTCAGCTTTTCCATTTCCCACCGGATCAACATGGTCTGTCACCGCACAATATGGTCTTGCAACTACAATTTCACTGTGATAAAAGTGGTGGGGACCGCCGCGTAAGGTTCAGGAGAGTGAAGAAAGCAAGGTACCGGAGGAGAGCTATATGCCGGGCAAAAGAATACTTTTCACCGTAGCCTCAATTTTTCAGCATGGCGTCGGTCATGTAGATTCTGGGCGAGACCGCAAGATTATCAAATCCGGGCGCACGATGAGTGACTCGGTGACCAGAGCCCTCGCTGCCTCATTTCTCCTTATTGTCTGCTGCCTTTTCTGGCCGGCACCGGGAAGAGCCGACGACGCAGGCCGCCACTCAGTCAGAACCGATGCCCGTCCTTCAAGGTCCGGTCATGGTGACCATGGCGCCGTTGAAGGACGATTGTCATGATTTCGAGCTGAGAGTCTGCCACGGACAAACGGTCTTCCGCTTGAGGACCTTCATCGTGGGGGTCAACAATTGTCGAGAGGCGCTCGCAGTCCAGAAGAAGCATACCCGATGGAAGGGACCATATCTCTTTGTACGGTTGGAATGCGGGGGCGGGAATGCGTGGCGCTGCGACAGGGATGCGATCTTCACGGCGAGATCAGGCCGCCTGGTCAAACTCGGAGAGGTGTACGCGGGCAGCAGGAACACCTCGTACCGGCCCTACCGGGATGGCTGTTTTTGGGACGTATACGACAAGCTCGAAAATAACGCTCTCACGGGTCATGCCACGGCGCCCTTCTTGTGGATAGCCCTTGACGAGGAAAGAGGATACCTCAAGGCAAACCTTCCTCGCACATGGAAGAGGAACTTCGGCAGCTACCGGAAAAACAGGGCTGAAATTGACACCCTCATCAGGGGCAAAGGGGACAAGTCGTCGAGGATAAGACGCCTATCCGAAGTCATCCTCTCGAATGCCGTTCTTGCCGCATACTGTGGGCGCGACAATGAAGTTGCCGAAATGAAGCGAATCGCGAAAGACCGTCTGCCGCAGGCATCGTTCAAACTTTTTCTGGACATGCTGGAGGATGTCGTCCCCGCCGAGTATCCCTGGGACGTGGATGAGGGCCGATAGGACGCCGCGACTGACATTCTGACAGCGAGTCCGAGGCCGTCCCGGCATCAATCCCTCCGGAAGAGGCCCGCCCGATATACCGCATAGGTGAGGACCGTGGCGAGGAAGAACCTTGCGCCCACGAGGATGAGACCGTTCGCCCCGATGACGACGAAGATGAGGGTATCCTCGATGATGGCGTGGCAGACGGAGAGGTAGAAGAGGATCAGGAACGCCTCGCCTTTCTGCATATCCGTCGAGCGTATAGAGTGGATGATCACGCCCGCGCCGTAGGTGAGGCCGATGATGATGCCGGTGGCGAGGGGGATGAGGCCGTTGCTCGATACCCCCGCCACTGCGCGCTTTTTCGCCGCGAGCCACGCCGTCCGTGTTTTCAGGAACTCGTAGATTATCGTGAGAGGCACGATGATGAGGAAGAGCATGGCACAGAGGCGCAGGGCCCCTATGAGGGAGCCTAGAATAATTTCCATATCAGGTTGAGGAGAATACCGACGACGAGGCTCAAGACCAGCCGCACGAGGAGCAGGAACCACGCGTTCACGCCCGTTTTCCGCGTGACCGACGTCTCGACGGGAAGACTGTGGCTGATGCCGAGCATAAGGGCGATGGTCGTCACGTCCCTGTAGGAGAGATGGAGGGGCGTGAGCACCGCGAGGGCCGCATACATGTTCGCGGTATAGCCTGCGATCAGCGCGAGGGCAGACTCTCCGGGCAGGCCGAAGAGCCCCATGACCGGTCCGCAGGCCCGCCCGATGAGCGTGATGACACCCAGGTACCTCAATAGCTCCACGAGGAGGTAGAAGGGGACGATCACCTTCACCATCTCGGCCGCAAGGGCAAGGCCGTTGAAGAAGCCTCTCTTGAAAGTAGCCGCCGTATCCATGGCTCGCCTATTCTAAACCGAAATGGCGCGGCCCGGCAAGAGGCGCGCCTAAAGTCCTATGCCCTTGAATCGAGGATGAGCGTGACCGGCCCGTCGTTCACGAGATGGACGTCCATAGAGGCCCGGAATACGCCGGTCTCGACCTTTTTCACCCTTTCCTCGGCTCGCGCCGTGAACAGCTTGAACATCTCAGCCGCCGCACCTGAGTCCATTGCGTCAGAGAATGACGGCCGCCTGCCCCTCTTGCAGTCGCCGTAAAGGGTGAACTGGCTCACGAGGAGAAGGCTGCCGTCCACGTCGAGCAGCGACTTGTCGAGCTTGCCCTCCGGGGTCTCGAAGATCCGCAGGTTGACGATCTTCTCCACCATCCAGTCGACGTCCCGGACCGTATCGCCGGCGCCGATGCCGACGAGCACCAGAAGCCCCTTGCCGATCTCGCCGACCGTCCGCCCCTCGACGCTGACATGAGCTTGTTTGACCCGCTGGATTACCGCTTTCATGGGTTATGGGGCGGCCGCCCGAAAGAATGCCGGCCGGCGGTTATCTCCTTCCCTCTCGATTTCGACCTTCATATAATGACATGATAGCCCACCCAAAAGAATATTCGCAAGACCTCCGGAAAAACCTGCTTGTCAGCGGCTTTCCCTCTTCAGAAAGGTCTCCGGGTCGATGCCCACCACGATGGCCCCCCAGTGCTTTCCATTGAGGAATATGGGCATGGAGAAATCGTTGAGGACTTCTCCCGTATCCCTGCTGTAGGTCTGCAGGAGAAAGGGCTGGAGATTCTTGACCCTTCGTTTTTCGGTGTCGTTGTGGAAATAGATCCTCCTGTGGCGGCTGAAGCGCAGGTCGGTCTCGTAATTGCCCGTCATCTCCCTTTGGGTCTTGCTGTTGTGGGTGCCTATGTAACCATTGATGTCCGCCAGGAGACAATAGACGGAGCCCTTGATGTCCGTCAAACCCCTGTCGAGGAGGGGCTGCAGCTCCCTGTCGGCGAAGTCGTTATAGGCGGTGGCATATTTTTGGGGGTTCGTATTGGGGACCGGCTTGTAATTCGTGTCGAGTACATTGACGCCTTTGTCGTATCCGTCGCGGAGTTTCTGCTCGAACAGGTCCTTGTATCTTTTTACTTCCTCGATGGCCGTCTCGAAGGCGTCGTGGCCTACCTTGAACTGTGAAACGCTTTCGAGCATTGTCTCAGCTATGCGGCTCAGGCCGACGGAGAATTCGGTTGACTCTTTCAGATCGCGGGCGACATCGAGGCTCAGCGAGTGGATGTCCTTGACCTGCACGTTTATCTCTCCATTTGTCTGTGACGACTCCTCGATGGCCGACGCTATCCGGCCCAACTGCTCGTTATTGGTCTCGAAATCCCTCATCATGTCGGTGAAGTGTTCCGACGTCTCGTTGACCGTGGCCCTGGTCTTCCGCATGTAGCCGTCGATCTCTTCGGTCTTCTCTAACGTCGTCCGGACGTGCTGCACCATCTCATCGACGTTCCGGGAGATATCCTCCGTGGCGCCTTTGACGCGCTCGGCGAGCTTCCTCACCTCATCGGCGACAATCGCAAAGCCCCGACCGTGTTCTCCCGCACGGGCCGCCTCGATCGCCGCGTTGAGCGCGAGGAGGTTGGTCTGGTCCGAGATATCCTCGATCAGATGGACTATCTCTTTTACCTTCTCCGAGTTTCCGTTGAGGTTGTTCACCGTCAGGCTGAATTGGGAGAGCTTCTCCGTTGTCTCCGCCATCTTCCCGTTGACGTCCTCAAGCCCGTCCAGGGAAGACCCTGCGGTCCGAAGGTTCTGAGCGGTCGAGGCGGAGATGTCCGTCGCGTTCCGGGAGACTTCATTGATCGCCTCGTGTACCCCTGTGCTGCCGCCGAAGATCGTCTCGGACAGGTCGCCCTGTTTCTTTGCCCTGCTATAGGATTCGCCCACCCGTTTCGACACCTTTGCCGACTCCACGGCTATCTGAAAACCCATCTGTTTGGAGGAAGCCAGCATATCCCTGACCTTCCCTGCCAGTTGATTGTACCGGTCGGAAAGCTCACCTATCTCATCGTCGGATGTAACCGGCAACTCCTTTGAAAAATCGATTTCCGCAAGATGGCCGGTAATATTCTTCAGGGGCCTGATAATTGAGGATCGCAGGAACAGAACCGCCCCGGCGCCGGCGAGCGCGCACACGATGCCGGACGCGACGGAGACATACAGGGAGCACCCGGTAAAATGAAGGGTGACGAGGGACAGGATCTGAATGATCACCGTGGCAAAAAGAGCAGCCGTGATCTTCTTCGATAACGTGCCGCCGATAAAGTGAGCCGCACTGCCGACTCCAATCTTTGACATAGGCTTCCTCCCCCGATCTGCCCGCGAATTCCGTTACACGGCCTTCTCCGCCGGGCAATAAGACTCTCACCGCAGAGCAACGCCCTCTTCTCCCACAGCGTTTATCGGGCAGACGGACTCTTTCTTAAGCCGGCCTATCGAGCATGACCCGCACTCCAGTGACAAAAGGATATAAATGAGGCAAGCGCGAAAGAGAGTTCACGGTTTGCACGGGAACGGTCGTTTTTTGCCATGTTTTGCCGCGTTTTACCCTCTTTTTACCCTCCTGAGTGCACATTTGACACCGAACCGTCCTCGCACCCTCTTTAGGATTCCCTTCTCTCGCAAGACTTTCAGTGAAAGGGGTACACAAAAGTGCACGAAAGTGCACGGTTTAGGGGGGGGTGGGGGGGGAGTTAAGGCGACAATGAATCGCGAATCGCGAAACGGAAGAGGACCCTTCTAAGGCCACGGTTGCAGCTTGAGTTGTCAAAGAGCGGACGCCGGCTTGCGGGAGCTCTCCGATGCCGGCCGGAACGGGACGGGGCTATGCCCGGCCCCCTATAAATTTTCGCTCATTCTCATTTCCCTGTCAAAGCGACAAGGAGGGGCGACAACCAGGGGTGACATGGAGGCGTGATAACCAGGGGTGACAAAACGCAGGCCTGGCGGTGCGGGCGACTTCACTTGCGGGTTTTTGCCCTCGACGCCCGGGATTGAAAAGAGGCCATGGGTAACCTATATTTGTAGTATGCAGGTCGTGTTACGTTTCGAGAAGCATGCGCGGCCGTCTCTTGACTTCCAGGGGGTTGCGGTAAAACCTCCGGTCGATAGCGAATTACTTTACAGCTCGGAAGAAGCGGACAAACGTCAGGCCCACGGGTGCGGTCTGTCGGCAATGGCAGGCTCCCGGGCGGCATTCATCTGCTGCCGCATAACCGGATCGGGGGCTGCCCCTCGGGGAGGTGTCGAGTGGCGATACTAGAAGACACCGGCGGCAAGAGATATTCTATAGAATGGGTGGGAACGGCCGCACCTCTTGAGGAGGGAAAGAGGAGAGAGATACCTTTTGACCTTATCAAAATTGGACAAATGCTGAAAGATACCAGGGAAGAAAAGGGACTCACTCTCGATGAAGTATCGACTGCCCTCTTCATAAAAAAACGGGTGATCGGGGCGATCGAGTCGGGGGATTGGGACAGTCTGCCCTACCCCGTTTATGTGAAGGGGTATCTCAATCAGTACGCCGCCCTTCTTCACATCACGGACCTGCTCGAGGCCGAGATGATTTCGCCGGAGAATCAACCCTCGCCAGAGGTGCAGGTGGTCGCGGAGGCGCCAAAGCATGAAGGGGCACCGGAAGGGCGGGGACCGAAGAATAAGGTGATAGCGGCATCAGCGGTGGGCGCGTTACTGGTGGGCTTCCTGGTTTTTCAGAACCTGCCCGGGAAAACCTATGTCGCTCCGCCGGCTCAGAGTGTGGAAAGCACCTATCAAACACCGGTCCGGACGAGCGCCAGGACTGACTCCGTTGAGGCGAGCACCACCAGCCAACCGGCCGAGGAAAGCCCGGCTGCAGCCGAAGAGAGCGAGAAAGTCATCGCTGCGTCAAAGAAGCTGGCCATCGTGTGTCAGGAGAGGACGTGGGTACGAATCGTCATCGACGGCGCCGAGCGGAAAGAGATCATGTTGAACCCGAAAGACGTGGTCATGCTCAGCGCAGAGAAGAGCTTTGACCTCCTTATCGGCAACGCAGGGGGGGTGAAGCTGTTCTTCAACGGTAAAGATACGGGCTTTACGGGAAAAAGCGGAGAGGTCAGGCATATCGACCTTTCTTGAAAGGGTTTTCCGCCCCACGTGCGCGTTTCACCAGCACTTCTTCGGGACAAGCCCTCAATTCTGGATAAACCTGTGCAGAAGCTCTATGGGCGCGGCTCGGCGAGAAGAAGCTTGCCAAGCACGCATCATGTGCATATAGTATCATGCCGAAGCTATAATGGGCGGATACGGGTGAAGAGCATGTTTCAAAAGGAAGGCCTGAGGGCCGTCATCTTCGATATCGACGGTACCCTTGTCGACAGTTTCAGCGTCTACCGGAAGGTATTCAACGAGGGCATAGCGGAGTACAACATAGAACCGGTCCCGGGACACCTGCTGGAAAATTGGCTGAGAAAAGGCAAAGGTCTGAAGGAAATCCTGGAGGCGGTATTTCCACCGGGCACGGACGGCAGCATCTTCGATGCGTGCAAAGAGAGGATCAAGGGTTTTTTCAGGCAGGTCGAGGAGGAGGAGATTAAAGCGTATCCGGGGGTCGAGGAGTTGTTCGTCCATCTCGAAAGCCTGGGGGTGAAGATCGGCATCGCCACGGGCAGAATGTCGACGGCCGAGGACGAATGGACGCGGTTCACGCGACTGGGCCTGAGCCGGTTTGTCGACGCCATCGTCACGTCGCGCGAGGTCTCTTCCCGCAAGCCCGCCCCGGACGTCCTGCTCGCGGCCGCGAGCAGGCTCGATGTCCCTATCGGCGCCTGCCTCGCCGTCGGTGACACGGAATCGGATATTCTCGCGGCGAAAAGGGCCGGGGCAATCGCCGCCTACGTCCGTACCGGCGAGGAGGACGCAGACGCCGTCGCGAAGGCTGGTCCCGATATTATTCTGGAAAGCACATACGGACCTCCTCGCGCTATTGAAAGGAGAGTAGGAAGGTGCGGGATACGAGGCCATCGGAGGTGATCCATGGATAGCGAACAAGAATGCTTTCGAGAGCTTTATACGGCACTCATAGACTACGAAGGCGGGTCTGATTATCGGGACGTTCTCGCGCCTTGGGTCGAAGCGAACACCGACGAGCGGGACTGGCTTCGGTCTTTCGCGTCCCGGAGCCGGACCCCCGTTCCGGCCGCGGAGCCGGACGACCTCTGGGAGCTTTACGCGCTCGGCCGGGTCAACGAAATCCTGTTGCTCCGTTTCCAGCGCGGGCAGGCCGACGAGAATGATTGGCCGGGTCCGGAGATATCGTTGCACGAGTACGTGGCTTTTGCCGAATCGCTGGGCCTGGCCATCGCTCTGCCGCAGCCGTTCTCGCCCTTCTATCACGAGATCGTCGAGGTCCATCAGGCCGACGACGAGGAGTGTCCGGTTTCGGTGCTCGCCACGTTTTGGCCGTGCCTCATGCTCGGCGAGATGCTTTTCTCCAGGGCCGGGGTGCGCGTCCTGGGAGGCAGGAAGTATATCCGCAAGGAAGTCGCCGAGTCTTCCACCCTCTACTGGGCATACCGGCGAAAGAACCGTCCGTATCACGATCTGTCCCGCGGATGGGGCAGCAACTCGCAATGGGGGACCAACTTCCGGAGGGACTATCGGGTCGGTCAGGGGTTTTACTACAACGTCGACGGCAAGCATGACCTCACGGTGATGGAGCCGGCAGCAAAAGATCCTGACGGCCTCACCCGGGACGAGCGGATCGAGCTGCTGACCAACCGGTGCTTCGTCACCACGACAAAGCCGCACGACGACCTGTTTCCCTACAACGACATGTTCCGTACGGAAGCAGTGGCCGGATAGACACATAAATACCCCCAGATCAGGGGTATTTCATAGTCACCACTCAGGGTTGGTCCGAGATCAGTCTTCCGAGATACAAGGGTGAGCTTTCACGGGGCCTTTTAGTCCGACGGCGTTGAATATAAGTCTCTGCGCCAGATCTGTCACCGCCTCGGCGCTGGTCTTCCGACTAAAATCGAACCAATATGTCGTCCAGGAAAGCATGCCCAGTACAAAGAGTGCTGTCCATGAAGGGTTTATGTCGGTACTTATTTCGTTGCTTGATTGAAGTTGCTCGATCGTTTGACGGAGTAGGTGATAGTGCGCCTTCCACACTGTCTTCACTTCACGGAGGTTCTTGGACTTGGTAACCAGGGCTTCGTGTGTAAGGACCCTGATTTCCGGATACGTCAGGATAATATCTCTTATGAAAGCGCGGATCATAAAGCGAAACCTCTCGACCGGGTCGGTAAGAGACATCGCCTTTTCAAGGTGAGGCGTCAAATCCCTCGCAATTGCCGCCATATGGAGACCTTCAAAAAGCTTACGTTTGCTGCGAAAATAGCGGTAGAACGTAGGTCTGGTCAGCCCTGCGCTGGAACAAATGTCTGCAATCGAGACGGATGCCGAATCTCCTTTCTTTAGAAGGACCTTGATCGATGCACGTACGACTTTGTTCCTCGTTTTTTCAGCTACCTTGCTATCTATCCGCATACCGCCGCCCATCCGTTTTCTGCAAAGGCTATTAACTAATCGTAGGACTATCCTAACAAGCAACGCAGCGACCTGTCAAGTCGTTACCGGGTATCGGCGTCATGGAATGCTCACAAATTTATTGACACGACTGTAACACCTAGATAAGCTTTACACGTATGTAATATTACATTAGCGTAATGTGTAGTGCTTACTAGGAAGGGCCATGGAAAACTAAGGGGGATTTTTATGAAAAGAGATGGGTTGGCAAGGGTTCTTATCGTCTGTTTTACGCTCTTCACGGTTTTGCTGCTTTCCGTTCCTCTCGCTGCACAGGACAAGGTATTCAGGTTCAGATATGCAAACTATTGGCCGACGGCGCACCAGCATGCCGCCCTGTCCGACCAGTGGTGCAGGGAAATTGAAAAGCGGACCAACGGCCGTGTGAAGATCACCCACTTTTCCGGCGCGACGATCGCACCGGCCCAGCAGACGTATGACGCTGCAGTCAAGGGCATTGCCGATATCAGCCAGACACTGTTCGCTTACACCACGGGACGCCAGCCCATGATGGAGCTGATCGACTATCCCCTGGGCTATACGAGCGCGGTTCAGGCAACGGGCCTGATAAATGCCTACTACGAGAAATTCAAACCGAAAGAACTGGACGATGTAAAGGTCCTCTATCTGCACGGTCACGGTCCCGGTCTTATCCAGACCAAGAAAGTGATCTCGAAAATGGAGGACATTAAAGGGATGAGAATAAAGTGCACAGGAATCAACGCAAAGATTGTCCAGGCTTACGGCGGAGTACCGGTGACCATGCCCATTACGGAGACTTATGATGCCCTTCAGAAAGGCCTGGCGGACGGCATACTTTTGCCCCTGGAAGCGCTCAAGAACTGGAAGTTCGGAGAAATGATACATTGCACCATCAGGAATTACGGGGCTGGTTACACGGTGGGACACTTCGTGGTGATGAACAAGAAATCATGGGCCAGTCTCCCGCCCGACCTCCAGAAGATTATCGAGCAGGTGAGCAAGGAGTGGCCCGAGAAGCACGGAAAATTATGGGACTTTATCGATAAGGAAGCTCTGGAATATTACCAGAAGCAGAAAGGCCATACACTTGTGGAGGCGTCGAAAGAAGAGGAGGCTAAAACCAAGGAAAAGATGAAACCCATAATCAATGAGTGGGTGCAGACAAAAAAAGCAATGGGTTTGCCTGCCGAAGAAGCATTAAAGTTTTGCCTCGACTGGCTGAAGGCACATCCTTAAGAGCCGGACTTGCCGGGACTGAAGGGACTTTCGGTCCCGGCAAGCCTCTACCTTTGCCAACCGTTTGAATCGCCTCAACTGTCTGTGGACGGCTAAGCGAAATATCTCCTGGCGAAACCGCCCGGACGGGGAGGAACCAGGAGTCGGACAACCGCCGGGGGCCTGATATGTACGTCGGACATTTTCTGGAACGAAACAGCAGAATCTACAGTAAGAAAAAGGCGTTGAAGTGGGGCGACAAATCAATCAGTTTCAGCCAACTGAGGGAACAGTCTCTGGGGCTCGGAAACTCTCTATTCTCCCTTGACCTCAAGCCGGGAGACAGGGTCGCTTTTCTGGACTACAATAGCTTCGAGTACGTGGAATTCCATCTGGGGGTCCCTCTTGCGGGCCTCATAGCAGTTCCCCTTAATTATCGACTTTCGGGAAGGGAATTGAAGGCGATCATCAACTACTCTTCCTGCAAGGCACTCCTTTACAGGGCCACATTTGCCGCAGTAGTCGAGGAGATACGGGCCGAACTTCCTTCCGTGGACCACTTCATCTGCCTTGACGGTCGCAGGGGGGAGGACATGGGCTATGATGAACTCCTGGCCATGCGAAAGGTGCGGCACGCGCCCCCGCCTCCTGACGACCGCCCGGCGTGCATCATCTTTACTTCGGGAACAACAGGGATCCCCAAGGGCGCCACCCTCTCCCACGGCAGCCACGTATCGGCCTTGAGGGGCCTTATAGTGGAGGTCGAGATCGTGCCCGAGAATACCTTTCTCCATGTTGCTCCCCTATTCCACATTGCGCCCCTTCAGAATCTCCTGGCTTACCTCTATCGGGGCTGCACGTGCGTCATCATGCCCCAATTCGATGCACGGCTGACCATGGAAGCTATCCGGAATGAGTCCATCACCAACACATTTCTCGTTCCCCGGATGATCAGTACCATCTTAAGCCGACCCGACCTGGACCGCTACAACATTTCGAGCCTTTCATCGGTCGCCTATGGAGGGGCACCTACTCCCCCCGAGGTCCTTCGAGGGTTCATCGAGGCATGGGGTCCCATCTTCGTCCAGCACTACGGCGCGTCGGAAGCAGGGCTCATCACCGTCCTCAGGAGACAGGAACACACCATGAAGGACGAGTCCGGTCGACTGAAGTATCTGGGCTCATCGGGTCGACCGATCATCGATGTCCGTATAAAGTTGGTCGATGACTCGGGGCACGAGGTTCAGCCGGGAGAAGTGGGAGAGATCCTGGTAAACAGCCCTTCCGTCATGAACGGATATTGGGATATGCCCGCTGAAACGGCAGAATGCATCAAGGGTGGGTGGTTCCACACCGGGGATTTGGGCACCATGGATGAGGACGGATACGTGTTCCACACCGACCGCAAAAAATACATGATAATCTCCGGAGGCGAGAATATCTATTCCGCCGAGGTGGAGAATGTGCTGCACATGATGCCCGAGATACTGGAGGCCGCAGTAGTAGGGGTGCCCGATGAGAAATGGGGAGAGACGGTAAAAGCCGTCGTTGTATTAAGAGAAGGCGCTATCCTCACTGAGACGGATGTCATGGAATTTTGCAAGAAGAACCTGGCAAGTTACAAGAAACCGACCTCCGTCGATTTTATTGACGAGCTCCCGAGGAACCCCTCGGGCAAGGTCCTTAAGAATCTTCTCAAGACAAACTATACGAAGCAGGCTTAAGAACGATAGTGAAAGCTGACTTTCTCAAAACTCAAGGGGCCAAAATAAGAATGGAGGAGGGGAGGGATGAAAGGGTTTCTTAAGTTTGCGCTCAGATTAAGCATGGCGACCCATGTGGTGGCGGGCTTAGCCCTCGTTTTCATGATGGGCATGACACTCATCGAAGTGATCGGCAGGGCCTTCGGCAAACCGATTCTGGGGTCTTACGAACTCATCTCTTTCACAGGCGGGATTGTAATCGGCTTCGGCATCCCGTACACCTCATGGATGAGAGGCCATGTCTATGTTGACGCTATTATCGGCAAGTTCTCGCAGCAGAGAAGGGACGTGGTGAACGTCTGCACCAGGTGCTGCGGCTTAATGCTGTTTCTCTTCGCCGGTTATAATTTCATATCCATGGGGATCGACCTCTACACCACAAAAGAAGTATCCATGACACTGAAGCTGCCGTTTTACCCTATAGCCTGGGGCATCGGCTTGTGCTGCTTCATTCAAAGCTTTCTCCTTTGTGCCGACATCGTAAAGATCGTTGGAGGCCAATATGAATGACATCGCAATGGGTATCGTGTCCCTCTTCATTCTGCTCGCTTTTTTTCTCACCGGAATCGAGCTGGCCTATGCAATGGCAATCATCGGATTTATGGGTCTTACCTATCTCGTCGGTTTCGCCAGCGCCAGTAACATGCTGGTGAAGGACTTCTTTGACACTTTCACATCCTATGGTTTAACCGTCATCCCTATATTTGTCCTCATGGGCCAGATAGCCTTCTTCTCCGGCATCGCCAAGAAATTGTACCACTCTACCTACACCTTCATGGGACATGTACCGGGAGGCCTCGCCATGGCGACAGTGGCGGGAGCAACGCTCTTTAAGGCCATGTGCGGATCTACCCTTGCCACGTGCGCAACCTTTTCAAGCGTCGCCGTTCCGGAAATGGACCGGTATGGGTATAGCAGGAAGCTTTCGACAGGCGTTGTCGCATCCGTGGGCACGCTCGGGATCCTTCTACCTCCGAGTATCACACTGATCATATTCGGTATCATAACCCAGCAGTCCATCGGCCGCCTGTTCCTGGCCGGAGTATTCCCCGCGCTCCTTGTCTCCTTCTTTTTCATCGTGATCATTTACGGATGGGCAAAGATCGACCCTGCCATCGCACCCCGGGGAGGCAAGTCAACCTGGACTGAAAGATTGCGCGCATGCCCTGAGTTTGTCATAGTGGGTATAATATTTCTGGTTGTCATCGGGGGCCTCATGAGAGGCATTTTCAGTCCCACCGAAGCCGGCACCATCGGCACGGTCGCCGTCATCATCATGGCCCTCGCACAGAGAAAATTCACTCTTAAGGGCTTTATTAAGTCCGTTGACGAATCGGTGAGGACCGGCTGCATGGTGCTCATGCTGATCGCGGCATCCACGGTATTGGGCCATTTTCTTACAATGACCGAAATACCCATGATAGCCGCAGACTGGATTACCGGTCTCCCCTTAAGCAGGTCTATCGTGATGGTCTTAATCATCTTTGTCTATCTTATAGGCGGCTCTTTTATCGATGACCTGGCTTTCATGATCCTTGCCACGCCGATTTTCTACCCTGCCATAGGGAAACTCGGCTACGACCCCATATGGTTCGGGATCATGATAGGCGTCACAGTAATGATCGGCGTGGTAATCCCGCCTGTGGCCATATGTGTCTTCGTGGTGAAGAATATCACCGGGGAATCTTTCTCCACTATCTATGGCGGTGTATATCCGTTTCTTCTGAGTCTTGCCGCGTGCGCCCTTTTGCTCTTCCTGTTTCCTCAGATTGCAACATTTCTGCCGGCATTCTTCATGGACTAGGCAGGGGGAGGGAGAAGGGAGGAGAGAGAATAATGCTTATAAGCGACCTTATGACTTTTAGTGCCTTGCGGTTTAAGGATAAGACCGCCTTCGAGGATGAATTCAGGAAACTGACTTTCGTGGAGGCGGATAAGAGGGCGAAGGCATTGGGGACGGCACTGCATGGCATGGGAGTCCGGAAAGGGGACAGGGTTGCCCTGCTCCTTTATAACTGCTGTGAATTCGCGGAGCTCCTGCTTGGCCTCCCGAAGTCCGGTTTTGTGGTTGTTCCCCTCAATTATAGATTGGCCGGTAAGGAGCTGGAATATATCATCCATAACTCAGATGCGAACACCCTTATCTTCGGTGAAGAATTTACCGAAACGGTGGAAGCTATTCGTCCGAGCATCCCGGTCAAGAATTTTATCGTTCTGGGACGAAGACAAACAGACGCACACGAATACGAGAAGTTGATCCTGAACGCGCCGTCACGAGAGGTTTCAGCAGACATCGACGAAAAGGACATCGCCTATATCATCTACACGAGCGGAACAACAGGGTACCCCAAGGGCGCAATGCTGACGCACAAGAACGTTATCGCCAACCTGATCAACCATTCGCTGGAAGTGCAGCCCCAGGCGCACAACGTGATCTTCAATCTCCCGCCCTTGTATCACGTTGCGGGGGAGACAATGATGATGGTCCACTTCCTGTTCGGCTGTACCAGTATTATGTTGAAGCAGTTCGATGCCGCGCAGGTTTTGCAGGTCACGCATAAGAAAAAGCCGAACGTTCTCCATCTCTTGCCCGCAATGCAGAACATGGTGATCAACCATCCGGACGTGGGAAAGTATGATTTCAGCTTCGTCGATTTGATCCCTTACGGCGGTTCCTCCATTATGGTCTCTCAACTCAAGAGGTCCATGGAAATCTTCGGCTGCCGCTTCATACAATTCGCAGGGCAGACCGAGGCGGGCGCCGCGCTTTCGTGTCTGAGGCCGGAGGATCATATCACCGAAGGGCCTGAGTATGCGATGAGAAGATTGGGCTCGGCGGGGAGAGAGCTGAAATTCACGCAGGTGAAGATTGTCGATCGGGATGGGAATGAGGTCCCGCCGAACACCCCCGGAGAAGAGATTGCGCGGGGGGACAATGTGATGAAGGGCTACTGGAACCTGCCGGAAGCCACCAGGGAAACCATCGTAAACGGCTGGCTCCATACGGGCGATATTTGCTTAAGGGATGAGGGGGGCTGCATATACTACGTGGACAGGATCAAAGACATGATCATCAGGGGTGCGGAAAATGTCTATCCCCGGCAGATCGAAGAGGTGATCGCCTCCCACCCGTCGGTTATGGACGTCGCGGTGATAGGGGTCCCCGATGAGAGGATGGGAGAGGAGATAATGGCAGTGGTGGTGCTCAAGAAAGATAGGTCTCTTACGGACGTGGAAATCGTTCGCCTGGTCGAAAAGAATCTGGCGCGATATAAGAAACCGCGGTACGTGGAATTCGTGTCTGCCCTTCCGAAGAATCCCTCGGGAAAAATACTCAAGAGAGAACTCCGTCAGACGTTCAGAGACATCCCTCTGTCCCGTGCGCCACTGAGGTGAGATAGCGAGATAGCTTTCGAAGAAGGAGGTCTTGCGTGGAACCGGAAAGCGATAAGGAAAAGGCTGTCGAAACTAAGAAGATCGTCTGCTGGGCATCGCCCGGCTGTCATGACAACTGCGGACTCCTGGCCACGGTGAAGGACGGTCGGATTATAGATCTCAAGGCAAACAAGGAATACTATTCCGGTCCTGTTCAGGGCTGCGGCGATAGGATGCCGCACCTGTTAGACTGGTTGTACAGTCCGCACCAGCTCATGTACCCTCTCAAAAGGATCGGTGAAAGAGGAGAGAATAGATGGGAAAGGGTAACCTGGGACCAGGCCCTGGATGAGATAGCCGACAAACTGAAGCAGTTAAAGACGCAATACGGGGCAGAGACGCTTGCGGTTACCGAGGGTACGTACAGGAGTGACCTCTTCGGGGTACGCAGCCGCTTTTTGAACCTCTTCGGCAATCCGGATAACGTCAGCGCCCCGGGTACGGTCTGCTTTACGAACAGGGTGCAGATGAGATACCTCTTAGCGGGATCATCCGTTATGGGCCCTTCGTTTCGTCACGCCAGATGTTTTGTTTTTAACGGCTGGAATATAACCCAGTCCCGAAGGGTGTTCTGGAACCCCATCAAGGAACGGCGCAAGGAAGTCAAACTGATTGTGATCGATCCGAGACGAACGGAGGTCGCCAAAAAAGCCGATCTCTGGCTCCAGATCCGCCCGGGCACAGACGGCGCCCTTTTTCTTGCATGGCTCCACGTCATCATAAAAGAGGAGCTGTACGACAAGGGGTTCGTGGATCACTGGACCTTTGGATTTGATCAGCTTAGGGCACGAGTCCTGGACTACGCCCCGGAAAAGGTTTCGGAGATCACATGGGTACCGGCCGATCTGATATATGAATCGGCGAGGATGTATGCCGTAAACAAGCCCGCAGTCATGGAGTTGGGCGTGGCCACCGACCAGATCGGCTTGAATGGAATGAGGGTCGAGCAGTCCAAGATCTGCCTCCGCGCCATAACGGGAAATTATGCGAAGGGCGGCGGCGAGCCGATTGCGGGACCCGGTCCGATGGCAGATGGAAAGATGGCGGTGAGAGACGCGCTTCTCCAGCTCGATGAGGAATGCAAGCCGGAGCAGAGAAGCAAACAGTTGGGGGCAGACCGGTTTAAGATGATGACATGGCCCGGCTGGGAGCTGGGAAACGAGGCATACAAGAAGACCTATGGTGTCCCGCTTTGCATGAGCGGCCACAATTTTTCCAGCCCCCAGCCTCTGGTATGGCGTGCCATATTAAGCGAAAAACCGTACCCCATAAAGGCGATGATCACCTGGGGCTCCAACCCGCTCATTAACGCCGCCAATACCAAGCTCGTCTACAAGGCGCTGAAAAGCTCGAATCTGGGGCTTCATGTCGTGTTAGAGCACTTTATGACCCCCACGGCCCTCCTTGCGGATTACGTCCTGCCGGCGGCGAGCAAGCTCGAGAAACCGATGTGTACGACCTATGAGGATTTCGGGCCGGCCTTTGCCTGTGGCGAGAGGGCCATCCAGCCATTAGGAGAGCGCAGGTCCGACTACGATTTCTTCCGCGGTATGGCCATAAGATTGGGTTTCGGCGAACATTTCCCGTGGAGAACCGAAGAAGAGCTGGCCGATTACAGGCTCGAACCGATGGGGGTGACGTTTAAGAAGGCGGCTACGGAGATGTACGTGGTGCGCAGCAAAATGTGGACTTACGAGACCATAAACCCACGCACGGGTGAGCCTACAGGCTTTTCTACCCCCTCGGGCAAGGTCGAGCTTTATTCGACCATCCTTGAGAAGCTTGGGTACGACCCCTTACCATTTTACGAAGAGCCTCCCGAAAGCCCCTTCAGCACGCCCGACGTAGCGCGGGATTATCCGCTCATATTGACCACGGGCGGCAGGTTCAGGCCCATGTTCCATTCTGAAAACCGTCACTTGCATATGGGCACGCGGGAGAAGCATCCCGACCCAAGGATGCAGATCCATCCCGACACCGCTCGCGAACTCGATATTAAAGACGGCGACTGGGCGTATATAGAAACCAGGAGGGGTGTCATCATACAAAAAGCCCAGGTTACGGCGGATATTCATCCAAAGGTAGTCAATGTGGAAAGTCACTGGTGGTTCCCGGAGCAGCCTGCCCAGGAGCCGTGGCTCCATGGTCTCTGGCAGTCGAACGCCAATGTGCTGACCATGGACGATCCTGATACCTGTGATCCCCTCTCGGGCGGGTGGTCCCTCAGGGCGCTCCTCTGCAAAGTATATAGGGCAGAGATGCCTATCCCCGGACTAAACAATGAGTACAAATAGGCACATCAGGAGAAAGCCTTTTAAGTCTCCTCCCATCACGCTTATTGTCAACCGTCAAACCTATGAGTTGGAAGTGGGAGAGGGCGCCGGTAAAGTCGAAGTTTCCCACACCCTGGCACACACCCTCAGAGAGACGCTGGGGATGACCGGTACCAAGGTCTCGTGCGATAATGGCGCGTGCGGATGCTGCACCGTGCTCATAGACGGAAAAGCCCTTCTCTCCTGCATGACCCTTACTATCGAGTGCGATGGAAAAGAGATACAGACGGTCGAGGGCCTTCGAGATCCTGAGACGGGCGGCCTCGATCCCCTCCAACAGGCATTTATCGACCATACCGCCTTTCAGTGCGGGTACTGCACGCCCGGCATCCTCATGAGCGCAAAAGCTCTCCTCAATGAAAACCCCCGTCCGGCGGAGGATGAGGTAAAAGAAGCCCTTTCAGGCAATTTCTGCCGATGTATCAGCCATTACCAGGTGGTCAGGGCCGTTATCGCGGCATCGGAGAAGATGAGGTGAAGTGATGGCAGACACCTACAGGTACATAGGCAAAACAGTACCCAGGAGAGATGCCGAAGAGATTGTCACGGGTGGAACAAAGTTCCTTGATGACATCACACAGATCAGATTCCCCGACCTCCTCTATGGAAAGGTGCTCCGAAGCCCCCATCCCCACGCTGTTATTAAAAGGGTCGATCGGGACAAGGCCCTGAGATTGAAGGGCGTGAAAGCGGTACTTACCTGGGATGATGTTCCCGACTGTGAAAGGGGGTACGCCCCGCTGCATGCGCCTCCTGGATCGTAAGGTCCGGTATGTCGGCGATGCAGTCGCCCTCGTTGCCGCCACCAGCGAGGAGATAGCCAAAGAGGCCCTCCGTCTTATCGACGTGGAGTATGAGGTCCTCCCCGCGGTTTTCGACGTAGAAGAGGCGCTCAAGCCGGAAGCCCCCGAATTGTATGACGAGCTTCCCGGCAATATCGTCACTCCGGGGGCACCCATCCTGGGGCCGAAGGGGCTTACAGAAATTGTCATGGGGGATGTGGAAAAGGGCTTTGAGGAAGCTGATGTGATAACCGAGGGGACCTTCGGATACGAAAAAACACCGAATCCCATGCCGCCTGAACCTCCCGGCGCAGTCGCCTTGTGGGAGGAACCGAACAAGATTACCCTCTGGGTCGCAAATCAATTCCCTTATCAGGATAAGATCATCCTTTATTTTGCCTTCGACAGGAAGGTAGAGGTCAGGGTCCACGGGGGTCCTTGCGGCGGGAGCTACGGATCACGGGTTATGTCCTGGCAGGTAGAGGCGTATGCGGTGCTGCTGAGCAGGGCCACAGGCCGACCCGTCAAGCTCGTTTTGACCAGGGAGGAGCATCTGGCCGCGTTCACCGTCAGGCTCGGCTCGCGCATGAGTGCAAAGGTGGGCATGAAGAAGGATGGGACCGTCACGGCAGTGTCCGGGAAATGGCTCGTCGACACCGGATACTACTCATTCGCCACCCAATTTATGGTCGCCGTGGGGTCCGGCGAGGCGCAAATTATGGTCCGCTGCCCAAACTGGGATTTAAAACCTGTGATCGTCTGCACCAATCGGAGCGCGTCAGGGCCCGTGCGCGGCTTTGGCGGCCAGGAACTCAAGTGCCGCCATCATCCCCCTTCTGTGCCTCGCCATGCAGAAGGCCGGCGTCGACCCCCTGGAGTTCTTCAAAAAGAACTTTGTCAGACCCGGCGATGGCTACTTTTGGAGGGATGGTATCTGGTATACATACAGGGGGGTCGATTACAGAAAGGCCATGGACCAGGGAGCCGAGCGTTTCGGCTGGAGGGATAAATGGAAGGGATGGCTCAAGCCGAGTTCGGTGAACGGTACGATGCGGAGGGGTGTGGGGGTGGGCGTGCACGGAAATGCGGACGTGGGCGAGGATTCGTCGGAGGTTTATGTCCATCTCAGGTCTGATGGAACGGCGCTTATCAATTCAAACGTGACGGAGCACGGAACGGGGCAGCGGAGCAACTTCCACAAGATGGTAGCCGAAGTGCTCCAATTGCCCCTTGACCGCGTGACGATGACGCCGTCGGACACACTCTTTAACCCTTACGAGTTCGGACCTGCAGGGTCCAGAGGCACATACGCAATCGGAAGCGCCATGATCGCTGCCGCAGAAGATGCGAAGAAGAAGCTCTTTGAGATTGCAGCCCCTGCACTTCAGGCCGAGCCAGGCGACCTGGACACCGTGGACGGCATGATCTTCACCGGCAAAAATCCTGAAAGAAAGATACCCTGGAGGATCATAGGCTCCGACCGCACGGTGACCGGCTTGGGACGCTTTGAGGCCGATTATACCATGTCCAACTGCATGATTACCTTCGCCGAGGTAGAGGTCGATATGGAGACCGGGAAGGTGGATCTGGTGCATGTCGTGAATGCGACCGATGTGGGCCAGATCATAGATCCACAGGGCCTCGAGGGCCAGCTCAACGGGTGCCTCGGTTCGGGAGGGCTCGATAGCGCACTCTTCGAGGAGACAGTTCTCGACCGTTCCACGGGACACATACTCAATGCGAATATGATTGACTACAAATGGCGGACCTTCTCCCAACTGCCCCCGATCGACAATGTGGTCCTTGAAACCCCCTTTCCCAGCCATCGCTTTCACGCCGTAGGGGCCGGAGAGGTTGCGACCGCCCCCGGCCCGATTGCAGTCCTCATCGCTGTCTCTAACGCCATCGGCACATGGCTGCACGAATATCCCCTTACGCCGGACAAGATTCTCAGAGACCCTCGGCAAGATAGCGCCCGGCCGTAAAGGAGGCGTCCTGTGAGACCTTTTATCCACATTAACGTCCGCACAATAGACGCCGCCCTCGCCGCCATGAGAGACTATGGGGGCGGAGCCCGCCTCATCGCGGGCGGCACGGACCTGCTCGGCACACTGAAAGACGAATACCTTGCCCACTACCCTGAAGCACTCGTCAATATAAAGACTATCACCGGTCTTGATTACATAAAGGAGGAAAAGGATACGCTGAAGATAGGGGCCCTTGCGAGGCTATGCGACGTGGCCAAATCACCCGTGCTCGTCAATCATTGCGAAGCTCTTGTCCTGGCTGCTCACTCGGTGGCCTCGCCCCAGATCCGCAACGCAGCCACGATCGGCGGCAATCTCTGTCAGGATGTTCGTTGCTGGTATTACAGGTACCCGCGTCAGGTCGGCGGCCCGATGAACTGTCTCCGCAAAGGTAAGGGACCATGTCTTGCCGTGAAGGGTGATAACCGATATCATGCGATTCTGGGAGGAAGGAAATGTTTTGCCGTCTGCCCTTCGGACACCGCTGTGGCCCTCGCCGCCCTGGACGGCCAGGTGGTGATTGTAGGCCCGGCAGGGGAGAGGAAGGTTGCCGTCACGGACTTTTATACTCCCCTCGGCAATGCCCTTGAGGCAAACGAGATGGTAAGGGAGATCGAGATCCCAAAGATCGTCGGTCGGGCAAAACAGGTGTTTCTCAAGTTCACCTTGAGAGAACCTATCGATTTTGCCATTGTGAGTGTGGCAGCCGTCCTGACCATGGAAAAGGACGTCTGTTCAGAAGCCCGTATCGCTCTCGGCGCCGTGGCGTCGAGCCCTCTTCGGGCAAAGGCAGCAGAGAAATTGCTGGCGGGCAGACGGGTCGACGAGACGCTCGCTGAAAAAGCAGGGCGGCTGGTTGCAGAAGAAGCAACGCCCTTGAGCGGGAATGCCTACAAGGTCGAGATCGTCAAGATCCTCGTGAAAAGGGCGATAATGTCCTGAACGAGCCGCCTTAGCCTTTTTGCCGCCCGCTTTGCTCGATAAAATCGCATAAGGGTCGATAATCTTGCGCATGCCAAGGGTTTCCTCCGTCTTTTCGTCCTGTGCGATATTTTGCATTATTGCCTTGCCCAATTAGCCGACTATCTCGTTCAGTCCTTCGATGATATGCTCCAGCTCCTCGGGAGCAACCTTGCCGATCTTCTTGCCTATCCGCCCGGTCGAGAGCGTCCTTATCTGGCTAATCTTGACCCACGAGGGCTTCGGAAGATCGGGGTTCTTGATCTCAAGGGTGAGGGGGAAGCCCGCTCGTTGCGGTTGGCTCGTGAGGGCAAGGGCAATGACGGTACCTGACTTTTCATTGAATACATCGTGGCTGATTACGAGAACAGGTCTGATACCCGCCTGTTCCCTTCCTCTTACGGGGTTAAGGTCTGCCCAATGTATGCCGCCTCTCAGTATTCGGGCCATTCGGCGATCTCCATCATACCCTCTTCCGCCATAGCTCTTTCATGTTCACGATCCAACTTGTCGCATTCCCTTGCCAGTCGGTGCTTTTCCATGCGGTTCAGCTTTTCCTCGACAGCATCCTGTATTGCCCGACTCCTGCTCGGGAACTTTCGCGCCGCCACCATTCTGTCCAGCCGAACCAGTGTCTTCTCGTCGATGCTAATTGCGACCTTTGTCGTGCTCATCACGCGCCTCCTCTCAAGTATTACTGTAGATCATACCATTAGAATTGTCAACGGGAGGTCGGCTCTCACAAACAGGTACCTTTTTCTGTAGGAATTACGTAGAAACATGTATTGACACCGGTATCAATATAGTGAAAACATACTAAAACAGACTAAACCCTACCACTATGGACCTTATGTGGTTTATTATATATTTACGGACATAACAAAAGGGGGGCACATGATCAGAAAGATTCTTAATGTCAACGGCATGGAAAAAGTAGTCATTGTCGACGCCGATGCCAATCTTGCCGACGTGCTCAGGGAGAATCTCTTCCTCACGGGGACGAAAATCGGCTGCGGCAAAGGTGAGTGCGGCGCCTGTTCGGTGATTATGAACGGCAAGGTGATACGCTCCTGCATCACCCGGATGAAGTCTGTACCTGAAGGCGCGGCCATCACCACCATCGAAGGTGTCGGGACCCCACAGAACCTGCACGCCTTGCAGGTTGCCTGGATCGTCCACAACGGTGCCCAATGCGGCTACTGCAGTCCCGGGTTCATCGTCTCTGCCAAGGGCCTGCTGGACGAGAATCAAAACCCGACCCGCGAAGAGGTAAGAGACTGGTTCCAGAAACACCACAATGCCTGCCGGTGCACCGGGTATAAGCCCTGTGTCGATGCGGTCATGGATGCGGCCCGGGTGATCCGTGGCGAGCTGAAGCAAGAAAAACTCGCCTTCAAGGTGCCCAAAGACGGGCGGATCTGGGGTACGAGGCATCCCAGGCCCACAGCAGCGGCCCGGGTGACGGGTACCCTCGATTACGGAGCGGACCTGGGTCTCAAGCTGGGCAAGGATGCCCTGTACCTCGCTCTCACCCAGGCCAAGGTGTCCCATGCCAGAATCGTCTCCATTGACACCTCGGACGCGGAAAGGATGCCCGGAGTAGCCAGGGTCCTGACCCACAAGGACGTGAAGGGCAACAACCGCATCTTCGGGCTGGTCAACATGCCGACGAACAAGGGCGATGGCCTGGACCGGCCTATCTTGTGTGAAGAGAAGGTCTTTCAATACGGCGACGCTATCGCCATCGTCTGTGCCGATACGGAAGCCCACGCCAGGGCCGCCGCGGATAAAGTGAAAGTAGACCTGGAAGAACTGCCTGCCTATATGAGCGCCCCCGCGGCCCTGGCCCCGGACGCGATCGAGATCCACCCCGGCACCCCCAACGTCTACTTCACGATCAAAAACGTGAAAGGCGCGGACACCGGACCGATCATGGCAACGGCGCCCTATGTGGTGGAAGATGAATTCTCTACACAACGGCAGCCCCATATGGTCATCGAGCCGGATGTGGGTCTCGCCTATATGGATGATAACGGGGTCCTCTTCATCTACTCGAAATCGACCGCCCTCCATCTTCACTATGCCATGATCCAGCCTGGTATCGGCATCGCCCCCGATAAGCTGATCGTGCTGAACCCGCCGGGAGTGGGAGGCATGTTCGGGTACAAGCTGAGCCCCACCGTCGGAGGCTCTCCTGGGTGTGGCATGCATGGCCACGGGAAAGCCCGTGGTCTTGAAATACGACTGGTATCAGCAGCAGACCTATACGGGAAAACGCTCACCCTTCTTTATCACGCTCAAGATGGCTGCCGACAAGGACGGCCGACTCCTGGCAATGGAGAGCGACTGGACCGTTGACCATGGTCCTTACGCCGAGTTCGGGGATGCCGTTACCCTGCGCGGCGCCCAGAACATAGGCTGCCGGTTACGATATCCCGAATATTCGCGGAGAAGGAAGGACGGTCTGCACGAACCATTCCTGGGGCTGCGCCTGGAGGGCCTTCGGCGCGCCGCAGAGCGAGTTCGCTTCCGAAGTGCTTATGGACGAGCTGGCGGAAAAGATCGGGATGGACCCCCTGGAATTCAGGTACAAGAACGTCTACCGGGAAGGGGACACGACCCCTTCGGGCTGTGCACCCGATGTCATCGCCCTGCCCGGCCTTCTCGATATGATGCGTCCTCTCTACAAGGCGGCCCTTAAACGGGCACAAAAGGAATCGACGCCTGCCAAAAGACGAGGGGTAGGCATATCAATAGGTCAGTACGGCTGCGGCACGGACGGGCCCGATGCCTCGGAGGCATGGGCCGAGCTGACAGCGGAAGGGGTGACTATCTCCGACTGCTGGGAAGACCCGGGTCAGGGAGGCGACGTGGGCACCCTGATAACCGCCCACGAGGCCTTGCGGCCTCTGGCGATCCCGCCGGAGAGGATCAGCCTCGTCATGAACGATATGAGCCGGGCCCCGAACAGTGGACCTTCCGGGGCGAGCAGACAGCAGGTCGTCACAGGACAGGCTATCAAGGCCGCCTGCGAGCAGTTGTCGGTGCAATGCGCAAACCCGACGGGGCATACCGCACCTACGCCGAGATGAAGGCGGAGAACGTGCCGATGAAGTACGTGGGCCAGTGGACCGCGCCGGCCACGCCCCCCGACCTTGAAACAAGCCAGGGTAATCCCTTCTCTGTCTACCAGTACGGTGTATTCCTCGCGGAGGTGGAAGTCGACACGAAAACAGGCAAGACAAAGGTGCTGAAGATGACCTTATGTGCCGACGTCGGCGTCATCTGCAGCCGCCTCGCGGTAGACGGCCAGCTCTACGGCGGTCTTGCCCAGGGCATCGGGTTTGCCTTGAGCGAGGATTTCGAGGATATCAAGAAGCATTCTACCATGACAGGGGCAGGTTTCCCCTTTATAAAAGACATTCCCGACGACCTGGAGCTCCACTACCAGCAGACCCCGAGGCCTCACGGCCCCTTTGGCGCAGGCGGCTGCGGAGAGCTTCCCAATACAAGCCCCCACGCGGCGATCATCAATGCGATTTACCACGCCTGCGGGGTTCGAATCACGAAGCTGCCTGCCCTGCCCGAAAAGGTGCGTGCGGGACTGAGGGCAAAGGGATAGCGGAGACCACTGAGATAGATGGACTCAGAAACACTGGCGTGAGCTGGAACAGCGATGCATCCAGGAAGAAGCTCCGCCTTGCACGGCCCGCTGCCCCATCCACGTGGATGTCAGGACGTTTCTCAAGAAGGCGGCGGCGGGCGATTGGGACCAGGCCGGTCAGATCCTTGCTGCGGCAATGCCCTTTCCCGGCATAGTGGGCCGTATCTGCGACCACCCTTGTGAGGGGGTATGCAGGCGAGGCGAGGCAGGGGAAGCGATCTCCATGGGCGAGCTGGAACGGGCAGTGGTGAAGCGTGGCACCATCACAAGACGCCGCGCCCCGCTGCCGCAAAAGGAGCAGCGCGTGGCCGTCGTGGGAAGCGGTCTCTCCAGTCTTACCGCCGCATTGGATCTCCGGCGCAAAGGCTATGGAGTGACCCTTTTCGAGGCGGGGGACCGATTGGGGGCGGCCCTGCGGCGCCAGCCCGAGAACGTGCTGCCGGGGCAGATCATTGAAGCAGAGACGGGCGTCCTCGAGGACCCTGGGCGTCTTTGTTCGCCTGCACGAATTGATCGACGGTGATGCCTGGCTGGAGGCGACCATGACCGTGTTCGATGCCGTCTATCTGGGCTTGGACAGCGGGGCTGAACCGCCTCTGTTGCCTCCCCGGGAAGCGGCATCTCCCCTGCCCTGCCTCTTTGTCGGCGGCGAGCCTTTTCGGGAGCGAGATTATTCGTTCATCTCGGCCGTCGCAGGAGGCAGACGGGCAGCCGTATCCATCGACCGTTACCTCCAAAGAGTATCTGTTACGGCAGGCCGGGAACGGGAAGGCCCTTACGAGAGCAGGCTCTACACGAGCCTGCATGGCATTCCGCCTCGTCCTGCCGTTTCGATGGAACACCCGGAATCGGGCTACAGCGACGAGGAGGCCCGTGAGGAGGCAGGGCGATGCATTCAGTGCGCATGTATGGAGTGCGTAAAGAAGTGCCTCTTTTTGGAGCGTTTCAATGCCTATCCGAAACAGTATGTGCGCCAAATCAGCAACGATGCGACGGTAGTACTGGGGGCCCACGGGGCCACGAGGAGGCTGGTCAATTCGTGCAGCCTCTGCGGACTGTGCGCCGCCGCGTGCCCCAACGACCTCTCCATGGCCCAGGTATGCATGGAGGGAAGAAGGAGCCTGGTGGAACGGGGAAAGATGCCGGCCTCGGCCCACGAATTCGCCCTTGAAGACATGGCCTCGGCAACGGGTGACCGGGCCGCCATGGCTTGTCACGAACCCGGGAAAGAGGTCTCCAGGTTCGCCTTCTTTCCCGGATGTCAGTTGAGCGGCATGTACCCGGAGCATGTTTTTTCGGTCTACGCCCATCTCCGGGGCAACCTTGCCGGCGGAACGGGGCTCATGCTGCGCTGCTGTGGCGTGCCCGCGAAATGGGCTGCCAGAGACGGACTTTTCGAAGAGGCGATGCGAGGGGTGCAGCAGGACTGGGTGGGCCTCGGCCGGCCGGCCTTGATCGTCGCGTGCCCAACCTGCTACCGGACCTTCAGGGAGCACCTTCCCGGGGTGGAGCTGCTATCGCTCTGGCGCACGCTGGCCGACATATCGGAACGGTCCGGTCCGCGCCACAGCCCACTCGCCCGAAGGCTGGCGGTTCATGACCCCTGTACGGCAAGGCACGAGACCGGGATCCAGGATGCGGTTCGGTCCCTTCTCGTGCGGCTCGGCTGTACAGTGGAGGAGTTGCCCCTCTCCCGGGCAGAGACCGAATGCTGTGGTTACGGCGGATTGATGTCGACGGCAAACCCGCCGCTGGCTCGCGATGCGGCTATGAGACGGGCACTCTTGAGCGAGTCAGACTATGTGACCTATTGCGCCATGTGCCGGAACGCCCTTGCGGCAACGGGCAAACGGGTTTTACACGTCCTGGACATGCTGGCCCCTGCCTCGGGCGCCGACCCGGCTGCCGGAAAGCCTTGCGGCTGGTCGGAACGGCGCGAGAACAGATACCGTCTCAAGGAGAGATTTGTCGGGGCGCTCCGGGGGGGAGGTCGAGCGGGCCATGGAAGCGTACGAGAGCATCCGGCTCGATATATCCGATGAGGTGCTGGAGCGCATGGAGGAACGACGCATCCTGCGGGAGGACGTACAAAGGGTGATCCACCATGCCGAGGCGGGCGGGGGCTGCTTTGTGAGCCCTGAGACCGGCCGATCGCTGGCATCTTTCAAGCCCGGCCACGTCACCTACTGGGTCGAATACAGCCGGGAAGAAAGCTCCTGGAGGGTCCACAATGCCTATACCCATCGGATGGAGATAGGAGAAAGGCCGGGGCTGAAAAATCGGGATGCTCAATGAAAGAGAAGAAACAGGCAAGCGGGGGCACGTGGCTCTGCGGCCGGTGCGGTCTGCCCCTGGAGCTTTGTAAGGTCCAGGTGACGTACCTGGGCAGCGCCCTTTCCCTTGACCTACCCGGATGCCCCGGGTGCGGAGCCGTAGTAGTGACGGAGGAGATAGCGGCGGGCAAGATGGCGGAAGCGGAGCAACTTCTTGAGGACAAATAATAGGTATCGGAGGGCGTAAATGGAGAGTCCGGAGAGGCTGCAGGCCGGCCAACCCTATCAGGACCGGGCCCGGCGGGGATCGGAGGGACGGCCCATACTTAGTTGGTGGGAGTGCCGGTACTACAGGGGGAACGCCGCTGCGGGGCCGATCATGGACCATCTGTCCGACAGGCCGAAGGCGCAGGCGCTTGCCGCAAGAGTCGTCACTTTCTACGGCGATTGTCTCTTGTATCGCGAGAGCCCCACCCTGCCCTCAAGCTTCTATGAGATAGGCCTGCACCATGATCCCATCGAGCTCAAGCACGCACGAATCGAGCTCCAGCTCGGTACAAACCGCACCGCCGAGGCGTTGAGCCACGAGTCTGCTTCACCTGCGTCTCGGGATGCTGGGCTATCCCATGGGCGAAGAGGTGTGCATACCCGTAGAGATGGTCCCCCATGCGGACCATCTCATGGGTATGCACACAATCGTTGCAGGCAACCTCTTGCAGCACGAGCTTATCTTCGATGCGTTCCTGGACCTGGGGTTCGAGAAAAGCGGGTTCGTGGCGCCCCCGGAGCCTGTCCCGGACTATGGGGCGATAGCCCTGGACGGGTTGCGCTCCCCGGACTACCGCGAGGAGCTCTATTTTTCCTGGTGGTGTCTCGAATATTTCAGACACTGGCTCTCTGCGCGACACGGTGCCGGACAACAATCACAGGAGGCCGCAGACAACGCATTATACTGGGGATCGAGGATTCACCCACAGATGATGGAAGCGACTGCGGGCATGCGCGGAATAGTTGAGTCCGGTGCGCTCAAGACCGCAGGCGGGTATCCCCACCGGGCCAATAGACTCCTGGCGCTGATGAGGCTGCCGCAATTTACGCGGTGGGCCGATATCGGACCCGGAAACGCCTCCCCCGGAGGCAGGCCGAAGGTGAATGTACGGGCCGATAAGCGCGGGCTTTTCTGATGGCAATCCGGCCTGGGGCAAGATTTCGAACATAATGGTATCTTTTCAAGGATGCCATGGCTCGACATCTTTTCTATCGACTCAATAATGGCAATTGTATGCCATTATTGTCCTGTTATTACACCTCATTATGCCATATTTGTTAAAGTAATATCTCATACCATTGTGCCCTCGCCTCGCCGTCGACTTATCTACATTTGACTTGAAAGTAGAGTCAAGAACGATGAGAATAAGGAGAGCACCCGGTGACCTGTTCCGGCTGTAAACATAGGCTGAACGCAAGCAATTGTCCATTGAGTATGTGAGGACCCGGACATACCGGGTACCCGCGTGAACGCGCGGGTGATGACAAAGTTAGGCGCGAAAATAGCCCGGCCGCCCGAGAGATATGGATAAAGACGAACTCTCCCAATTTGACGGCAAAGAAGGCAAGCCCACCTACATCTCCGCCTCCGGCCGCGTCGTCGACGTCTCCGCCTCCAAGCTCTGGAAGGGCGGCGTCCACATGGGGAGGCACGCTGCGGGGCGCGACCTGACCGCCGATATCGAGGCGGCGCCCCACGGCCTGGAGGTGCTCGACCGCTACCCCCAGGTGGGGGTGCTCCGGGCCGCCGATGCCGTTCCTGCCCTGCCCTCCCGGCTCTCCGGCCTCCTTGCGCGCTACCCGCTCCTCAGGCGCCACCCACACCCGGCGATGGTCCATTTTCCCATCGTATTTACCTTATCCGCGAGCTTCTTTTCCGTCCTTTACGTGCTGACGGGGAACCGCTCCTTCGACCAGACCGCCTTCTACTGCCTGGTAGGCGCGCTCCTCTTTATGCCGCTGGGCATCATTACCGGTCTCGCGACGTGGTGGATCAACTACATGGCAAAACCGATGAGACCGGCGACCATCAAGAAGAACCTCTCCTGCGCCACGGTCGTCGTGACTGCCTTCCTTGCCGCATGGCGCGCATCCGTGCCCGGCGTGCTCGACGGCATGACCGCCCCTGGCCTCGTCTATCTGGCGCTCGTGGTCGCCCTGACCCCGGCGGTCCTGATCGTCGCCTACTACGGCGGTTTGCTGACGTTCCCGGTGGAAAAGAAGGGCTAACGGTGCTTTTCGATGAACCAGTCTATCAGCTTTCTCGCAATGCTTATTTTTCCTGGTATCTCCGGCAGATCGTCGACGCCGAACCAGCCGGCTTCCACGATCTCCTTGCCGTCGATGCGTATCTCCCCTGAGGCGTAAGCGGGCGGTAAAGCCGATCATGAGGCTGTCGGGGAAAGGCCACGGCTGGCTCCCGAAGTAGCGGACGTCCTCGACGAGGATGCCGGTTTCTTCCGCGACCTCGCGGGCAACCGTCTCTTCGAGGCTCTCCCCCGGCTCGACAAAACCGGCGAGCACGCTGTGCATCCTTTCAGGAAAACGGGAAGCCCTTGCGAGGAGTGCACGGTCTCCCCGCTCGATGAGGACGATCACCGCGGGGGATATCCTCGGGAACGTGAGGGCGCCGCACGCCGTGCATTCCTTGGCGCGCTCTTCCCGGCTCGGCTCCGTAGGCGCCCCGCACCGGCCGCAAAACCGGCTGGTCCTGTCCCATTCGACGAGGTGCATCGCCGTGAGGGCGACCTTGAAGGCGTCCTCCTCCAGGAGGCCGTAGAGGGACCGCAGGGCCTCGAATGCCATCCCGGGGGGCGCCGGGGTCTTCTCGCCCACCTCCACGCCGCGGCATTCGAGGCCGCGAAGGGTGCCCAGATCGTGCTGCCTCAAGGGGACGAAGCCCCATTGCTCGGGGCCCTCTCCGAAGGGGATCGCGGCAGCGTCCGTATCCATGGCGACAAGGAGCTTGTGGCGCGAGAAGACGAACCAGAAGGCGCCCGCCGGTCCGCCGGGTGCGGATTTTGCCGAAAGTATGGACGTGTCTCCCGCCATTATGGTAAAAGTCTATCAGGTTCTTTCCGAAAAGTCATACCGAGTCGATTGCGCGAGGTGCCGGCTGACCTTATGATTAATACTATGCGTATGAATATGGTCGTCCCGGCACTGGCTCTGGCCCTGGTCCTTCTTGCGGCCGGGTGCACGAAGCTGGGGCCGAACTACACGCGGCCGGACACGGCAGTGCTCGACAATTGGCGCGAGGCGGGCGGCAAAGACCTGACGGCTGAGCCTGTCGACTACCGTGCCTGGTGGCAGGCATTTCATGACCCCGTGCTCGACCGGCTCGTCGAGACGGCCCACCGCCAGAACCTCACCCTCCGCGTGGCGGGGGTCAGGGTGCTCGAAGCCCGCGCCCAGCTCGGCATTGCCGTGGGCCAGCTCTTTCCCCAGACCCAGCAGGCCACGGGCTCCCTCCAGTACAACCGCCTGTGCCACGCATTCGACCTTTTCCTCGTTCTCGAGCCTCCTCAGTCAGTACGCCCAGGACCAGATCGGCGTCACCGCGACCTGGGAGATCGACTTCTGGGGGAGGTTCAGGCGCGCTGATAGAATCGGCCGACGCGACCCTGAAGGCGACCGTCGCGGACTACGACAACGCCCTGGTGAGCCTGAGCAGCGACGCGGCAACGAACTACATCGCGATAAAGACCCTGGAAAAACGGATCGAGATCGCGAGGCGCAACATCGAGACCCAGAGGGAAAACCTGGAGATCACCCTGGCCCGCCTGACATACGGCACCGCCTCCCAGAGGGACGTGGACCAGGCCACGACTATCCTCCACAGCACGGAAGCGTCCGTGCCTGCCCTTCAGACCCAGCTCCAGCAGACAAGACATGCCCTCAGCATATTGCTGGGCCTGCCGCCGGGCGACCTTGCCGATATGCTCGCCGGCTCGTCCGGCATCCCCGTCCCCCCTCCGCAGCTCGCGGTGGGCATCCCTCAGGACCTGCTCCGCCGCAGGCCCGACGTGCGTGCCGCCGAGTACCGGGCGATGGCGCAGGGCGCGCAGATCGGCGTGGCGAGGGCCGATCTTTTCCCCGCCTTCTCCCTCTCCGGCACGTTCGGCCTGCTCTCCACGAACCTGGGCAGGTCGACCCTCGGCGACATGTTCCAATGGGGGAGCCGGAATTGGGTCGCGGGCCCGGGGTGCAGTGGAATATTTTCAACTACGGCCGGCTCACGAATAATGTCCGCTTACAGGACGCGCGGTTCCAGGAGCTGCTCATCACCTATCAGAACACGGTCCTCACGGCCCAGCAGAACGTGGAGGACGCCATCGTCGCATTTTTGAGGTCCCAGGAAAGGGCCGAGTTCCTGGCCCGCAGCACGGAGGCGGCAAAGGGCTCTCTCAGCCTCGCCGTCGACCAGTACAAAGGAGGGGTGGCCGATTTCACCACCGTGCTCGTGGCGGAGCAGTCGCTCCTCGGCGAGCAGGACAACTTTGTCTCCACCCTGGGCAGCATAGCGAGCAACCTGGTGGCGATTTACAGGGCCCTGGGCGGAGGCTGGCAGGTCAGGGAAGGGGCGGACCTCGTGCCGCCCGAGGTGAAGGAAGTTATGGCAAAACGGACCAACTGGGGCAGCCTGCTCGACCGGGCAACGTATCTGCCGCCCGCCCCCGGGGAGAAGCGTCCGGCCATCCCGCTTCCGGATTGGTAGAATAGTAGACGTCCTTATCGGACGCATCTTCTCTTGGAGACGAAAACATGCCGCCGATGCCGAAACGCAGACGGATTGGGGGTGCGTGGTGGGTGACATCGTGCCTGCTCCTCGCCCTTTGCCTCCCCTCATGCAAGCAAAAACCGATGCCGCCCCCTCCGCCGCCGTCCGTGACCGTTGCCCGGCCCGCCGAGCGCCGCGTCACCGACCGCCTGGAGCTGACGGGCAACACGCAGGCCGTCAGGACGGTGCAGCTTCGCGCGCGGGTTGCGGGGTATCTCGAAAAGGTCCTGTTCCAGGACGGCCAGTTCGTCAAGAAAGACCAACTGCTCTTTCTCTTGCAGCAGAACACCTACCAGGACGCGTTGAGGCAGGCCGAGGCCGCAATATCGCTGCAGAAGGCGCAGTTGGAGTACGCCGCGGCCCAGTTCGCCCGCTACTCGGAGCTGTTCAGCCGGAAGGCGGCGGCCCAGTCGGATGTGGACAACTGGCGCTTCCAGAGGGATTCCGCACACGCCAACCTGGAGAACGCGCAGGCAAGCCGCGACCTGGCGGCCCTCAACCTGGGCTACACGGAGGTGAGGTCGCCTTTTGACGGCCGCATAGACCGGAGGCTCGTCGACCCGGGGAACCTCGTCGGCGCAGGCGATAACACCGTGCTCGCGTCGGTCAACCAGACCAACCCCATCTACGTCTACTTCACGATCAGCGACTCCGACCTCGCCCGCCTCATGGGAGAGGCCCATTGGAAGCCGGGCATGGGGCGTGCATCCGTCTCCATGGGCGTCCTCAACGAAAACGGGTATCCCCATGAGGGCATCCTCGATTTTGCCTCCATCAGCCTTACCTCCACCACGGGCACCCTGCAGATGAGGGGGGTCTTCCCAAACCCCGACGGGAAGGTAATGCCGGGGCTCTATGCGCGGCTCCGCGTGCCCCTGGAAGAGATAAACGCGCTGCTCGTCCCCCAGGAAGCCCTCGGCTACGATCAGCAGGGCCCATTTCTGCTCGTGGTGAACAGCCAGAACACGGTGGAGAGGCGCGGCGTCAAGGTCGGGTTCCTCGTGGACCACATGCGGGTCATCGAGAAAGGGCTGACGCCGACGGATTGGGTCGTCACGGCAGGGATGCAGAAGGCCATCCCGGGACACCGGGTGACGCCGGAGAGACAGGGTCCGCCGCCGCCTCAGCCCTCACCTCAGCCGAAGGGGGCGCGATAAGTGATCTCCAAGTTCTTCATAGAGCGGCCCATCCTCGCGAATGTGCTCGCCATAATCACCATCATCATCGGCGCCATCAGTTATTACCGGCTGCCTGTCGAGCAGTATCCCCCTATCGCGCCGCCCACGATACAGGTGACCTCACGATATCCGGGCGCGAGCGCTTCGGTCGTCGCGGAGACGATCGGGGTGCCCTCTGGAGCAGGCGGTCAACGGCGTGGAGCGCGCCATTTACATGTCGTCCACGAGCGGGAGCGACGGCTCCTATACGCTCACCATCACCTTCGACGTGGGGACCGACCTCGACAAATCGCTCATCCTCGTCCAGAACCAGGTCAATTCGGCCCTCGCGCAACTCCCCGGCGGGGCCCAGGTCCAGGGCGTGCAGGTAAAGAAGGTCTCCACCAATATCCTCATGGTGGTCAGTCTCTACTCCGACGACAACCGGTACGATGAGTCATTTCTCTCGAATTACGGTCAGATCAACATGCAGTACCCCCTGGCCCGTCTGCCCGGTATCGGCCTGGTCAGGGTCTTTGGGGCCGGCCAGTACAGCATGCGCCTCTGGCTCGACCCGAACAGGCTCAAACAGCTTAACCTGACCGCCTCCGACGTGCTCGCCGCGGTAGCGGACCAGAACGTGCAGGTGACGGCGGGCCAGTTGGGCGGCCCACCGGTTCCCGAGGGGCAGGTCTTCCAGTTCACCATCAACAGCCTCGGCAGACTCTCCGATACCAACCAGTTCGAGAACATCATCGTGAAGAGCGACACGAGCGGGGCGAGCCCGCAGATCGTGCGCATACGCGACGTGGGGCGGGTGGAGCTCGGGCAGCAGACCTACTCCCTCTACAGCTCGAGCCACGGCTACAAATCGGCCGAGATCGTCGTATTTGCCCTGCCTGAGGCGAATGCCATCGAGGTGGCCGACAGGGTCTACCGGTCGGTCGCCGACATGAGCAAAGATTTCCCCGCGGGCCTGAAGTACGGCATCCACTTCGACACGACGAGGTTCGTCCGCGAGGCGGTGTCGAAGGTGTACGAGACGCTGATCGAGGCAGGCCTCCTCGTGCTGATCGTCATCATGATCTTCCTCCAGAACTTCCGGGCGCTGCTCGTGCCCGCGACCACGGTGCCGGTGACCATCATAGGCGCCTTCGCGGCCATGATCGCCCTCGGCTTCAGCATCAACCTGATGACCCTCTTCGCCCTCGTCCTCGCCATCGGCATCGTGGTGGACGACGCCATCGTGATCGTGGAAGGCAGCTCCTACTACATCGAGAGAGGCCTGTCTCCGAAGGACGCGGCCATCAAGGCCATGAGCGAGCTGACGGGCCCGGTCATGGGCATCACCATGGCGCTGGTATCGGTCTTCCTGCCGGCCGCCTTCCTGCCGGGCATTACCGGACAGATCTTCCGCCAGTTCGCCCTGGTCATTGCCGCAACCTCCGTCATCAGCGCGATCAACGCCCTCACCCTGAAGCCGGCCCAATGCGCACTGTGGCTCCGCCCGAGGGGGACGAAGCAGCCCGGCTGGTTCTACCGCGGCTTCAACAGGGCGTACGAGGGAGTAAAGCGGCCTTACATGGGGGCCGTGGGCCGGATGGTGCGCCATCCGGGGACCAGTCTGATCGTCTTTCTCGTGATCATAGCCGTCGCGGCCTGGCAGTTCGTGGCGCGTCCCACCGGCTTTCTCCCCACCGAGGACCAGGGATATGCCATCCTCCTGGCCCGCCTGCCCGACGCCGCATCCCAGCCCCGGGCGAAACGCGTATCGGAGCAGATCGAGGCTATTCTGAAGAAGACCCCGGGCATCGAGAGCTGGGTCGATGTCGGCGGTTATTCCGTTTTGGATGGAGCAAGCGTGTCCACGGTCATCAGCGTCTTCGTCGTCTATGAAGACTGGTCCACACGCAGCAAGAAGGCGCTTACCCAGGACAAGATGGTCTCCGGCCTCAACCGCGACCTTTCCGGCATCAAGGATGCGATCGCCTTTGTCGTGATCCCGCCTCCCATCAGGGGGCTGGGCCAGTCCGGAGGTTTTCAGATGATGGTGGAGGACCGGAAGGGCAACGACCTCATCGGCCTCCAGAACGCAGCCGACGAACTGATCCGGGAGGCCCATTCCCGGCCGAGCCTTGGCGGCATGGCTACCACGTTCGATGCCCACAGCCCCCAGCTCTACCTCGATATCGACAGGACGAAGGCGCAGTCCTTTCAGGTGCCCCTGGGGAACATCTTCCAGACGCTGCAGGGCTACCTGGGCTCGTCCTTCGTCAACCTCTTCAACAAATTCAATCAGATATACCAGGTGTACATTCAGGCCAACGACCCCTACCAGGGCGACGCCGGAAGACATCAGGAACCTCTACACCAGGAATAGTCAGGGCGATATGGTCCCCCTGGGGAGCCTCCTCGACGTGAGGCGCACGGAAGGCGCGGAGCTGATCACCCGCTACAACTATTACCCCGCGGCCGCCATTTTCGGCTCCGCCGCCCCGGGATTCAGCTCCGGCCAGGCCCTCGCCGAGATGGAGCGGCTGGCCGGGCAGGTCTTGCCCCAGGGCTTCGGCTATGACTGGACGGCAACGAGCTACCAGGAAAAGAAGGTCGGCTACCAGGCGTATTTCATCTACGCCCTCTCCGTTACCCTGGTGTTCATGGTGCTGGCGGCGCTCTACGAGAGCTGGACGTCGCCGGCCGCCGTCATTCTCGCGGTCCCCATGGCGCTGGTCGGCGTGCTCGTGGCGCTGATGCTTCGGGGCTACGACAACAACCTCTATACACAGATCGGGCTGGTGCTGATGATTGCCCTGGCGAGCAAGAACGCCATCCTTATCGTGGAGTTCGCCCGGGACCTGCGGCACGAGGGGATGTCCATCACGGAGGCCGCGATAGAGGCGACGAGCCGGCGGTTCCGCCCCATCGTGATGACATCTTTTGCTTTTATCCTGGGTGTGGCGCCTTTGCTCCTGGCCAACGGCGCGGGTGCGGCGAGCCAGAGGGCGATAGGCACGGTGGTGTTCGGCGGCATGCTGGCGTCAACGCTGCTCGCGATCCCATTCGTCCCGGTGTTCTACGTGATCACGCAGACGTGGGACGAGCGGCGGCGAACCAAGGGGAAAGGAGCGCGGAGGGTGAGCCCATGATAAAGAAACTGGTGGGGATTTATGAAGAAAAGATAAGGCCGCGGGGAAAAAAGATTCTTGTCGGACTCCTTATCTTCTTTGTCGTCTTTACGCTGGCAGGGTTCTTCGCGCTGCCTCCCATACTGAAATCGGTTCTGACGAAAGAGCTTTCCAAGGCCCTCGTGCGGGAAGTGACCATCGACCGGGTCAAGATCAACCCCTATGCGCTTTCCATGACGATAAGGGGGCTTCTGATCAAGGAGCGGTCCGGGGGAGGGACATTCCTCTCCTGCGACGAGATATATGCGAACCTCGGGACTCTTTCCGCCGTCAGGATGGCTCCGGTCCTCAAGGAGATCCGGGTCACCGGGCCCTACATAAAAATCACCCGCAACCAGGACCTCTCCTATAATTTCTCCGATCTGCTGGAGCAAAAAGGGCCGGCCCCGAAGGAGAAGCCGAAGCCGCTGAAGTTCTCCCTCAACAACATCAGCATAGAGAACGGGAGCATCGACTTCCTGGACGGGCCAGAAAAGACGACGCATACGGTCAGGCAATTGAAGATCGGCATCCCCTTTTTGTCGAATATCCCCTCCTACGTCCAGAGGTTCGTCCAGCCCCATTTTTCAGCCAGGATCAACGGCGCTCTCTACGTCATCCAGGGAAAGTCAAAGCCCTTCGCCGATTCCCGCGAGACCTTTGTCGACGTCATCATCAAGGATGTCGATATCCCCCACTACCTTGCGTACGTGCCGATGAAGATGCGGTTCAAGGTCGTTTCGGCCTTTGTGGATACGGCGGCGACGGTCTCTTTCGTCGAAACAAAGGAAAAAGAGCCTTCTCTTAGGGTCGCGGGGACGGTCTCCCTGAAGAACATCGCCGTGAACGACGAAAAGGATAAGCCTTTCTTCAGGCTCCCTCTCCTCGATGTCTCCATTGCGCCGTCGGAGCCCCTCTCCAGGCGCATTCACCTGGCGAAAGTGACCGTTCAGTCGCCCGAAGTTGAGATCAAGCGCGACGAAAAGGGGGCCTCGAATGTCCGAACCCTTCTGCCCCTGCCTGAAGCAGAAGAGGCAAAACCTGTTGAGGGCGCGGCAAAACCTGCCCCAAAGAAAGCGGAGGCCGAAGCACCCCTGTCTCTCGACATAGACCAGATACAACTGACGGGAGGAAAGGTCTCTTTTTCCGACTTTTCCCTCAGCAAACCCTTCACCACGCGCGTCGACCCGATCAACCTGAAGGTCGACCATTTCAGCAACGGGAAGGACAAAAAATCGGCCTATGGACTCTCCCTCGCCACCGAAGCCAAAGAGGCCGTCAAGGTCGAAGGTCAATTTTCGATGGACCCTCTCGGGTCGGAAGGCACGTTCGCGGTCTCGTCCGTGCCCCTGAAGAAGTACGGTCCTTTCTATCGGGACATGGTGCTCTTCGACATCGAAGACGGCCGCCTCGACGTCTCGGCCCGCTACCGTTACGCGAAGGGGCAAAAGGAGCCTGAGGTCGATCTTTCGGGGATTTCCGTGAGCCTCAATGGACTTCGCCTCAAGAAAACCGCGGAGAAGGGAGACTTTGTGAAAGTGCCGGGTCTCTCGATCAAAGAGGCGAACTTGAGTCTCACGAAGAAAGAGCTTGCCATCGGAAGCTTCTCCACGGAGAAAGGTGAGATCGTCGTCAAGCGGGCAGCCAACGGCGACGTGAACCTCCTCACCCTGACCACGCCCTCGGCTGCACCGGCGCCGGTGGCTGCGGCTGCGTCGGCGCGCGTAGCTGAAAAATCACCCAGGAGGCCAAAAGCGGGCGGAAAAGCTGTCGAGTCTGAAAAACCCTGGGTGATTTCTTTAAAACAGATGCTGGTCGATAAGTATACCGTGCGGGTGGAGGACCGGACGACCGCGGAGCCGGTCGCCCTGATTGCGCAAAACGTGAAGGTAAAGGGAGAGAATATCTCGACCGCGAAGAACAGCAAAGGAAAGTTTGGCCTCTCGCTCCTCTTGAATGGGAAGGGGAGCGTCTCCATCGCGGGGACCATCGGCGTCACACCCCTTTTCGCACAGGTGAGGATAGGGCTGAAGTCCATCGGAATTGCTCCTTTCCAACCCTATTTCACGCAAAAGGTAAAGATGACCGTGACCGGAGGGGCTATCTCCACAAGCGGAGCACTTTCTCTGACCACCACCGGAAAGGAGCAGATGAAGCTTGCCTACAAGGGGGAGGCTTCCGTCGCCAATTTTTCTTCAATCGATAAGAAGAGCGGGGCCGACCTTCTGAAACTCGAATCGCTCTCGCTCAGCGATCTGAACGTCGGCTACGCGCCCCTTTCCATCGATATCAAAGGCGTCTCTCTGACCAACTTTTACGCCCTCGTGCTGGTCAGTCCTCAGGGGAAGATCAACCTCCAGGACGTGCTCTCTCCCGAGGAGCCGGAAGCAGCGGGGCAGGCGGCAGCGCCGGCGCTCCAGCAGGCGGCAGCGGGGCAGGCGGCGGGTTCCGCTCCTCAGCAGACGGCGGCGGCGGCCCCTTCGGAGGAAAAAGGGCCCGCGAAAAAGATCAAGATCGATCAGGTCACCCTCCAGGGAGGAAGGATAGACTTTGAAGACAAGTCGGTCAAACCCGAATTCGCGACACGGCTCTCGGAGCTGGGGGGGAGGGTGTCGGGTCTTTCCGCCGAGCAGAACACCACCGCGGACGTCGAGGTGCGCGGTAAGCTCAACGAGTATGCCCCTCTGAGATCACGGGCAAGATCAACCCTTTGAGAGACGACCTCTTTGTCGACCTGAAGGCCCGCATAAACGACCTGGACTTGAGCCCCGCGACCCCTTACTCCGGCAAATACGCAGGCTATGCCATCGAGAAAGGCAAGTTCTCCTACGATGCAAAATACTCGATCGTGAAGGGAAAACTCGATTCCCAAAACAGCATTTTCATCGATCAGTTCACCTTCGGCGACAAAATTGAAAGCCCCCAGGCGACCCATCTGCCGGTCAAGCTGGCCGTCGCCCTCCTGAAAGACAGGAAGGGAGAGATCAAGCTGGACCTTCCTGTCACGGGAAGCCTGGACGACCCGAAATTCAGCGTCTGGCACGTGATCGTACACATCCTCGTCAACCTGATCGCGAAAGCGGCCACCTCGCCTTTTGCGCTCCTGGGGGCGGTCTTCGGGGGAGGGGAAGAGCTGAGCTATATAGAGTTCGACTATGGAAGCACGGTGATCACGGATGCGAACCTGAAAAAAATGGCGACCGTCTCCACGGCCCTCCATGACCGTCCCGCCCTTAAGTTGGAGATCGAGGGGCACGTGGACATGGAGAGGGACAGGGAAGGATTGAAGCAGCTTCTCTTCAACAGGAAGATAAAGGTGCAGAAGCTAAAAGTGACGGCGAAGAAAGGAGAGCCCGCCGTGCCGGTGGACGAGGTGAAGATTGACCCTGCCGAATACGACAAATACCTGAAAATGGCCTATAAGCAGGAAAAGTTCCCCAAGCCGAAAAACTTTATCGGCATGGCAAAAGATATTCCTGCTCTCCGAGATGGCGAAGCTTATGCTGACCAACACCCTGGTCAACGAGGAGGACCTGAGGGCCCTGGCCTCTCAGAGGGCCATGAAAGTGAAAGACGCTGATCCTGAAATCCGGGAAGGTAGAGCCTGAAAGGGTATTCATGCTCGAACCGAAATCCCTTGCGCCGGAAAAGAAAGAGAAGATCAAGGCGAGCCGTGTCGACTTCAGGCTGAAGTAGTGAAAACACAGGTTCTTTTCCGGCACATCCCTTGCGCCGGAAAAGAAAGAGAAGCTCAAGGCGAGCCGTGTCGACTTCAGGCTGAAGTAGCGGGAAGAAAACGGACCCTCGTTTTGAATACCGGCCCCCTACCCCGCCGGGAGCTGTGCCGACGTCCCAGCCTCCGCCCAGGGCCATGATGAGGAGCACCGCCGCGGTCATCCGCCGGCCGAGAATATTGAGCGCCGTGACCCTGTTGCTCAAGACGATTGTCTGGGCCACTATGACGTTGAGGTATGCCACCGTCCCTGACCGGTACTGGTTGGTGACCACGGCGAGAGACTGCTCCGCCGATTTTACCGCCTCCGCCTGGACATCTGCCTCCCGCTCCAGGATGCGGAGCGCCGCGAGATTGTCTTCGACCTGCTGAAAGCCGATGAGCACCGTCTGGCGGTAGGAGGCGACCGCCGCGTCGTAGGCCGCCCTCGCCTGCTGCGGTCTGCGCCCTCCGCAGCCCCCCCTCGTACACGATCTCCGAGGCCGCGGCGCCGAGTCCCCAGAACCTGCTCGGCCACAGGAACAGGTTCGACAGATTGGTGGACTGGTAGCCGGCCTCGCCGGTCAGCGTCACAGCCGGGTAAAAGGCAGCGATCGCCACCCCGATCTGGGCGTTTGCCGAGGCCATGCGCCGCTCGGCGCCCGCGATATCGGGCCTTCTCTCCAGGAGGACCGAGGGCACTCCCACAGGTATGGCGGGCGGGAGTTTGTCGAGCGGCATGGGCGGGAGGGAAAAACCGGACGGCGGCTTCCCGATAAGCAGCGCGATGGCATGCTCCAGCTGCGCCCGCTGCACGCCCACGTCAATCGCCTGGGCCTGGGTGGTCTTGAGCTGCGTATCGGCCTGGAGCACATCTCCCCTCGATGCCACGCCCGAGTTATACCTGTTTTGCGTCAGCTCCAGGGACTTGCGGTAGGCCTCCACCGTCTCGTTGAGTATCCGGCTCTGGGCATCGAGGGCCGCGGAGCTGGAAATAGCTCTGGGCCAACTGGCCTCGGCTGCTGAGCAGCACGCCCTCCAGGTCCGCCGCGCTGGCCTGCGCACCGGCGCGGCTCGCCTCGACGCTCCGCCGCACGCGGCCCCACAGGTCGGGCTCCCAGGTCACCTCCACGGGCAGGGTGGTGAGCGTGACGGGGACCGACGGGGCAGTCGCCGCTGCCTGAAAGGAGCGGCTGATAGAAGGCGCAACCATCGCGGTCGGGAAATAGGCGGACCTCGCGACCTTGACAAGGGCCAGCGCCTGCCGGAACTGCGCCTCTGCGGCAGCCACGTTCTGGTTCGAGATACTGACCTGCTCTTCCAGCGCGTTCAACTGCGGATCGTTAAATACCTCCCACCACGTGCCCCGCAGCAGGTGGTCCTCAGGCTCGGCCTTCTTCCAGCCGTCCGTCTCCTTGAACGCCTCCGGCGTCACCGCACCCGGCCTCACATAGTTGGGTCCCACCGTGCAGCCGGCCAGGGCGGCCGCGAAAAACAACACAAAAAGACCCGCCTTTATCATCCTGTGCCCCTTTCTCATCCGACTCACTTACGTCACCTCCCGATCGCGAATTTCATTCTTTGGCCTGCCCCATATGCTTTTCATCCGCAGCCTGAAGCGGTCGAGGAACAGGTACATCACCGGTGTGGTATAGAGGGTGAGCGCCTGGCTGAAAAGGAGACCTCCGACGATGGAAATCCCCAGGGGACGCCGCAGCTCCGAGCCCACGCCGCCGCCCAGAGCCAGCGGAAGGGCGCCGAGGAGGGCCGCCATGGTCGTCATCATGATCGGCCTGAAGCGCAGCAGGCAGGCCTGGTAGATGGCGTCGGCGGGGTTCATTTCTCCCCTTCGCTCCGCCTCTATTGCGAAGTCGACCATCATGATCCCGTTCTTCTTCACGATGCCGATCAGCAGGATGATGCCGATCAGGGCGATGATGGTCAGGTCCGTGTGAAAGAGCATGAGGGCCAGCATGGCGCCGACGCCGGCCGAAGGCAGGGTCGACAGGATCGTGATGGGGTGGACGTAGCTCTCATAGAGGATGCCGAGGACGATGTAGACCGTCAGGATCGCGGCGAGGATCAAGAACGGCTCGTTTGCCAGGGACGCCTCGAAGGCCTGGGCGGTGCCCATGAAGCTGGTCCTGATGCTGCCGGGCAAGCCCATCCCGCGCCTCGTTTGCTCCACCTTGTCGACCGCCTGGCCCAGCGATACGCCGGACGCCAGGTTGAAAGAGATGGTGACCGCGGGGAACTGGCCCTGGTGGGGCACCGCAAGCGATGTCGACCGCCGCTCGAAGTGGGTGAACGCGCTGAGGGGCACCATGGCGCCGCTTGCGCCCCGCACGTAAATGTCACGGAGCGTCTCGGGCCGCTGCCAGTACTCGGGCGCGACCTCCATCACCACGTGGTACTGGTTGAGCTGCGTATAGGCGATCGACACCTGTCGCTGGCCGAAGGCGTCGTAGAGGACGTCATCGATCATCTGGGCCGTGATGCCGAGGCGGGAGGCTGTATTGCGGTCGATCACCAGGGTGGCCTCCAGCCCCTTGTTCTGCTGGTCGCTGCTCACGTCGACAAGCTCCGGCAGGGTCCTGAGGCGCGCCAGCACGCGCGGCGCCCACGCCACGAGGTCTGCCAGGTTGTCTCCCGTGAGCGTATACTGATACATGGCGTTGGCCCTCCGTCCCCCGATGCGCAGGTCCTGCACGGGCTGGAAGTACGTGGGCGCCCCCGGTATGTTCGCGAGCTTCCGGCGCAGGCGCGCGATCACCTCGGCTATCGGCGTCTTCCGGTCCTTGAACGGGTTGAGGGAGATGAACAGGTTGGCCTGGTTCGCAGGCGTCCCGCCCCCTGCGCCGCCGCCCGTGTACCCGCCCGCGTATTCAACCTCGGGGTCGCTCTTGATGATGCCGAGGATCTGGGTGAGCTTCGTCTTCATGGACTGGAACGAGATGTCCTGGTCCGCCTGGACGGTCCCGCTGATACGTCCCGTGTCCTGCTCCGGGAAGAAGCCCTTCGGGATGACCACGAAGAGATAGACGTTGGTCGCCACGGTCATGACAATCGCGAGGAGCATCACCCAATGATGTCGAAGCGCCCATCGGAGCGTCACTTCATAGCGACGGCGCATCCAGTTGAAGCCGTCCTCGCTTATGCGATAGATGCGGCCGTGGGCGCCTGTCTTACCGGGTTTGAGCACGGTCGCGCACATCATCGACGTGGTCGTGAGCGATACGGCGAGGGAGACGAGAATGGCCGCGGACAGGGTCACCGCGAACTCGCGGAACAGACGCCCCACCATGCCGCCCATCAACAGGATGGGGATGAATACCGCGACAAGGGAGAAGCTCATGGAGAGCACCGTGAAGCCGATCTCTTTCGAGCCGAGCAGGGCGGCAAGGCGCGGGGGGACCCCTTCCTCCATGTGCCGGGTGACGTTCTCGAGCACGACGATCGCGTCGTCGACCACGAACCCCGTGGCGACCGTCAGCGCCATGAGGGAGAGGTTGTCCAGGTTGTAGCCGCAGATGTACATGACGCCGAAGGTGCCGATAAGGGAGACCGCGACCGCCACGGCCGGGATGACGGTGGCGCGCACATTCCTCAGGAACGCGAAGACCACCAGGATCACCAGGCCGAAGGAGATCAGGAGGTTGATCTCGACATCTTTAAGGGACCCCCGGATCGGGGGCGTCCGGTCCTGAATGATGGAGAAATCGATCCCGCCGGGCAGGGCCGCCTGAAGCTGGGGGAGCGCGGCGCGGACGCGGTCGACCGTACCGATGATATTCGCGTTCGGCTGGCGGAATATGACGACCATGACGGAAGGTTTTCCATTGACCATCCCCCCGGCCCGCAAGTCCTCGACGGAATCCTCTACCCTGCCCACATCCGGGAGCCGCACCGCGGCGCCGGACCGGTAGCTGACAATGACGGGCATATAATGGCGCGCGTAGCGAAGCTGGTCGTTCGTCTGGATGTCCCAGGTCTTTTCGGCGTTCACGATCTGCCCCCTGGGCCGGTTCACGCTGGACCCCGCGAGGACGCCGCGGACGTCTTCCAGGCTGATCCCATACCGGTTCAAGGCGGTCGGGTTCAGATCGACGCGCACGGCCGGCAGCGAGGCGCCGCCGACGAAGACCTGACCCACGCCCCTCACCTGGGACAGCTTTTGCATCATGATGCTCGCCGCGGCGTCATACATCTGGGCGGTGGTGCGGGTGTCCGAGGTGAGGGCGACGATGAGAACGGGCGCATCCGCCGGGTTGACCTTGCGATAGAAGGGGGTTGCCGGGAGGTTCGGAGGCAAAAATCCCCGGGCCGCATTGATCGCCGCCTGCACGTCCCGCGCGGCCCCGTTGATGTTGCGGTCCAGGTCAAACTGTATGACGATGCTGGTCGCCCCCCGGTTGCTGACCGATGTCATCTCGGTCACGCCCGCGATGTGGCCGAGCTGCCGCTCCAGGGGAGCCGCAACCGACGTAGCCATGGTCTCCGGGTCCGCACCCGGCAGTGACGCCGCCACATAGATGGTCGGGTAGTCCACGGGCGGCAGAGGGGAGACGGGCAGCACCCCGAACGCGATCGCCCCGGCCAGGGCCAGCCCTATGGTGAGCAAACTGGTTGCGACGGGTCTCGCAATGAAGCCTGACGAAATATTCATGGGATATCGGGCGGGGCGCCCGTCTCCCCGGTCCTGCGGCCCTTCATACGCCTCGCCAGATGATCGAACCCGAGATAGATCACCGGCGTCGTATAGAGGGTGAGTATCTGGCTGATGATGAGGCCGCCCACAATGGAGATGCCCAGGGGGTGGCGAAGCTCAGAGCCGACGCCCGTGCCGATCGCGAGGGGCAGTGCGCCGAGGAGCGCGGCCATGGTCGTCATCATGATCGGTCTGAAGCGCAAGAGACATGCCTGATAAATGGCGTCAACAGGGCTTTTCCCCTCTTTGCGCTCGGCGTCGAGGGCGAAATCGACCATCATGATGCCGTTCTTCTTCACGATGCCGATCAGGAGGATGATGCCGATGAGGGCGATAACGCTAAACTCCGTCCCGGAGACCAGCAGCGCAAAGATGGCGCCGACGCCGGCAGACGGCAGGGTCGAAAGGATAGTGATGGGGTGGATGTAGCTTTCGTAGAGGATGCCGAGCACGATATAGACGGTGACGAGCGCCGCGAGGATAAGGAGCGGCTCGCTGGCCAGGGAAACCCTGAAGGCCTGGACCGTGCCCTGAAAGCTGCCGCTGATGCTCGGCGGGAGCTGGACCTGTTCCGCGGCCTCCTGCACGGCTTCCACCGACTTTCCGAGCGAATAGCCCTGCGCCGAATCAAAAGAGATGGTGACGGAAGGAAACTGCCCCTGCCGGCTGATCAGGAGGGGACCCGTCGTCTCAGAGACTTGCGTGATCGCGCTCAGGGGGACCTGCCCGCCCCCGCTGCCGCGCAGGTAGATAGTCCCCAGCTTACCGGGGTCCTGGCTGTAGTCGGGTTTCACCCCAAGGATGACGCGGTACTGGTTGAGCTGGGTAAAGATCGTCGATACCATGCGCTGGCCGTATGCGTCGTAGAGCGTGTTGTCGACGAGTGACGTCAGGATGCCGAGGCGGGAGGCGGTGCCGCGGTCGATATTTACCGCGAGCTTGAGTCCCTGGTCCTGCTGGTCGCTGCTCACGTCGCGCAGCTCGGGCCGCTTGCGGAGCGCCTCAACCAATCTGGGCGCCCACGCGTACAACTCCTTTGCGTCGGGGTCCTCGATGGTGTACTGGAACTGCGTGCGGCTCAAGCGGGCATCGACCGTCAGGTCCTGGACCGGCTGCATGTAGAGCACGATCCCGTCGACTTTTGCCAGCTTCGGCTGCAGTCGCCTGATCACGTCGCTCGCGCTTATTTTACGCTCGGCAAGCGGCTTGAGGTTGATGGAGATCCTCCCGCTGTTGAGCGTCGAGTTGGTCCCGTCGATGCCGATAAAGGATGAGAGGCTTTCCACCGCCGGGTCCTGCAGGATCATCCGGGAAATGGCCTGCTGGTATTCGGCCATGGCGGGAAAGGAGACCGACTGGGCGGCCTCGGAGATGCCGGTGATGAGACCCGTGTCCTCCACGGGGAAGAAACCCTTCGGCACGATCATGTAGAGGAGGATGGTCACGACCAGCGTCGCCGCCGCGACGACCAGCGTCGCCTGCCGCCGGAGGAGCACCCATTGCAGGGTCCTGCCGTAGAAGGCGATGGTGCGGTCGAAGACCCGCTGTGACGCGCGAAAGATGCGCCCCTGCTGTTCCTTCCGGTGTGTGCTTCAGGATGCGCGCGCACATCATGGGCGTCAGCGTCAGCGACACGACGGCTGAAAAGAGGATCGTGATGCCGAGGGTGATGGCGAATTCGCGGAACAGCCTGCCCACCACGTCGCTCATGAACAAAAGCGGGATGAGGACGGCGATAAGCGAGATAGTGAGAGAGAGGATGGTAAAGCCGATCTGCTCTGCCCCCTTAAGGGCCGCCTGGAGCGGTTTTTCACCCTGTTCTATGTACCGCGCGATGTTCTCTATCATGACGATGGCGTCATCCACGACAAAGCCCGTGGAGATGGTGAGGGCCATCAGGGAAAGGTTGTTGAGGCTGAACCCCAGGAGATACATGGCGCCGAAGGTGCCGATGAGGGAAAGGGGCACGGCCACGCTCGGGATGATCGTGGCGGACAGGTTTCGCAGGAACACGAAGATCACCATGACGACGAGGGCCACGGCGAGGAGCAGCTCGAACTGTACGTCCCTGACCGAGGCCCTGATCGTCGTGGTGCGGTCCGTCAGTATGGAGACCTGCACGCTGGACGGCAGAGAGCTTCGAAGCTGGGGCAGCAAGGTCTTGATGCGGTCGACGACCTGGATCACATTGGCGCCCGGCTGCCGCTGGATATTGAGGATGACTGCCGGGGTATTGTTCGCCCAGGCCGCCTGCCGCACGTTCTCCGTATCGTCGACCGCCTCGGCCACATCGGATAGGCGCACGGGCGCCCCGTTGCGATAGGTGATGATCAGCGGCCTGTACTCGGCGCTCGTGAAAAGCTGGTCGTTTGCGCCGATGATATAGGCCTGTCGCGGACCGTCGAAACTCCCTTTGGCCTGGTTCACATTTGCGGCGGCGAGGGCGGCCCGCACGTCTTCGAGCGTCAGATTATAGGCGGCCAAGGCCGTGGGGTTGACCTGCACGCGCACGGCAGGCCGCTGGCCGCCCGAGATGCTCACGAGCCCCACGCCGGGCATCTGGGAGATCTTCTGCGCGAACCTCGTATCCGCCAGGTCTTCCACCTGCGGCAGGGGCAGGGTCTTCGAGGTCAGCGCCAGCGTGAGGATCGGGGCGTCCGCCGGGTTTACCTTGCTGTAGACGGGAGGGATCGGAAGGTCCGTGGGCAGATAGGTAAAAGCGGCGTTGATGGCTGCCTGGACCTGCTGCTCCGCCACGTCGAGGCTCAAATCCAGGGAGAACTGAAGGGTGATGATCGAGCTTCCGTTGGAGCTTGTCGATGTCATCAGGGTGAGGCCCGGCATCTGGCCGAACTGCCGCTCCAGGGGCGCCGTCACCGAGGACGCCATCACATCGGGGCTGGCGCCGGGGTAGAAGGTCCTGACCTGGATGGTGGGATAATCGACTTCCGGCAGCGCCGATACAGGCAGCATTTTGTAAGCCGCGAGGCCGGCCAGAATAATGGCAGCCATCAGGAGGGTGGTGGCTACCGGCCGGAGGATGAAGGGCCGGGAAAGGTTCATCAGCCGCTCCGGCGCCCGTTGCCGTTGCCCTGGGCCTTCAGCGTCACCTTCGCGCCTTCCCTCAAACGTTCCGCGCCGTCCACCACGACAAGCTCGCCAGGCGTTCAGACCCTTGCTCATCGCCGCCGACCCGCCCTGTATCTCGCCGATCGTCACCGGACGGACCTCCGCGGTGCTGTCGGGCCGCACCACGTACACGAAGGCGCCCTGGGAGCCGCGCTGAATTGCGGCCGAGGGCACGATAACGGTGTCGCGCAGCACGTCGACGAGAAGGCTCGCATTGACGAATTGATTCGGAAACAGCGCGTTATCTTTATTGTCGAAGACCGCCCTGAGCCGCACCGTACCGGTCGTGGGGTCTACCTGGTTGTCCATGGTCAGGAGGGACCCGGTCGCAAGCTTCTTGCTCTGGCCACGGTCATAGGCCTCCACGGGCATGTGCCGGCCCGCCTTCAGACTCGCAAGCACCGGCGGCAGGTTGTCCTCGGGAATGGGAAAGATCACCGTGATCGGCTGCAACTGGGTGATCACGAGGAGGCCGTTCGCGTCGGTGGCGCGGACTATGTTGCCCGGGTCGACCAGCCTCAAACCCACCCGCCCGTCGATCGGAGCCGTGATGCGGGTGTAGACGACCTGCACCCTGGCATTGTCAACCTGCCCCTGGTCCATCTTGACGGCGCCCTCATACTGATGGACCAGGGACTGCCTGCGTGTCCAATTGCTGCTTCGGGATCGAATCCTGCTGCCAGAGCGTGCGGTAGCGCTCCAGGTCGATCTGGGCAGTTCTTCAGGAGCGCCTGATCCCGCGTCAATTGACCCTCTGCCTGGAGCAACTGCGCCTGAAAGGGCCTCGGGTCGATCGTGGCGAGGAGGTCGTCCTTTTTTACTATCTGGCCTTCCTTGAAGAAGACCCCCATGAGCTGGCCGTCGACCCGGCTCTTTACCGTGACCGTGTAGAGGGGGGTCACGGTGCCGAGGCCGTTGATATAGACCTTCATATCGCCTTTTTTTGCGGCTACCGCTCCCACGGGAACGGCACGGACCGCGGCACCCGCCTGGGCGGCAGCAACCTGGGGTGCCCCTGTTTTTGGCCTCCCCCAAAAGGCGTAGACGACGGCAGCGATGAGTATGACGGCGAAGACCGCTGCCCAGCGCCACCCGACCTTCCAATTTTTCCTCGTCGGTTCCTTTTCTTCCGGTTCCTTCGTTACCATCGGTCTCCCAATCCTTGCAATAGAGTGTGTGCGCCCTTCCGCGATCCGGCCCTGTGCCTCACGGTCGCCTTCCCCGCCACGTGCGTCTCACGGGGCCGACTCTTCTTCCGTGATCCGGTCGAGGAGACGGGAGGCATGGAAAAGGGCATCACGCTCGACAGCGGAGAGACAGCGGGTCATTGCCGCGGAGAGCCACGCCTCCCTCCGGCGGAAATCCATCTCCAGCGCCCTTTTGCCGTCCTCGGTGAGGCTGATCAGAAGCCGCCTCCTGTCCGTCCCGTCAGGCTGCCGGGAAACGAAGCCCCTCTTTTCGAGAAAAGCGAGAAGTCTTGTCAGCGATTGCGGACGGATACGCTCCCGGCCGGCGAGGTCGGTGGCGGTAACAGGCCCGCCCCGGTAAAGGCTGCCCAGGACGATCAGCTTGAACGGGCTGAAGACCTCCTCGGTCCGGTTAAGGCGCAACCGCCTCATCAAAAGCGTGACGCTGCGCCGTAACGCCCTCGCTATCTCGTCCGTCTGGTGATCCCGCTCCGCACCGGCCATAATTCGTTAACAATAGCTTACTGTTTCACAAATGTCAAGCGTTGGCTGACCTAAATGAAACTCAAAAAAAGGGCGGCCCATAAAAAAGGGGGCCGCCGAAAACCGTCTCCCGCACGCCCCCCTTTTTTACTCCTTTACACTACCTCTTGCGGTCCTTCAACACCTCTTCGCAGCTCGGCATGTAATCCTTCGCCGGGATCACCTGGGTATCGGCGGAAACGAGGAAGTCCGGATATTTGGGGTCCTTCTTCGTGACGCCCCAGTACATGGGGAGCTCAAGCTGGTGATCGCAGGCCCGGATCGTCAAAGGGCCCACCGGGCTGTCGAGGGTCATGCCTTCGAGGACCTTGACGAACGCATCCTTGTCGACCTTCCCCGCCTTTTTGAAGCCTTCCGCAATGAACTGCGCCGTCATATAGCCGTAGAGGGCGCCGATGCGCGGATACCTGTTGTAGGACTTCCGGAATTCATTCACAAAGGCCCTGTTAGCGGGCGTATCAGGGTAATAGAAAAGGTAGTTCGCAGTCCCGAAGACACCATCGGGCGCGTTGGGGCCCTGCGCCATGAGGGTCGAATGCTCGTTGGCCGTATGCTGGTAGAAAGGCACTTTCTGGCTGAGGCCCGTGGCCTTCGCCGCCTTCTGGAAGTTGACCATGCCCGAGCCGCCGGTCGCCACGATGACGAAATCCGGCTTCGCGGCGAGAATCTGCGTGATATAAGGCGTGAAGTCTGCCTCGCCCACCTTCCACCATGATTGGCCGATGAGCTGGACGTTGGGTTTCAGCTTTTTCAGGTGGTTCCAGAGGGCATCCGCGATGGCATGGCCGTATTCATAATCATCGCCCGCGATCCAGTACTTCGCATAGGGCTTTTTGGCGAGGACGATCGCGGCCGCCTTCCCCGCCATCAGTGTATTTTCATTCATGTTGAAGACGTAGCGATGCCCCTGCTCGCCGATGATCTTGTCGCTCTTCGCAAAGGTGACGAAGAACGGAACTTTCTCCTTCCTGGCAAAGTCGGAAACGGCCAGGGCGGTCGCGCTGTTGATCGTGCCCATGAGGATATCGACCTTTTCCTTCATCACGAGCTCTTTTGCCATGCTCAAACCAATATCGGGCTTGAACTTCTCATCCCTTGTGGCATACTCCATCTTCTTGCCGAGCACGCCTCCTTTCGCGTTGATCTTCTCGACGGCCAGCTTGAACCCGTCGAGCACGTCCGACGTGAACGACGTCGCAGGCCCCGAATACGTATCGACTATACCCACCTTGATCGTATCCGCGGCAAAAGAGAGTGGATGGATGGAGCAAAGACCGACCCATACCCCGAGAAACACCAAAAAGACCAAACTTTTTCGCATGAAACCCCCCTTCTTCTTGACGCATTTCAGTTGCCCGCTCCGTGGGCTTCGCCCATGGAGCAACCCGTTTTAGCCCGGGTACGGTACGCGCTCCGCACCTGCATTCGAAACCGGCCACCGTTTTCCGTATTGTAGCGAATTACCGCCGCCGTGTCCATAAAATCGCACTGTCCGTTCACTATTTATTTTATGGCGCCCTTCACCGGGTCCCACGACCCCTTGCCGGACGGCATAAGGAAGACGAGGGGGATCGAGCAAAGAAGGGCGAGGCCAAAAGAGATGAATGTCATGCGAAAGCCGAAGGCGGGTGTGCGGCTGAGGTGAAGGATAAGGGTGATGAGGGAGATCCCCAGGGCCCCTCCGATGGTCCTGAAGGTGTTGCGCAGGGCGACGATAGTCGCCACCTTTTCGGGCATCAGCTCGATGCATGCATTGTTGGCGGCGGGAAACATGACCCCCAACCCGATCCCCCCGATCAGGAGCAGCACCGAGAGCATCTCCGCGTCTCCCCACTGAACCGACGTCCCCCAGGGCGGCAAACCCGGCGCGAGAAGGATCGTCGAAACCGCGGTGGCAGCAAGTCCCAGGGCTATGGGCCAGCGGTAGCCCCATCGCCGGAGCAAGAAGCTGATGGCGGCGGAGGCGGCGATCATCCCTGCCGACCTGGGGGTCAGTATCATGCCGCTCATCAACGTGGAAAGCCCGTGGACCGAGGTCGCATAGAGCGGTATGAACGCGAAGATGCCCATAACGCCCGCTCCGATGATCAGGTTTACCATGTTTGCGGCGAGAAACGGCGTCGACCGCATCAGCGCGAGGTCCAGGATGGGGTTGCTCTCCTTCGATTCCTGCCGGAAGAACAGGAGCGCCAGGCACACGCTGATCACCAGGAGGACCGACGCATAAAGCAGAGTAGAGGTCGAAATAATGCTTCTCCCACGAGACTCAGGGCAAGCATGAGGAAGAACAGGGCGCCGCTCATGAAAAAAGCGCCGGCGACATCCACCCGAGGCCGGGAAAGGGTGCGAGAACCTTCGAGGAGGATGACGCTCAGGATCATCAGGAGGATGCCGACGGGCAGATTGATGTAGAATACGTAGCGCCAGGAATACCGGCTCACGATCCATCCCCCCAGGTTGGGGCCGATGATGCCCCCTATGGGGAAGATGCTGGTGAAAAGGCCTATCGCCCTTTCCCGGCTTTCGGGAAAGTGATCGGCCACGATCCCCGATGCGCTCGGAAGAAAGCTGGCCCCGCCTATGCCCTGAAGGAACCTGAATGCGACGAGGGTCTGGATATTGGGCGCAAGACCACAGGCGAGCGAGCTGAAGGTGAACAGGCCGAGGGAGATGAGGAAAAGCCTTTTGCGGCCGAAGGTGTCGCTGAGATTTCCCGCGAGCGGCATCGTCGAGGTGACGCCGACAAGAAAGACAGAGATAGTCCATCCGGTCCAGAGCACGTTGGAGCCCAGATCCCTTATGAAGTCCGGGAAGGCGACCGCCACCACCGTGCTGTCGATGGAGTACATGAGAAGCGCGAGACCCGCGCAGACGAAGATGAGATAACGTCGCATACGCTGTAGAGTACACAATCGGTCCGACGGGGGTCAAGAAGAATGCAAAAAGCGAGCACCTTTTATGGCCGAGGCGATTTTTGATGGATGGGGCGGAAGCCGGCGATGGCGGGACCCGGAGCATACATGGGCCGGGAATCCATATTGCTTGACTGGGTGCAAGTGACGGGTCACGCCGAGCCGGCGACCGCGCCAGGCGCAAAAATAGCCCGGCCGCCCCAACTATGGGGTGTACGTGATCACGTCGGAGGGGCACGTCGAGGCGCACAGGCCGCAGCCCACGCACGTATCTTTCCGACGTGCGCTATCGGCACGGCCGCCGTGGTGTCGGGCCCGAAGAGTGCGATCGCGGTCTCCCTGAACTCCATCTCGATGGCGCTGTGAGGGCAGGCGTCCTTGCACGAGCCGCATCCGCTGCAGCGCTCTTCGTCCACCTCGGGGAAGACCCTTTCCTCTTCCTCGTCGAGGCGCATCTCGCCGAGGGCCCCGAGCACCTCCCGGGCCTCCCATCTCTCGGCCCGAGGGTGTCTGATGAACCCCACGTGGTACCTCTTCCTCCCCCACTTTGTCGGCGACCACCGGAGCTGCGGCTCGGACCTGTAGACGGAGAGAAATTCCTTATCCTTGAAAGCCTCCATATAATCGTCAAACCGGACGATCTTGTCGACGCTGAAGAGACGCTCCCTGGCCCGGCCCTTGATGCTGCCCGTGCCCCCATCGAAGAGCGACCTCCTCCCCTTCTTCGAGGTGGACGAAGAGGACGCCCTCCCGCCTCGCCTCTTCATAGGCAAGCTCGCCGTAGGAAGGGACCGACCATGTTCCGGTCGAGGACGTAGACCGTCTTTCCCGCCTTTTTTAAGCTCTCTGGCGGCCGCGATGAACTTCGGGGAGATGAACTCGTAAAACATGCGTGCCCCGGCGTCCTCCGTCCCCAGATAGAAGAGGCAGGACTCGAAGGGGCCGTCGGGAACGGCGATCTCCGGCGCCTCTTCGCGGTAGAGCCTCTCGTCGTCCCCGGCCTGACGGCTGCCTTCCCGCGACGGCCGCGAACCCCGCGCCGAACCCGGTCAGGATCGAATCCTTGATGCTCATCGGCTCAAGGGCGCCGCCGGCACGCGTAAACCCCTTCGACGTCCGTCCGAAGGCTGCCCTCTTCCTTGACAAACCCCCATTCGTTGAGGGAGAAGCCGAAGAGTCCGCTCAATTCCGCGAGGGTCGGCGCCGGGCCGCAGGCCGATCGCGAGGACCACGTAGTCGAAGGCCTCTTCCACGAGTTTTCCGCCCGTGAAATAGCGGACCTTGACCTCTTCGCCCTCTTCCTCGAAATACCTGGAATTGGCGCGCACGAACCTCACGCCCGCATCGCGGTATATCTTCTCCATGTAGAATTCCTGGCCGAAGAGACGCAGGTCGTTGTAGAAGACCGTGATATCCGGCTTTGCGCGCTGCAGCGTCCACTTGATCTCCCTGATCGTGTAGGAGCAGCAGACCGACGAGCACAGGGGGTATTCCTCGGAGCGCGACCCCACGCAGAGGACAAAGGCAACCCTGTTGAAGTCCGCGGGGAGGTCAGCCTTGGCCTGGTCTATGAGGGCGTCGTATTCGAGGCTCGTCAGGACCTTGCGTCCTTTGTAGTCGACCGGATCGTAAGGGGTGAGGCCGGTGGCGATCACCACCCTGTCGCCCGCGACGGATTGACCGTTGTCGAGGGTGACGAGGAATACCCCGTCCTTCTTTTCCACCGCCGTGATCCTTCCTTCGTTGATCACGGTAAGGCTGGGGTGCATCCGTATCTCGTCGTAGAAGGTGCTGAACCCTACCCTGCAGTTTGCGATGCGGGCCATGAGGCCGCCCGGCGCGGCGCGTCGACTCGATGATCGTCGCATGGTGGCCCGCTTTGAGGATGACCTTGGCGGCCGATATGCCGCTTATGCCGCCGCCCACTATCACTACGTTCATCACGCCTTGTTTTCTCCCATGATATAGAGTACCAGATCGGTGAGATAGATGACGGGCGCGCCCGTCGAGAACGTCTTCAACGCCATGTGGCACAAGGGGCAGAAGACGACGAGCGTGCCCTTCGACTTCTCCAGGATCAGGGTGGAGAGCTTTTCCGTCGCCCATTTGTTGGCGAAGAACTGGTTCCCCCCGCAGCACCGGTCCTTGACCCGCTCCCCTTCTATCTCCCCGCCGAAGAACGTGATCAGCTCTTCCATGATCTGCTTGTTCCTGATCGCGGTCCCTTCGGGCCTGAGGAGGACGCAGCCGTAGTAGGGCGTGAAAACCTTGCCTTTCAACGACCTCTTGGCCGGGATACGGGTGAGCGTATCCTTGTCGAGCAGCTCCAGGGGATTGACTATCGTGAATGTGCCTTCCTCTTCCGTGGCGGCCTCTTTCAGGTTCTTGTAGCAGGCGGGGCATGGGGCAAGGATCTCGCGGGCCGGCAAGAGGCTTTCCGCCTTCCGGAGGTTCTCCCTGGAGAGCGCCGTAAGCTCGCTCCTGTCGCCGTACTCCAGGGCGCCGCAGCAATTCCACTCCGGGATCTCCGTGAGACGATGGCCGAGGGCCTTGCACAGGGCCTTTACGCCTTTATCGAGGGCGCGGGCGGAACCGGTAAGGGAACAGCCGGGATAGTAGGTGTAATCCATCTATATCCTCCGCACCTTATGGGGGAGATGGATGCTCATATACTCGATCCACCGCGTCATGTGTTTGATATAGCCCTCTTTTACGAGGAAGGGCACCGCCATGAGAAAGACATACGGCTCGTACACCCTGCCCCATATGCCCACGGAGCTCTTGAACGCCTTCTCGAAAGGCGAAGCCATGCCGAGGACTTCCTTGAGCGCCCTGACCACCTCCGGTATGCGCATGCGCCAGGGACAGGCCCCTGTGCAGCGATAACAGCTCGTGCAGTAGCGGACAAGGGGGTCGTCGCCGGCTATCTCCTCCCCGAGAAAGAGGCGCGCCAGGAGGTCCTGGGGATTGACGTCCTAGCCCGAGGTCGTTCACCGTGCAGACCGACGCGCATATCTTGCAGCCGAGACAGACCGGAAGAGCGTCCTGCACTCTTTTCGATGTGCCCGGCGCAGGAGCGACGACGTACATCCGGACCCTCTATTGCTTTGCGGGGGGAAGAAGTTGGGGCGAAGAGGCGATTGTATCAATCTTCTGCATCTTTCAGCTCGTCTTCGAGGAAAGTGAGATAGGGTATGGTCTCGCCCGCGTCGCGGCCCGACATGTAGGAGAACATGCCTTGAAGCCTCTCCGAGATGCCCTTGAAATACTTTGTCAGGGGGATGCCCTGGGGGCACGCCTCCTCACAGGCGCCGCACCCCACGCAGACCTGGGATACATGGAACATCCTGATAAAGTGGAACATCTCCTTCCCCTGCGGCATGGCCTCCGATCCCGTGCGCAGGACCTTGTTCAGGAGGGCGTCGCCTTTCGGAAGGTATTCGTCGCCGTTGAAGAGACAATCGATGCAGTAGCAGACGGGACACATGTCCCGGCAGTTCCTGCACAGCACGCACTTTGAGAAATCACTTGAAAACTGTGCCATATCAGTCTGAAATTTCTCATGTTTAGAGCTTTCCCCGAGGAGCATCTCCGGAGGGCCTTCCTCGCTCTCGCATTCGAGGAGCCCGAGGAAGGAGTCCCCCTTTTCCGAGTAGGAGAACGCCCAGGAGCCGCCCTCCTTGTCGATCCTTATCCCCGCGTCCCCGACGACCCCCCTTCTCTCCCCGCAGGTCCGGCAGGCCGGGCGCATCTTCTCGGGATCCTTGAAATAGTCGACCAGCCCTTTCGCGTCCCGGGGCACGCCCTCGGTCTCTCCTTTCGAAGAGACCGTTCCCGGGCAGTCGACCGACACCGCGACGATGCCTTCGGGCTCTACCTGGCTCAGCTTGACCAGCTCCTGGTACGCCCTTATCTCACACGGCCTGAGTATGAGCATCACCCGGGCCCCTTTCGAGAACAGGCGGCGCAGGTAGAGCGCCCCGTTCACATCGAAGAAGGGGTTCAGGAGCGTGTGGCGCTCGGGACTCGTCTGAAATATCCGATGGCGAACCCCGTCCTCACCCTTTTCGAACCCCAGGACCAGGTGGCGGTCGTCGCCCAGGAACCGGGTGAGGCCGCGCTCCAGGGCACCCTCTTTAATTCGTTTTGCCTGCATCTTTGGCATCCTTTATCTCGTCGTACATCGCGGTCACCTTGTCGACAAAACGGCGCGCCTCCGCGGCGCTCACCCAGAAGAGGCGGAGCTTCTCCTTCATCGAAAAGGCGTCGAACATCTCTTTTAACGCCGCGATCTTTCTCCTGGTAAAGTAGTTCCCCTTGATAAAATGGCAGTCGCCGGGATGGCAGCCCGCGACAAAGGCGGCATCGGCCCCCTCGAAGATCGATTTGATCACGAATGCGGGGTCCACCCTGCTCGAACAGGGCACCTGGATCAATTTCACCCCTTCAGGGTATTTCATCCTCAGGCTCCCTGCCATTTCGGACGCCTTGAACGTACAGAAGGAACAGGCGAAACCGATTATCTGCGGGTCTTTTCCGGCTTTCTCTCCATGCGTTATCCTCTCTCTGCCATCTTCTCATATCGCTTCCACCAGCGCGCCGATCTCGTCGTCGATCATCGTGTCGACGTACCCTTTCAGGCCTATCGCCGAGGACGGGCAGGTGCTGTTGCAGAGGCCGCAGCCCATGCAGGCCGCCTCTTCGACCCGCGCGATCCTTTTGACTTCGTCGAATTTTATCGCCTTCGCCACACACGCCTGCTCGCACATCCTGCAGCCGCTGCACCGCTTCACGTCGACCATGGCGATGAAAGGGTCCACGAACGCATAGCCCAGGTTCAAAAACCCGTACAGCTTCACTGCCGAAGCCCTCCCGTGGTTGATCGCCTCTTCCATGTCCTTGGGGCCGGAGCACGTCCCGGCGATGAAGATCCCTTTCACCGCGGTATCGAAAGGCCGCAGCTTTATATGGGCCTCGAGGAAGAACTTGTCTTTGTCGAGGGTGATCTTCAACAGGGACGAGATCAGCCGGCTGTCCGCGGGCGGCGACATGCCGATGGAGAGCACGGCCAGGTCGAACTCCCGCTCGAAGGGCTCGGCCAGAAGCGTATCTTCTCCGCGCACGAGCAGCCCCGTGGGTCCCGGGATGATCTCCGCGATATTCCCCCGCGTAAACAAGACGCCCTTTTCCTGGGTATCCTCGAAGAACTCCTCCCCTCCCCGGGGATGTGCCCGGACGTCCATATAGAAGGATTCGACGTAGGCGTCCTTGTACCTTTCCTTTACGGCCTCGCCCACGCGCAGCGCGTTGATGCAGCAGACCCTCGAACAGTACGGCTTCCCTATCTGCTCGTCCCGCGACCCCACGCAGTGGAGTATGGCGACCCTCGGATGGGCGGGCATGGAGAGCGCCTGGCCTTTTGTTTCGAAATCGACGGTGGTCATGATCCTCTCGTCCTTTCCGTAGCCCAATTCGGGTTTTATCCGCGCGTCGAAGGGAGAGAACCCTATCGCCACGATCACCCCCCCGGCCGTGATCTTTCTCTGACCGGTCTGGGTATCGAGCGTTGCCTGGTAGTTGCCGAAGCTGCCCTCGAAGCCGCTGATGGTCGTGGAGGTGAAGATCTCCACGTTATCTCTGGCCTGAAGCTCGGCCTCCATCTGCCCGATGACGGCCTCGCCGTCCTGCCTTATGGGCCAGATATTCGTGAGCGTCCTCACGTGGCCGCCGAGGCGCGCCTCCTTTTCAACGAGATAGACGCGCATGCCCATCCTCGAGAGGAACAGCGCGGCGGACAGACCAGAGACGCCGCCTCCTATGACAAGCGCCGATTTCGTGACGTCCACCCGCTTTTCTTCGAGGGGCACGTGGTGGGCCGCCGCATAGAGTCCCGCCTTTATCAGCCTTATTGCCTTTTCGGTGTTCTTCTCGAAATCGTCGCCTACCCAGGAGCAGTGCTCCCTGATGCCCACTCTCCTGAGAAGGAACGGGTTGAGGTCAGCCTTTTTCAGGAGGTCCTTAAAAAGCTCCTGGTGGAGCGACGGCGTGCAGGAGGCGATAATGACCCGGTCGAGGCCCTCTTTCTCGATGTTCTCCCTGATCATGTCCTGTCCCGGCTCGGAGCAGACGAAAGGGTAGTCGGACGAGACGGTCACGTTGGGAAACTCGCTGAAATACGCGCGAACTTTCTTCACGTCGACCGTGTGCTTGATATTATGTCCGCAGTGACAGATAAAGATGCCGGTCTTCAAATCACGAACTCCGCTTATCGTTTCTTTGATAGGTCTTATAGGACGTATAAGACCTGGAGGACTTATCAAAAACAACTTTCTGTTGTTTACTCGTGCACTCGTCACTTTCCACTTTTTACTCGTCACTCGTCACTCGGCACTCGTCACTTTCCACTTGTCCCACGTCACTCGCTCATATACTCCAGGCACCTGGATGCGGCCTCTCCCCCCGATGCCACCGTATCGGGCACGTCTTTCGGCCCGGAGGCCATGCCGGCCACGAATATGCCTTCCACGTTCGTCCTCGAAGGGGCCGTGGCGGACGTCCTGATGAAGCCGTACTCGTCCCGCTCGACGGCCATGATGCGCGCACAGCTCGGCCGTCTCTTTCCGGGGTCTCACCCCGGTCGCGAGCACCACGACGTCTACCTCTATCTCCCGCACCTCATTGCTCAGCATATCCTCGACCCTCACGAGGAGCCCGTCCTTACCCTTCGTCACCTCTCCGGGAATACCCCTGATATAGAAGGCGCCGGCTTCCTGCGTGCTCTTATAGAACTCCTCGTAGTTCTTCCCGTAGGCCCGCACGTCGATATAGGAGACGTAAATCTCGGCGCCTTTCACCCTGTCCATCACGATGCTCGCGTGCTTTGCCGTGTACATGCAGCAGACCCGAGAGCAGAAGCGCGCGCCGCTCTGACGGTCCCTGGAGCCGACGCACTGGATGAAGAAGAAGCGCCTCGGCGCCTTTCCGTTCACGATGATCTCGCCGCCGGTCGGTCCCGTGACCGAGCAGATGCGCTCGAATTCGATCCCCGTCATCACGCCTGGGAGGTCGCCGTAGCCGTACTCCCCTTTCTCGCTGGGATCGTAGAGGTCGAACCCCGGCGCGAGGACGATGCTGTCAAAATGCATGTCGACGACCTCGTCCTCCATCCGGTAATCGACGGCCTTCACGTCGCACCGCCTCTCGCACTCTCCGCACTCGATACAGCCCTCGATCCGGCCCGCGAGGCAGCGGGAGGCCTCAACTTGCGCCGCATCCGGCTGTGTAGCCGAGGCCGACCTCGCGGAAATCGGCAGCCCTTGCCTCAGGGGTCTCCTCGCTCATGACGATGCGCTCCTGCCGCGCCACCTGCCCCGCGAGCTCTGCTGCTTCCGCCTCGGAGAGCCTTTCGGGCGTTTTCTCCGTCGCTTCCTCGACCAACGGCTCTCCTCTGAGATACCTGTTCATCGAGCGGGCAGCTTTTTTGCCCGCCGCGATGGCGTCGATCACGTAAGCCGCGCCCGTCACGACGTCGCCGCCGGCAAATATGGACTCCATGCTGGTGGCCCCGGTTGCGGGGTCTATCGAGATCGTCCGGTTCTTGCCCATTGAGAGACCGAGCCCCTGGACGAAAGAGGTCTCGACCCCCTGCCCGAGGGCGGTGATCACCGTTGATGCGGGCAGACGGAATTCGGAAGCCTCCATGGGCACGGGCCGCCTGCGGCCCGACCCGTCGGGTTCGGCAAGCTCCATCCTGACGCACTCGATTTCCGAGAGTCTCCCGTCTTTTTCATGAAACCGCACGGGCGCGGCGAGGAATTGCAGCTCTATGCCTTCCTGCAGGAGCGCTTCTACCTCCTCATGGCCGGCGGGCATCTCGTCGCGGGTACGCCGGTAGATGACCGTCACGTGCTCGCTCCCCAGCCTGCGGGCCGTCCTCGCGCAGTCGACCGCCGTATTTCCCCCGCCCACGACAACGACGGCCGGCCCCAGGGCGACTGCCTCGCCGTCGGAGGCCCGCCGGAGGAACTTTATGCCGTCCGTCACGCCGGGGAGCTCCTCGCCCGCAATGCCTAAAGGCATGCCGACGGGCGCCCCTGTGCCGAGAAAAACCGCATCGAAGTCGCGCGTCAGCGCCGGAAGGGTCATCTCTTTTCCGACCTCCACGCCGCACCTGATCTCCACGCCGAGGGAGCGTATGTAGCCTATCTCTTTCTCGACCTCACGCCTCGGCAGCCGGTATTCCGGTATGGCGTACCGCAGCATCCCGCCGGGCTCGGCCGAGGCCTCAAAAACCGTCACGTCGTGGCCCGCGAGCGCGAGGTCATGGGCACACGCAAGTCCCGCTGGACCCGCCCCGATGACCGCCGCCTTCTTTTCCGTCTTCTGGATCTGCGGCGCCTCCAGGGAGGCGAGGTCGAAGCTGTCCACCGCAAATCGTTTCAGGTCGCGGATTGCCAGGGGCTCATCGAGCTGTCCCCTGTTGCATGCCCGCTCGCAGGGTGCGTAGCAGACCCGGCCGCAGACGGAAGGGAAAGGGTTCGTCTCCCTGATAAGCAGGTACGCGTCCCTGAGCCTGCCCTCACTGATGTGCTTCAAATAGCCGAGCACGTTCGTGTGGACGGGACACGCATCCACGCACGCGGCCTTGCACGGCCGGTCGTTGCGCTTGTCGATGCTGGCCTTATTGGGTATGGCTTGAGGGAAGGGGATATAAATTGCCTTCCTGGTGCCGGTCCCCATATTGAATTCGCTCTTCATCACCACGGGACATCCGTCGAAACAGGTGCCGCAGGCGGTGCACTTCTTTATATCGACGAAGCGTGCCTTCTTCCGGATCGTGACCGTAAAGCCCCGCCCTTCTCTTCTCACCGCCGCCGGCCGGGCCCAGGAGAGCAGCTCTATGTTCCGCTGGAGCGCCACCTCCACCATCTTCGGCGAGAGGGTGCACGTGGAGCAATCGAGGGTCGGGAAGGTCTTGTCGAGCTGGATCATCCTCCCGCCTATCGACGGCCCCTGTTCGAGCATGGTCACTTTCACGCCGCAGGAGGCGAGCTCCAAACCGGCGGTGATGCCGCCGATCCCCCCGCCGACAACGAGGACCTGTTTTTCCCTGTCGCCCTCTCCGTTCATCTCCTTCGTAACAATTTCCCTTTCAGCGATCCGCGATCCGCGTTTCGCGATGTCTCGCCACTTCTCCGCTATCCCTTTTTGACAATATCCTTCATCTTATCCCGAAGCTTGTTGGCATCGCATATGACGCCGAAATGGGCATACTGAAAAATTGGTGCCTCGGGGTCCTTGTTCACCGCGATGATGCAGTCCGAATCCTTCATCCCCGCGATATGCTGGAACGCGCCGCTTATCGCCATGGCAAGGTACACCTTGGGCCTCACCGTCTTGCCGGAGGTCCCGACCTGCCGGGGCTTGGGAAGCCACATCTTGTCGATAACCGGCCGCGAGCCGGAGAGCACGGCCCTTAAGGATTCGGCCAACTCCTCGTAGCCCGGTATCTCGTCCTTGCTGCCGATCCCCCGTCCCACGGAAAGGAGAAAGTCGGCCTTCGTGATATCGATCTCCCCTTTTTCTTCCTCCACGTACTCGACGAAGCTCCGCCCCGCGACAGGGGCGATATCGTCGAGTACCTCGACGGCCGCGGCCGATTCCCACGGCGCGGCGTGCTCCTTGAAGCTCCCGCTCCTCACGGTGAGGACGAAACAGCCTTCCTTCGGCTTGAATTCTCCGAAGATCTTGTCGGAATAGTAGCTTTTCAGGAAAACGGACCTTTCCGCGTCGAAGCCGCTCACATCCGTGATGAGGGGCAGACCGAGGGCGCCCGCGAGATATGAGGCCGACTCGATCCCCGATGACGAGCTGGTGAAGAGTATCACGCCCGGCGCGCCCTTCGCCTCGATCACCTTCCGTACTATCTCCGTCATGGCGAGCGGGTTGAGGAAGGTCGTCTCCTCCGTCCGCACCCTGATGATCGTCTTTGCGACGTTCTCGCCGAGCGCGTAAGCCCCCTCGGGCACGAGCAGAACAGTCTCTTTCCCGAGCAGGCGCGAAAGGCCCTAGGCTGTCTAAGTTTCTCTCCTCGAAGAGGCCGCGCCTCACTTCCGCGACAATCAGTGCGTAGCTCATTGATACACCCCCTTTTCCTTGAGGATGGACAACAGGTCTTTGCAGACCGTATCGAGCTCGCCGCCGAGTATGGTCGCCCCGCCCTTTTTCACCGGGTAGACCCACCGCACGACATCGATCATGCTGCTGACGTTCTCCAGGTATCCGGCCGCCTTGAACACCTTCCGCTCCACCTTGGAAGCCTTCCGTACCCCCATGATGGAGACGTACCGGGGCTCGTTGATGCCGCTCTGGAGTGAGAGGACACACGGCAGCGCGACCTTGATGCGCTCCTGCATGCCGCCCTCCAGCTCCCTGCGGCAGATCACGTGGTCGGCCTCGAAGGCATCTATCCCTATCACCATCGACGCATAGGGGAGGCCCAGCTTGGCGGCGAGAATGCCGCCCACGGACGCAAACTGGTCGTCCTCCGACTGTACGCCCGTGAAGATGGCGTCAAAGGGCAGGGCTTCCTTCTTGAGAAACGCGTAGATGAGGGCGGCCCTGGCCTGGGGATCGTGGATAACCTGCTCCGTCTCGACGAGGAAACCATCACGTAGCGCCCATGGCGATGGCGCGTCTCAGGACCTCGTCCGATTCCGCATCGCCGACGGAGATCGCCGTGACCGCGCCGCCCGCCTTCTCGACCGTCCTCACCGCCTCTTCGACCGAGTAATTGTCCCAGTCGTTCACCTTGAACGGCACCTTGGAAAGATCGACCGCCTGACCGTCGGCGACTATGCGCAGCTCTTCTTCCTGCGTCGCCGGCACCCTTTTCGTCAATACCAAGAGATTCATTCTATGTGACCTCCATAAGTATTTCCGACAGCTCTTTCACTGTCTGTCCCTTTTCTTTCGCCGGGTCCTCCAGGGTCATGACGCAGAAAGGACAGCTCGTCGCGATTACGTCGGCGCCTTTTTCGATCGCCTCACTCACCCGGACGTCCGCATTCCTCACCGCAGCCTGCCCTTCCGCCTCGAAAAACATCCGGCCGCCCCCTCCCTCACAGCACAGGGAGGTCTCTCTCGATCTGGCAAATTCGAGAAGCTGAAGACCGCTTAGTGCGCGCAGGATGCTGCGGGGCTGATCGAAAACCCCGTTCTGCTTGCCCAGGAAACAGGGATCGTGATAGATCACCTTCTTTTCGTACCGGCCTTCGATCCTCAGGTTTCCGCCTGCGATCAGGTCCGCGAGGACCTCCGTGTAATGGGAGACCTTGATCCCGAGGTCGCCGTACTCCTTTTTCAGGGCATTCATGCAATGGGGCGACAGGGCGATGATCTCCCGCACCCCGTACTCTTTGAAAGCCGCGATGTTCTCTTCCTGCAGCTCCTCGAAGAGACCGGCTTCGCCTATCCTCCTGATCTCGTTGCCGCAGCACGCCTCCTCTTCGCCGAGCACGCCGAACTCGACGCCGCCCTTTCGCAGCAGGGTCGCCACGTTCACCGGGATCACCATGCAGCGGGGGTCGTATGCCTGAATGCAGCACGTAAAGAGCAACCTTTTCGACTCTGTTTCACTGACGTGGGGAACGGGGAAGCCCGCATCTTGCGCCCACGCCCCGCGCTTTGCCCGCGACCGGCCCCAGGGGTTCTTCTGGACAAACGTGTTTTCGAGGGCCTTCTGGATCGATACGGAGATCTGCCCCTCTTCGACGAGGGCGGACCTCACGTCGATGATCACTTCCGACGGCTTGACGTCCCTCGGGCACCGGAGCGTGCAGGCCCCGCACGAGGTGCAGTGCCAGGGCAGGGTCTCCTCTATTTCACGCTGAAACTGCCGTTTTCTCACGATCATCCGGATGTTGAAGGCCGTCCGGCCTGCTTCGGGACAACTGCCCGTGCACTTCCCGCACTGGATACAGGTCAGCACCCTGCTCGGGCTCACGTTTGTCATGTAGTTCTACCTCGCATTAAAGCCCCGGCCGCATCGAGACGGGACCTTCCGGGAACGACCCTCGGGAAGAGAGACATTTCTGTCTGTTAAGCCTATCACAGCCTTCCGGTCCGTTCCAAGGGGGGTCAGGCACGGCACGTCCTTCTCGCGCGTCTATCAGAACTTCCCTAAGAGGTGCCTGCCGATGAGCACTTTTTCGACTTCCTTCGTGCCCTCGAAGATTTCGAGCACCTTTGCGTCCCTCCAGTAGTGCTCCACGTCATACTCCTTCAGGATGCCGTACCCTCCATGCAACTGGATCGCCTCGTCGGCCACCTTCACCGCCACTTCACAGGTGTACCACTTCGCCATCGCGATCAGGGCCGGATCGACCTCGCCCTTGTCGACCTTTATTGCGGCCCGATAGAGGAGGCTCCTCCCCGCCTCTAAGAGGGTGGCCATTTCCGCGATCTTTGCCTGCACGATCTGAAGTCCGGCAAGGGGGCCGCCAAAGGCCTTCCTCTTCTTCACGTGGTCTATCGCCTTGTCGAGGGCGCCCTGTGCCGTGCCTACGGCGAGGCCGGCTCCGCCGTCGAGGCGGGCCCGGTTGAAAAATTGCATCAACTGGTAAAAACCCTTTCCTTCCACTCCCACGAGGTTTTCCTTCGGCACCCGCACGTCCTTGAACGTCACCTCTCCCGTATCCGAGCACCTGATCGACAGTTTTCCGTGGAGCTTGCTCGCCTCGTAGCCGGGCCGGTCCGTTTCCACGATGATCGTGCTGAGCCTGTCGTGTTTTTTAGGGTTTTTCGGATCGGTGACACAGAGCACCACGAGGAAATTACCGATGTTCGCGTTGGTGATGAACATCTTGTTCCCGGAGATCACGTAGTCGTCTCCGTCCTTTACGGCGGTCGTGGTAATGCTTGCCACGTCGCTTCCCGCGTCGGGCTCCGTGGAGGCCATGCCCGCCCTCCACTCCCCCGCGCACACGGGCGGCAGGTATTTGAGCTTCTGCTCCTCCGTGCCGAACAGCTTTATCAACTGGGTACCGAAATAGGATGCCACCATGCACTGGGCGATCCCCGTATCCACCCGGGCGAACTCCTCTATGATCAGGCACTGTTCGAAGTGGCCGAGTCCCGCCCCTCCGTACTTTTCTTCTATAAAGACCCCCAGGAACCCGAGTCTGCCCCGCCTTCTTCCAGAGCCTGTCGTCGAACCGCTCAGACTCGTCCAGCTCACGCGCTATGTCCCTGAATTCTTTCTCTGCGAACTCCCGCGCCGCCTGCTTTATATCCTGCTGTTCCGCCGTCAACTCGATCATTCCATTCCTCCATCGGGAGTGCCGTCCTTAACCGGCATGATTCTCCTCGGTCCTCGCCTTTGACCCTTTGACATTCCTTCCGATTATCGCTCGTAATGTGCGCGGATATCTTTCTTGAGTATCTTTCCTTGCGGGCTCTTCGGCAGCGCCTTCCAGAAGTCGACCGTCTTCGGCTTCTTGAAGCCGGCCAGGTTTTTACCGCAGAATTCGATTATCTCCGCTTCCGTTGCCTGAGCGCCCTCGTTCAGAACGATAACCGCTTTCACTACCTCCCCCCAGTGCTCGTCGGGTAATCCTATCACCGACGCCTCCGACACGGCGGGATGCCTGTAGAGGACCTCCTCGATCTCCCGGGGATAGACATTCACGCCCCCGGAAATAATCATGTCGTTCTTTCTCTCCACTATGTACATGTACCCGTCTTCATCGAATCTTCCCAGGTCGCCGGTGTGCAGCCATCCGTTCCTGAGCTTCTTTTGCGTCTCCCCGGGCATCTGCCAGTAGCCGACCATCATCGCCTCGCTCCGCCCTATGATCTCACCCACCGCGCCTGTCGGGACATCGTTATCGTCCTCGTCCACGATCCTTATCTCATAATTGACGGCGGGCCTTCCCGACGACGCAAGCCTTGCGAGACGCTTCGACGTGCCGTCCAGGACGTGGTCTTCCGGTTTCAGCACGGTAGTGAAGGGACCGCTCTCGGTCTGTCCGTACATCTGCGCGAAACCGCATGGGAAGACGGCCAGCGCCCTTTTCAGCAGCTCGACAGGCATGGACGATCCAGCATAAAGGATCAGCCGCAGGCTGCTCAGATCGTAGCTGCCGATGTTCGGCGACTGGAGCAGGCTGTGGATCATGGTAGGAACGAACTGACACCTCGATATCCGCTCCTTCGAGATGTAGCCGAGGATCTGCTCGGCGTTGAACCCGCCTTCCCGTTTTATGTAGATGGTGTTAGGCAGGAACGAATGGCGTACGATGTTGTCTTCGCAGGCGATATGGTACATGGGGAAGGTGATCAGGACCCGCTCGTCATAGTCAACCCTTAAGTCGATCACCGACGCGGTGGCGTCGGACATCAGGTGCCTGTGCGTCCTCATCGCTCCCTTCGGCTTTCCTGTCGTGCCCGCGGTAAAGAAGATACTGACTATATCGTCTTCTACCACCTTGACTGCCGGCTCTCCGCTGCGCCCGCCCGCGATAACCGTTTCATAGTCTTCCATAAACGGGTGGGCCGGCTCCTGCAGCGATATATACGTCTCCGTCGAGGCCAGACCGGGGCGGAGCTCGCTTATGACCTGGCTGAAGTCGTTGTCCAGAAAAAGGAATTTCGGGGTCGAGTAATCGAGGATGTCCTTCAGCTCCCACTGTTTCACGTGGTTGTTGTAAGGGCAGAAGATGCCCCCGGTCTTCGCCGCGGCGAAGTAGATCTCTATGAACCGGTCGCAATTATGGACGAGGGCCCCTACCCTGTCGCCCTTTTCCAACCCCCGATCGAGGAGGGCGCCGGCCAACCGGTTTACCCGGTCGTTCAAGGCGCGGAACGTCGTGGAACGGTCTTCGAAGACCAGCGCCGTTTTCTCCGGGAATTTATTCGCATTTCTCGTAAGCATATCACCGACGGTCATTTCATCTCTCCTTCCCCTCGTCTTTCATATATCACGCCCTCAACCAGCCGGGTGGTGAGGCGATGGCTCACAAACAGGCGTACCCGCCTCTCACACGGGAGTCATGCGCACCCCTACGGCATGAGCGCGTTCGGCAGAAAGAGCACGATCTGGGGAAACACGAACGCAAGAATAACGACAAAAACCAGTGAGATCAGGAAGGGGTATACCCCGCTATAAATCACGCCCATCGGCACCTTCGTGATGTTCTTGACGACAAAAACGCAGATGGCGACAGGAGGGATGACCGAGCCGATACATATCGTGAGGGCCACCAGGATCCCGACCAGAAGCGGGTCGTACCCCAGTTTCGTCATGATGGGAAAGAAGATCGGCGTGGCGAGGATCATGAAAGCGAGGTCGTCGATGAACGACCCTCCAAGCAGATAGATGAGGAAGATCAGGATCATGATGAGGACCGCCGGTATCTTGAGGCCCAGCACCCATTCGCCGAGGGCGTTCGGCATGTTCGTCACCGCGATAAAGTGGCCGAGCATGTTCGAGGTAGCGATCAGCAATAACACCATACAGGCCGTTCTCAGGGCCTCCCTCACGGACTTCACGTAGCCGCGAAAGTCGATGTTCCTCTTGAACATACACAGGAGGAGCACCGCGAAGGCGCCTATGCTGCCCGCCTCCGTGGGCGTGAAGACCCCCTTCATGAGCCCGATGATGATCACGAAGAAGATCACGATGGGCCATATGACCTCGGGAAGCGTCTTCCACCGCTCGTTCCACGGGAATCGCTCGCTCTTGGGGCCAAGCTCCGGATTTATCCTGCACCAGCCGAGGATGATCACCACGAAGAAGAAGGCGATGAGCAGCCCCGGGACAAGGCCGGCCAGGAAGAGCCTGCCTATGGAGAGCTGGGTGATGATGCCGAAAACGATGAGCACCACGCTGGGGGGTATGAGCACGCCCAGGGTGCCGACCGTGGCAACGATCCCTGTGGACAGCTTCTTTGAATACCCGTATTTCGACATCTCAGGGACGGCAACGCTTGCGAAGGTGGCCGCCGTGGCCGCGACCGAACCGCAAATGGCCTTGAATGCGGTCGCCCCGGCAACCGTGGCTATGGCCAACCCCCCGGGGACATGGCCGAGGAACTTGTGGGCGCAGTCATAGAGCCGCTTCGCGATGCCCGCGTTGAACGCGATCTGACCCATGAGGATGAAGAGCGGGATGACCGTCAATCCGTACGAGGCGAGGGCATCGAAAAAATCGTTCGCCATAAGGCCCATGGCGGCCTTCACGTTGACCAGGTACGCAAACCCGGCCACACCGATAATACCCATGGCGAACGCAAGCTCGATGCCGGTCATAAAAAACGCCAGCAGCGCCAAAAGAAAAATCGATCCTATCACGGTCTCATTCATGGCCCACCTCGTGGATGGTCGTGATAAGGCCGGACAGGAGCACGAGAAACTCGACGAAGGCGCAGATGCCCAGAATATACGCCACGGGATAATAGGGTACGTGGAGGGTGAGGGAAACCTCGTGCTTCTGGTAGAGCTCGACCCCCTGGGCGAAGAGGTTCCAGCCGAGGAGGAAAAAGAAGGCCATGCCGCATATTCTCGTGAAGACCAGGGTCGCCTTCCGGGTCCCTCCCGACAACTTTTCCAGGACCAGATCGACGTTCACATGAGCGCCCTCCCAGGAAGTCATGGGGATCGCACACGCTATCACCACGGCCCCTCCGAGGAAAACGAGATTCATAGGTACCGGTGATCGGCTTTCCGAAGAAGCGCAGGATGACGTCCATCACCGTGACGAGCATCATCAACGTGAGCACCACGCCCCCGAGGAGATCCATTACCTTGGCCACTCTAAGGATTACTCTGTGCAGCCCTTGCATCGCCTCACCCCCCGATGGACCGGTTACTTCTTAAAAGGTTTCAGGTAATCACGGACGAACTTCAGGGCCTCATCGCCCGGAAGGCCCTTCTCCTTCATTCTCTTGGTATAATCCTCGAAGAGGGGCTGTGCCTTTTCGATCCACCTGGCCTCCTCAGCCTTCGAGAGGGTGGCAATCTTGTCGCCTCGCTTCAGCATGTAATTCTTGCCGCTCTTCTCGATGTCGTCCCACATGGCGGCATATTTCTCGATGTACTCCGGGATCATCTGGTCTACTATCTTCTTCACGTCCGGCGGAAGAGAATTCCATGTATCCTTGTTCATCACCACGACGAAACAGGCAGTATAGGAGGTGCCGAAGTTCTCCACCGTATACTTTACCTGCTCCCCTATCCTGAAGCCTTCGAGCGCCTCGTAGGAGGCCATGAGCCCATCCGCCACCCCCCTCGACAGGGCATCGTAGACGTCGGTCATGGGCATCGCCACCGGCACGCCGCCGAGGAAAGCCATCAGTTTCGCGTTGGAGCCGTAAGTCCTCATCTTGAGCCCTTTCAGGTCTTCCAGTTTCGTGATTTGCTTCGATTTCGTATGGACGATGCCCGGGGCCTGCGAATGGAACCAGAGGATCTTCACCTGATCGAACTCTTTTGGCTTGAACTTCGCGTAAAAGGCGTTGGACAGGTGCGTGGCCACCGTGTTGTTCGGATAGCCGTGGGGCAGGTCGATCACCTCGGTCAAGGGGAACCTGCCCGGGGTATAGCCGAGGACGTGGTTGCCCACATCGGATATGCCCTTGGTCACGGCATCGTAGGCCTGGGAAGCGGGCACGAGCGTGCCGCCCGGATAGTAGTTGACTTTCACTTTGCCGGCGGCCCTCTTTTCCAGATCCTTACTCCACTCGCCCAGAAGAACGCTCTGCTTATGGGTGATGGGAAACCAGTTTGCCACCTTGATCGTGATCACCTTTTCCGCGGCATACACGTGAGTCGAGACAGCCAATACGGAGCAAAGAATAACTGCGGCAAGAATCCTGACAACAACCGATCCTTTCATAAAACCCCCTTTTTTACGATCTGTTATGCCCTTGTCCACCCGGCACAAAAAGTCCCCTATGAATTTTGTGTAACAATGGCTGCAAATCGAATGCCACTCACCTCCTTCCCGAAGGTCAAAGCCCGCGCCGATTTCCCACTCGGGCGCATACTCTCTTCAACTGCGTGAATGTATCAAAAAGTGACAGGTGTCCCTTTTGGCGCCATATACTCTCTCTTTTGCAGGCATGCGGAAGCGGGATGCGCGGGGTCCGCTCTTCACGCTTGCGTGGTTATGAAGGGCGGCACCCTCGGGAGCCGGAAGGCGCTTTCTCTTTCCGGGGTCCGACCCCCAGTCCGCTGAGCGCGAACTCGACTGCCGAATCGGCTATCTTATCGACCTCTTCCGGACGGTCATAGTCGAGCCAGAAGGTCACCCACGTCATCATGCCGAGCATGAAGAGGGCCGATGACGAGGGGTTCATCCCCTTCCGCGCCAAATTCCTGTCCTGCAATTCGACGATAGTCCTTCGCAGCAAAAGATAGTGCTCCTTCCATTCCTGCCTGACCTGTCCGAAAAAACGGTCTTTTGTCGCGAGGGTGTCGTGGATCAAAAGCCTCAGCTCGGGATAACGACCGATGACGTCTCCCGTAAAAGTGCGAACCATATACGTGAGCCGCTCCAGCGGGTCCTCTATAGAGGACGCCTTTTCGATGTAGGGTTTCAGGACCTTTGAGATATGATCGATATGGATGGAGAGGAGCAGGTTTCTCTTGCTCCCGAAATAGTGATAGAGGCTCGGCCTCGCAATCCGCGCGGCATCGCAGATGTCGGTGGTGGATGCGCCCGTGTGGCTCCCCTTTTTCAGCATGAGCTGCAAAGTCGCGTGGAGGATCTTTTCTTTCTTCTCCTGGGTCTTCGTTCTCTCTTTCTTTTGCGCCATTCCGCGTAGTATACCAACCGTCAAAACGGGTGTCAACGGAACCTTGCAAAACACGACAAGAACGGCAATGTGAGAGAGCGGAAGAGAAAAAAAGGCTTGACAAGGGTTTGACATAATCTCTATTCTGTACAAGTCAGTATAATATCCACAAGTCGATACAATTCGTGAAGCGCACCGCCACCTGAAGAGGTGGAGGAGGAGGGGTCCCGTATGAGCACATTCTATCGTCGATTACCGAAGTTCGAGTACATGCGGCCGGAAAGCCTGACCCAGGCTCTGTCGCTTCTGGCAGAACACGGGGGGGCGGCCAAAGTAATGGCCGGCGGGACCGATCTGATCCCCCAATTGAAGAAGCGCGAGATCGAGGCGCCCCGGTACGTGATAGACTTAAAAGGCATAAAGGGCCTCGACAGCATCGAAGCCACGGCGAAGGAAGGACTGAAGATAGGCAGCCTGACGACGATCGCCGCCATCGAGAATTCCTCCATGGTGCGCACGGGATTCTTCCCGCTCTACGAGGCCGCGGCGAGCATGGCGTCGCCCCAGGTGCGCAACCGGGGGACCTTCGCGGGGAACATCTGCTCCGCGGTACCTTCCGCCGACTCCGCCCCTGCCCTCCTGGCACTCGACGCATGGGTGCGCCTCGCGAGCACCAGGGGTGAGCGAAAGATCGCCCTCGACGCGTTCTTCGAAGGTCCGCGCAAGACGGTCGTCGCAGAAGACGAGCTCCTCGTCGGGATCGTCGTCCCTGAGATGCGGCCGAGGAGCCGGGGCACGTACCTGAAGCTCTCGCCGCGCCATTCCATGGACCTCGCCGTGGTCGGCGTCGCCGTTGTCGCGACCTGCGAGGACGGCGTGTGCAGGGAGATCAGGATAGCCCTCGGCGCAGTCGCGCCGACGCCGGTGCGGGCGCCCGTGGCTGAGGCGATGCTCCGCGGCCGGAACGTGACGCCGGAGCTGATCGACGAGGCCGCGAACAATGCCATCAGCCAGTGCAGCCCCATCGACGACCACAGGGCATCCCGTGAGTACCGCTGCGACATGGTCTACGCGATGACGAGGAGGGCGCTCCGGCAGGTGCTCCTGCAAGAAGGCGATGACCCACGACGACAGATCGGGACACGGGGGGATAAACCATGAAAAGTCTACGCCTCAAGGTCAACGGGAAACCATACACGGTCAGGGTGAAGCCCCAGGCCACGCTGCTCGATGTCATCCGGGAGGAGCTCGGCCTTACGGGCACGAAGGAGGGATGCGGTCTCGGCGAGTGCGGCGCCTGCACCGTGATCATGGGAGATAAGACCGTCAACGCCTGCATAGTGCTGGCGGTGGAGGCTCAAGGAAAAGAGATTACCACCATCGAGGGCCTCGCCGACGGAAGTAGGCTCCACCCCATCCAGGAGGCGTTCGTGGAGGCGGGGGGTTTGCAGTGCGGTTTCTGCACCCCCGGGATGATCCTCTCCACCAAAGCCCTTCTCGACAAGAACAAAGAGCCGAGCGACGACGAGATACGCCGGGGCCTCTCGGGAAACTTCTGCCGCTGCACCGGCTATACGAAAATCTTTGAATCGGTAAGGGCCGCCGCACAAAAGATGAAGGAGTAACGTCCATGGAAGAATATCAGATCATCGGCAAGAGGGTGCCAAGGATCGACGGGAAAGAGAAGGTGATGGGCCAGGCGAAATACGCCGCCGACTATTCCCTGCCCGACATGCTCTGGTGCAAGACGGCGAGGAGCCCCTTCCCCCACGCGCGGATCCTCAATATAGACACGAGCAGGGCGGAGAGGCTGAAAGGCGTGAAGGCCGTGATCACGGGGAAGGACTTCGGCGGCTGGACGTGGGGGTTCATGGCGACGACCCGCGACGAGCCGCCCCTCGCGGTCGGCAAGGTGCGCTACCTCTACGAGGCGGTCGCCGCGGTCGCCGCAACCGACGAGGATATTGCGGAGGAGGCATGCGACCTTATCAAGGTGGACTATGAAGAGCTCCCCGGCGTCTTCGATCCGGAAGAGGCGATGAAGGAAGGGGCGCCCGTCATCCACGACTATCGCCCGAACAACGTGAGCGTCGAATACCACTGGAACTTCGGCGACGTGGAGAAGGCCTTTGCCCGGTCCCACGTCGTCCGGGAGGATAAATTTGCCTCGGGAAAGGTCATCACGGGCTTTCTGGAGCCGCCTGCGTCTCTTGCCTACTATGACCCGTCGGGCTATGTGACGGTCTGGCCCGCGAAACAGAGCCCCTATTTTCATTACCGCCATCTCGCGGCGTGCTTCAATCTGCCCCTGAACAGGGTGCGGCTCATACAGCCTTTTATCGGAGGCGGGTTCGGCGGGACTAAGAACGATTCGGTCGCAGGCGATTTCTGCGTCGTGATGCTTTCCAAGAAGACGGGGAAGCCGGTCAAATATGTCTATACGATGGAGGAAGTCCTCACCACGTGCCGCAGACGCCACAACATGATCGTCTATAACAAGATGGGCATGACGAAGGACGGCATCATTACCGGCATCGAGACCCGGGTGGTGGGCAACGGAGGGGCGTATACGGCCATCGGGCCCCTCACCATGTACCTTACGGGGTCGGGGATGCCGTTGCCCTACAAGCTCCCCAACTTCAAATTTGACGCATGGAGGGCCTTCACGAATAACCCCGTCTCGGCGGCTATGCGCGGCCATGGATTCATCCACACGCGTTTTGCCTGCGATGCCCAGATGGACATGCTCGCGGAGGAGCTGTCCATCGACCCCGTCGAAATACGCATGCGAAACGCCATCGACAACCCGAAGCCGGGAGAAGTCTATGAGACCGTCAACGCCATCGGCATCAAGACGTGCGGTCTCAAGGAGGCCATAAAGACGGTCGCGGAGGAGTCTGTCTGGGCCGGCAAAGAAAAGGCGGCCAAGCAGGCGGGTCCGGTGAGATACGGGGTCGGCATATCGGGCACCTCCTACCAGGGCGGCGCGCGCCAGCTGGGCCACCAGTCGTGCGGCGCGATCGTCAGGGTATGCGAGGACGGCACCGTCAACCTCCTCACGGGGGCTACCGACTGCGGCCAGGGGTCGGACACGGTCCTTGCCATGATCGCGGCCGAAGAGCTCGGGGTGAGGTACGAAGACATCTCCCTGAAGCGCGTCGACACGGCGTACACCCCTGTCGATCCAGGGAGCTACGGGAGCAGGGTGACCCTGCTGGCCGGTCAGGCAACACAACTGGCTGCCCGCGACGCAAGAAAGCAGATCGTCGAGGCCGTGGCAAAGGCGTGGGCCGCTAGCACTGACGATGTCGATATCAAGGCAGGATTTGCCTTTTCAAAAAGCAATCCCGCCAAGCGGATCTCTTTCGAGAAGGCCGCCAAGATAGCATGCTACGAAGGCTCGGGCGCGGTAGTCCTCGGCACCGGCCACTCGTCTTACGGGCTGGAGACGATAAATTTCAACACGGGTGTGGGCAACGGGGGCACGTCCTACAGTTTCACGGCGCAGACCGCGCGCCTCGGGGTAGACGTGGAGACGGGAAAGATCGACGTGACCCATTTCACCATCGCCCACGACGCGGGTGTGCCTCTGCACCCCGTGAGCGTCGAGTCGCAGAACCAAGGCGGCGCGGTGCAGGGGCTGGGCCAGGCGATCTACGAAGAATTCGTCATGGAGAAGGGCGTGACCCACAACATGACGCTCCTCGACTACAAGATGCCGCGCTCCACGGACGTGCCTGACATCAAGGTGATCGACGTGATCACCGTCGATCCGGACGGTCCCTTCGGCGCGAAGGAGGCTTCCGAAGGAAGCATCGTGAGCAGCCCTTCGGCGGTGATCGCCGCCCTCCACGATGCGACGGGTGTCTGGTTCAAGGAGCTGCCCGTGACGCCGGAGAAGGTGATCAGGGCGCTTAAGGAGCAGGGTAAGTGGATAAAGTGATACCGGGTCGCCTTCTTCGCCCCATCTTCGTTGGCTCCTCGTCGCTGTCCTTGACGTACAACGACGTACGCCTGCGTCGGCTTCTCGTCGCCGCCTCGATGGACCTTCGAATGCAACCCGGTATACGACAGCCTCGCGGTACGGGGGCGAAGCGAAAGAGATGAAGATACGCATAGAAACGACCGTCAACATGCCCGAGGTGCCGCCGGAAGTGGAGATGGGGCCGGGCACGTTGGGGGACATGCTTGCCGGGCTGTTTGTCGGGGCCCGACTCGCGGACCAGATAATAGATCCTGTCACGGGGGAGATGAAAATGGAGGGTCTTTTCAACGTTGCCCTGAACAACGTCTCATATCATTCACTCCCGGACGGTTTGAAGACACCCTTGCGGGACGGGGACGTCCTCACCTTGTCTTTGATTCTGCTAGGCGGCGGATAGGCATCGCACCGGAAGATTACGGCACGGAGGGCTAAGAAGATGACGAAACTGATACTCAAAGAGCTGGGCCGCTACGGCCTGGGGACATACGCGGATATCATTTACCGAAACGCCCTGTTGAACGGGGAGAGACCGGCCTTCGTCTTCGCGTCCAGAAGCATCACCTTCGCCGAGTTCAATCGCCGGGTCAACGGCGTCGTGCACGCACTCAGGTCCATGGGACTGAAGAAAGGGGACGGGGTGGGCATCCTCTCATGGAACTGTATCGAGCATGTCGACGTGACCGGGGCGGCCATGAAGGGCGGGTTTATCATCTCCCCCTTCAACCCGAGGCTCAAGGCCGAAGAGATCGAGTATCTCATCAATTATTCGGAAGTGAAGGCCCTCTTCGTCGGTCCCGAGTTCATCGGGATGGTAGGGGCCTTGAGACCGCGGCTGGCCGGGGTGGCCCATTATATCTCCTTTGAAAAAGAGTCGCCGGGGATGATGAGCTACGAGGGTCTCCTCGAAACCTTTCCTCGCGAGGAGCCGGACTCGGATGTCGTGGAGGACGATCCTTTCATCATCTTCTACACGAGCGGCACCACCGGCATCCCCCGGGGCGCCGTCTACACGCACCGCCGGAAGCTCGAGGAGGCGCGGACCAAGGCCATACTGCTGGGATTTCAGCCGGAGGACAGGCACGTCATGATCATGCCCCTCTTCCACATCGGCGGCTGGTCCCATTTCTGGACGTTGTTCTACGTGGGGGCCTGCAACGTCATCATGCCGAACCGCTCCTTCGATCCCCTCGCAACCCTCCAGGCGTTGCACGACGAGAAGGCGACGGATATCCACATCGTGCCGACCCACCTTGTCAGCCTCCTGGCCCTGCCCGAACTGGAGCATCTGGACCTGTCGAGGGTGAAGCGGATACATTACGCGGCTTCTCCGATGCCGGTCGAGCTGCTCAGGAAAGGGATAGCGCGATTCGGACCGGTCTTCACCCAGGGTTTCGGCCAGAGCGAGTCCGGACCTGACATCACGGTGCTTACGAAGGAATTCCATGAGACGGCCGACAAGGGTCCCGAGGAGCAAAAGCGCCTCGCCTCTTCCGGTCAGCCCTGCATGGGGGTGCACGCGAGGATCGTCGACGATGAAAATAGGGACGTCGAGCCTTTCGCCGTAGGCGAGATCGTCGTGCAGAGCAAATGCGTGATGGAGGGTTACTGGCGGAGACCGGACGAGACGGCCGCGGCCATCATCGACGGCTTCCTCCACACCGGGGACATGGGCTACTACGACGAGCAGGGGTTCATCTATATCGTCGACAGAAAGAAGGACATGATCATCACGGGGGGTGAGAATGTCTATCCGAGGGAGGTGGAGGAGGTCCTCTATCGCCACCCGGCCGTGCAGGAGGCCGCGGTGATCGGCCTTCCCGACGAGAAGTGGATAGAGCGGGTCCACGCGGTGATCGTGCTGAAAGAAGGCCGGCACGCGGACACCGCCGAGATCATCGGGTTCTGCAAAGGACAGATTGCCGCGTACAAGGCGCCCAAGTCGGTCGAATTTGTCGCGTCCCTGCCGAAAAGCCCCCAGGGAAAGATCCTGAAGCGGGAGATCCGGGAGAGGTACCGCCGGGGAGAGACAAAGACGACCTAGGAATCGGCGGTCCCGGCACGGCGAACGGTTGTTAGTGCGGTGCGAAGACAAAAAAGGGGGTAGTATGAAAAGCATTTTTCTGGGTAAATGTTCCGTCATGCTCTTTCTCGTCGCGTTCTTGTTTGGCGGCCTCGATTGCCTGGCCGCGGAGAAGGTCATCAACCTCAGGTTCGCCACCTTCGTGCCCGCGACCACCATCGAGGGCAAGATGATCCAGGAGTGGGCCAATCAGGTGGGAAAAAGGACGAACGGCAGGGTCAAGGTCACGGTCTATCCCAGCGGCACGCTTATCCCGGTCACACAGATGTACGACGGCATCACCAAGGAGGTCGCGGACATCGGGTACGGCATATTCTCCTATATAAAGGGGAGGTTCCCCATGATGGAAGTGATAGACCTCCCCCTCGGCTACAAGAGCGCCTCCACCCCGACCTACCTGATCAACGCCTACTACAGAAAGTTCAAGCCCAGGGAGCTGGACGACGTGAAGGTCCTCATCCTGGAGGCCCACGGTCCGGGGGCCTTGAACACGAGAAAGCCCGTTACCAAGCTTGAAGACTTGCAGGGCATGAAGATCAGGGCCCACAATATCTCCGCCAAGATCGTCGCGGCCCTCGGGGCCGCGCCTGTCGGTCTTCCGATCACCGATACGTACGATGCCCTCTCAAAAGGGGTGGTGGAAGGCGTGATGCTCGAAAAGGGAGGCGTCTTCAACTGGAAGCTGGGCGAGGTGGTCACGTACACCGTCGAGTGCCCGGCGACCGGATACTCGACGTCCTTCTACACGGTGATGAACAAGGAGAGATGGAACAGCCTCCCCAAGGACATCCAGGCGATCATCGACAAGCTCGATGAAGAATGGATTGCCAGGGCAGCCGGCAGATGGGTCGAATGGGACAACATGGGGAAGACGGAGCTGCAGAAGATGGGCAACAAGTTCGTCACCCTGTCGGAGAAGGAGAGCGACCGCTGGTCGGCGAGGGTCAAGCCGGTAATCGATACCTGGGCAAAAGAGACCAAGGCAAAAGGACTGCCCGGGGAAGAGGCGGTGAAATTCTGTCTCGATTGGCTCAAGGCAAACCAGAAGTAAGACAAGGGGCGCCGGGGCGCACCTTTCGCTCCCCGGCAAAGGCGGGACGCATGAAACACTACCTGAGTATCATGGTGATCGTGAATAAAGGTATGGACTGTGTGGCGGGGACCGCACTGGTCCTGATAATGCTCCTCACGTCGCTCGATGTGGTCCTCCGGTATCTGGGGCACCCCATCCAGGGTTCCTATGATATGGTCTCCCTCGGGGCGGCTTTCGTGGTCGGTTTTGCGCTGCCGAAGACTTCCTGGGACAGGATGCACATATGCGTCGACATCCTGACCGCAAAAATCCCCCGGCAGAGGATCGTCCTCCAGGCCATCACGCGTGTGATGGCAACACTGCTCTTTCTCCTCATCGGCTGGAACCTCATGAAGCTGGGGAGCAGTTTTTTGAGGACGGGGGACAGCTCGCTCACCCTCGGCATCCCGCTCTATCCCATCGCCTATGCCCTGGGACTCGCCGCCTTTGTCGAGTGCCTCGTGCTTGTCGCGGATACGGTGAGGGTCTTTTCGCGAAGGGGGGAACATGAATGAGCTTGCGATAGGCGGCATTGCCCTCGGTTTCCTGTTGCTCCTTTTTCTCACCGGGATCGAAATGGGTTTCGCCATGGCCATCGTCGGGTTTGCGGGTTACGCCGTGCTGGTCTCGACGAAAGGGGCGATGACCATGATAGCGAAGGACTTTTTCGAGACCTTCGCGTCGTACGGACTCACCGTGATCCCTCTTTTCGTGCTCATGGGACAGATCTCCTTCAATGCGGGCATCGCAAAAAGGCTCTACGACGGCGCAAACAAGTTTATGGGCCATATTCCGGGCGGGCTGGCCCTCGCAACGGTGGCGGGGGTGACGGTCTTCAAGACCATATGCGGCTCCGCTGCTGCAACGAACGCGACGTTCGCGTCGGTGGCCGTGCCGGAGATGGACAGGTTCAAGTACAGCAAGAAGCTTTCCACGGGCATTGTCGCCGTGGCGGGCACCCTGGGGGTCCTCCTTCCCCCCAGCGTGGTCCTCATAATATTCGGCATGGTGACGGAGCAGTCGGTGGGCAAGCTGTTTCTGGCCGGGCTGGTCCCCGGGCTCCTTCTTGCCGCACTCTTTGCCGTCGTCATCGTGGGCTGGTGCAAGATGAACCCCGAGGTGGGGCCGAGAAGTGTCCGTTACACCTGGAAGGAGAGGATCAGCTCCTTACCGGAGGTCGTATGGCCCATGGTGATCTTCGTCCTGATGATCGGCGGGCTCATGGGCGGTATTTTCACGCCGACGGAGGCAGGCAGCGTGGGCGCCCTCGCGGTCCTTTTTCTCACCTTCTTCAAGCGGGACCTCGATTTCAAGGGGTTCATACGGTCGATTGTCGAGTCGCTGAGGACCGCATGCATGGTGTTGACCCTCATCGCAAGCTCGACTGTTCTCGGTCATTTCATCGCGGTCACGAACATCCCGTCCCTTACCGCCGACTGGGTCGTCTCGCTGCCGATCAACAAGGCCGTCGTCATGAGTCTGGTATTTCTTATCTATCTCATCGGCGGCTCGGTCATCGACGACCTCGCCTTCATGATACTGGCCACCCCCATCTTTTTTCCTGCGATCATTAAACTGGGGTTCGACCCTCTCTGGGCCGGCATCATGATCTGCCTTACCGTTGTCGTGGGGGGCGTTATCCCTCCCGTCGCCATGAACGTCTTTATCGTGAGGAACATTACGAAGGTGCCCATAGGCATTATCTACAGCGGTGTCTATCCTTTCCTGATCTCGATGGTCCTCTTGATCATCCTTCTCTTCGTCTTCCCTCAGATCGCCCTTTTTCTGCCGCATGCGCTGATGAGATGAAGAGGGGACGGGCACTCAATAAATTATCGAAGGAGGCTGAGCCATGGAATCTTACCCCTGGTGGACGGAAGAGCAGAAGAGGTTCGCCGATGAAGTGAGCGCATTCGCCAAGGAGGTCTCTCCCAGGGACGTGGAGACGCGGTGGACCAGGGAATTCCCCTTCGATATCTTTGCGCGGATCGGGGAAAGGGGCTTTACGGGGGCGGCAATCCCGAGGGAATACGGCGGCCTCGGATTGGGGGCGACCGGGGCCTGCATTGCGGCGGAGGCAATGAGCCGGATGCCCGGGGTGGCCAGGGTCTTCGTGGGAAACATGCTCGGGGGCTTGAGACAGCTCATCGAGCACGGCTCGGAGGAGCAAAAAGCGCGCTTCCTTCCCCGCATCGTCAAGGGAGAGATAGGCGCCATCGTGATCACGGAGCCCTTCGCCGGCACCGACGCGGCGTCGTTGGAGACGACCGCAAAGCGGGAAGGCGATACCTATCTGCTGAGCGGCAAGAAGCGCTTCATCGTTTCGGCCGGCGTGGCAAGCAGGTACATGGTCTATGCGCGGACCAGCAACGACCCGGATGATATCCGGCGCTATCGCCACCTGACCGCGTTCGTCGTGGAAAAGGGCGCCCCCGGCTTTACCGTCGAAAAGATCAATGAAATAATGGGCTTCAACAACATACAGAACGGCGTGCTCGATTTTCATCACGTGCCTGTTCCCGCCGCGAACCGGATCGGTGAGGAGGGGGACGGATGGCGCGTCATGACGGTGGGGCTCAACTTCGAGCGGACGCTCATCTGCGCGATGGTCTCGGGCTGGATAGGCGAGCTGCTCAGGAACGTCGTCCCGCACGCGCAGCGGAGGGTCCAGTTCGGCCGTCCCACCATCGATATCCCGGAGAACCAGTTCAAGATAGCCAACCTCGTCATCAAGAAGAATATGGCGCGCCTTGCCACCTACAATACCGCTTACATGTGGGACCTCGGGGCCGACATCACGGTGGAATCGAACGTATCGAAAGTCTTTTGCTGCGAGGCGGCCGTCCAGGCGGCGCTCGACGCGATGCAGGTCATAGGCGGGGACGCGGTCACGCCCTTCTATCCCCTCGTCGAGATAATGAGCCAGTCGAAGGTGGAGCATTTCGGCGGCGGGACCATGGAGGCGTGCCGGCTCGTCATCTTCAGGTCAGGCGTGCGCAGGATGGCGAAAGACTTACGGATGGAGCCGCGCCGCATCCACCCCGTTCTCGGTATACCTGTGCCGGCTGCCGGTGAGGAGCCGAAAGAGACGGACCTTACCGAAGAGAAGCTCCTCGGAGTGCTGGCGGACGACTACCGGGTGAATCCGGGTATTTTCATGAGCCGCGAGGATATGCTCGAACGCGTCGACACCGATGACGCGACCCTCGACGACTTTCTGGCCTCCCTCGAAAAGAAGGGCCTTGTCAAGCTCTACCGGAAAGGAAAGGGCATCGAGCTGGCCAAGGCGACCTACGAGGGCCTCGACCGGGCGCACCCGCCGGAATACTACCGGTGGTTCCCCGAATGGATCACAAAGGGAAAAGACCGGATATTCTAAAGCGAAAGGGCGGAAAAGACCTCCAGGCCGGGCAGCGCGGGATCTAAGAGCCGCCGTCCAGCCTCCGGTAGAATTTTTTCCTGCTGATACCCAGCAGACGGGCGGCCTTGCTCTTGTTTTCCCCGGTATAGCGCAGCACCTTTTCTATGTGCCTTCTCACAATTGTGTCGAGTCTGAAATCGTCTTCCTGCACCATGGCCGGCCGCGACAGATTGCGATCGGTTGAGCCGGTCCGAAGGCTCAAGGGGAAATCATCCGCCACGATCTCATCCCTCGCCGCGGAGAGGAGCATGGCCCTCTCGAACACATTCGCCAACTCCCTCACATTACCCGGCCATTCATACTCCAGGAGAAGTCTTCATGGCCCCGCTTGAAATCGTCTTTCCCTGAACGCCTTTACTCAATTTGGAGATGAAATAGTCGGCCAGCAGGGGTATGTCTTCTTTTCGCTCGCGAAGCGGCGGAACGGCTATGATAAAGGCATTGATCCTGTACAGCAGGTCTTTGCGGAACCGGTTGCTCCCCACCTCTTCGTCGAGCGTCTTGTTGGTGGCGAATATGAAGCGGACATTGACCCTGTTCTCCCGGACGTCGCCCAATTTCATGAAAACGCCCGTCTCGAGGACCCGGAGCAGCTTCGCCTGTATCGGGAGGCTCATGTCGCCCACTTCGTCCACAAAAAAAGTCCCCTTATCGGCTATTTCCAGGAGACCCATCTTGTCTCCGTGGGCGCCGGTAAATGCCCCTTTCTTGTAGCCGAACAGACTCGCTTTCGAGTATGGTCTCCTGGAGGGTACTCGAGTTGACGGCGACGAAGGGGCTCTTCGCGCGCGTGGACGACGCGTGCACGGCCCGGGCCGTCAATTCCTTTCCCGTCCCCGTCTCGCCGGTGATCAGAATGGGCACATCCGATGCGCTCACCAGAGAGATGAGACTTTTCAGCTCTTCCATACGCCGGCTCTCACCCACGAACTTGTCCCGGAACTCCGCGCGCTGCAGTTGCTTCTCGAGGAGGATATTCTTCTCTTTCAGCGATTTCTTTTCATACGCCTTAAGAATGACGGTGCCCAGCTCGGAAATCTTGCAGGGCTTTATCAGGTAGTCGTATGCCCCGAGCTTCATCGATTTGATTGCCGTGTCGACGGAGGCATGGCCGGTCAGCATCACGATCTCGAAGTTGGGCTCCATCTCTTTCAGCTTGCTCAACAGGTCAATCCCGTCCATGTCGGGAAGCTTGATGTCGAGCACACCCACATCGAAGGTCTGCTTCTTCAGGAGGGGAAAAACGTCCTTGGCCGAAGGGACCGTACAGACGGCGAACCCCTCCTGCTCCAGCTTCTTCTTGAATGCCTGGGTAAGCTGCACCTCGTCGTCGACGATCAATACCCGGATCTTGTCCATGGCGCTCACCCCTTGCCCGCGGCGACCGGGAGGCTTATCCTGAAGATGCTTCCGCCTCCCTGCCGCTGCCGCATCTCGATGCCGCCCCCCATCTTTTTCATGAGGTCGTGGCAGATCGTCAAACCGAGCCCCATGCCCTTGCTCGATTTCTTCGTGGTAAAGAACGGCTCGAAAATATGGTCGGCGATAGTCTCCGGAATACCGGGTCCGTTGTCCTCGAACTCGACCCTTATGCATTCCTCGTCGATCTCCGTCTTTATCCGGATCTCCGCCTCCGTCCTCGCTTCCATGGCGTCGAGGGCGTTTTGGGTGATATTCATGAATACCTGTCTTAAGGCCCTGGAGTCCCCCTTTATCAACGGCAGATCGGTGCGAAAGGCCCTCGTGACCCTGACCCCCCGCTCCGAAAAGTCCTTTGCTCCTACTATATCGTCCAACAAATCATTGATATCGATGCTGCCCTCTTCGACCCCTTCTCTCCATAAGAGGTCGAAGAGGTTCTTGATAATCTCCTTGCATTGAAAGGCTTGCTTTTGCACCACTTCCAGATATCCCCGCAGCTCTTCAAATTCGGCCGCCGTGACACCGCCTCGACCGGAAGGGGGGATCAGGTCGCAGGCAAGCTCGGCATGCGCCACCAACGTCGCCAAGGGGTTGTTCAACTCGTGGGCGATAGCCGTCGCGAGCCTTCCGATGGCCGACATCTTCCCTTCCTGCATCAATTGGGCGCTTATCCCCACCCTCTCGGTCGTCTCCTCGATAATGCAGAGAAGCCCTTCCACCCTTCCGTCCTTTGTCCTTAAGGGCACCCCCTTGAAATGCATGTACTGGCTCTCACCGAGATAATTGGCGAAAGGGAAATCCCACAGCGCAAAAGCCTCTCCGTCCAATCCTTTCTTTATATAGTCCGCGAGGCCGCAACTGATCGTATAGCGATTCCGCAGCCAATTGAAACCGAGCAGCTTTTCCGACGCCTGACTGCCCAGGCCGGAAAGCGCCCCAAGCGCCGGGTTCACGCTGAGGAACATGCCGTTCTTGTCGATGGTGAAAATGGCTACGGGCGCATTCTCGATGATCGCCGAGTTCAGCTCGCTGATCCGGCGCAGCTCCTCCTCGACCTGCTTCGACGCGGTGATATCCTGCACCATTTCGATCACGAGGTGCGTGCCGTCGGTGAGCTGCCGGCCGAGAGGCACCGCGGTAGCGAGAAAATGACGGTGCTCATCTCCCGTCGAGCTCGTTATTTCCGCGATCTCGATTTTTCCCGATCCGAAGCTTTTGACCACGGGGCACTCGTCACATCGCTTTCGCCTGTCGAAGATCTCTCTGTAGCAGCGGGCCTTGCGCCTCTTGAAGGCGCCCCTCGCGCGAGAGCGGTCCAGGGCCCTTTCGTTGACCCACTCTATGTGGAGGTCCTCATTGAGCACATACAGCTCATGAGGAAGCACATCGAGCATGGCTCGCAAGGTGTCGGGATTTTCTACCGAGTGCAATTTCACGAAAAGGACCTTCCCCGGCGATACTTTAGCATAGATAAAGAGGGACTTCAAAAGAAGGGGAAGGGGTCGCTTAAGCGGATGGGAGAGTCGGCCTGTCCTTAAGCCACTTCGCCCCTGCAGGAGCTTCCCGCGCCCGCGGTGCAGCCGTAACAATGGTCGCCCGTGACGATCCGGCGGCCGGCCAGCTTCTCCATATCAAAAGCCGAGATGTGCCCGGGCACGTCACGACGGGTGCGCAGACCGAGCATCTGGTTGAAATCGCAGTCGTACAGGCTCCCATCCCAGCCCACGGAGAGCATGCGTCTGCACATCACGCCGCCGAGCGTCGCCGGGTTGAACGCCCTGACGAGCCCCCTCATATATTCCCGGTAATTGTCCGTGCTTCGCAAGTAGTCCAGATACCGGCCGACCGGCATATTCGTGATGCAAAAGAGATGGTCGAAGCGTATGCCGTGCCTTTCCTGAAGGGTCCGCCTGTAATGCGCCTCCAGGCCGGTCTGGGAGGCAGGCAGGTAAGCCCCGCCGGGATTGTGGACCAGGTTCAGGATGAGGCCGCTCTCCCCTTGCCCGTACCCGCGATCGTTGAGCCTATGGAGGATCTCGATCAACCGGGGAAATACTCCCTCGCCTCTCTGCCGCTCGGTGGCCCCGGGCTCCATATGCGGGAGGGAGAGCACAACCGCCACGCGATTCCGCGCATAGAGATCGATAAACGTCTCGTATCCTTTTTCCAGAAGGATCACCCCGTTCGTCCTCACCATAAGGCGACGCCCCAGAGGGGCGCATTGCTCGAGCAGCCACGGCAGGCGCGGGTGCAGGCTCGGGGCTCCCGCCCGTAATGTCGAGGGTATCGATGGAATGGGCGCTGAAGACCTCGACGCACTGCTCCATCACCTCGGCGGGCATCGCCTCCCGCCTCCGCGGACCTGCTTTCACATGGCAGTGCCTGCATTCCAGGTTGCACCGGTAGCCGACGTTGACCTGGAGCACGTCGACGGCGGTTGCCCTCACCTCGCACGAAACCTGCTCGTGGAACCGTGGTGCGACCCAGGCGGCATCCATTCTCACATTTCCTTCTTCTTGATGATCTTCCGCATCTGCGTGGCATGGGCCAGCACGACCCCGGCCACCATCGCGGCGCCCACGTGGACGGCCTCCATCATCTCTTCCCTGGATACACCCAAAGATAAACACCGGTCGGTATAGGCGTCAATGCAATACGGGCACCTCTGGGTAGTCGCCACGGCGATTGCAATGAGCGCCTTTTCCCTCTCGCTCAGCTTCCCCTCTTTCATGACCTCGCCATAGTAGTCGAAATACCGCTCCCCCAGCCCGGGGGCATATTCCCCTATATGCGCAAAATCCTCAAGGTCCTTCTTTTCGTAATAGTCTCCCATGGACTACCCCCTTTCCACCGGCTCAACATGCCGGGGCGCTTTATCTCTAATATAATGACGGGAAACGGCGTCAGGCCGATTATTTTCATTTCTTCGGACCCGTGGCCGCCAATCGTGGGTCGCACGCGCTGGAATTCCTTGAGGCCAAAAAAAGGGAGGAGAAACAATAAAGGGCCGCCCGAAAGCGGCCCTTTGTCTGTATCGGCGCTAGAGCTTCACGACATTCGTCGCCCGAAGGCCTTTGGGGGTCTGCTCCACGTCGAAGCTGACCGCCTGACCTTCCGACAAAGATTTAAACCCGTTGCCGGCGATAGACGTATGGTGGACAAAGATATCTTCGCCATCTTCTTTGGTGATGAATCCAAAACCCTTGGACTCGTTAAACCACTTCACGGTTCCTTTCGTCATCGCATACACCTCCTTTCATAGCGTTGAAAGGTTACGAGAGCGCATAAGAAAAGCCGCAAAGCTTAACAGGTCTTTGCGGCTTTCGATACGGCAAAAACGTAAACTTCTTGAAACAAAAGTTATCATAGACCCGTGTCGAAGTCAAGCCAAATTTCAGAAAATAAATGGCTCCGTTGCGGCCGACTCGACTTTTTTTGTTGCTATTGTCTCTCTTAGATGACTAAGCTATGTCCGTTCGATGGAAACCGCTTTTATTATTCCGGATTTCCTTCTTCACGCAAATATGATACCGCAGGAGCCGTGAATGCCGCACAGACAAGTTTTGCCCCCCTTAACCATAAAAGGGAAACGCATACCCGTGCCTATCGTCCAGGGGGGAATGGGCATCGGGGTGTCTCTTTCTCCGCTTGCTTCGGCGGTTGCCGTCGAGGGAGGACTCGGCATCGTGTCGAGTGCATGCCTGGACTTATTAGCGTCCAGAAGACTTCAAAAAGAGCTTACCACGTACCAGGCAGTGCGCGAAGAGCTGTCGACCGCCAAAGATAGGGGCGGGTTTGTCGGCATCAATATCATGGTGGCCATTGCCAGACATTACGAAGATTCCGTCAGGGCCGCTATCGATGCGGGGACCGATGTCATTATCTCCGGCGGGGGTCTTCCCCTGAGCCTTCCCGCCATCAAGGACCCAGGGGCCACCGCCCTCGTCCCCATTGTCTCTTCCGCGAGGGCACTGGAGCTTATTTGCAAAAAATGGGAGAGGCACGGCTACAGACCCGATGCGGCCGTGCTGGAAGGCCCCCTTGCAGGCGGTCATCTCGGGTTCAGGTTCGAGGAAATATCCCTGGAAGAGAACAAGCTCGAAAATCTCCTGCCCCCCGTCAAGGAAACCGCGGCGAAATACGGGAATTTCCCTGTCATCGTCGCCGGCGGTATTTTCACGCGCGAGGACATCCTGAGATTTTTGCATCTCGGGGCCGACGGCGTGCAGATGGGGACCCGCTTTTTGGTCACGGATGAGAGCAGCGCATCGATGCGGTACAAACAGGCCGTGCTGGATGCGGGCAAGGAAGACATCATCGTTTCCCAAAAACCCGGCTCACCTTGCGGGCTGCCTTTCCGCATAATACGAAAAGCCCCCATGTTCCTTTCCGCGCAGCAGGGTCGGAGAAAACCGCGATGCGACAAGGGATACGTCCAGCTCAAGGACAAGAACGGTGCGTACCTCTGCCGCGCCACGTCGTCGAGCCGGGACTACTTCTGCATCTGCAACGGCCTCCTGAGCTCGGCAGGTTACAACCCGGAGTCCGAAGAGCCCCTGTATACGGTCGGAACGAATGGTTATCGCGTGGACAGGACGCTCACGGTCAAAGACCTCATGAACGAGCTTACCGGCTCCACTGCGCCCGCGTAGCAGCCGCCCTTTCACTCATCCTTCGCCCGCGACGGAAAACGGCCTCCCGACGGAAGGTGAAAGACGGCGTGGTCGTGGGCCGGGCCGAAAAGGAGGTTCCATGCTCATAGGAAAGATCAACGACAGGCACAAACAGAAGCTGCTGGTCACACTCCGGGATGTGAAAGGCACAAAAATGATCGATCTCAGGGTGCACCAGACCGGTGAGGACGGCGAGCTTATCGCAACCCCCGCCGGGGTCTCCATCACCGCCGACCAGGCGGAGCAGGCTATCGAGCTATTGAAGGAGGCGAGGAAGAAAATTGCCGGGCTTCCGTGAGGACAGCCAGGACCGGCGAACTTTCTTGACAAAAAGCCGCTTAAGGTCCATAATCACACTAATACCATGCCGCGAGGGTTTTACGGTCCTTCCGGACGCCGTTTCCCGAAGGCTGAGGAAAGCATCGGAATTGCTTTTTTTCGGGCGGATCGGTTCTTCGGCCGATGAGGCAACCACCTATCAGGCAAGGAGAAAAGGATGGCAAGGCGGAGTCAGCATAGCTTCTTGAAACGCCAGAAAGAAATGAAGCGTAAAGACGAAGCTATGGAGAAGATGGCACGGAGACACGGCAAAGGCACCGCCCCTAAAGATACGGGAGAGAACGAGCAGCAGGCGTCCGACATGACGGAAGAAACAGACGACAGCGAAGCCGGCTCTTGAAACGTCCATAACAACAACGTACTAGGTGAAACGGGGAGATCTTCGATCTTCGACGACTTTTACGACCGAGGAGGGTCACAGTGAACATTTACGTCGGCAACCTGGCGTACAGCACCACCGAAGAGGAACTGAAAGAGGCTTTCGAGGCCTACGGGCAGGTCACCTCGGTGAACATCATCAAGGATCAGTACAGCAACCAGTCGAAAGGGTTCGGGTTCGTCGAAATGGCTGACGCCGCTGCGGCCCAAGCTGCCATAAGCGGTCTTAACGGAAAAGAAGTGCACGGCCGCACGCTTGCCGTAAACGAAGCACGGCCCAGGGCAGACAAGGGCCGGGGCGGTTTCGGCGGCGGAAGAGGCGGCGGCGGAAGAGGCGGCCGGTACTAGTAATCGAAGGTTATTCCTCGATCACCTTTTTCCGGTGTTGGACGTAGGCGTCGCGTAGGGAGATATACGGGTCGATCGCCGCTGCTTTGAGGGCCTCATAGTCTCCGAGATGAAATGAGAGATAATTGATTTCCTCGTGCGCGTAAATCCCGATGGTTTCGAGGCTGATCCATTGGGTGGTGACGTAAGTCGTGGGCGTCAGGGCCCGGTCCGCCGCCCATCCGACCGTGTCCCGGGGGCTTGAAGGACCGAGAAAGGGCCAGACAATATAGAACCCGAAACCGACTCCATACTTGCCCAGGGTCTGGCCGAAATCCGCATTGCGCCCCTTGATCCCGAAACATTCGGTCGCGCAGTCTCTTAAACCTCCGACGCCGACGAAGGAGTTGATGAGAAACCGGCCCAGCTCCAGGCCCGCATATTTCGGCTTGCCTTGCAGCATATTGTTGACGATGCGAACGGGCGCCTTGACGTTCCGGTAGAAATTGCCGATCAGGCCCCTGAAGCCTTCGGGGACGGCAGCCTTGTAGACTCGTGTCGTCGGTTTCATCACCCAAAAGTAAAGCTTGTCGTTGAAGTGGTACATCGCCCTATTCCAGGGCTCCACGGGATCGACGATATGAGGTCCTTCGGCGCCGGCTTCCTCCGCAGTCACATTTCCGTACTCGTCCGAAGACTTTTCTTTCGCGGCCGCCGGAGTCGGCCCGGCCTCCTTCGTCTCGCCCTGAGATTGAAGACCCCCGCCGGATCCATGCTCCTCCGCGGCGCAGGCCGGCGCCGGGGGAAGAAAGAAGAAAATCGACAGCGCGACCAGGCACGCCGCCGCGACCGGCAGCCGGCCACCTTTTCCGTCCGGAACCCGATGGACTTCCCTCATCTTCCGTCACCTCACCGTTGCCACAGGATCCGGGCGGCCTCCATCGGGACCGCCACACCCTCGCAGTGTGGTATCACTCGCACCGTGTAGTCGGAAGCCGGTCGATCACCGGGAACCAGGCCTGAATAGACGTAGCCGTTTTCCGAGCCGACGAGTTTCCGGCCCCGCGTCATCTCCCGGATCACGGCGCCGTCGAGGTCCGACCCTTCCGCATAGAGCGTCGACCCGGACCTCGTCCGGGTCGATGCCGTTGAGATAGACCTGGGCCTCAAATAGATGGCCCTCCCCCCCTTCTTCCACCCGCACCTCGCCGAAGCGCACGTTGGCCCACTTCCGCTCGATGTCGCGCCGCCAATTCACGATCCCGACCCCCATGGCGCCTTTGTCGGCGGCACGCTCCACGTAAGCGGCAGCCAGGGGGACATAGTAGCGCTCGGTGTACTCGCGGACCGCGCGGTTGCCGGAAAAGTACGGGGTGAGCAATGCCATGCTCTCACGTATGCGCGCCACCCAGGCACCAGGTATGCCGCTTCCGTCGCGCGTATAAAACTCGGGGACCACCTCGTCCTCGAGGAGCGCGTAAAGCGTCTCCGCCTCGGCGGCATCCCATGCGGGGTCGTCACCGTGCTCCTTGCCGTCGCCCAACGCCCATCCCACCTCGGGCCTGTACGCTTCCGCCCACCAGCCGTCCAGCTCCGACAGGTTGATGCCCCCGTTCACGAGCACCTTCATGCCGCTTGTCCCGCAGGCTTCCCAGGGGCGTCGCGGCGTGTTGATCCAGACGTCCACCCCCTGCACCAGGCGCGCGGTCAGCAGCATGTCGTAATCGTCCAGAAACGCCACGCGCTTACGGGCTTCCGGCAGCCGGATGAAGCGCGTCCACTCCTGGATCATCGCCTGGCCGGCCTTATCTTCAGGATGGGCCTTGCCCGCGACAATAAGCTGTACCGGACGCTCCGGGTTGGTGAGCAAATGAAGCAGCCGCTCCGGGTCGTGGAGCAACAGGTTCGGCCGCTTGTAAGTGGCAAAACGGCGCGCGAACCCCAGGGTCAATGCATTGGCGTCGAATTCGTACGCCAAATCTTCCGTGCTTGCGAACGGCTCACCCATGGCAGCCCGCTCGCGCAATAACCGCTGCCGCACGAATTCAACGAGGGACCGGCGCGCGACCGTACGGTATTCCCAGAGACGGGAGTCGGGGACCGCGCGCATGTGCTCCTCCAGGCTCTCGGTGGTCCCCGTCCAGCGCTCCTTTCCGCACGCCCCCGTCCAGAGGGCGTCCGATTCGGCGGAATCCCAGCTCGGCATATGGACGCCGTTCGTGATATGGCCTATGGGCACCTCGTCCTCGGGCCAGCCCGGAAACAGGGGCTGAAAGAGGCGACGGCTCACTTTACCGTGAAGCCTGCTCACCCCGTTGGCCGCCCCGCTCCCCCGCATGGCGAGATAGGCCGTATTGAACAATTCGGCGGGATCGTCGGGGTCCCGGCGGCCGAGAGCCAGCAAGTCCCTGAGCGAAATGTGGAGCCTGTCCCGGGCGTAGCCGCCGAGATAGAGCTCGATGAGGGCCGGGTCAAACCGGTCGAAGCCCGCGATCCACCGGCGTATGGGTGGTGAAAAGGTTGCCGGCCCTCGTGCAGGCCAGCGCGACGTCGAAGGGCTGATGCGTCTCTTCCATAAAGCACTTAGCGCGCTCCAGCACGGCGAATGCCGCGTGCCCTTCGTTGAGATGGCAGACCTCCGGGTTCAGGTCCAGGTGTTCGAGCAGACGCCACCCGCCTATCCCCAGCACCAGTTCCTGGAGGAGCCGCAGCTCCGGTCCGCCCCCGTAAAGCTCGCTCGTGACGCCCCTGCGGGCCGGAAAATTCGCGGGGTCATTGCTGTCGAGCAGGTAGAGCTTCAGACGGCCCACCTGTACCTGCCACGCCCGCAGCCAGAGCGGGTAGCCGGGCAGCGGCAGCTCCAGCCGCAGCCATTCCCCATCGGGCTCGCGCAGCGGCGTGATCGGCAACTGCCCCGGGTCGTTGTACGGGAAGAGTGCCTGCTGCGCCCCGTCCCTGTCGATCACCTGGCGAAAATATCCCTGCTGGTAGAGCAGCCCTACCCCTACGACGGGCACGCCGAGATCGCTCGCGGTCTTGAGCTGATCGCCCGCCACGTTGCCGAGCCCTCCCGAATAGATGGGAAGCGCTTCGCTCAGCATGAACTCCATGCTGAAATATGCCACCGAGTTGAGCGGGCTCTTCGGATAACCGAGCTGAAACCACGCCGGCTCTTCCGCCTCCTGCCGACCGGCTTTCAAAAGCTCCTCCACCCTGTTCCGGAATGAGGTATCGGAGAGCACGCGGCGCAGCCTCTCGCGCGAGATAGTCTGCAGGACGACCCAGGGGTTATAAGTGAATTCCCAAAGATCAGGGTCGAGCTGCCTCCACAGCTCGTCGGCGGAATGGTTCCAGTACCAGTGCATATCGAGGGCAAGCTCGGCGAGGGAATCGAACCCCTCGACCTCCAGGGGGAAAAAGGTGTAAATGGGATTGCTCGCTCTCATCCGTTTGTCCATGGTCTTTCAGCTCCCGGCTTACCGCTTCTCAAAAAGCCTGAGGTATTCCCCGTAACCATCTTTTGCCAGGTCTTCTTTCGGGATAAACCGCAGGGCGGCGGAATTCATGCAGTACCTGAGACCTGTCGGCGGCGGACCGTCCGTGAAGACGTGGCCGAGATGGGAATCGGCGTGTTTGCTTCGCACCTCGGTGCGTCTCGTGAAGAAGCTCCTGTCTTCCCTCTCCACTATGTTGCCCGGCTCGAGGGGCTTTGTGAAGCTCGGCCAGCCCGTGTGGGAGTCGAACTTGTCGAGGGAGCTGAACAGGGGCTCTCCCGACACGATATCCACATAGATGCCTTCCCTGTGGTTTTCATCGTATTCGTTCCTGAAAGGCGGCTCCGTGCCCTTCTGTTGGGTCACTTTGTACTGCATAGGCGTCAAGAGCTTTCTCAGAGTCGCATCGTCCGGCTTTTTGAAGTGCTTCCAATCGTGATTCATGCTTTTCACCCGGTTTTCCGCTCCTTCCCTGCCGGATTGGGCAGACGCAGGTTTCCAATATCCCATAAAGACAACCAGGAACGCGATCGAGACCAGCAGTAGAGTGCGCATGCCTCTCCTCTCACGAGTCATAAAGACCTCTCACCTTTTTGCAACATATGTCCCACGCCTCCACCTGTCAACCAGCATAAAGGCCCCGGACCCGGGAGCGTCCGCCGGATCGGGGGCCTTTATTGTCCGCCACAGGGGTTTTTAGCAGCTACAGCTTCCGCAGCTGTTTTTTTCGTCAAGGGCCGATTTGATCATGAATCCCTTTCGCTCCGGCGCCTCGACATAGTCGACCGTGATCGGCTTGTTCTCCTCGTAGAGCTGCTTATCGACTAAAAACGTCACGCCGTCGCGGTCGAAGACCTCATCCGTTTTTTTTGGCTCATCCAGAGCCAGGCCCAGCGAGGGCCCCGATCACCCGCCGCCCGACATCGCGATCCTGATGGCGGACGCCAGGTTCTGCTCCTTCATGTACGCTTTAATGGTCTCTAACGCCTTCTCCGTTGCTTCAAACATAGCTTCTCCTTTTCTTGTTAATTGCGCATCCGCGATACGTCCCTCATTATAGTGTAAGGCATCGCTTCCCGAAAATCTATTTCCTGACCTTGTATCCCGCCTTCTCAACCGCCTGCTCCAGGTCCTTTTCCTTGACCCTCGATTCGTCGTACGTGACCTTTGCCGTCCCTATCGCGACCTCCGTCTGAGAGACACCGGGCACGTGCTCGACAGCCTTCTTCACATGCATCACGCAGTGCTGGCACGACATCCCCTCGATCTTCATTGTGACTTCCGCCATGATACCCTCCTCATCCGGATCTAACTTGCCGGCATGCTCTTTTTTTTGCTTCCGGTCTCCTCCGGCCCGCCGGCCCGCGGTCTGCGACCTAATCAGGCTTCGCCCCGGGCCGCCCGCTTCTTTTCCCTGCAATCCTTACGCTCCATGCAGAGCCTGTTGATGACGCAGCTCTCCCTGTACTGGCAGTAATCAGCCGGGTGCGGGCAGGGGTCCTTCTCCGTATCCACCTGCTGGCTATATTTCATGCACAAAAATCGCGTCTCTTCCATAATTTCCGAAAGTCTCCTCTCATGGTATGTCTTCGGAGCGGCCTTGTCAACAGGTCCGCATGGCAGCCGAACCGGTCCGCCCTTCCATCCGCGCCCTGGGCTCAAAGGACCTGACCCCTTGACATATATATTCGTAAGTAATAATATTATAACATAATGGAGAAGTAAATGGATAAAAACACGCTGTACGAGATGCACGCCCGATTTTGCGAGGCCTTCACCTCGCCGAAGCGGCTTGAGATCCTCGACCTGTTGAGAGACCGGGAGCTTTGCGTCGGCGACTTGTCGAGGCTGGCGCATGTCCCCCAGTCCAACGTGTCGCAGCACCTCGCGGTGCTGAGATCGCGCCGCCTGGTCGCTGCCAGGCGCGAGGGCGTCACCATCTATTATTCCCTCGCCAATCCGAAGGTCATTCGCGCCTTTGACACAATTGCGGAGGTGCTTCTGGAAGACCTCTCCCACACGGAGCAGTTGTCGAAGGACCTGAGGAAGGTTCGGGCAAAATAGAAACAGGCTTTCTCATAAGGGACACGTCTATCTGCCCCCGGGTTGAAGGCGTGCTGGGTTCGAAAGGAGCAAGGGTTATGAGCAATGGAAGAGACGAGAACGAGGCGGCCCAAGAGAAAACGAGCATCAAGATCGGGGGGATGACCTGCGTGATGTGCGCCGGGGCGATTGAAAAGGCCGTCTCCGGCATCAACGGCGTCACCGCCGTCTCCGTCAACCTGGGGGCGGAAAAGGCGCACGTGACCTACGACCCCGGCCTTGTCTCCCCTTCCGACTTACGCAAGGCGGTCGAGGACGCGGGCTATCACTACCTCGGCATCGAGGGCGAGGACACGGACAGCCTGGAGGCGCAAAGCCGCCTGAGGGACCTGCGCGAAAAGCGGAACAGGGTCATCGTCGGTTTTACCGTCGGCATCCCCCTGATGGTCCTCATGTTCTTCCCGATGGCCATGCACGGACGTCTGCCCTACGTCATGCTCGTCGTCTCGACGCCCGTCTTCATCTACATAAGCCATCCGATTTTTTCCGCCGCATGGAGGGCCCTCAGGAACAGGAGCCTGAACATGGACGTCATGTACTCCATGGGGATCGGCGTCTCCTTTGCGGCAAGCCTCCTCGGCACCTTCCGGGTCCTCCTCTCGCGCGAGTTCCTCTTTTATGACAGCGCGGTCCTCCTTGCCACCTTCCTCTCGATGGGGCGCTACCTGGAGGCGCGGGCGAAGGGCAAGACAGGAGAGGCCATCAAGAAGCTCATGGGCCTCCAGCCCAAGACGGCGCTTCTGCTCAAGGCCGGGGAGGAAGTCGAGGTAGCGGTGCGGGACGTGCAGATAGGGGACACGATAATCGTCAAGCCCGGCCAAAAGGTGCCCGTGGACGGAGAAGTCCGGGAGGGGACGAGCTATGTGGACGAGTCGATGATCACCGGAGAGCCCCTCCCCGTCTTGAAGCAGCCGGGGATGAGCGTGGTAGGCGGGACGCTCAACCAGAACGGCGTGCTCTTTTTCATTGCCCGGAAGGTAGGCAGGGATACGGTGCTCGCCCAGATCGTGAAGCTCGTCGAAGAGGCCCAGGGGTCGAAACCGCCCGTCCAGAGGATAGCGGACAGGGTCGTCGCCTATTTTATCCCCGTCGTCCTCGGGATCGCCCTCTTTTCTTTTTGCCTGTGGTATTTCATCCTCGGAAATACCCTGCTCTTTGCAATGACCGCCCTTATCTCGGTCCTCGTGATCGCCTGCCCCTGCGCGCTGGGGCTCGCGACCCCCACCGCGGTGACGGTAGGGGTCGGGCGGGGCGCGGAGCTCGGCATACTCATCAGGAACGGCGAGGTGCTCGAGCGCTCGGAGAAGCTTACCATCGTGGCCTGCGACAAGACGGGCACCCTGACGAAGGGGAAGCCGGAAGTGACCGACGTCATCCCCCTCGATACGACCGCTGAACGCCTGCTCGGTCTCGCGGCATCCGTCGAGAGGTACTCCCCTCACCCTCTCGGCGCGGCGATCCTCGCACGCGCAAAGGAGCGGCAGATTGCCCTGCCTGAGAGCACGGCTTTCGATACCGTCGGCGGCAAGGGCGTCTATGCGACCGTAGACGGACAGGTTGCCTCGGTAGGGAGCGGTGCCTTCTTTGCGGAGAGGGGCCTGAACTTATCAGGCGACGTGGAACAGACGCGCTCGGCCCTGGAGAGCGAGGGGAAGACGGTCGTCCTCGTGGCGCTGGGAAGAACAATCCTGGGCCTCATCGCTATTGCCGATACACTGAAAAGCTCGACGCCCGACGCAGTCAAGGGCTTTAAGAAGCTGGGGCTCAGGGTGGTGATGATCACGGGCGACAACGAAAGGACCGCCCTCGCCGTCGCGCGACAGGCGTCCATCGACGAGGTGGTCGCGGAGGTGCTGCCCCAGGAGAAGGCCGCCGCGGTCAGAAAGCTTCAGGAAGCAGGCAATGTGGTCGCCTTTGTGGGTGACGGCATAAACGACGCCCCGGCCCTTGCCCAGGCAGACGTGGGCATCGCCATCGGGAGCGGAACGGACGTGGCCATCGAGAGCGGAGAGATAGTGCTGATCCGGGACGATTTAAGGGACGCCGTCTCGGGGATACAGTTGAGCAGAAAGGTAATGGCACGGATCAAGCAGAATATTTTCTGGGCCTTCGCTTACAACACGGCGTTGATCCCCGTCGCCTCGGGCATTCTCTATCCCTTCTTCGGCATCACCCTGAAACCGGAATGGGCGGGTCTCGCCATGGCCATGAGTTCCGTCACCGTCGTCTCCCTCTCGCTCATGCTCAAGCGGTACCGGCCCGCCGCCGTGTGATGCAGGTGAGGAACGGGGCGAGGCCGAAGACGACGGGGGCAACGACCATCAAAATCGGCGTAAGCGCCTGCCTGCTCGGGATGAGGGTCCGGTACGACGGAGGTCATAAGCGCGATCCCTGCGTGACGGAGACCTTTGGGCGCATCTTCGAGTACGTCCCGGTATGCCCGGAGGTCGAATACGGGCTCCCGGTCCCCAGGGAGACGCTCCGCCTCGCGGGCGACCCCGCGTCGCCGCGGCTCATCACGAGCCTGACCGGGGTAGACCACACGGAGGCGATGGAGCGATGGAGCGAGGCGCGGGCGAATGCGCTCTCCCGTGAAAGCCTCGCGGGTTTTATCTTCAAGAGCCGCTCGCCAAGTTCCGGCCTGAAAGGGGTCGCGGTATATAACGACCGGGGCAGACGGGCCGGGAGCGCCAGCGGCATCTTCGCCGCGGCCTTCGTACGTCAAAACCCCCTGCTCCCCGTGATCGATGACGAAAGGCTCCGGAATCCGGCGCTCAGGGAGCGCTTCATCGACGGCGTCCTCATCTACGCGCGCTGGCAGGCGTTCCTCAAAAAAGGCGGCCGCCCGACCGATTTAGCCGGCTTTCACAGAGACCTGAAGCTCCTCATCCGCGCTCACAGTCCCAAGCACTACGCCATGCTGGGGCGTCTGGTCGCTGAAAGGCCGGCTCGCAGCCGGGACGAGCTTTACGCCTCCTATGCCGGGCTCCTCATGGCGGCGGCCGGCTTTCAGGCCACCCGAAGGAAGCACGAGCACGTGCTCCTCCATTGCCTCGGCTGCTTCAGGAAAGAGTTAACGGCGGATGAATCGGCCAAGGTCATCGAGACCATCGCGGCCTTTCGAAAGGGCTCTCTCCCCCTTATCGCTCCCCTTGCCATGATAAACCGCTGTGTGCGGAAATACCGCGTGGGCCGCCTCGCGCGACAGTGCTATCTCAACCCCTCCCCCATCGAGTCGATGCTGCGAAGCTGCACGTAGCCACGATCGTTTTACACTCATGACAATAATGTCCGGTTCTTTGACGCATTTATAGGGCCCTGCTTCACGACGCCCTTTTCATTACGCCTACTTACCTCCTGGCATGCTATATGCTTGAGATATCCTATTCTCAATCCTTGGATCGGGAAGCACCGCCCGGACAAAAAAGCCTGACTGCGGCACGAACCACAGCAAGAGGAGGAGGACATATGCTGCTGGATAACGTGATTTCGGCAATAGCGATTGGGGTTTTCGCGTTCGTGTCGGTCATCGTTCTCAAGCTCGCAGCGATTGCCGTCCATCTCGCCCTGAAGAACTGGTCGTCTGTAATCCCGGGGCATCATAATCGCCCCAATTGATGTCAAAAAGCAGAGAATGAACCGGGCCCCGCATACCTCTCCCACCGCCGCAGCCTGCCTTGACGACATACACCCGACCCCGCCTACAAAGGCGGGAGCCTCAAATGGAATCTTATCGCAAGCAGCCTGCCCCAGGGCGATCACAATGCTCGCCGTCGCGGAGAGCACGTGGTCTACCCCCAGGGCGCGCCCGCCCCAGTAACCAGCGGCAGCGAAGAAGGAACATGTGGCGTAGGCGGTGCGTCTGAAGATTACCGGTATTTTATTGCAGGCGATATCCCTGAGCACCCCTCCGAACGTCGCCGTGATCACGCCCATCAGCACGCAGACGAAGAACGGAAGACCCATGTCGAATTACGCCTTCTTATTCCATTTTCCCACGAGAGGGGCCGACAATGCCGGAAGCGTCGCCTTGGGTCCGGGCACCTTTTCAGTGGACCTTTGGGCCGTCGCAGTGTAAGCTTTATCCTGACTTTCAGCGGACCGGGAGAGGAGACACGGCATGAAAACCTCTGACATGATCGTCAAGTGCCTCGAAAACGAGGGCGTCGACCACGTCTTCGGCATCCCGGGGGAAGAGACGCTCGACTTGATGGACTCCCTGAACGGGTCAAAAATCGCCTTTGTGCTTACGCGACACGAGCAGGCCGCCGCCTTCATGGCCAATGCTTACGGCCGCCTGAGCGGCAAGGCGGGCGTCTGCCTGTCCACCCTTGGCCCGGGCGCGACAAACCTGCTCACCGGCATCGCCGACGCCTACCTGGACCGGGCCCCCCTCGTCGCCATCACGGGTCAGGCGGAGCTCGGGCGCATCCACAAAGAGTCCCACCAGTATATCAACATTGTGAGGAACTTCGAGACCGTCACGAAGTGGAATACGAGGGTCGAGATACCGGACGTCGTCCCGGAGGTGGTGAGGAAGGCTTTCAAGGTCGCCGAAACCGAGAAGCCCGGCTCCGTTCACCTGGAGCTTCCCGAAGATGTCGCAACCCTGAAGGTAGGCCGGACCTACCAGACCACCATCCCGCCCATCCGCGCCCGCCGCAGCTCTCCGGACAGGCACTCTCTCAGGCAGGCGGCGGAGCTCCTGGAGAAATCCTCGAACCCGGTGATCCTCGCGGGCAACGGCGTCGTGCGCAAGAACGCGGCGGCGCAGCTCAGGAAATTCGCCGAGCTCTTCGGCATCCCCGTCGTGACCACCTTTATGGGCAAGGGGGGCATCACGGCAGAAAGCGACTGCTATATCGGCACCCTCGGTCTCGGCCGGGACCGCCAGATCCCCGACGTCTTCCTGAAGGCCGACCTCGTCATCGCCGTCGGCTATGACCTGGTGGAGTACAGCCCCGGAAAATGGAACCCCGACGCCGACAAGCGGATCGTCCACATCGACTTTACTACCTCGGAAGTGGACGTCCACTATGTGCCCGAGGTGGAGATCGTCTCCGACATCAGGGAGACCCTGGAGCTGCTCGAGGGAATGACCAGTTGCAACAAGAAGGGCGCAGAAAGTCGCGCATTTGAGGGAAGAGCTGGTGGAAACGTTCGAGCGGGAAGGCTCGATCGATTCCTGGCCCGTGAGGCCCCAGCGCGTGCTCTACGCCCTGAGGAAGACCCTGGGGCACGATGACATCGTGATCAGCGATGTGGGCACCCATAAGATGTGGGTTGCCAAGTTCTACCCGGTTTACGGCAACAACACCTTGCTCATATCGAACGGCTTCGCCTCCATGGGCTTTGCCCTCCCTGCCGCGATAGGGGCCAAGCTCCTCTATCCCGGCAAGAAAGTGGTCGCGGTCTGCGGCGACGGCGGCTTCCTCATGAACGTGCAGGAGCTGGAGACGGCCTGTCGCATGGGCCTCAACGTGGTCGTTATCGTCTTCAGGGACGGCGGCTATGACCTGATCAAATGGAAGGACACCTGCAAGTTCGGAAGGTGCCTGGGGCTCGACTTCTCCAACCCGGACCTCGTCAGGCTCGCCGAGAGTTTCGGCGCCCATGGTCTTGCCGTCACGGCTTCCGACGGCATGGAGCAGGTCCTCGCCGAGGCCTTTTCCAAAAAGGGACCCGTGGTCGTGGACGTCCCCATCGACTACTCGGGCCATGAGCTTCTGACCGGCCTTTTGTGACGCGTGAATGCAAATGATGGAACGCACGTCTCTCAGCCGTGAGATCATGACCGACTTTGCCCGCCTCACCGGACTGTCACCGGCGACCGGCGTCCCGCAGCGATACCTGTGGACCGATGCCTTCGCGGTCTGCAATCTCCTTGGTCTTTACCAGGAGACGGGCGACGACACGTTCAAGGATATGGCGCTGCAGCTCGTCGGGCAGGTACACTCGACACTCGGACGATACCGGCCGGATGACGGGAGAGCCGGCTGGATCAGCGGCCTCGATGAAAAACGGGCCGCTCTCCATCCGACGGCAGGGGGATTGAGGATAGGAAAACAGTTCAAGGAGCGCAAGGCCACCGAGCCCCTCAATGAACGCCTGGAGTGGGACCGGGACGGCCAGTACTTCCATTACCTGACAAAATGGATGCACGCCCTTGACCGCGTCACAAGGGCCACGGCCGATTTCACCTATAACAGGTGGGCCGTGGAGCTTGCACGCGTCAGTCACGCCAGGTTCGTCTATACCCCATCGGGAGGGAGACAGAAACGGATGTACTGGAAGATGAGCACGGACCTCTCCTATCCCCTGGTCCAGTCCATGGGTCACCACGATCCCCTGGACGGATTGATCACGTATACCCTTCTTGCGGCGACGGCCGCGAAAGATCCGGAAGGGTCGGCGGACCTGGAGACGGAGATCGCCGACATGACCGCTATGTGCAAAGGGATGAGCTGGGTCACCGACGATGCCCTCGGCATCGGTGGCCTGCTGTCCGGCGCCTTCACCGTTGCCCGATTGATGACAAAAGGTTATTTCTCGCGCTCAGGCCTGCTCGTCATTCTGCTGGAAGCCGCGTTTGCGGGTCTCAAGGCGTTCGACCTGGACCAGATGAACCTCCCCGCAAGCGACCGCCTCGCCTTCCGCGAGCTCGGCCTGTCGATCGGTCTGCGGGCGTTCCAGGGACTGCCGGACCTGATCGGAAAGAATAAGCAGCTCTTCCGTAAAGAAGACGACCTGGACGACCCGATAACGGCCTTGCGGCCGTATGAGCGGCTGGCGGAGACTATCGAAACCTTCTGGCTTCAGCCCGAGCATCAACAGGGAGACACCTGGACGGTCCACCGCCACATAAACATGGTAATGCTCGCGACAAGCATCTCCCCCGCCGGATATCTTACGCTCTAGTGTCTCAAAGAAGTCTTTACATGCTGGGATGTCTGTTCCCATGAATGATGGTGGGCCGACAATTGTAAAGCTTACTGTACAGTACGCAGTCCTTCAGTTCGCCCGCCGCCGAAAGCGGTCGGCGCCGGGCCTGTAAGTCCTCACTTCCAAATTTCCCTATTCTCTGGCATAATCTAAAAAAGCAGCCACCACGATGGAGGGAGGGTCCGATGAAAAAGAAGGACGGTATCTCGCGGCGTCAATTCCTTTCGACGTCACTCGGCGCAACCGCGGCAGGGGTGCTCCTGGCCGGCGGTGTTTTCGGGCAAAAAAAGGACGAGCCTGTCCCACCGGAGCGGAAAGGGACGCGTCTGATACTCCTCGGGACGGGCGGGGGACCGCGGCCCAACAAGCTTCGGAACCAATCGTCGTGGGTCGTGGTAGTAAACAACGTGCCTTACGTGGTCGATTGCGGCGGCGGGGCAAGCAGGCAGATGGTTATGGCGAACATCCCGTTAACGGGCCTGAGGCACATTTTCATCACCCATCATCACTCCGATCATAACCTGGAATATGGGGCCCTTATCTATAATGCCTGGGTAAGCGGGTTTAAGGGGCGGATCGATTCCTGGGGTCCTCCGCCGCTTAAGCAGATCACCGGATCGTTTTTTGAGACGAACATGTACGATATCGACATCAGGATACCTGACGAAGGGAGGCCTCCCCTCATCCCCATGGTCACCCCGCACGAAATCACGGAAGGGACGGTGATGCAGGACGACCTGGTCAAAGTGACGGCCGCCCTCGTGCACCACCCGCCCGTTGTCCCTTCCTACGCTTATCGCTTCGACACACCCGGGCGCTCGATCGTCTTTTCGGGGGATACCACCCCGTTCGACAGCCTCGTCAAGCTTGCGCAAGGGGCGGACGTGCTCGTCCACGAGGTGATCAACAAAGAGGCGCTTTCCAGGCTGATGGCGCGCGTCCCAAACGCAGACAGGCTGGTGCGCCACATCGTGGACAGCCACACGACGCGGGAAGACCTGGGGGTAGTCGCAAGGAAAGCCGGGGTGAAGACGCTGGTGCTCACGCACTTCGTTCCGTCCGACGATCCGTCGATTACAGACGACATGTGGATAGAGCCGGTGAGGGCAAACTTCTCCGGCCGGATAATAGCGGGCAAAGACCTCATGGAGGTATGACAAAAAAAGGAAGAGACAAACCTATGCTCTAAAAGAGCGCGCCTGCCGCGGCTCGAACGCGGAACCTACGGCTTAGAAGGCCGTTGCTCTATCCTGTTGAGCTACAGGCGCATGCCTCATTATACCTGTTTCCCCCCTTCCTTTCAACCGCGAGGAGGCTCAAACACCCCTGATAAATGGGATAATGGAAGCATTTCCCGCAGACCTGCCGCAAGACCGGCCGCCGGTTTCCAAAAACCCCTCTTTCCGGCCGGGAAGGTCGCTCCCTCATTATCTTCTTGAAAAAAAACCCAATGAAGGTTATCCTCTTAGGGCACATCGGCAGCGAAGGATTTACTTTTCCATTAAATAATGAGGTGAAGGATGGGCAGTGTCGTCAAGTGGAGAAAAAAGAAGATGCGGAAGCATAAGTACAGAAAGCTAAGAAAGAGAACGAGACACCAGAGGAGAAAGTAGCGATCTCATAACTCTCATATTTTCTTCGTCCATCTTGCCCATCTTCGGGGTCTCCATCACGCCCCCAAGATGGGCAAGCCTTTCATCGTTCAAAAGAAGATGGAAGCACCCCGTGCCGATTTCGCCCTTCCCTATGTGCCAGTGCCTGTCCACCGCGCTGCCGAGGGGTGTCTTCGAATCGTTCAGATGGAAGAACCTTATGCAGCCCGGTCCGGCGGCGCCCTCCATCTCGTCGAATATCTCATCCCACACCCGCGGGCGAGCGCACGTCGTAGCCTGCCTCGAACAGGTGGGCCGTGTCGAGGCAAAACCCTACCCTTTCCGCGTCCCCTATCCGCGCCCGCAAGGCAACCAACTCCCGGATGTTCTTCCCCACGGCATGACCCTGACCGGCCGCGTTTTCCAGAAGCACGGAAAGGGGATATGCGGCGAGGACCTGTTCGACACTCCGGGCAGCGGCGTCGAGACCTTTTTCGATGCTCTCCCTCGACCCGCAGTGGACCACCATCGTCCCTATTCCCAGCTCGGCGCAGAGCTTTGCCTCGTGCAAGAAGCCCGCGAGATTTTTAGGCTCTTCATCGGACCGCGCAATATTGGGCAGATAGCTGAGGTGGGCAACCACCGGGAGTGCGCCCAAAAGACGGCCGAAGGCTTCGCGGTCCGCGTCGCTCCAGGATTTTTCGGCCCATGACCTCGGGTTCTTCACAAATATCTGGATCACGTCGCAGCCGAGGCGCCTCGCCTCCCGGTAGGTATGCTCGAAACCCTTCGCGATGGGAACATGAAAGCCTATTCGCACGTACCCCGCCTCTCAATAGTTCTTAATCAGCAAAGCCCGTCATTCCTCATCCGCCACGATAACGCAGTTTCAGCCCTTCCGTACCTTTCGTTTATTATGGGCCGATTCTTCACGCTTCTTAGCCGATGAGGAATGACGGGCCGACCCGCGCGATCCCGGGATAGCCGTTTTCTCCGTATAGGAAATGGACCGCGTCGAGATCGATGAAATCGAAGGCACCGGTGCCGGCGGCAAAAAAGACCGCCGCGGACAGCCCCACCATAGTCTCGATCATGCACCCGGCCATTAGCTTCATCCCGTGGCGGCGGGCCAGCTCCAGGAGCCTCGATCGATCCGCCTATACCGCTTTTCGCGATCTTGATGTTGATGCCGTGGCAGAGGTTGTGATCGACGGCCCTCCGGGCGTCTTCGACGGTACGTATCGTCTCGTCCAGGATTATGGGTATCGGGCAGCGCTCTTTTATGTACGCAAGACCCTTGAACGCACCCTTGGGGAGGGGCTGCTCGAAAAGCTCGATCTCGAAGCGCATCTTCTGCAGGAAGTCGACAAAGGCCAGGAACGTCTCTGCCGTATAGCCCTGATTGCCGTCGAGGCGCAGGCGAAAAGCGGCGATTCGCGCGCTGAGGAGGCGGTGGATAAAAGCGACCATCTCCCTGTCCTGCTCAAGATTGCCGCTTACCTTCACCTTATAGGCGGTGAAGCCTTTCCTTGCCGCGCCCTCTACCCACGCCGCGAGCGCGCGTTTGTCGGTCAGGATCGGAACGGTAATGTCCGTCTCGATCCGGAGGGATTTGCCGCCCCACCAGAGGTGTTCAGGGACCCCGCGGCTTGCGAGACAGGCCCTGAAACAGGCCACCTCCAGGCCCGACGTCGTCATCATTGCGTGAGGAAACGCGGCGCGCAATTCATCCAGACGCCCCTCATAGTCGCCTATTTCCGCCCCCTTCAATCTGCGGCGCCCTTCATCGAGCACCCGGCCGATGACCGCGATGGTTTCATCCTCGAAGGCGGCGCTGGTCGGTACCTCGCCTGCCCCTTCCGCCCCGTCGTCGAGGGTGACTCTCACGATGACGCTACGGAGATGCCGCTTCCGGCCCAGGGAGGTCGCGAACGTCGTTCTCAAGGGCCTTCGCACCTCCTTGGACCTGATCTCTTTTATCCTCGCTGTTTCTGTCATCTGCCACCTGTTGGCCGACTTCCGGCGCCGATAGTCCCTCCCCACGGTCATCTATCGAGGCGGCGTCCCCTCCTTTACCCCGGCTTATGGGTATATAAAAGATCTTCACCCTGCTCCCGTCGAGGCCGAAGAGCCCGGAAAACACCTGGAAGCCCATGCCCCCCGGCGCCCTTCCGACCTCGAAAAGAAAGGCCAGCCTCCTCTTCCAGAGTTCTCCCTCCTCTTCCCTCGTATAGAAGCCGTAGAGGAGGTTCGTCGTCGTTTTGCCGCCCTTCTTCCGGTATTCGTAGAGGGTCATGAGGGGCCTTATGATCCTGTCGAACCCCGCATTTCTCCAGGGGATGATGGAGGGGAAGAAGAAGACCGTCTCCCCGCCGCCCCGGCGATACTCAAAAAACGGACAGATGTTGAAGAACGTGCCCCGGTCGTCCGTCTCGTACTTGTCTATGATAAGTATCCTTTTCTGGGTCCACTTCCTCTCACCCGGATATCGCTCGGTCTCTTTGTAGATCGGCCAGAGCACGTACGTGACCTCGTCCTTCCCCACCCTGGAGTATGAATAAATGGGCCATGCGCTGATTCCGCTCTCCTCTTTGCCCGTGGTGCGGCCGAAAAAGGGCCAGAGGACCTTTTTTTCCGTCCTGTCTCCCACCCTCATCCAGGTGAAGAAGGGCCACATCACCGCATGGAACGACGAGTGGGGGGACGTGGTCTGCATGTAGAACGGAAATGCCCAGAGGCTCTTTTGGGGGTTATCTCCATTCAGGTTCTTTTCATCCTTTATAAAGAAAGGCCAGAGGACGAATGACGACCGTCTCTCGTCGCCCACCCGCCGCCGGCCGTAGAGCGGACCCAGCTTGAAGCCTTCCTGGCGCCCGTGATAAAAGGAGAAGAGCGGCCACAGGACGTTTCTCCTGGTAGTCCCTTCCCACGTGCTGGAGGCTGTAGAGGGGCCAGAGGGCAAAACCGAGTCTCGTCCCGTCTGAACCTGTGGTAAAGCGTTCCGTAAAAGGGGAAGACGCCCCCATACGACTTTTCGCCGGTCGTTCCATAGAAGAAAGGGAAGAGGGCGACATCGTGCGCGTCTCCCGAGCTGTGCCTCATATAGACGGGGGCAAAATAAGACTTCTCCGGCGTGCTCCTCCCCAGGGGAAACAGGACCGAATAGGTCCCGGGGGAATCGTAGGAGGAAAGGAGCGGACGGAACGTCACATGGGTCTCGTCATCCTTCGCACGGTAAGAGATGAGGGGACCGAGCAGGTTCTTCTCATTGCCCAGCTCCCAGTAGACCGGCCAAAAGGCCGCAAGGCTGCAAGGGCTAAGAAAGATGAGAAGAAAGAGGATGCATGCGCGCATCAGAAAAAGAGGCCGAAAATAGTCCCGAGAATGGTGATCGGCGTCTGCTCCTGTACCCCTTCTGCCGCCTGCTGTATCTTCTTCATGGTGACCTGCGCCTCAGCCACGAGATTCCCATCCTTGAGACCCGAGGTGAACTGGTTGACGTTCTTCATCGTCTCCTTAGTCTCGTTGTAGAGCGTGTCGTCCTTCACGAGCTTGCCGAGGGTCCCCTTGCCCTGCTCGATGTCCGAGGAGACGCTCTTCAGGCTGGCAACCATCTCCTTCGCGTCGTCGTAGAGCTTCTCGTCCTTCACGAGCTTGCCCAGGGTGCCCTTCCCTTCATTCACGCCCTGCACGATGGTGTTCACCTGCGTCACCACCGAATCGGCCTTATCCGCGATGGGTCCGAGCTTGACGCTCGCCTGCGCGACGTTCGCGACAATACGGTTCACATTCGTCTTGTTCTCCGCCACCATCTCTTTGATGCCGCCGCTCGCCTCTCTCATGTTGGCGAGGCCCTTTTTGAAGTTCTCCTTGTCTTTTTCGTCGATCACGCCTTTGAACTGCGACAGGGTCTCGCCCATATTCTTCGCCGCCACGCTCACGTTCTGAAAAATCTCATCATAATCGGCGTAGGAGACGATGTTTGTCAGCTCCTCGCCGCTTTTGACATACTGCGTCGACCGGCCGGGGGTGATCTCTATGTACTTGTCGCCCAGGATGCCGAAAGATTTTATCGCGACTTTGCTATCCACGGGGATCTTCACGTCTTCCTTCATGAGCAGCCATGTCTTCGCCACGCTTCCGTCAAGGGCGATCTTACTGATCCTCCCCACCTCCACGCCGGCCACCTCGACCGGCGACTTCGTGTCGAGGCCCGCTATATTCCTGAAGTGCGCGGTGACGACATATCCCTGGCCTTCCGTGAGCGAGCCGAATTTGCCCACCCTGAAAGACATGTAGAAAAGGATAACGATACCCAAAAGGACGACGATACCGACCTTGAATTCCGTTGTCATGGTCCCTCCTGCAATTACCGGGGCTCAGCGCCCCCTCCATGAGCAAAGCTGCGACCCGCTACGCGGGTACCCCGGCCTCCCTGCTCACAAAAGCAAAACCCGGTATTCTCGTTGCCGCAATTACCGGGCACCCGCAAGCGGGTACCCCGCGCCCCCTCCATCGGCAAAACCCGGTATTCTCGTTGCCTCCATAAACTCCTTCACCGCCGGAAGGTCGCTGCAATTACCGGGGCTCAGCGCCCCCTCCATGAGCAAAGCTGCGACCCGCTACGCGGGTACCCCGGCCTCCCCCCTCACAAAAGCAAAACCCGGTATTCTCGTCGCCTCCAAAAACTCCTTCACGGCCGGAAGGTCGCTCTTCCGCACCTCGTCGGGGGCGCCGAAAGCGACGATCTCGCCGTCATACAGCATGGCCACCTTGTCCGCGATCCTGAACATGCCCAGTATGTCGTGGCTTATCACCACGTAGGTCTTTTTCAGCGTCATCTGGGTCTTCTTGATGAGGTCTTCTATGGTCAGCGAGATTACCGGATCGAGGGCGCTCGTCGGCTCGTCGAATAAGACGATCTCCGGATCGAGCGCGAGGGCCCGCGCAAGACCCACCCTCTTCTTCATGCCTCCGGACAGCTCGGACGGCATCTTCCCGTTAAAGCCGGAGAGGCCGACCTGCTGGAGCTTTTCGTCGACCAGGCGAGCGATCTCGGCCTCGGAGAACCTCCTGTGCTCCCTGATGGGGAACGCCACGTTCTCCTCCACGGTCATCGAATCGAAGAGGGCCGCCTCCTGAAAAAGCATGCCGAACCTCTTCCTCACTTCATTCAGCTGAGACTCGCCGAGGCGGCTGATGTCCACCCCGTCGACCAGTATCTCTCCTCTGTCGGGTTTCATCAGGCCTATCAGGTGCTTCATGAGCACGCTCTTCCCGCTGCCGCTCTTGCCGATGATCACGGTCGTCTCTCCGCGCTCGACCGCGAGGTTAATCCCGTTCAGGACTTTCTGAGGCCCGAAGCTCTTGTAGACGTCCTTGACCCTTATGATGACTTCTTCCATTCCCATCAGAACATGAGAGAGGTGAGCACATAGTCGGCAACGAGAATGGTGATGCTCGACATCACCACGGTCTCCGTTGTCGCCCTTCCCACGCCCTCGGCGCCCCCTTTTGTGGAAAAACCCTTGTAGCACGCGACGACCGCTAAAATAACCCCGAAGCACGCCGCCTTCGCCAGACCGTTGTAAATGTCCTCAAGATCGACGTATTTTACCATCCTGCCGATGAATATGCCTTCATTTATGCCGAGGAGCTTGACGCCCACGAAGTATCCGCCCACAATCCCCATAAAATCGGCAATAACGGTCAGGAGGGGGAGCATCAAAAGCGACGCGACCACCCGGGGCACCACGAGATATTTCACCGGATTCAATGCCATGACCGTCAGCGCGTCGATCTGTTCCGTGACCCGCATGGTGCCCAGCTCGGCCGCAATAGCAGAGCCGGCCCTGCCCGTCACCATCAGTCCCGTCAACACGGGACCCAGCTCCCTCGTCATGCTCAGGGCCACCGTCGTCCCCACAAGGCCCTCCGAGCTGAATCTCCTGAACCCGTAATAGGTCTGGAGGGCCAGGACCATCCCCGTAAAACCGCCGGTCACGATGACGACCCACAAAGACTTGACGCCGATGAACTCCATTTGCTTGAAGATCGCGTCGATCCTCAAGGGCCTTCTGAACGCCAGGCGCGCCGCCGTCATGAACATGATCCATATGCCGCCAAACTCCGCGGCGAACGCTTCGACGGGTGCGACGAACTTCTTCACGTGGTCGTTAAGAGACATAGCGCCTCGTTATACGCATCGACACGTTGCAGAGGACCTCATACGGGATCGTCCCGGCCTGCTCCGCTATCTCATCGGCGGTAATGGCCTCGCCTTTCTCACTCCCCAGAACGACAACCTCCATCCCCGGTCCCACCCCGGGAAACGCCGTGACATCGACGAAAACCCAATCCATGCAGACCGTCCCGACAATCCTGCACCGCCTGCCCGCGACCAGCACGCATCCACGGTTCGACAGCGCCCTCGGGTACCCATCCGCATAACCGACAGGCACATAGGCCACCCTCGTCTCTTTTTCGGTGACATAAGTCCCCCCGTAGCTCAAGGCGGTGCCGGGCGGGAAGGTCCGCACGAAGGAGACAAACGACGTCCACTTCATGACAGGCCTCAAGTCCAGCTTCTCCCGCAGCGCATGGGCGGGGTAAGACCCATAGAGCATGATCCCCGGTCTCACCATGGTGAAATGGGCTTCCGGGTAGTTGCAGATGGCGGCGCTGTTTGCCATGTGGCTGAATCTGGGCTCTATCCCGTTCTCCTTAAGCAACTCCATCACTTCCGTGAAACGGGCCACCTGTCGCAAGCCCCGGTCGTCTCGCTTTTCCGAGGCGGGGAAGTGGCTCATCACGCCTTCGATCTCGACCCGCCGCAATCTCTTGACCCTGCGCGCCAGGCCGTCCAGCTCGTCCGCGCCGAAACCGAGCCTGCCCATGCCGGTGTCGACCTTCAGATGCACCTTCAGGGGCTTGCTCCCCTTGAACGCCGCGACCCTCTCCAGCATGCCAAACGTGCCGACGGCGGACGTCAGGTCGTAGTCGATAAGGGGCTCGAGCCGCTCCCACGGCATCACCCCGCCAAGCACGAGAATCGGCGCGCGGATCCCTTCTTCCCGAAGCTCCTTTCCCTCGCCCACGGTTGCAACGCCGAAATATGGGGCGCCGAGCGACTCCAGCCGGCGTCCCACCTGTACGGCGCCGTGGCCATAGGCATCCGCCTTTATGACGCACAGAAGCGTCACCGCCGCGTCCACAAGGCCCTTGAGCACCCGGTAATTCGCCTCCAGGGCGCCGAGGTCGATCGATACCGAAGTCCTCAGCCTCGCCGAGTCGCCTTCGACAACCATCCCTTTCTCTCTCCTCCCTCTCAGCAACCGACCGGACGAGAGACGCCCGAATACGCGCCGGCAGGCTTCAACAGTCTTCTCGACCGCCCCGTCATCGTGGGCCAGTGTCAGGAAGGCCGCCTCAAACTGGCTCGGGGCGAAGAAGATGCCTTCGTCCAGCATCGCCTTGAAGAATAGCGCATAAAGACGGCGGTCGGAGGAGACCGCGGTCTCGAAATCGACGACGTCGCGGTCGCTGAAAAAGCCGGTGAACACGGAGGTGACGCTGTTTACGGTGTAGGCCACCCCTTCGTCCCGGGCCACCTGTGCGACAGCCGTCCCGAGTCTTTCCAGTCTCGCCCGCAAGGCGTCGTAGGGCATCTCTTCTTTGAGGCGGGACAGCGTGTAAATGCCCGCCCTCACCGCGACCGGGTTGCCGGACAGGGTGCCGGCCTGATAGACGCCGCCGAGGGGGGCGACCTTCTCCATCAGCTCACGCCTTCCCCCAAAAGCGCCGATAGGGAACCCGCCCCCTATGATCTTCCCGAGACAGGTCAGGTCGGCTCGCACGCCGTACATCTCCTGTGCGCCCCCGTAGGCAATCCGGAAGCCGGTGATCACTTCATCGAACACCAGGAGGATGCCGTGCTTGTCGCAGAGGTCCCGCACGTCGTGAAGAAACGTCTCCTCGGGAAGGATCACCCCCATATTGGCCATGACCGGCTCCATGATCAGGCACGCAATATCCTTCCGTTCCTTCACGATCCGCCAGACCGTATCGATGTGGTTGAAGTCGGCCACCAGCGTGTGCCTCGCCAGGTCATCGGGTATCCCCTCGCTGTCCGGCACCCCGTAGGTGGCCAGACCCGACCCGGCCTTGACAAGCAGACTGTCCACGTGGCCGTGATAGCAGCCCCTGAATTTGATGATCCCCGCCTTCCCCGTTGCGCCGCGGGCAAGCCTCACGGCGCTCATGGTCGCCTCCGTGCCGGAATTGGTGAGACGCACCATCTCCATGGACGGAAAGGCATCGATGATCGCCGCTGCAAGGACCGGCTCATAGGGGTGGCAGGCGCCGAAGCTCGTCCCGTCCGCGACCGCGGCCTGCGCCTCCCGGATGAGACCTTCGTCACCATGGCCGAGCATGATGGCGCCCCATGAAGAGACAAAATCGAGGTAGGCGTTGCCGTCGACATCGAAGAGGCAAGGCCCCTTTGCATGGTCGACGTAAAACGGTGTGCCCCCCACCGAGAGAAAGGCCCTCACCGGGCTGTTCACCCCGCCGGGGATGAGAGCGACCGCCCGATGGTAAAGCTCCTCCGATCTCTTTGTCTGCATGGCCCTCTAATTCTACCGTCGCGGACAACCGCTTTCAAGGAAAATCATTTAACCTATTAATTTAAGAACTTCTATGCTATAATGCTCTTGCCACTTACAGCCTCTCAGCTTTCCCATTGTCCTCAACTTCATGGAATGGCCGATTGCCTGATCAGGACGGAGCGGCCAGAAACTATTTCAAGGAGAGCTATGCAAAGCACGAGGTTTGACGAGTTGGATTTATCGAAGGAGATGCAAAAGGCAGTGGCGGACATGGGATTCGAGACGCTTACCCCGATTCAGTCCGAGTCGATCCCTCCCGTACTGGAGGGAAAAGACGTGATCGGTCAGGCGCAGACGGGCACCGGCAAGACCCTTGCCTTCGGCCTTCCCATTATCGAGATGCTTCAGCGAAAGGGCACCGGCTTGGAAGCGGTCATCCTCTGCCCCACGAGGGAGCTTGCGGTGCAGGTTGCCGAGGAGCTGATGAGGCTCGCAAAATACAGAAGAGACCTGCACATAGTGCCTGTCTACGGCGGACAGCCCATACAGAAGCAGCTGAGCAGCCTGAAGAGGGGCGCGCGGATCATCGTGGGGACGCCGGGACGCGTCATGGACCACATGGAGAGGGGCACGATCCGGTTTGATAAGGTCCGCATGGTAGTGCTCGACGAGGCGGACAAGATGCTCGATATGGGGTTCGTCGACGACATGAAGACGATCCTCTGGGCCATGCCGGATGAGCGCCAGACGCTCCTCTTTTCCGCGACGATGCCCCAGTCGATCATGGATCTCGTCCGGAAATTTCAAAAAGAGCCGTACGTAGTCAATGTGGTCGGCGAACAGGTGACGGTGCCCGAAGTGGAGCAGACGTTCTTTGAGGTAAAACCGTGGATGAAGCTGGATGTCCTGTGCCGGCTCATCGACGCGTACACGCCGACGTCATCCCTGGTCTTCTGCAACACGAAAAGACGGGTCGACCAGATCGTCAAAGACCTGCAGAGCAGGGGGTACATGGCGGACAGCCTGCACGGGGACATGACCCAGTCCCGCCGCGATCACGCGATGTCGAAATTCCGCCAGAAACACCTCCGCATACTCGTGGCGACCGACGTTGCCGCCCGAGGCATCGATGTTGACGACATCGAGGCGGTCATCAACTACGACCTGCCCCAGGATGACCAGTATTATGTGCACAGGATCGGAAGAACGGCGCGCATGGGAAAAGGCGGCCGGGCATTCACCCTGGTCCTGCCCGATCAGCTTCCGAAGCTGCGGGACATACAGGACAAGGCAAAAACGAGGATAATGCGGCAGATCGCGCCTCGCCTCAAGGAAAGCAAGCAACAAAAAAGCGAAACCGAAACCGCCCGCGAGCCCGAAAGTGTCGCACGGCGCTTATAGACCTTAGGAAGAAGCAACCAATCAACAGTGACGAGAGAAGAGCAAGGCTCTTCACTCGTCACTCTCTTCACTTTCCACTCGTTACTGTTCTTCGAATATGCCCATCTTTCTGAATTTCTCATACCGCTGTGCCCTCAGCTCTTCACCGGACATCTGCTGCAGCTCGGCGAGGTGGCGCGCTATGACCCTTGAGGTGACCTCGAAGGTTGCGGCCCAGTCCCTGTGCGCTCCCCCGAAAGGCTCGGGTGCGATCTCGTCGACTATTTTCAGGGCGTAGAGGTCCTGAGCCGTGGGCTTGAGGGTATCGGCGGCCAGAGGCCCTTTCGATCCGTCCCTCCAGAGGATCGCCGCGCAGCCCTCCGGTGAGATGACCGAGTAGATCGCATTCTCCATCATCAGGATCCTGTTGCCGACGCCTATGGCTAAAGCCCCACCGCTTCCGCCCTCGCCTATCACCACCGAGATGACCGGGACGCAAAGGGAAAACATGAGCTCTAAGCTCGACGCGATGGTCTCGGCCTGGCCCCGCTCCTCGGCCCCCACGCCGGGGAAGGCGCCCGGCGTATCGATGAAGGTCAAAATCGGCTTGCGCCATCGGTCGGCCAGCCCCATCAGCCTCATCGCCTTCCTGTACCCCTCCGGGTTCGCCATGCCGAAGTTCCTCGCCGCCATCTCGCTCAAGGTATTGCCTTTCTGCTGCCCCACGACCGCGATGCTCACGCCGTTGAACCGGGCGAAACCCGTCACCACGGCCGGATCGTCCCTGAACCTCCGGTCGCCGTGGATCTCGATAAAATCGGTACACAGGTTCTGGATGTAATCGAGGGTGTGGGGACGGTTCAAGTGGCGCGAGAGCTGGCACCGCTGCCAATTGCTCAAATTGCCGTAGATCTCGGTCTCCGTCTTCGCGACCTTCTTCAACAGCCCATCCAGCTCCTTCGCGTAGTGGGCATCCCTTATATCGTGAAATTTCCTTATCTCTTCTATCCTGCGCTCCAGGGGCTCGAGCCTCTTTTCGAAATCCAGGTAATATCGCCTCATCCTCTCATTACCTCGATATCCAGGCCGGCAGCGAAGTGTTTCCTGATCGCCCCGCTTTTCCCCGCGTCGATACGCACCTCGGGGATGAGAAATACCTTCCGGTCGCCGTTCTGGACGAATTCGAGGGAGACCCGGGAGTCCCCCTTAATGGTGACGAGGATGTCCCTCAGCTTCCGCAAATGGTCCTTCTTGAAAACACTGCAATCGATCTTGATGCGCACCACCGACTCCAGCTCGTCCCGGATCTCTTGCAGCGGGGTGATCGACTTTGCCCTGATGCGGGTTGTCCCATCCTCGGTCCTCTCGAGCGACCCGGTAACCACCAGGGGGCTGTCGCTCTTGATGATGAGGAGGTGTTTCGAGAAGAGATCGGGGAAGACGATCGCCTCCACGATGCCCTTCGTGTCTTCGAGGGTGATGTTCGCCATGCGGTCTCCCCTCTTCGTGGTAATCTCCTTGCACCCGTTCACGATGCCGACGATCGTCACGTCGTCGCTCGTCTCCGTCTCCTTTATGCTGCTCGTGTCGAGGGGGGTGATCTGCGAAATGACGTGCTGGTATGCCGAGAGAGGGTGCTGGCTGAAAAAGAAGCCGAGGGCCTCTTTTTCCCCTTTCAGGATCTCCGCGCGGTCGAGCTCCTCCGTCTCCGGGATCTCTTCTTCTTTCGGTGCATAGCTCTCCGCCCCGAAGAAATCCATCTGGAGGGTGTTCTTGCCGTTCTTTCTCGAGAGTCTGTCCCATCTTTCCTGGACGAGCGCAAAAAGCTGGGACCGCTTGAGGCCCATGCCGTCGAAAGCGCCTGCCTTTATGAGGCTCTCCACGACCTTCTTGTTCACCTTCCTCGAATCGACGAGACTGCAGAAATGGATGAACGAAGAAAAGCCCCCGGCCTCCGACCGGGCGCTGAGGATGCTGTCGAGGGCCGCTTCCCCCACGCCTTTTATGCCGAGCAGCCCGTACCGTATCTTGTCTCCCACTATGGTGAAGACTTTTGCGCTCTCGTTGACGTCGGGCGGCAGGATGGTCACCCCGCTTTCCCTGCACTCGGTAATATACTTTATCAGGCTGTCGGTGTCGTTCACCTCGTTCGTCAGGATCGCCGCCATGAAGGGCAGGAAGTGGTGCGTCTTCAGGTAGGCCGTCTGGTAGGCCACGAGGGCGTATGCGGCGCTGTGCGATTTGTTGAAGCCGTACTGGCCGAACCGCAGAATGACATCATAGATGCGCGTGGCGGCCTCGACTCTTACCCCATTCGCCGCGCACCCCTGCTTGAACTGCTCCTTGTAGGATTCCAGCTGCTCGGGCACCTTCTTGCTTATCGCCTTTCTGAGCGCGTCCGCCTCGCCCTTGGTGAAATTGGCAAGCGAGGATGCGATCTGCATGATCTGCTCCTGGTAGACGATGACCCCGTACGTCTCCTCCAGGGCCTCCTTCAGGAGCGGCGTCTCGTACTTGACGAGGCTCGGATTATGCTTCCTCTTGATGAAATCGTCGATCATGCCGCTGCCCAAGGGGCCGGGCCGGTAGAGGGCGTTAAGGGCGATGATGTCCTCCAGCCGGGAAGGCTTCAGGCGCGTGAGAAGCTCCCTCATGCCCCTGCTTTCAAGCTGGAATATGCCTGAGGTATTGCCGGAGGCGAGGAGGCGATAGGTTTCCGCGTCGTCGAGGGGGAGGTTGGTGATGTCGAGCTTGATCCCTTCGGCCTCCAGCATCTTGATCGACATGATCGATGATGGTAAGGGTCTTGAGACCGAGCAGGTCGAACTTGACCAGGCCGATCTTCTCGATAGTCTTCATGGCGTACTGGGTGACGGTCTCACCCTTCTGGCCGCGGTAGAGGGGCACGTATTCCATGAGCGGCTTGTTCGATATGACGATCCCGGCCGCGTGGGTCGACGCGTGGCGCGCAAGCCGCTCGAGCACCATCGCGTTGTCGATCAGCTCCTTGACGGCCTCATCCTTCCGGTATTGCTCTGCGAGCCTCGGCTCATCGGTCATCGCCTGCTCGATGCTGATATCGAGCGTCGCGGGTATCAGTTTCGCTATCTGGTCGACGTTCGCATAAGGGAGGCCGAGCGCCCTTCCCACGTCCCTCACGGCCGCCTTCGATTTCATCGTGCCGAAGGTAATGATCTGGGCGACGTTGTCCTTCCCGTACTTATTGGTCACGTACTCGATGACGCGCTCCCGCTTTTCAAAACAGAAGTCCACGTCGATATCGGGCATGCTGATCCGCTCCGGGTTGAGAAACCGCTCGAAGAGGAGGTCATACTTGATGGGATCGACGTTCGTGATATCGAGCGAGAAGGCGACCAGGCTGCCCGCGGCCGACCCCCTGCCCGGCCCGACCGGTATATCGTGCGATTTCGCGTAGTGGATGAAATCGGCGACGATGAGAAAATAGCTGGCGAAACCGGTCGACTTGATGACCTCCATCTCGTAGGCCAGTCTCGCCTTGTACTTCTCCCGCAGCTCGTCCGTAAATGAAGCGTAGCTCGACTCGACCCGCGTCATCTTCCGGCCGAAACCTTCGAGGCACAGCTCCTCGAAGTGCTCTTCCGGGCTCTTGTTCCCCGGCAGGTTCAAGGCGGGGAAGTGGTAGACGCCGGTTTCAATCGTGACGTCGCACATCTCGGCGATGCGAAGAGTGTTGGAAATCGCCTGGGGATAGCCGGAAAAGGCAGCCACCATCTCATCGGGCGACTTGAAGTAGAATTCGTCGGTCGAGAGCTTGAGCCGGTCCGTGTCGCTGATCTTCTTGCCTGTCTGGATGCAGAGCAGCAGCTCGTGCGCCCTTGCCTCCTGCTTCTTCAGATAGTGGCAATCGTTCGTGGCGACCAGGGGCACGTTGTACTGCCCGGCCAGGCGCACAAGACCCTCGTTCACCTTTTTCTGCTCGGGCATGCCGTTGTCCTGCATCTCCAGGTAGAGCCGGTCCCCGAATATGGAAAGATAATCTTCTATATGCGTCTTCAGGCCGTTTTCGTCATCCCTCAGGATCGCCTGGGGTATCTGTCCCTTGAGACATGCGGTCAGACAGATGAGGCCGGCGTTGTACTCCTTCAGGATCTCCTTATCGATGCGGGGCGCATAGTAAAAGCCCTCCATGTGGGCGATGCTGATCAGCTTCATAAGGTTGTAGTACCCCTCGTTATTGAGGGCGAGGAGCACCACGTGGCAGGCGTTGTCTTCGTGCCGCTCTTTGTCGGTGCGCGATCTGGGCGCTATATATGCCTCGCAGCCGATAACCGGCTTTATGCCCGCGGAACGGGCGGCGAAGTAAAACTCGACCGCCCCGAACATGTTTCCATGATCGGTGATGGCGCATGCCGGCATGTTGTAGGAGCGCGCCAGCTCGAAGAGCGGCTCGAAGCGGATAGCGCCGTCGAGGAGGCTGAACTGCGTATGCAGGTGGAGATGGACGAATTCGCTCAACCTATTCCCATTCTATGGTGCTTGGCGGTTTCGACGATATGTCGAGGACCACGCGGTTTACTCCGGGGACCTCGTTGATGATCCTGCGGGAGATCAGATCGAGCACGTCGTAGGGTATCCTTGCCCAGTCCGCGGTCATGCCGTCTTTGCTCTCCACAGCCCGCACCGCGATTGCGTGCGCATAGGTGCGCTCGTCCCCCATCACCCCCACGGTCTTGATGGGGATCAGGATCGCGAAGGACTGCCAGATGTGGCCGAAGATCTTCTTCCTCTCGATCTCCTCCCGGATGATGTGGTCGGCTTCCTGAAGCATCTCGACCCGCTCCTTCGTGACGTCCCCGATCATCCTGATGGCGAGGCCCGGGCCGGGGAAGGGCTGTCTCTGGACCACGTAGTCGGGAAGGCCAAGCTCACGTCCGACGACGCGCACCTCGTCCTTGAAAAGCTCCCTGAGGGGCTCGATGAGCTTGAGCCGCATCCGTTTGGGGAGACCGCCGACATTGTGATGGCTTTTGATCGTCGCGGAAGGGCCTTTGAACGACACGCTCTCGATCACGTCGGGATAGAGCGTCCCCTGGGCGAGATACCGCACGTCGCCGAGGCCGGCTGACTCTTCTTCGAAGATTTTGATGAAGAGCCTTCCGATGATCTTTCGCTTTTTCTCCGGGTCTTTGACGCCTCGCAAGCCGGCGAGGAACCTATCGGATGCGTCGACGTAGCGCAGGTTCAGGTGCAGCCGGTCCTTGAACAGATCGAGCACCTCCTGCCCTTCGTTCTTCCTGAGCACGCCGTTGTTCACGAAAACGCAGGTGAGCCTGTCGCCTATCGCCCGATGGACGAGGGTCGCCACGACCGACGAGTCGACGCCTCCACTCAGGGCGCACACCACTTTCCCTTCGCCGACCTCCTCCGTGATCTTCTGCGTCGTCATCTCGATGAAGGAAGCGGTGGAAAAAAGGCCCTTTGCCCTGCAGATCTTGTAGAGAAAGTTCTTCAGGACGACTTTGCCTTTAGGGGTATGGTGGACCTCCGGATGGAACTGCACGCCGTAAATGGTCCCCTCCTCGTTCCTGATGGCCGCATAAGGAGAATTCTCCGAGTGGGCGAGGGCCATGAAGCCGGGAGGCATCGTCATGATGCTGTCGCCATGGCTCATCCAGATGGTGTCGCCGTCTGCAATGCCTTCCAGGAGGCGGTCCGGGCTGTCCAGATAGATATGGGCGCGGCCGTACTCCCGCTTGTCCGACCGCTGGACCTCACCCTTATAGACCTTTGCCAGCAACTGGATGCCGTAGCAGATGCCGAGGATCGGCGCGCCAAGACCGAATATGGCCGGGTCGCACGCGGGCGCATCCGCCTCGGTGACGCTCCGGGGACCTCCCGAGAGGATTATCCCCAGGGGGTTCAGGGCCTTCAGCTTTTCGACATCCGCGTTGTACGGGAATATCTCGCAGTAGACCTTCAGCTCGCGCACCTTTCTCGCGATAAGCTGGGTGTACTGGGACCCGAAATCGAGAATTGCCACTATTTCCTTATGGTAGTCACGCACGCTCATTCGACCGATCCTGCCTCATTCATCCGTAGTGGACTGATTGGACGACCAGCTCCGCTCCAGTGAGCAAACGTTCGCTGCGCTCACTAGGACGAAAGAGCCTTTTCGTCCATCGTCCCAGTCCCGTAGGCGACGGTCGTCCATCGTCCAATCGTTCTATTCTATTCTGTAGTTTGGCGCTTCTCTCGTGATCATCACATCGTGCACGTGGCTTTCGCGCAAGCCGGCGTTCGTGATCCGCAGGAACCTGGTATGCTTCTGCAGCTCGCGCAGATTGCGGCACCCGAGATAGCCCATGCCTGCCCTTAGGCCCCCTATCAATTGGTGGAGGGTAAACGAAAGCGATCCCCTGTACGGCACGCGCCCCTCGATCCCCTCCGGGACTATCTTCGACTCGACCTCGTCCTCCCGGATGGAGTAGCGGTCCCTGGTCCTTCCCTCTTTCATGGCGTCGAGGGACCCCATGCCCCGGTACATCTTGTACGTGCGTCCCTGGTAGAGCACCATCTCGCCGGGTGTCTCATCCGTCCCCGCGAAGAGGTTTCCTATCATCACCACGTCTGCGCCGGCCGCAATCGCTTTCGTGATATCCCCCGAGAATTTGATGCCCCCGTCCGCGATGACCGGCACCCCGCGCTCGTGCGCCACCTTGACCGCGCCGATAATGGCCGTAATCTGAGGGACCCCCACCCCCGCGACGATCCTGGTCGTACAGATCGAACCGGGACCCACGCCTACTTTCACCGCATCGCATCCGGCATCGATAAGCGCCCCGGCCCCTTCGACGGTCGCGACATTCCCCGCGATAACCTGTGCGTCCTTAAAGGTCCTCTTGATATCGGACACGGTCTCCAAAACATTTTTTGAATGGCCGTGGGCCGTGTCGACGACGATCACGTCGCAGCCCGCCTTCAGCAGGGCGTCGACCCTCGCTTCCCTGTCGGGTCCTACCCCCACGGCCGCGCCGACCCGCAGCCTGCCGAGGGAATCTTTGCAGGCCGAGGGGTATTTTATCACCTTCTCTATGTCCTTTATAGTGATAAGCCCCTTCAGGTTGTACTCGCCGTCCACCACGAGGAGCTTCTCGATCTTGTGCCGGTGGAGCACCTTCTTCGATTCTTCCAGGCTGATGCCCTCATCGACGGTGATGAGGTTCTCCTTCGTCATGACATCGGCGACCTTCTGCTCCAGGTTGGTCTCGAACCTGAGGTCCCTGTTCGTGATGATGCCGACCAGTTTTCTGCCGCGCGTGACGGGGATCCCGGAGATCCTGTAGCGCGCCATCAGGTCGAGGGCGTCCTTGAGGTGCTGCTCCGGCGCGATGACAATGGGGTCGACGATCATGCCGCTTTCCGACTTTTTTACCTGCTCCACTTCCTGGGCCTGCTCCCTCACGCCCATGTTCCGGTGGATGATGCCGATCCCGCCTTCCTGCGCCATGCATATGGCGGTCTTTGCCTCGGTGACCGTATCCATGGCCGCGCTGATAAGGGGGATATTGAGCTTTATGGCAGGGGTGAGGAAGGTCGACGCGTCCACTTCCGACGGCATCACCTCGCTGAAAGACGGAACAAGAAGAAGGTCGTCAAAAGTGAGACCTTCCTCGATATATTGCTCGTTCATGCTGCTCTCCTCTTTATCTTAAAAGCGCGTACCCCGGTCCGGCTTATGCGCGTGCAGCCGCGAATGCTCACTAGCACTATAGCATATATCGGCGGGGGAGGTGGTAGAGATTAGCACCGGGTTGAGAATGCGGCCTTCTTTAATTTCGCGCCCCCATTCATCAAAAATCTCTCCGGCCGCAAGAAGACTCTACTTAGTTCACCTCCTACTATTCCACACTTTCAGCCCTTTGCACCAGACGAAGAATACCTTCTGAAATGTGCGGAAATATTTTTGCCGCACGGTCTACCCGGACATGTCATATCGCATATGAAGGATAATGTAACGTATTACTTGACACGTTACACATTATGCTATATAGTTAGATGGTAGGGCATGATCTGACGGGAAAGGAGGGCACATGAAAGAGGGTCTTACGGAGAGCAAAGTGAGGGGTTTGCGCATGAAGGAGTTGACGAAGGCGACGGGCCTGCTAAAATCGACCATTCTCCACTACGTCGCCCAGGGGCTGTTGCCGGAGCCCGTGAGAACGTGCCGCAACGTGGCGTACTACGATCCCCAATGCGTCGAGCGCGCAAGATACATCAAGGAGGTGCAGAACACGTACTCTTTCCCCCTGGAGAAGATCAAGAAGATTCTCCAGTCAAGGGACGAGGGGAAAGACCCGGCCGCTCTCCTGGAGTTGCACGCGGTCGTTTTTGGCGCTCACGATGGGGCCATCCTCGACGAAAAGGCATTCAGGCTCGCCACGGGCCTCACGCCGAGCGAGGTCGTGGAGCTTCTGGAAGCAAACCTGCTCATGCCTCTCGAGCAGGGGGTTTTCAGGCAGGAGGACGTCGACGCGGGCAAAATGTACGCCGCGGCCTTCGCGTTCGGGCTCAAGGCTTCGGACCTTGCCTTCTACGGGAACATCGCCAAGGAGCTCGTCGATCAGGAGATGCGTCTGCGTAAGCGTCTCACCGGCCATTTGCCCGATGATCAGGACGCCAGGCTCACCGCGCAGATGACGAGGGGCGCGAGGGCCCTTCGGAACTACGTGATCGACCGGGCCTTCCAATGCCGCGTCGCCGCGGCCAAGACGTTGAAAGACAACGAGGACCTCTCGTGAAAGGGAGCGCGGCTTCTCTTACCCACGTCGTCATCATCTACGCCGCGGCCCGGACCGTAAAATATTCCGTCAGGCCGCAGCAGACAAACAAACCAAGGAGGATATCATGTCGGATCAACTGAAAGTCGTCGCAGTCAACGGTTCACCCCACGCCGGGATCGGCAACACGTCTCTAATGCTTGAAATGTTGCGGCCCACCCTTGCGGAGGAGGATTTCGCTCTCGAAGTGATTAATCTCGCCGGCCAACATATCGAGTACTGCACCGGTTGTGCCTTCTGCACGGAGAAAGGAGGATGCTGGATCGACGATGATCATCGTAAGATCCTTGAAAAACTGCTGGCGGCTGATGGGATCATCCTGGCCTCCCCTGTTTATTTCCAACACGTGACCGGCCGCATGAAAAACTTCATCGACCGCAGCCTCGCCCTTGGCCACAAGCCTCGGCCGACCTGGAAGCCGGGTCTCGCTCTCAGCGTCTCTGCCGGTATGGGTGAGACGGATACGGCAGCGTACCTGGCCAATGTGCTGCGCATTTTCGGGGCTTTTTCAGTCGGCACGCTGACGGCCATAGCCACCCAGCCCGGTGGGTTCTTGGGGAAGGAAGCGGTCGCGGCCCGGGCCGTCGATTTGTCCAGGGATTTGGCCAGGGCCATAAGGGAAAAGAGGCGCTATCCCGCCACGGATCGGGAACTTCGTTTCTACCAGTTTATTGGGAATCTGGTAGAAAGCAACAAGGAAACCGCGATGAAACACGATTACAAGCACTGGCAGGAACACGGCCTCTACGAGGGCTTTGAAAAATATATCCAGCAGACCAGAGCCGAGGTCCCCTTCGATGACCCGTTGCGGCAAGCCTGGATCAAGGAAATGATCGAAGAGCAAAAGACCCGGAAAAAAGCTCAGCATGCAGAGAATAAGGCGGCCCATCCGGCCGGGAGTTGCCGCGAGCCTGCTCCAGAGCATGCCCCTGAGCTTCGACCCCGGCGCAGCGGGGGGTATGACCGCTGTCTTGCAGTTTGAGATCAGCGGGAATGAACATTTCACCTCCCACCTCAAGATTGCGAACGGTGCATGCACCTACCATGACGGCCCGGCTGATAAGCCGGACCTCGTCATCAAATCGCCCGCCGAGGTCTGGCTCAAGATATCTTGGGGCGAGCTGGATGGCCAGAAAGCTTTTATGGAAGGCCAATACGGGGTTGAGGGGGACATGGGGCTGTTATTGAAGGTGAAGAAGCTGTTCGCAGCACAGTAAGGAGAACGCAATGAAATTAAAGCTGAGCAAGGTCCTTTTCGTCACGTCATTTTTCCCCGTGGTCATCTTCAAGGTGCTGGCCCGGGTGGGGGATATTACGCCGGGAAGGGTGAAAGTTGCGGTGGCAACGGGCCTCGTCCTCGCCGGAGTACAATACCTCCTCTCCCGGCGTTTTCTCAAGTATACGACCTATCTGGAGAAGGCGTTCCTCGGGTATCTGGCGGCCGGTACGGCCTGGATTTTCCTGACCCCGCCCGAGACTTCGTCCTTTTTCGTCCACCACTCCATCGGCCTACTCTACCTGGTTCTCTTCATGACCACCTTCTTGCCCCAGCTTTTCGGATACGATCCTTTCACCTATGCCATTGCGAAGCAGTGGTCTCCGGAGGCGGTCTGGAATACGCCCCAGTTCCGCCGCATCAATCTGCATATCACCTATTTCTGGAGCTTCGTCTTTCTCCTCGCCACCCTTTCCTGTTGGGTGGGTCAGGAAAAGCCCTTATTCTCAGTCGTGATACCGCTTATCTTGATCCTGGGCATGGGTCTGCCCTTCTCCAGAAAATACCCCGGCCATTATCTCAAGCGCGAGGGCGCCGGCCGGCCGGCTGATCCATCCGTCCTTCCAGGCACGGCCAGGGACCTCGTCCTTAACATGCCGCACGCCTTCAACCCCGGAACTGCCTCAAACCTTAAGGCGGAGATCCAGTTTGATCTTTCAGGCGAGGGAGGGGGGAAGATCGTGCTCTCGATAGCCGATGGCCTGTGTACGGCCCGGGAAGGCGAAGCACTCTCCCCGACGCTGACGATCCGGTCTCCGTCCGATGTCTGGCTGAAGATGGCCCGGGGCGAGATTAGTCGGCCTAAAGCATTGATGGACGGGCTTTATAGAGTGGAGGGGGATATGAGTTTGCTCATGAGGATGGGGGACATCTTCCATGCGCCGGTAAAAAAGGAGACGGCATACCCATGAAGAAACCGGCGCTCTTTATTGCTTCGCTGCTTCTCATGGCGTCCGTGTGCACCTTCCGGATGGATGCCGGCACGTCTGACGCAGGGTCGCCACACGGTAATGATAACCCTGCCCTGACACTTGCGGCTCTTTACGCAGCAGTGGCCTCGGTTCAGGGGTACAAGGGATTCTTTGACGCCATGTAGTGGTACAATGGGCATTCTTGCAAAATACTGTAGCAGCGGCGCGAGGCGTCCTCTTTTGCGAGCGGGCGCCGTTTGCGGATACATCACACAAGAGAAAAGGGGACTTTATGGTGACGCAGATTCTTAAACACACACCTATTTGGGTATTCGGACTGTTCTTCCTCTTGCTCTACCTGGGATATTGGCAAAGCAAGACACGAACTCTGACGAGGCGGCGGCTATTCATGGTGCCGTTGGCGATGGTATGCCTTTCGGTCTATGGGGTCAGGTCGGCGTTCGGCGGAAATCCTCTTGCTTTTGCCTCCTTGGGCGCCGCGATCGTCCTTGTGCTGCTCCTCTACCGGACCATGAGACAGCCAAAAGGGCTTACCTCTGCACCCTACGCAAACGCTGTTCGTATCACCGGAAGTCCACTGCCCTTGGTACTGATGATGGCAATCTTCTTCACGAGATACGCTGTTGCGGCAGCTCTCGCCATGAACGCCTCCTTGCGCGATGCAGCCCCGTTTGTTGCCACCGCGAGTCTGCTCTATGGGTTCTTCGGAGGACTGTTCGCTGCTCGCGCTCTGCGTGCGTCCCGTGCGGGGAATGAAGGGGTGAGCGGTGCCTGACATCCAGGGTGCATTTCTTATTTGTGGGTATAAGGCAGGATCAGCAATTGATCCTGCCTTTTTCTTATTTCCAGGCACCATTACCGGTTGAACTCTTCTATTGAGCGCGGATGCTTAAGGGCAACGACTAGGAGGAAGAAGTGCTCGACAGATCCCCGTCGCCTCTTGTCAATTTTTTCAAGAAAATCCCTAAAAGATGCCTTATCCCTTTTTTCACCCCTGGTTGTCATGCCTCCTTGTCACCCCTGGTTGTCGCCCCTCCTTGTCGCTTTGACAGGAGAGAAGGAAACAGGGACAATATTGAGACCGTGTAGTCATCTCGAGATCCCCGGAGAAATGACATGGCCCGGCCCGTTTGAGCCGGTGCGGTGTGTTTACGCAGCCCAGTTTACCAACCGCAGGTCTGCAATTCTGCTGAAATGGTTAATGTTATTCGTAACCAGCGTAAAGTTGTGGGTCAGGGCGCATGCTGCGAGGACCAGATCGAAGTCGTCGAGGGGAGTGCCCCGTTTTTCGAGACCGGTTTTGAGTTCCCCGAATGTCTGCGCTGCTGCCTGGCTGATCGGAATTATCTCGAAAGCGGCCTCGATGGCCCGTATCCTGGCGAGGTTTGCCGTGACCCGGCCTGATTTATAAGCCCCGTAGTAAAGCTCCATAAGGCTTACAACCGAAACTCCCATCGGGTCGCCGAGGTGCTCCTGCAGGCGTTTCTTAACGGACGGGTCGCCTTTGAGGCCGTAAATGATCGTATCCGTATCGAGAAGAAACACTACATGCCCCGGCGCGGTTTGCGGGAATTCTTGCGGCCCGACCTTATTTCATGGGCTATCTCTTCGGCCGATCTCTCGTCTTCCCATAAGCCTGAAAGACTAAGGAGCACGCGGGCGGGCGTCTTCGCGCCCGAGAGAGTGCCTCCTTTTGCCAAATAGTCCTTTACGAGAAAGAGTACCTCTTGACTGACGGAACGGTTCTCCAGGGCGGCAAGGCGTTTGATCTGTGCGTAGAGCTCATCGTCGATGTTCTTGATTTGCAGGTTCGCCATGGTCCCCTCCTTTCATGAAAAAGTATACTATTTTCATGCAAAGAGTTAAAGTGAAACAGGGGACGCATAGGGGCACGGCTCCCCGCCGTCTATCGGCATGTTTTTCTAAAAACCGGAAAAAGTGCTCTTTTTCACCCCTGGTTGTCACTCCTGCTTGTCATTCCTGGTTGTCGCCCCTCCTTGTCACTTTGACAGGACAGCGGGAAAAAGAGAAAATCTTATGAGGCCGGCCTGCGGTTTTGATAGGTCCGGAGAAATGACATGGCGTGAGCCCGTTTCAGCCGGCATCAGATGTCCCGAAGACCGGCGCCGTTCTTTGACAATCGAGCCGCAAGTCGCCGCAACCTACGGTGGTGGTACCGCACCGCAGTGGTGTACGCGAGCCTCTCAGGGGCCGGAGAGATTTTCGATGATTAATGCGCTCGACCGCGGGGCCGCCGACCCGCTTTCTGTCGTGGTCGTCCACTCAACACTCAGCACTCAAAACTCAGCATTTACTTTACCCCCCCCCCCCCCCGAAACCGTGCACTTTCGTGCACTTTCGTAAACCCCTCTTCGGGAAAGCTTGGGGGAGAAGGAAATTGGGACGGGGGCTCCTGAGATGTCTAGCGGAAAATGTGCACTTAAGGGCTTAAAAGAGGGCAGACAGCAGTGAAAAACGCCGGGAAAGGACCGTTTTTGCGCGTGTTTGTGCACCCCTTCCCTCCCCACCGGTCGGGTGGGTGACTTTTCAGTTTCACGCGAGGGAAAAGATATGGTAGCATGACCGCACGGGGGAAGGAAAGCCGTCTCTACCCGTGGGACGCCGCAGCGGCTTAAAGGAGAGATAGTCTATGGCCATTGACAATCTGCTCGCGGAAATGCTGGGCCGGGGCGTCTCCCGCCGCGATTTCCTCAAGTTTTGCTCGGCCATGGCAGCGGTCCTCGGGCTTTCTTCCAGTTTTGTGCCGCGGATCGCCCATGCCCTGGGGACGAAAGAGAAGCCTATCCTCGTCTGGATCGAGTGTCAGAGCTGCACGGGAGATACGGAGGCGCTGCTCAGGGCTACGAAGCCGACCGTCGCCGAGCTGCTCCTCGATGTCCTGTCGCTCGACTACAGCGAGACCATCATGGCGGCAGCCGGCACGCAGGCGGAAAAGTCCCTCGCCGATGTGTTGAAAAACCGGAAAGGGAACTACTTCGCGGCGGTCGAGGGCTCCATCCCCCTGAAGGAGAACGGCGCATATTGCTGCGTGGCAGGCCGCAGCTCCGTCGATATCGTCAGGGAGGTGTGCGGGGGCGCCATTGCCACCTTTGCGATGGGGACCTGTGCCGCGTTCGGCGGCATCCCCAAGGCCCACCCGAACCCCACCGGCGCCGTCGGGGTGCGGGACGCGGTCCCCGCATCGACCGTCATCAACCTCGCCGGCTGCCCCGTCAATGGCGAGAACGTCACGGCGGCGATCGTCCACTACCTGACTTTCGGGGTCCTCCCGGCGGTCGATGCCCTGGGGAGGCCCCTGTTTGCGTGTGGAAAGGGGGTCCATGACAACTGCGAGAGAAGGTCCCATTTCGATGCGGGGCGGTTTGTCAGGCAGTGGGGCGACGAGGGACACCGTCTCGGCTGGTGTCTCTATCATATGGGATGCAAAGGGGCCGCGGCGTTCCAGAACTGTCCCACGGTGAAATATAACGAGCATACGAGCTGGCCCGTGCAGTCCGGACACGGATGTATCGCCTGCGCGGAGCCTCTTTTCTGGGACGAGATGACGCCCTTCTACGGGACGATATGACGCCGGCGGCATCTTTATTCACACGATAGCGAGATTGCTTGAGGCGAAAAAAGAAGCCCGAGGGAGACCCGAAGGCTCAGCCAAAGAAAGAGAACGGAAGGGTCCTAAAATGGCACGAATAAAGATAGATCCCATAACCCGCATAGAAGGGCACCTGCGCGTCGAGGCGCAGGTGGAAGATGGGAGGGTGGTCGATGCCTGGTCGTCGAGCACGATGTTCAGGGGCATCGAGATCGTCCTCAAAGACCGCGATCCGAGGGATGCCTGGCTCTTCTGCCAGAGGATCTGCGGCGTCTGCACCACGGTCCATGCCCTTGCCTCCGTGCGGGCCGTGGAGGACGCTCTGGGCATGACGATCCCGGACAACGCGCGGATCATGCGCAACATCATCGCTGCCGTGCAGTATGTGCAGGACCACGTGATCCACTTCTATCACCTCCACGGCCTCGACTGGATCGACATCGTGAGCGCCCTGAAAGCCGATCCGGCGCATACCGCGTCTCTTGCCCGATCCTTGTCCGATTGGCCGAACTCCGAAGCCCCCTTCTTCGCGATGGTACAGAAGCGGGTCAAGGGTCTGGTCGACACGGGGCAGCTCGGCCCTTTTGCGAACGGCTACTGGGGCCACCCCGCGTACAAGCTGCCTCCCGAAGTCAATCTGCTGGGAGTGGCCCACTACCTGGAGGCCCTCGATTGGCAGAGGGGTATCGTCAAAGTGCATGCCCTTCTCGGCTCCAAGAACCCGCATCTGCAGACCTACCTGGTGGGCGGGATAGCGCGTCCCGTCGACCCCAACAGCCAGAACGCCGTCAATGCAGACGCCATCGAGCTTATGACCCGGGCCGCGAGACAGGCCATCGACTTTGTCGGCAAGGTCTACATACCGGACCTCCTCGCCATAGCCTCATATTACAAGGACTGGGCGGGCTACGGCGGCGGGGTCGGCAACTACATGACCTACGGTGAGTTCCCGAGGGACAACCGGAGCAATACCGACAACCTGCAACTGCCGAAAGGGATTATCCTCGGAAAAGACATGACGAAAATCGTGCCCGTTGACCAGAGAAAGATCGCCGAGTACGTGACCCACTCGTGGTACGAGTATGGAGAGGGGGACCAAAAGGGAAAACACCCGTGGGAGGGCGAGACGCGCCCGTTGTATACGGGACCGAAACCCCCGTACGATTACCTGGATACAGAAGCAAAATATAGCTGGGTCAAGACACCCCGGTATGAGGAGATGTCGATGGAGGTAGGCCCGCTCGCCCGCGTGCTCGTGGCATACGCGTCCGGCCACAAAAGGGTGAAAGAGGTAGTCGACATGGTACTGGGGAAGCTCCGGATCGATGCAGGGGCGCTCTTCTCGACCCTCGGTCGCGTTGCGGCGCGGGGGATTGAGACCCTGATTATAGCCGAGATGCTGCCGGGCTTCATCGATGAGCTGACCGGCACCATCAAGAAGGGTGATTATCGGATCTGCCAGGTGGAGAAATGGGAACCGTCCACGTGGCCTCACGAGGCGAAGGGGTATGGCTTCCATGATGCGCCACGCGGCGCCCTCGGCCACTGGGTGGGGATCAAGGAAGGGAAGATCACGAACTATCAGGCGGTGGTCCCAACCACCTGGAACCTCTCGCCGAGGGATGCAAAGGGGACGCGGGGGCCCCTGGAGGCCGCATTGATCGGGACTCCCGTGGCGGACCCGGATAGGCCCCTGGAGATTCTCAGGACGGTCCATTCCTTCGACCCGTGCATGGCATGTGCGGTCCACGTGACCGACGTAAAGGGAAGACCCATCACAATCGTGAGAGAAGCGTGAGCCATGGGTGGGCGACGGACCTCGTGGAGGATAACCGCGTGATGACCTCCATCTTCAGCGGCCACAGGACACGCCGTGAAGAATAGCGTCTGCGTCATCGGCCTCGGCAACCTCCTTCTGCAAGACGACGCTATCGGTCTCTACGTCACGGAGACCATGAAGGAGTGCTACGGGTTCGATCCGCAGATCGACCTGTTCGACGGCGGCACCTCAGGGGCTCGACCTGCTGCCGGTGATCGAGGGTTACGAAAAGGTGCTCTTTGTCGACGCGGTCGACGCAGGTCGGCCGCCCGGAGCGATCGTGATCATTGAAGGCGATGCGATCCCTTCCTTTCTGGCCGCCCATGGGTCGGTCCATCATGTAGGGCTGTCCGATCTGCTCTTTGCCGCAAGAATGGCCGGTTCTCTGCCGGCCGAAGTCTGCCTTGTAGGCATTCAGCCCGCATCCGTCGATATCGGTCTCGGGATGACCGAAATTCTAAAGAGAAGTCTTGGTTCACTGCTGACCACGGTCTTGGAACGGCTGCAAGCGTGGGGCGTAGAGCCGCATCGATTGTAGCGTGACCGCATATTTCCGGTCAATCGACATTTCGTGCCGAAGAACACGTGCGGCCAGCTTAATTTGATTTTATCAAACTGGTATCAAGCTCGGTGGGTAGCCGAGGGGCCCGTGAATGATTTATTCACGAGAAGGGGCGCCGAAGGGGGCGTTCCATTTTGCTGATGTGTGACGCCCCCTTGGTCTCTCTTAAGAGACGGACCGAAAATCACTTACCCGTGAGGCTCACCAGATAAGCGGCGCCCAGCGTGCCGATAAGGTCTCTGGTATTCTGGAACGTGTTGAGATGCTCCTCCTCGTCCTTGAGGAGGCCTTCGAAAAGATCCTTCGAGACCTGGTCTTTTTCGGCGGCGCAGAGTACGGCTGCCTCGTTGTAAAAGGCTATCACATTCGACTCCAGGGCGATGTCCGTCTTGAGCATGTCGGTAATTTCCTGGCCCTTCACCGTCTCCCCGGCGGGTTTTGTAAGAGGTTCCCCGTTGAGGAACAAAATTCTCTCGGCCAGTTTCTCCGCATGCTTCATCTCGGTAATGGCAATCCCTTTCAATGTCGAAGCCAGTTTGCCGTAATCCTTGTCTTCCAGTTCGTAGTGATGGACCATGTACTGGGAAATCACTCCCAGCTCATGCGCCCGTGCCTGGTTCAGCAATTCGATCACCCTCTTGCTCATAGCTTCTCCTTTTTGGTCTGTTCTTACCCACATCGGCGAGAGAAACACCACGCTCAAACTATCGGCTGTCGGTTCCTGGTGAAAAAATAATACCTCCGCGAAGAAATTTCATGGGGACCTTCTTACCTCCCCTGGAAATCGTGCCTGACAGGAGGATTGCGGAAACTGGACCCTTCGGCGGTTCTTCACAACATCCGGCACAAATAGCACTTGACAATATGCAAAGATGTGTTATAATAAAGACAAAGGGTGGGTAACCCGAAGGCAGCGAGTAAGCGAAGGGAATATCCGAGACCGAAGTCCCCTTTGGATTTCGGGACCTCTTCACCGAAAGCGGAAAGCAGACCCTCCAGCGCGCGGGAGCCTCTGTGAAGCTTGGCGGCCCCACCTCTTTTTTGCCCCGGCGGGGCGATCCGGACAACCTTCCTTCGGCAGACAAGCAAACAATCAGCCTGTACACCCGTGGATTCCTCGCCCTGCCCCCCGAGCCCTATCGCCCGAGCCTGTGCAGTTGAACAGCAGGCAGTTATTTGGTATATATGGGACATCCAATTGTGCTGCCATCCGGTGCGGGTCGTGAGCCACACAAAAACGGGGAGGTATTCATCATGAACAAAAGAGCTGCCGCTCTCGGGGCCGTTTTTCTCTGCGCGCTCCTTTTCACCACTTTCCAGACATATGCGGGGGAAGTGAAAAATACCACGTGGCAGATCATAAGCGACGTGGATGAGATACTGAAGAACAATCCCATGCCGGCAGGTGAAAAGTCGCAGATGATCAAGCTCGCCGAAGACGATACCGTAAGCGTATACCTCATCAGGATGCTGGTGGGCGCCTCACTCGGACCCCATTTTCACAAAAGCCATGACGAGATCGAATATGTGATCCGGGGAACGGGGAAGCTCCTCGTGCAGGGGAAATGGGTTGAGATGAAACCGGGCACCTTCCATTTCAATCCCATAATGAATGTGCACGGTTCTCAGAATACGGGCAACGAGCCACTCGTTGTTCTCATCATGTTCACCCCGGCCATGAGAGAAACGGACAGGCATTTCCAAAGCCAATGAGAGATGTGAGACCATCGGGGAATGGGATCAAGGGCATTGTCTCTCTGCCCAGGCTGGCGGACAGCCCGAGGGATCGCCTGAAACAGTGATTTTTTCTCTCTTCGCGCCCTTGTCGGAGACCCGCACTTCTGCTATACTTCGGCAATATCTTTTCTAAAAGGAGGCTATGGTGCCATTCGGCGGGGCGGGTCTCGCGGCGAAGGACTTGTACGTGGCGGGCTTCCCCTTGTCTGCCTGTTATCTCCTCGACGGGAAAAGGCCGGTCCTTTTCGAATCGGGCTACACGTGCGCGGGGCGGCTCTACGTGGAAGCTATCCGGGAGGTTCTGGGCGCGAGGGAACCCGAGATCCTCTTTCTCACACACGTGCATTACGACCATTGCGGGGCCACGGGGTACCTTAAGCGGGCCTTCCCTTCCTTAAAGGTAGCCGCGTCCGAAAGGTCGGCCGCCATTATCCGTCGCCCCAATGCCCGGGCATTGATGACGGAGCTTTCCAGGCAGGCTACCTCCTATGTCTCGGGGATCTTTAACGGCGACCGGTCGAAGCTGATCGACGAGCCTTTCGAGCCTTTCGATGTCGATATCATTGTGGGCGAAGGTCAGACCGTGGACCTGGACGGTGTCACCGTTCGGGTCATGGCGACGCCGGGTCACACCAGAGACATGCTGAGCTACTACCTACCGGAGCGAAAGATACTTTTTGCCACGGAAACGGCGGGCTGCCAGGATGCCACCGGCCATATCCTCATCACGGCCCTCACCGATTACGACGTCTTCCTCTCCTCTTTCGCGAGGGTCGCCGCGCTCCCCATAGAGGTGCTCTGCCAGGGACACCGGCTGGTCTGGGTGGGGGTCGATGAATGCCGTGATTTTCTCTCCCGGTCGCTTTCCACGGCAAAAGAGTTCCGGGAAAAGGCAGAACGACTGCTGGCTGAAGAACGAGGGTCGGTCGAGCGGGTCGTGGCGCGGGTCAGGGCCGAGGAGTACGATACGAATACGGGGCCGAAGCAGCCGGAAACCGCCTACCTCACTAACCTTCGCGCCACGGTTTCCCGCCTGGCTGAAAAGCTCAAAGAAAAGGGCAGACCGCAACCATAGGTCCCGCACCACTCGTAAACCTTTATCAGACCTTCTTCGCCGTCTTTTTAAAGACCTCTATGCCCGCTTTTTCTTCCAGGGGACAGACGTATTCGCAGATGCCGCAGCCGTTGCACAGCTCATCGACGACGTAAGGCTTCTTGAGCACCACCTCTTTCCCGTTGTAGCCGGTCTCTCTTATTGTTTCGAACCTGATCGCCTTGTCCGGGATCGGACAGTGCTCCTCGCAGACCATGCAGTTCATCTTCTTCGCGTAAGGCAGGCAATGGTTCTTGTCTACCACGGCGAGTCCGATAACTGCCTTCTTCTTCTGCTCGAGCGGCAGTTTCGGTATCGCCCCGGTCGGACAGACCTGCCCGCAGAGGCTGCAGTTGTATTCGCAGTAGCCGAGGCGCGGCACGATAGTCGGCGTGTAGAGGCCGTAGAGGCCCGCCTGAAGGGAGGCCGGATAAAGGGCGCTTCTCAGGCAGACTTTCATGCACTCCCCGCACCTGACGCATTTGTCGAGGAAGTCTTCCTCCCTCCGGACCCCGGGCGGACGCAGCAGGCGCGTCTCCTTGACCGCGGTCCTTGCCCCGAGCATGCGGGAGACGAAAAGTCCCGACGCGAGCGTGGCGGCTCCCGTCACGAAGACCCTCCGTCCGGGCGAGAAAACGCGGCTTTTTGCGCCCTTCAGGGAGAGGCGGAAGCTCACGCGTTCACGGGCGCATTTCCTTTGGCAGTCGATGCAGCGTATGCAGTCGCTCTCCTGGAATACCTCCTCGTCAAAGGCAGTGGGACAATGGACCCGGCAGTCGCCGCAGTCGGCGCAGAGCCGGACCGGCAGCCTCTTGAAAACCGACAAGCGGCCGACAAGCCCGAGCAGCGTGCCCAGGGGGCAGAGGTTCCTGCACCAGTTCCTGCGCTCGAACCTTTCGAGGAAAAGGACGCCCGCAAAAAAGAAGAGGGAGACCAGGGCGAGGGGGTAAAAGGTGTCGCGAAAAGGGAGCAGGTAGCTCTTGAGAAAACTGTAGCCCGGGTCCAGATAATCCCTCGAATCGCCCATGATGCGGTAAAGCCCTACCCATCCTTCGCGACCCAGGAAACCGATCAGAGGGTAGACGGAGAAGGTCAGGAAGCGGACGAAGATCGCGATGGGGTCCAGAAGACCGGCGAGATTCATGGTGAAAAGGGCCGAGAAGAGGATGGTGAAAAGGAGATAATACTTGAGCCTGCCCCTGAGGAAGGCAAGGGGCTTACGCTTCGTTATCTTTTTGGTCGTCAGGTCGATGATTGTCCCCAGAGGGCAGATCCAGCCGCAAAAAAACCTGCCGAGAAACGCGGAGCAGACCAGGAGGACGAGGCCGGGAAGAAGAAGGACAGTGAGCGTCTTTGTCGCGAGCAGGCAGCTCAAGGCGACAAGCGGGTCCATCCTGAAGAAACCGTTGAGGGCGATTGAGATCTCGTCCTTGCCCCGATAGTCCGTCGTGACGAAGAGGAAGAAAAAAAAGAAAAGGAAGACGAGCTGAAAAATGCGGGAGAGATTGATTTTCATATGGAGCTACCTGTTCTTAGCCGGGTGGACGCGCGCTCCCACACTCTGGTTCGCGGGCGGCACGCGACTCCGTCACTTTATTCCTCATGAGTCTTTAGTCTTTCGTTTCGCGCTGACGAAACGTCCCTACGCTTTGATTGTCCTCACCTTCTCCAGATTTATCTCGCCGAGTCCCCTCCTGGCAGCTGTCACCGTTATCGGCACGTCATGGGGCTTGAGTCCGAATAAGCCCGTGGCATACGCATCGGCTGCAACGATGTCGGTCGAGGCGATCACCTTGTTCAGGACCTTCACATCTCTCAGGCTCCCCCCGGTGGGGCCGTGGGCGGTAAGGATGCGGGTGGCGTCGATCACCACCAGGTGGCTCTTGACCGTGCTGTTGACGTCAGCGAGGGCATCCTCGATCTGCCGGTGGATAAACCCCCTATCCCCGCCCATAATACCCATGATGTTCTTCAGGGCAAGGGTCAGGCCGGTAAGGGAATGGTGCTTCGCGATGGGGACATTGATAAAGACGTCGGCCGACAGGGCTTCGCCGTAAAGCTCCCATTCCTTCAGGAAGGTCCCCTTGAGGCTTACCTTCTTGTAGCGCTCCTCTTCCATGTACCTGACATCCACATTCTTGAGGTCTTTTAACGCGGCGGGTATGCCGCTGTTCTCATAGGTCCTTCTCGTGTCGTTGCAAGGATTGTCGAAGACCTTCACCTTCTTTGCCCCGGCCCTGAGACACTCTTCAACGATCGCTCTCACTACGGCAGGGTGAGTGGTCGCGGCCTGTTCCGGCCTTCTGTCCCATCCCATGTTCGGCTTGACGACCACGGTATTCCCGGGCTTTACGAACCGGCCGATGCCGCCCACTGCGTTGATCGCGCTCTTTGTGACGGCCCCATAGTCCCGGCCCTCGGCGACCGCGACGACGGGGGTCTCCTTTGCCGAGATCTCTTTCACCAGTAACCTATTCATCACGAACAGGATGCCTGACAACTTGAGAAATTCTCTTCTATTCATGCTGTAACCTCATGATGTCACCGATTGAATCTGCCCCTTCACTTTCTCTATCTTGATCTTGGCGATCCTTCTCCCATGGATGCCGACCACGGTAAGCCGGTAACCGTCATAGTGGATGATCTCGCCGCCTTTCGCAATCCCCTGGATTCGTGAGAGTATAAAACCGCCGAGCGTCTCGTAGTCGGGAGACTCGGGAAGCTTGAGGTCAAGGACATTATTCAGGTCGCGGACGGAATATGAGCCCTCCACCACGACGGACCCGTCCTTGTTCCTTTCCACCCGCAGGTCGACGTCCGTCTCGTCCATGATCTCCCCGAATACCTCTTCCATGATGTCTTCGAGCGCGACAATGCCCGCGGTGGTGCCGTATTCGTCGACCACGACGGCGAGATGGACCCTGCGCTTCTGCATATCCTTAAAGAGGGCGCTGATCTTCATCGTGTCGGGAACGAAGTAAGCCCTCTTCAGGATCTTCTCCAGCTCCAGGGGCTTGTCCAGCCACAATGTCCTCATCACGTCCTTCTGATGGACAATGCCGAGGATCTTGTCGAGATGGTCCCGGTACACGGGATACCTGGAAAATTCATTCTCGATGATGTACCGCACGTTTTCGTCCTGGGGTTTTTCGATGTCCAGGGCATAAATATTGGGACGGGGGACCATGATCTCCTTCACGGAGCGGTCGACGAACTCGAAGACGCTCTGGATCAGCTCTTCCTCAGTCCTGTCGAAGACACCCTGCAGCCTCCCCTCCTCCAGCAGCACCTTGATCTCTTCCTCCCCGATCACCACGTCGTGGGTCCGTTTAAGCCCCAACGCCTTCATGATCGAGAAGACGGATTTATTGAGGACCCAGACGGGAAGAAAAAGGACCTTCGACAGTACCTCAAAAACGGGCAGAAGATGCAGGGCTGCCCGCTCGCGATAATTGATGCCGATATATTTCGGCAGGAGCTCACCCGCCACCATAATGGCATAGGTAAGGACGAGGACAACGAGAATGAGGGACGCCGTCTCGGAAAAGGCCCCCACATAGGGCAACTTTGCAACGAGGGGCTGCACGTACGTGATCGAAATGATACCGCCGATTGCGGAAGCGAGGGTGCCGACGATCGTGATCCCGATCTGCACGAGGGAGAGGAACGTTTCAGGCTTTTCGCGCATCAGCAGCAGGGCCTGCGCCTTTTTCTCCTTTCCCTCCTTTATCATCTCTTTGATCTTGCTCTTCCGGGAGGAGACGATGGCGAACTCCCCCGCCGAGAATATCCCGTTCAGGACGATGAGGACGCCGATGACAACTATTGACCAGAACAGATTGCCCATGGATCTATTTTCAGCCCTGCGGGCCGGTTTTTTTCGGAAAGTTCAAGTACCACGAGATTATTCTAACATTTTTCTCGAAAAAATGCTTGGGCCGGCCGGCCGCTGACCCGTCGCGCCGCGCCGCTTCCTTCCGAGCTCTACAGTTTTTTGCGTTGACAGACGGAAAGGTTCTTCTTGCAATACGGCATAAGTGGTGGTACTGATTAACAGATGTGGCGGGAGCGGTGAAGGCGAGCTAGAGACCCAACTCTCGCATTCACGAGAAGGTGAAGTAAGTGGAGGCTACGCTTATGGTGTCAGGGGTTTTTGGTGGCAATATGAAAAGAGTTGTTTCTGTGGTAGTGATTGCTCTTTCTGTTTTATTCGTTTCGGCGTTTTCTGCTCATGCTCAGTATTCAAGAATCGCACTTGTTGATCTTCAGAAGGTTCTCCTTGAGTCGGAAAAAGGCAAAGAGGCGAGAAAGAGCCTTTTAGACGAACTTGATCGGGTAAAGAAGGACCTGGATGCAAGGGAGAGAGAATTGCAGAGGCTGAAACGTGCGGTAGAACAGCAAGGCACGACAACTCCTGATGCAAGGTCAGAAAAGGATAAACAGTATAGGCGTAAGCTGCAAGAGTTCCAGAATCTATCCGAAGATTACCAGGAGGAGCTGAAAACCAAAGACCGAGAGGCCACTGAGAAAATTGTGAAAGAAGTAAGAGAGGTGATCAAAAGTAGAGGCGCCAAAGATAAGTACACGCTTATTGTCGCAAAAACCCAACCGGACGAACCTAGCATACTCTTTATGGACCCCGCAATCGCTGTAGTCGATATATCCGAAGAGGTGATAAGAGAATATAATAATTTCACCAAAACACAGACAGCAAGCGCCGGGACAGGCGCAATGCGGTCAACTCCTTCCCCTGTGCCGACCGATACTGCGCGCACCGACCAGACAAAGGGACTAAAGGCCAAGCCAACAATCTCAAAATCAAAGGCAGAAGCGACGAAACCGCAGAAGGCCCCTCAAAAGAAGAAAACACCGGAGGACGTTGCAGGGGCGGGGAAATACTCCCTCAACAGGCAATCGAAGGAAGGTCCTGGGGACGTCGGTCCCTCGAAGGCCCTGGGGACATCGGTCCCTGAAAACCCTACGAACGTTGATGCCTACCGTCCCCTTCTCTTGAAACGGAAAGACCTTACAGATAAAGCTGACTTAGACCCCAAGAAGCACGAATAAAACACAAGACAGAGAGGGAGAGGGCTGCGAGCGATAAGGAGGCCGCTCATGACACCGAATTGCAGGACAATCATGTGCGCCGTCGTGTCCGCGGTGATGCTGCTTGCGTTGCTTCCCGTGCAGGCACATGCCGACCCGTGCGAGACGGAGATTCCCAAAGCCAAGCGGCTTCTGGAACAAGGCGTCGACGTAAACGCCCACGACGAATATCAGAGGACCTCTCTGCACTATGCGGCATTCTGTGGCGAGACCGGGTTGGCTAGTCTGCTGATTGAGAAAGGCGCGGACGTGAACGCCCGAGACGAGAGCCGGAATACCCCCCTGCACATTGCGGCCTGCGGAAGCGTAGGCCATGCCGAGGTGGCTGCCCTGCTGATCGAGAAAGGTGCCCACGTAAACGCCCGGGACAAAGGGCAGGCCACGCCTCTGCACATCGCTGCCGGCGGAGACGACACGAAGTTGGTTGCTTTGCTGATTCAGAAAGGTGCCGACGTGAACGCCCGGGATAAAGAGCAGAGGACTCCTTTGCACGAAGCGACCTTGTTGGGAGGGGGCAATATCGAGGTGGCTGCTCTGCTGATTGAGAAAGGTGCCGACGTGAACGCCCGGGATAAAGAGCGGAACACGCCGGCCATGCTTGCGGAAAAGAACGGCCATACCGAACTTGCCGCGATGCTGCGCAAGGCTCGGGATAAAAGGAAATAGAATCCGCACGCCTTACCGATCCTTCTCTTGACATCCGATCGGCATTTATGGTTTTGAGGAGATGTGGCAAAGTTCCCGGTCGTTTACAGCGAAGATTTCCTGACCGATTACCGAACCGTCGATTGCGAGAACCCGGATCGGGCATCTGCGATCCGGTTCGCAATTGGGGATACTGCCGATTTTATTGACCCGGAACCGTGCACGGAAGAGGACCTTCTCCGATGCCACACGAGGGCGCTCATGGAGACGGTAGAAAGGGATCGGGAAATCTTCAGTGTTGCAAAGAAGGCTGCGGGAGGCGCAATCAAGGCGGCGGAGATTGCCCTTGAAAGGCCTTCATTTGCCCTGATCCGGCCCCCCGGACACCATGCCGGACGCAGCTTCAACGGCGGCTTCTGTTTTTTTAACAACATGGCCATCGCCCTCAACAGCCTCTTGTCGAGGGGCCTCATCGAGCGCGCCCTCATCGTGGATATCGATCTCCACTATGGGAATGGAACCGAAGACATCGTGAGAGGAGACGACCGAATTTCGTTCTGGAATATCGATACCGTCGGCAGGGAGGAATTCTTTGCCGACCTGGAAGCCGCGCTCAAAACCGCTTACGGCTACGATATCGTGGGATGCTCCGCCGGCTTCGATACCTATCTGCGCGACTGGGGCGGCATCCTCTTCACCGACGACTACCGGAAGATTGCCGGGATGATCGCGTCATCCAACCGCCGCTTTTTCACGATTCTTGAGGGAGGCTACTATATCGAGGACCTGGGCAAGAATGTCGCGTCCTATCTCAGCGGCATCATGGAAGCTTGTCCGGTAGAGACAAAAGGCTAACCTCTTCGATTCGTGGAAGACTCGGAACGGTAATCGTGAATAGAGTCAAAAAAGGCAGGGCATTCACTCAAACAGCCTGTCGACTAAGCGGGCGCTTATCATGTCGAGGTCCCCATCGGCGTTGGTGCGGTTCCTGGCGGCGTCTATGGCAGCCTCGACCTCGGTGATCGGGAGGCGACTCCTCATGAGGCTCCGTGATAAAGGCGCGGACCAGCTCGTCCTTCTTGTCGCAAGGGCCGGGCCCCGCCTCGGGCTTCTTCTCACCGAGGAGGTCCAGAACCTCCTCGCGCACAGCTCCCAAACACAGGCCGAGGTTTTCCAGGACTCGCGCAGCCACGCCCTCATCCTCGCGGAGGATTCCGAGCAGCAAATGCTCGGTGCCCACATAGGGGTGCCCCATGTGCCGGGCCTCTTCCTCGGCGTAATCAAGGATCTTCCTGGCCCGGGGAGTGAAGGGGATCTCGTCCGGAAGCATGACGCTCTCGCCCGTGCCCACGATCTTCTCCACCTCCCGACGGACGCGGCGGAGGTCAACACCGAGGTTGGACATGACCTGGACGGCCACGCCCTCGCCAACGGCTATGAGGGCCAGCAGGATGTGTTCCGTGCCCACATAATCGTGATTGAGGCGTTTGGCTTCCTCCTGGGCGGTGAGGACGACGAGTTGCGACCTCTCAGTGAATCGCTTGCTCATGGGTCGATTCTACAGCAGGAGGGCCGGCCTCGTCAATGGGATTTGCAGATGCGGTTATCGTTGACTACGACCCTATCGGTTGCCATGTGTACCCTTTCTCTATGTTTTTCTATCAAAAACACTCATTTTTTGATATTTTTACCGTTTATTGCCCTCTTGTGCACGTATTTGTCACTCACTATTTCACCATAACTTTTTGGGATTCCCTTCTCTCACAAGCTTTTCCTGAAGGGAGGTTTACGATTGTGCACGAAAGTTTACGGTTTATGGGGGGGGTCAAAGAGAGTCTTGAGTTATGAGTGTTGAGTTTTGAATTGAATGAACGACCATGACCGGCGAAGCGGGGGTATCACGGCCGGGCGCTTTTGCACCCGAAGGGCGTGGGTCGGGGCTCAGTTGTCAAAGAACGGCGCCGGTTTACGGGATCTCTGATGCCGGCTGAAACGGGCTCACGCCATGTCATTTCTCCGGACCTGTCAAAACCGCTGGCCGGCCTTATAAGATTTTCCTGCTTTTCCCTCTTCCTGTCAAAGCGACAACCAGGGGTGACAACCGGGAGTGACATGGAGGAGCGACAACCAGGGGTGACAGAACGCATCACAGGCTATTTTCTTGAAGGAAATCATCGACCGGTAGAGGGCTTTGCCGGCCCGTCCCCATCCGTTGGCGTCTTCCTGTTGTCCACGGTTTTGCTTTTCTTCTTGCATGGCGCATTTTCAAGTGGTAAGACTAGTGGGCTAGTCGAGCCAGTGATTGCAAGACCTGACCCCGTGGCTCAGTGTATGAGGAAACATCCGGTGTCCTTTATGCGTGAGATTACGACTGAATTGGGGGTCTTATGCAGACAGTGACGCGCTGGTATCACTTTATCGCTTACTTCTTCGGTGGGGCCTTCCTCGCAAACACGATCCCGCATCTGATGAACGGCATTTCGGGCAGGCCGTTCCAGAGCCCGTTCGCATCACCACCCGGACAGGGCTTGTCATCGTCGACGGTCAACGTCCTGTGGGGAATGTTCAACCTGGTTGCGGCTTACGTACTGGTGGCCCGCATTGGCCGGTTCGATCTGCGCAAGACGAGTCACGTCGTTGTTCTGGGGCTCGGGGCACTGCTCATGGCACTTATGCTGGCACGGGGATTTGGAAGGTTCCATGGGGGCAACCTCTGACCAAAAGCCCGGGGATAACGTGTTCTATTTACTATTTATTTCCATGCCCTTTCGCCCCTGTCTTTGGTCTAATAGGCATTTTTGTCAGTAAATTCTTTCACCACCGTCTTGAATAGTATTTTCATATCGAGCCAAAAAGACCAATGCCTTATATAGTCCAGATCGAACTGCACTCGCCTGACCATTTTTTCGACCGTTGGGGTTTCGCCGCGCAAGCCGTTTACCTGCGCCCACCCGGTGATCCCCGGCTTCACTTTATGCCGGAGCATATAGCCCGCGATAATACGTCGATAATATTCGGTGTGGGCTACCGCGTGCGGCCGGGGCCCGACTATGGACATCGATCCCTGCAGCACGTTGATGAACTGGGGAAGCTCGTCCAGGGAGGTTTTTCGCAGAAAGCCTCCAAATCTCGTTACCCGTTGATCATTCCTCGTTGCCTGGAGGACAGCGGCGCCGTCCTCACATACCGTCATGGTTCTGAACTTCGGTACCATGATCTCCTTCCCGTCGATACCGTGACGCCGTTGTATGAAAAACACCGGCCCGGGAGAAGAAAGTTTTATTCCAAGGGCGATAGCAGCCATCAGTGGTGATATGGCAAAAAGGATGAGACCGCTCAAGACCACATCTTCCGTCCGCTTGACCCATCCGCGGGGACCATGGAATGGGCTCTCATGCACGCTCTCGTTCATATCTCCGCCATAAAGGGATAGAGGCCGCACGTGAAACAATAGGCCACCAGGCGAGCCGGAGTTGTCGTGTCGGACGAATTGTCCACCATTACTTTCGGCCGCGCCTCTGTCCTGTGCCCTCGGACTTTCAGCCTCCGCCTGCCGACAGTTCATCTCTCCTTGTCTCCCTCCGATTTCCTCCCGACGCTCAAAATCTTTCATCGGCGTCTCAGCTCTCTGACTGTCCAGCTTGCTCGTCATCTCTTCGTACAGGGAGGGCATGGGGTATACCTCCAAAGCCTGCATTTTACGCCTGAGAAGATAACTCATAAGATGCGTTTGTAGGCGTCTCACCTACGTCGAAAGCGACCTCATCCATCCGATGATCGGAACTATGCTGTCCGGCGCATCGCTTCCACCCAAGCCCTCGGGAGACAATGGGAGCGGCTGGTTTGGCGTTTACAAATTGTGTGAGTATGTTATACTACGTACCACACGATGTCAAGAAGAAATACAGTTTTGGAAAAATAAGTTGCTCTCCATTTCTCACGGCATTCTTCACTCGCCCGAGAAGCCTGTGCGCGTGGAGTAGTAAGTGAAGACCTCACCCATCTCTTCCTGAAAGACAGCGGCTCTCCCGATGCCCATGGATACAGCCTTGCTAACGGAAAACCTGAAAATAGGTGTTGTAATCTTGCGGCACTCTTCTATAATGGAAACAGGGAGATAGCAGCTAAAAGGCCGGGCCGGTAAACGAGAATGCACAGAATGAGACAACGTCCCTGCCGGCCTTAATATCTCCGTCCCCCCAAGCCCCTACTAAAAAGAAATGAAGTGACATTTCAACATTTCCCCTTCACCCCCCTTCACCCCTCCTTCCTCTGAGTCCCGCACATAGCAGGTGTATGATAAGAGTGGGCCTTTGGGGACGCCCCCACGATACACACAATGCCCCCCGCGTTCTTTGGCAGCGGTTCTCGATGCTCGCTGTCTTTTTTATTGTCTTGCTCTGTGCGAAGATATCTGTAACATTATTAGTGAGATGATCCGGTCGAGAACTTTCTGGAGGAATCGCGATGGAGGATAGAGAAGCGCCCTACTCGGTGGAAGAACTCGCAAAGCTGCGATCTCGCTGGAAGAAGCCGCTATGGGACCACGATCAGGAGAAGCAGGTTGAGGTTGAAGGCTGCAAGACCTACGAAGAATTGCTAAGGCATGGTCTGAGCGAGATCGCGAAGATTTTTGAATCGTATAGGAAAGACAGGCCGGAAAAACCGTCTATGGTTGATGGAGACGCGCTGAGCAAATTGTGGGACCTTCTCGGCAAAGATACATTCTTTCGCACTCTGCTCATGCTCAAGCTGTATGGCCTCGATGATTATCTACCAGCGAGCGCAACGGACGAATTTCTCCACCGGCCCTGCAGCATCGACATGCGGGGGGCAGAATGCGTGGAGGCTCATTTCGAGGGGGCAAATTGCCGGGGGGCTCATTTCGAGGGGGCAAATTGCCGGGGGGCTCATTTCGAGGGGGCAAATTGCTGGGGGCTCATTTCGACGGGGCAGAATGCTGGGGGGCTCGATTTCGAGGCGGCAAATTGCGCGCGGGCTCATTTCGAGGCGGCAAATTGCGCGCGGGCTCATTTCGACGGGGCATATTGCGGAGGGGTTCATTTCGGCGGGGCAAATTGCCAGGGAGCTCATTTCAACGGGGCAAATTGCGAGTGGGTTCATTTCGAGGGGGTAAATTGCCAGGGGGCTCACTTCAACGGGGCATATTGCCAGGGGGTTCACTTCGAGGGGGTAATATGCGCGGAGGCTGATTTCGAGGGGGCAAATTGCCGGGAGGCTCATTTCGAGGGAGCAGATTGCCGGGAGGCTCATTTCGAGGGAGCAGATTGCCAATTGGCGGTGTTCAGGCTCGCGAAGGCGGCCGGTACGTCCTTCCAAAGGGCCCGACTGAAGTCGGCGGAAATCAGGGAGATGAATGTTTTCAGCGATACCAGCTTCGGTACTCCCGGCGAGCAGATCGACGCTGAAACCGTCAGGAACGATGCGACAAAGTGGCTCGATGCTGCCGATGCCAATCTCCGAATTAAGCATTGTTGGAAGTCGAGCGGGTACTATCAGAGAGCGGACGAATGCCAGTTCAACGAAATGAAGTGCCGAGGAAGGGCCAAGAAAGGGGTCGGGAAATATCTAGACTATATCTTTTTCTACTTGATGGCAGGGTATGGCGTGAGGTTGAGACATCCGTTGACGTGCATTGGCTTAGTCATCGTGACGTTCGGCATCTTTTTCACGCTCTCTTTCCTGAGGGGGGGTGCCTCCATCATGCAGGCAACGGGCGAAGGCTTTTACTATTCAATCATGTCTTTCACTACACTCGGCCTTGGAGAAGTGCAGCATATGAGAGGGATTTCTCTAAGTCTCCCCATATGCCTTGAGGCCCTCTTCGGCGCTGCTCTCACGCCTCTATTCATCGTGACTTATGCACGCCGTATCTTGCAGGCATAGAAAGCCTCGTCTAGTATCGTCCGCAATCTTAGCTCTCAGGCGGTTGTCCTAATGGTAAAGAGCCGTTATTGTGAGCGTTAAGGCAAAAAGCAGGGCTTTGACCCTGTCGGGTAGGGGTAAAAAGAGGGTGCCCTGTCCCTGCCATCGCCCTTTGCCTAACCTCGCCCTTTTTACTCTCCTTCCTCTTTCACTTCGTCATAACGCAGGAGCCGTTCATCACCGATCCGCTTTCGATCATGATCGACGGCGTGGTGATGTTCCCCATTTGGACGGCGGTCTTTTTGAGCACCACCTGCTCGCTTGCGGTCACATCCCCCTGAATCTCCCCGTGGGATACAAGGTTCTTCGCGGTGACCCTGGCTTTGACCTTGGCGGTGGGACTGACGATGAGCAGTCCTTCCGATACGATCTCGCCATCGAGGCTACACTTTATCATGAGAGAGCTCTTGGAGGTGATCGTGCCGGTGATATGGAGGTCATCGGCCAGGGTCGTAATGACGTTGGATTCGTCGATGTTTGATGCGCTCAATCCTATATCTGCCATTTTGGGCTTCTCCTCATAGTTTTTCTCAATAGAGCTTCCGCAATGCCGCATGTGCCTCTCACCTGGAAGCACTCTCCGTTCCTTTCATCGTGATCGACCCGTTTAAGACAGAGCCGCTCTCCACGATAATATCCGGCGTGGTGATGTTCCCCGTTTGGACGGCGGTCTTTATGAGCACCACCTGCTCGCTTGCGGTCACATCCCCCTGAATCTCCCCGTGGGATACAAGGTTCTTCGTGGTGATCTTGGCGTTGACCTTGGCGGTGGAACCGACGATGAGCAGTCCTTCCGATACGATCTCGCCATCGAGGCTGCCCTTTATCATGAGAGAGCCCTTGAAGGTGATCGTGCCGGTGATATTGAGGTCATCGGCCAGGACAGTGGTAATGCTGGTTTCATCGATGCTTGGCGCAGCTTGATTCATACTTGCCATTTCCTACCTCCTCGTCGTTTAGTGAGTCTATGTAATTACCAGGTGCTGAGGGACATCAATCCCGCATCACCCACCGGAAAAAACTCCGGGAGCGGTCAAGATACTTTCTTTGGCTCCTTTGGCGGTCTCTGCGTCCGTTCGGCACGCATTCTGCGCTCTGCCTCTTCGTCCCCTTTTTCCGCGTGCTTCTCCGGCTCCCCCTTGAGAGATATTACTTTTTCGGTGATCGGTATCGCTTCTTCTGCGGGAAGACCGGAGTGCTCTTTGGAAATGGGGGCTGCCTCTTCTTGAAGCTCAAGCCCGGAATCATGGGGCTCCTGCGCTTCCGTCCCGAGCCCGTTGCCTTCCTTACCGGCTTCATTCTGCAGCGATTCGGCAACTACCTGTCTCTCCATCATGCAGGACCCGTTAAAAATAGAGCCGCTCTCCACGATGATATCCGGCGTGGTGATGTTCCCCATTTGGACGGCGGTCTTTTTGAGCACCACCTGCTCGCTTGCGGTCACATCCCCCTGAATCTCCCCGTGGGATACAAGGTTCTTCGTGGTGATCTTGGCCTTGACCTTGGCGGTGGGACCGACGATGAGCAGTCCTTCCGATACGATCTCGCCATCGAGGCTGCCATTTATCATGAGAGAGCTCTTGAAGGTGATCGTGCCGGCGATATGGAGGTCATCGGCCACGGTCGTAATGACGTTGCTTTCATCGATATTTGACACGCTCAATCCTACACTTGTCATTTTAGGCTTCTCCTCATAGTTTTTCTCAATAGAGCTTCCGCCATGCCGCATGTGCCTCTCAGTTGGAAGAGCTCTCCGTTCCTTTCATCGTGATCGACCCGTTAAAGATAGAGCCGCTCTCCACGATGATATCCGGCGTGGTGATGTTCCCCGTTTGGACGGCGGTTCCCTTCAGCACCACCCGCTCGCTTGCGGTCACGTCTCCCTGAATCTCTCCGCGGGATACAAGGTTCTTCGTGGTGACCCTGGCCTTGACCTTGGCGGTGGGACTGACGATGAGCAGTCCTTCCGATACGATCTCGCCATCGAGGCTACACTTTATCATCAGAGAGATTCTTGGCGGTGATGGTGCCGGCGATATGGAGGTCATCGGCCAGGGTCGTGATGACGTTGGATTCGTCGATGTTTGATGCGCTCAATCCTATATCTGCCATTTTGGGCTTCTCCTCATAGTTTTTCTCGATAGAGCTTCCGCAATGCCGCATGTACGTCTCACCTGGGGGAACTCTCCGTTCCCTGCATCGTGATCGACCCGTTTAAGAGGGAACCGCTCTCTACGATGATGTTCTGGGTAGTGATGTTCCCCATTTGAGTGGCGGTCTTTTTGAGCACCACCTGCTCGCTTGCGGTCACATCCCCCTGAATCTCCCCGTGGGAAATAAGTCTCTTGGTGACAATTGTGGCGTTGATCTTGGCCGTGGGACCGACCACCAGCAGCCCTTCCGAGGTAATCTCTCCTTCAAGAGACCCCATTATCAGGAGAGACGTCTCGAACCTGAGACTGCCTTTAATATTTAAGTCTTCGGCGATTACCGTGGTCACCTGCTCTTCGGTGATCTCCTTGTTGATCGGGACAATAGTTGCCATTTTCTCCTCCTTGTCGTTAGTCTTTCTTTGGTTGCCTTTTCCGCTGTCCAATCCCACTATCGGTGGGTCGTATGCAAGTAGCGTACCATAACGGAACGACACGGAATAGCGGGGCCTCGCGGAGGGATTTCGCGTCAGGACATCACAGAAAGCGGCCATGGGACGTCAAAGCACAAGGCATCGTTCCTCAGCGCTGTTGAAAATCTGACACTGCCTGATTGTTTGCTGACGATTCGGTGGTGGCCCAACGTTTCATGGGCAGGATACGGACCCAGCCTCCATATTGCCTTGGCTGGGCGGCAAGGCGCGACATCAACCCGGTCCATTGCAGCCGGGATCTCTTTAACCGGCACGCAGGGCGTCTACGATGCCCATCCTCGCCGCCCTCACCGCCGGCAACACTCCGCCCACAAAGCCCATCACCACAGAAAAGGCGATGCCGGATAGGGCGATACCCGGGCTCATGACAAAGGAAAAGGCAAGCTCTGAAAAGGTCTGGAAATTGAGGGTCGAGACGGTGAAAAACTGCAGGAGGGACGCAAGACCCAGGCCGACGCACCCGCCTATAAGCCCGAGGAAAAGCGCCTCGAACAGGAAAGCCGCGAGGATGCTCGTCCTCCTGAACCCCAGGGCCCGAAGCGTCCCTATCTCGGCCGTCCTCGTGGCGACCGCCGCGTACATGGTGATCATTGCCCCTATCGTCGCCCCGAGGGAGAAGATGATGGTGAGGGATATGCCGAGCACGCGCAGGAATTTCGCCATCATCTCCGACTGCTCCAGGTAGTAGCGGGTCTCCTGCTTGACGTCGACGGTCAGCCGGGGGTCGCCTTCCAGCCGCCTCTTCACCTCCTCGAATTTCGAGGGGTCGCGGAGCTTGAAGATGACGGACGAAAAGACCGGCCTGCGGAAGGCCTGCATGAGCTGTTCCCCGTCGCCCCACACCTCCGAGTTGAAGGCCGTCGTGCCCGCGTCGAAGATGCCCACGATCGTCCAGTTGTAGAGGCCGAGACGGAGCGTTTCGCCCAAACCCCCGCCGGTAAAGCGCTCGGCCACGCTCTTCCCCGCGATGATCTCAAGGCTGCCCGGACGCGGAAGCCGCCCCTCCACGAGCCGCACCTGCGGCCTTAAAGGAAGCGAGCCCGCGCCTATCCCCCTGACCGGCACGTTCGACCGCTTCGGGCTTCCGCGCCTCGGCAGCGTGACCAGGACGAGCATCTCCTTTGCGAGCATCGGCTTTCCGTCGGCGCCCCTCGCCACCTCGGGCTCCGCCTCGACGATGGCTGCCTGCAGGCGGTCCACCCCGCTCTGCACTTCCGTGGTAGAGGCCTTCCTTATGACTACCACGTTGTCGTAGGAGCCTGTCTCGACGAGGGTCTTCTGGAGGCCCTGGGCGAGCATGAGGATGGCGGCAAAGACGAAGACGACCAGGGCCATGCCGGATGCGGTCAACACGGTGGTGAGCCTCCTCGTCCATAGGTTCCTGAAGCTGTAGGAGAGAGGCAGGGCCATCTATCCTATCCTCCTCAGGCCTCGGCGATCCTTATCGTGGTCGCCCGCCAGATGGGGATGAGGGCCGCGGCCGACGCCCACGAGGAAGACGCGGCCGCGTCGAGGAAGAGGGTCCGGCCGGAGAGATGGAACACGGGGAAATAGTTGCCCAGGAGGCCCCTGAAGATGGCGGCCGCGGGGAACGTGAAGAGCATGCCGAAAAGCCCGCCTATCATGGTGATGACGAGGGATTCGCCCAGGATGAGGCCCGCGATGCGCACGCCCCCGAAGCCGAGGGTCTTCAGTACCCCAAATTCGCCGATCCTCTCCCGCGTGGTCATCGACATGGTATTGGCGGCGACGGCGATGATGATGACGATCACCGCCAGGGAGACGAGGCGGATCACCATCACGATCGCCTCCGTCATGGAGACGAAGGACATGGTGAAGGCCTTTTCCGTCTCCGTCAGCGTTTCCGCAAGGGAATTCTTGAACATGGCGTCTATGGCGAGGGCCACGTCGGGGGCGGCCTCCGGACGGTCGACACCGATGATGTACACGCCCACCTGGTCGGCCCGGGACGGCGAGGTCTTCTTGACGCTCTCATTCAGGTAGTCCCAGTGAAAAAAGAATATGCGCTCGTCCACGTTCTCGTCCCTGCCATCGTAGACGGCGCGGAGCACGAACTCCCAGTTGCCGGGATAGATAGTCCCTTTGAGCGTGACCGTGTCGCCGATTTTCCATCCGAACCGCTCCGCGAGCTTCCGCCCCGCCGCGAAAGCCTTCCGGTCCCGGAAAAAGGCCTCCTTCTGATCGGGGGAAAAAACGTATTCCGGGTAGAGGCTGAAGTAAGACCTGGGCTCGACGGCGAAATTCGGAAAAAAGTTCTTTTCGTCCACATAGATGCCGCCGAACCAGCTCCCTATGGCGACCTGCGTGACCCCCGGTACCTGGGCGATCTTTTCTCTGTACGAGAGAGGCAGGGAGAACGTCATGGAGACCGCGTTTCTCGTGACGAGACGGTTCGCCGACGCCCTCTCCACACCCACGTACCAGGCGTCGATCACGGTCCTCAGCAGACCGAAGGCGAGGATGGCGATGGTGATGGAGAGGATGGTCAGCCAGGCCCGGAGCTTGTGGCGGAAGGCGTTCTTAAGGAGCAGCTTGAGGAGAAACATCGTCGAGGATGCCCTTTTCGAGGTGCCTGATCGTGTGGGCCTTCGCTGCCGCCCTGGGGTCGTGGGTCACCATGATGATGGTCTTCCCCGATTCCGTATTCAGCCGGTCCATCAAAGAAAGCACCTCCTCGGCAGACTGCCGGTCGAGATCGCCCGTCGGCTCGTCGGCCACCAGTATGGCGGGGTCGGTCACGACGGCGCGCGCAATGGCAACGCGCTGCTGCTCGCCGCCCGAGAGCTGGGAAGGGTAATGGTCCATGCGGCCGGCAAGATGGACGATGCGCAGCGCAAGGGCCGCGTGCTCGCGCCTCTCGGCGCGCGAAAGGCCGGTGAGGAGCAGGGGCAGCTCCACGTTCTCGAAAGCGGTAAGCACCGGGATGAGGTTGTAGAACTGGAAAATGAAGCCCACGTTCCCGGCCCGCCAGCGGGCGAGGTCGGTTTCGCCGAGATCGGTGATATCCATGCCGCCGACGGTGATGCTCCCCGAATCGACGTGGTCTATGCCCGCGATAAGGTTGAGAAGGGTCGATTTTCCCGAGCCTGAAGGCCCCATGAGGGCGAGAAACTCACCGTCGTCTATCGAAAGGCTGATGTCCGAGAGCACGGGCACGGTCGTTGCGCCCCGCTGATACGCCTTGCTCACGTGGCTGATTTCGACGATGGACCCTTTATCCGCCCTCATTTCACCGCAATGGTTACCCTCGATCCGTCCCGCAGCCGGCCCGGTGGGTTGACGACCACCTGCTCGCCCGCCTTCACCCCTGTCCGCACCTCCACCATATCGCCCAGGGCCCCTCCCACGGTCACGGGGATTTCGACCGCCCTGCCCTGTCTGATGGCAAAGACCACGTTCCTGTTGTTCCTCGCGACCACGGCAGACCGGGCAACTGCCGTCCTCGGGCTCGCTTCCGCCGCTGTGGGCGGCCTGGAGAGAAAGGCGACTTTGGCGCTCATCTCCGGGAGTATCCTCGCGTCTTCATCGACGAAGCCGACCTTGACCAGGACTGTCGCCTTGCTCCTGTCGGCAGTGGGCACGATCATGTGGACGCGCCCGCGGAAGCGGGATTCCGGCAGGGCGTCGAGCTGGATCACGCAGGGCTGGCCCACCCGCACCAGCTCCAGGTTCGCTTCCGAGACGTCGGCCTCGACCTTCAGCGAGCCCATGTCGGCCACCGTCACCACCGCGGCCTTGGCGTTCGCCGCCGCGCCGATGGGGGTGATGATATCGCCGACGTCCGCGTTCTTCGTCAGGACAACCGCGTCGAAAGGGGCCCGGATGAACGTATATTCCACCGCGACCTCGGCCCCCTTCAGGGCCGCCTCACCCGCATTCACCGTCGCCTCCGCCGACGCAACCGCGGCGTCCGCCTTCTTATACCGGGCAACGGCGGTATCGTGGTCGGCCTGCGCGATATAGCCCCGCGCGGCAGAAGCTTTCTGGCCCTGTTGATCGCCAGCGTCGCATCCGCAAGCTCCGCTTTTGCCTGGTCGAGATTGAAGCGGGCCGCCCTCAAATTTGCCGCGGCCTGGGTCCGGGACGCGGTCACGTCGTCGTTTTCCAGCCTTGCGATCACCTGCCCCGCCTTTACCCGGCTCCCCTCCTCCACGCCGAGCCAGATGAGCCGGCCCGTCACCTTCGTCGAGATGGCCGATTTCCGCTGGGCCACGACGTAGCCGCTCGCGTTGAGGAGCGTGAAGGTCTGGGACGGGTAGACCAGGGTCACCGTCGCGGCCTGCACGGTCACGGAGGGCGCGAGCAGCCCGGTGCGATAGAGAAGGCCCAAGGACAGCAGCACGACGAGGGCTACGACTGCAAGGACTGCGGCCTTTGCGCCCCTGGGCCGGCGCCGGTTGGCGCCGTGGGGTGATTTCTCTATCTTGAGTGCAGAAAGATCGTCTGCCATCCTCACGTTTCCTTTGACGCGCCGCCGGATATGGCCGTCACGCACTCAGGCGCAGGGGCCTGCCTAGTGGTTTTTGTCCCCTTTGTCCGCGGGCCCCGGTGCGCTCGTGGCAGCCCCTCCGGGTGAGGGCGCCACGTCGCCTATGGAGATCAGCTCCACCTCAAAGGTGAGCATGGCATTGGGCGGGATAACGCCGTTCCCCGCTCCAGCCTCCCCGTATGCGAGCTTCGATGGGATGAACAGCTGCCACACCGATCCGGTCTTCATGAGCGGCAGCGCCTCGGACCAGCCGGAGATTACACCGTTGACCTGGAAAGTGGCCGGCTGATTCCGTTTGTAAGAGCTGTCGAACTCGGTCCCATCGATAAGGGTGCCTCGATAGTTGACGGTTACCTTGTCGTAGAGGGTCGGCTTGCTTCCGGTGCCCTCCTTTATGACCTTGTACTCCAACCCGCTCTCCAGGGTGTGCACCCCTGCCTTCTTCTTGTTCTCCCTGAGGAACGCCTCTTCCTGCGTCTTATTCTCCTCCGCGACTTTCTTCATCGCCGCCTGTTGTTTGGCGGCCATCTCATTCTTGAACGCGCTCATCGTTTCCTGCGCGTCCTGGTCGCTTATGGCCGGCTTCGCGCCGGAAAGGACATCCCTGAACCCCTTCATAAACAAATCGGCGTTCAAGTCGATGCCCTGGCTCTGCATATCCCGTGCGACAATCGTCCCTATGATGTAGCTTACCTTGTCTTTCTGCGTCTTGAGCGCCGCGTCTTGCGCCGCACACACGCTCCCCGAAAGGAAGAGAATGGCACACGCCACTACCCATTTTCTCATGATAGCTCCTTTTAGCGATTTTGTGCTGCCCTGGCACCCGGCCCGTCGTCAACGTCCGCTGCGCCCACGGCCTTAAGCCTGGCCTCGAACTCTCTTGCCCGCGCAAGGTGCTCCCTGGAAGCCGCCTCCAGCTCCCCGAACACCTCGTCGATCCTCTTTTTTGCGTCGTGAATGGAGATGGAAAGGGCCGCAATCGTTTTGCCCTGCCCGGCTTGTGTCGCGCGCACGAGCGTGAGGTTGTCGGCCTCTATCTGCTTCTCCAGCTCCATGATCGTCTTTTCCAGCCGGGAGATCCGCTCACCTAAGGGCGAGAGGGCAGCCGAGCGCTCGGCAATGATGGCCGCGCGCAGCCGCTTCAGCTCTTTCTTCTCTGCCCGCTGCCACTTCTTGTCGACCCGGTCGACGATCCGCCCGGCGTCGCTGCATCCCGTCTGCTCGTCCTGCCAGCCTACCCTCTCGAGGAAATCCCCGTATGTCCCCTCAAAAAGCCACGGCTTCCCTCCCTCGAAAACGATGAGCCGCTCCGCGAGGGCGTGGAGGATCATCTCGCTGTGGGTGGCGAGTATCACGGCCCCGTCGAAGGCGTCGATAGCCTCAACGAGGGAGTCGACGGATTCCATGTCGAGGTGGTTGGTCGGCTCGTCGAGGAGCAGCAGGTTTGCCGGTGCGGCGAGCATCTTTCCGAGGAGCACGCGGCTCTTCTCCCCGCCGGAAAGCACCGCGATCTTCTTCAAAGCCCGGTCCCCCTCGAAGAGCATCGAGCCGCAGATGTTCCGGGCAGTGCCGCGGCTGAAATCGGGCGTCGCCTGAAGGATCTCTTCTTCGACCGTCTGCTCCGCGCTTGAGGCGGTCGATATTGACCTGGCCGAAATAGCCGCATCTGCAGGTTCGCCGACCGGCCGACCGTGCCTTGCAGGGGCGTGAGCTCACCCGCGAGGAGGCTGAGAAGGGTTGTCTTCCCCTTGCCGTTCTTCCCGATAACGCCTATCCTGTCCCGCTTGCCGACGGCAAAGGTGAGGCCGTCGATAAGAGGCGGTCCGCCGTCATAGGAGAAGCCCAGGTCCCGCACCTCCATGAGCCATTTCCCGGAAAAAGGCGCCGCCGGGAACTGGAAGTCGAGGACCTTCACCTGCTCCAGCTTTTCGCGGCCCTTTGTCTTGTCGAGGACCTTGATCTTCGACTGGACCGCGCGGGCCCTGGTTGCCTGCGCCCGGAACCGGTTGATGAACTGCTCCAGCTCCTTCCGCTTTCTCTCGTCGTTGACCCGCGTCTTTTCGTACACCTCTTCTTCCTGCAGGATCTGCTGGTAGAGCTTGTGCGTCGAGCCCGCTATCTTTCGTATGGACTCGCGGTGGATGCCCATCACGTGGGTGACCACGCTGTCCATGAAGGTCCTGTCATGAGTGATGAGGATCAACTCGCCTTTCCACTCCCTCAGGAACCGGCCGAGCCAGCGGACCGAGACGATATCCAGATAGTTGGTGGGCTCGTCCAGCAGCAGGAGGTCGGGCTTCGAGACGAGCACTTTCGCGAGGTTGAGCCGGATCTGGTAGCCGCTCGAAAGCTCCAGGGGATTTTTCCGGAAATCGGCCTCGTCGAAGCCAAGGCCGAGGAGGATGCTCTTCACCTTGTAGGTCTCATCCGTCCCGTCCTCGCTCGCGCGGCAGGGCCAGGCATGCCTCGCCGAGCACGCTCCCCTTCGCGAAGGAGAGGGTCTGGGAGAGATACCCTATCGCGTAGTTCCTCGGGATATTGATGCTTCCCGAATCGGGCTCTTCCTCACCCGTGATCAGTCTCAGCAGCGTGGTTTTCCCGCTCCCGTTCCTGCCCACGAGGCCCACGCGCTCCCCGTCTCCTACCGTGAAAGAAACGGCGTCGAAGACGACCTGAAGACCGTAGGTCTTTGTCAGATTAGCAACTGAAAGCATCGGGAATCCTGACTCATAAAGATGACTGCAAAAACCGGCAAACGCCATAGTGTACACGAGATAGGAGGGAAGTTCAATCGACGCAAAGCCTACACTGCTTTTGCTAAAAATATGCTTGCACCGTCCGCAATTACGCCTTATTAACTAGAGAGACTCGAAAAGGTGTGCGCTGCACCCACGAGCGGCACCCGAAAAAGGGGGCGGTAAGACCTGGTCCATTCTACTTTACCAATGAGGAGAGCCATGAAAACAGCCATTTTTGCAGCCATTCTCATCCTTGTCTTCGTTTCGGCGTCGCCGGCTCAGGAGAAGTCGCCCAAGGTAGCGACGGAAGGATTTTTCCGCCTGTTGATGCAGGACAAGATGCCGGAGGCCTACAAGCAGCTATTTGTCGGTTCCCCCGTGCCCAAATTGAGGCCCGAGGAGACAGACATGCTCAAGGAGCAGACGAAAGGCGCCCTGGCGGACTACGGGAAAATCCTCGGATACGACCTGATCCGCGAGGAGAAGTTCGGCGGATCGGTCCTGCGGCTGGTCTACCTGCTCAAATCAGAGGTAGTGCCGACGGTCTGGGAATTCTTCTTCTATAAGCCCACGACCGAGTGGTACCTGCTGGGCATCACCTTTTTTGACGATGCCGACGGCCTCGTCGCCATGCAGTAGGAGGCCGGGAGCGGCAAAGGACGCCACCTCGCCGGGGGTATCACCCTTCGATTGCCCGGAAGGCGGCGATCGGCCACCGAAGCCCGCCGGGACGACAGTCCATTAACACCCGACCTCGCAGAAAACTTCCAAAAACACGTCGAAGCTTGCGGTCAAGGAGCGTTTGTGTTACGGTGTGGGAGCCGGATCCGCGAAAGGCTTTACCTCCGGGCCGCGGGACGAAAAAGCCGAAGATGAGAAAAACCCCTCTCGACATCAACGCCGACTTCAGCCGCGCCCTCGACCTCATGGAACACTCGAACCACCACCTATTCATCACCGGGAAGGCAGGCACGGGGAAGTCGACCCTCCTCGACCTCTTTCGAAGTACCACCCGCAAGGAGGTTGCGGTACTCGCGCCCACGGGCGTGGCCGCCCTCAACGTCCAGGGTCAGACGATCCACTCCTTCTTCAATTTCAAGCCGAGCGTCACCCCCGACAAGATCAGGAAGGTACGGGATGGCGACATCTACAGGGAGTTTGACACGATCATCATTGACGAGGTCTCCATGGTGCGCGCCGATCTCCTCGATTGTGTCGAAAAATTTCTGCGATTGAACGGCCCTCACCGCAACCGGTGGTTCGGGGGCGTGCAGATGGTCTTCATCGGCGACCTCTATCAACTCCCGCCGGTGGTGACGACACCCGAGAGGGAGATATTCACGCATCGGTATGAAACACCCTATTTCTTCTCGGCGCAGGTTTTTAAGGAGCCGACGTACGACATGGAGCTGATCGAGCTGGAGAAGGTCTATCGCCAGACAGAGCCTGAATTCATCGCCCTCCTCAATGCCATCAGGAACAGGTCCTGCACCGACGCCGACATCGAGAGGCTGAACGAGCGGCACCAGCCCGGAATCGTCCCCCCTGACGGCGCTTTTTGCGTCACCCTGACGAGCACCAACGCGCTCGCGGCGGCCTGCAACGCAGAAAAGCTCGCGTCCCTTTCCGGCCCCTTGCGTCAGTATGGATCCACTATCACCGGGGCGTTCGACCGGTCCTCCCTGCCCGCGGAGGAAACCCTGAGCCTCAAGGCAGGCGCCCAGGTGATGCTCGTCAACAACGACAAGGCGGGCCGCTGGGTGAACGGGACGATAGGCATGGTATCGGACATCGCCAAACCGGCGGGCGAGGAAGACCGGGTGGCCGTCACGCTCCCCGACGGCGCCCTTGTCGACGTGTCGCCCTGCACGTGGGAGATGTTCGAATACGAGTATGACAAGGCCACGAAACGGATCTCCGCCAGAAAGACGGGGACCTTCACCCAGTATCCGATCCGCCTCGCCTGGGCGGTCACCATCCACAAGAGCCAGGGCAAGACATTTGAGCGGGTCGTCATCGACATAGGCCGGGGCGCGTTCGCGCACGGCCAGGTCTACGTGGCCCTCAGCCGCTGCACGAGACTGGCCGGCATCACCCTCGTCCAGAAGATCACGAAGGCCCATATCCGCACGGATTGGCGGGTAGCCGATTTCCTCACGAGGTTCCAGTACAGAAAGGCCGACGAGCGGATGTCCATCGACGAGAAGCGCAGGCTCATCGAAGACGCCATGAAGCGCGGACTCAACCTCGAAATCCTCTACCTCAGACCCGACGACACGCGGTCGCGCCGCACCATACGGCCGATCTCCATAGAAGAGACGACGTACAGGGGGAAGGTCTTCGAGGGTCTCCGGGCTTATTGCTGTCTCCGAAAGGGCGAGCGCACCTTCAGGATCGACCGGATACTGGAGATAGCGTACGACGTGGGAACGGCGTGAAGCTCATTCGATCTCGTCCGCGTCGCGCACGCTGAAAAGCCACCATCGCGCGGCCTTTCGTCCTCCCCTGGGCTGCCTGTCGAAATAGATCGTCATTATTCCGAAGGCGGTTGTCTGCACCTCAAACCAGTGCTTGCGCACATAGAACTCGCCGCTGGCGTGGCGGCACGGTCCGGTCTCGCGCCAGGCGCGGATCACGCCGGTAACCGTGATCGTCCGGCCGCGCCACACGAACTCGGCAGGAAGACCGGGCCCACCGGCCGCCATGCGCTCCGTGTCACACGTGGCAACCACCGGCTTGATCGCTTCACTCACGAATCGCTCAAGGCCGCCCATTGCTGTCCCGTGTCGATTTTAATGCGATTCACTTCTCTTCCGGCTCAAGCCTGTCGGGCGGCTCGAAGGGTGTTCAGGGCTTTTCGTTCTCCTTTTTCGACGGTCATACGCTCTTGCTGAGCCGTCGAATCAAGTCGTGGAGCACCTTTTCCCTCCTTTCCAGGGCTTCCCTGAAATCCCGCCTTTCCGTGCGATGGATTTCGACCTCAAGATGGGCGGTGTAGTTCTCGATTACGCTGCGGAGCACCCTCGCCTCTTCGTCATTCAACTCCAATTCAACCATGGCGCCCTCCTCTCTCACGGTCTATCCTTTACAGACAATATAACCCCGAAATAGGGTTGTGCAAGCGGCCGGCCCGGCCGAAAGAGATCCGCTCCCTTATGGCATCGCGCGCAGGCCCTGGAGGCCCGTCCGGATGAACATGATCGCGATGCTCGCGAGGAGCAGGACAAATACCTTCGATATCGCCTCCACCCACCTGCGGCTGACGAACCGGAGAATGGTGAGTGAGTATTTGAAGATCATGCCCGCAATGAACAGGTTGAGCAGCAGGGAGGCGAGGACATAGAAGAAGCCGAAAGAATTGAATATGATGAGGGACGTCGTGAGCACCGCAGGGCCCGCCAGAAGCGGTACGCCGAGGGGCACGACCGCGAAAAGGTCTTCCTGCCCGGCCAGGTCGTCCCGGCCGCCTCCCACCAGGTCCCTCGCCGAGATAATAAAGAGCACGACGCCTCCCGCGATCAGAAAATCGTGAATCGATATATTCAGATAGAGGAGCACCTTGTTGCCGAGGACAACAAAGATAAGCGTCACAAGAAAAGCGGTGATGATGGAATCGCGGAGTACCTTGTCTCTTTTTGCTTTATCGAGGTTTATGGAAAAACGGGCGTAGAGAGGGAGCACACCAAGGACATCGAGGGCAAAAAAGAGGGGGATGAACGATTTCAGGAACCCTTCCCACATGCCGTCTGACTCCCGGGCGCCAAAAACGTGTGCCGCCTATGCCGCCGATGGCCCCTTCTCCCTGATCACCACCTTATTCTCCGTCAGCGATACCGACTCGATCTCCGCTTCAAGCACTTTCTGCTCGCCGAAGATCGTCTCGAACCTCAGTCCGTCCGCTTCCTCCTCTATCAGATACACGTCCCTGAGCAGCAGGACCTCTTCGTCCTTTTCCCTCTTGAATACCTTTACTTCACACATCTGCCTGTCTCCTTCTCTATCATATCGACCAGAAGGCCGACCATCTGTGGAATCGAATGCTCCCCCTTGCCTACCACGACCACATTTTCCTGTGTGACCGGCAGGACGTATTTCGCCGCCGCCGACTCGGTTATCGCGGCCGCCATGCGCGGGGTCAGCTCCCCCAGCATGGAATTGGCCATGAGGATATTCATCGTGCCGATAATAATATCCGCCTTCCCGACGGTCACGGCGATCGCGTTCTCTCCCGAAGCCCCCCGGTTGGCCCTTGCCTTCATCATGCTCTGGGTGGCCGCTGAATTCGTCCCGAGTGCGATCACCTCTATGTCCTCCTTCAAACGCTCCTTCAGCTTTGCGATAATGATGCTCCCGATCTTCCCGCCCTGCCCGTCCACCACGCATATTATCATCGCGAAAACCCGGTCCGATAAAATCGGGAGAACGAAATCCCCCGCTTGTTACTCATCATCCGGCACCCACCGTCACTCATCGTTCGGCCCATAATAGTATATAGGTTCTGAGCGGGGTTGCAAACATCTATCTTGCCCGCCTTTAAGGCGCACGTGAAAACCTTTATCCCTCACGCAGGGACGGACCCGCCTCCATTCCCCGCGGCCCGCTCGTCCATGAGAGGACATGCCGGACAGTCGGGCCTCTTTTTACAATGCCGCTGGCAAAGACAGACAAGAAGCGCGTGAAATTCGTTAAAGAGATACGTATCCTGCGGAAGGTTATCCATGAAAAACTTCTGCACGTCATGGTAATCGCCGCCGCCGTCATAGAGGCCGTGATTCTTCAGAAACCGCTTCGTATAAGCGTCCACCACGAAAACCGGGCGATCGAGCGCGTAAAGCAGTATGCTGTCCGCCGTCTCGGGGCCTACCCCTTTTACCGACAGCAACCGGTCCCGAAGCTGCCGCGTGGCGGTGAGCTGCATACGCGCGATAGATGAGCCGTATCGCAGGTGGACATCCGTGATGAGCGCCTTCAGGCGCTTCGATTTCACGCGATAGAATCCCGCGGGTCTGATGACGTCGGCGAGGCGGTCCTCCCCTATCAGGTGGAGGGCGTCCATGTCGAGGAGACCCTCCGCCTTCATGTTGTCGATCGCCTTTTCCACGTTCCGCCATGACGTATTCTGCGTGAGGACGGCCCCTACCATGATCTCTAGAGGAGAATCACCGGGCCACCAGTGACGCTGCCCGAATGCGGAAAGGAGTTTCTCGAATATCTCTCGCAGTCGCTTCCCCATCTCTCTCGCTCGTCCGGATATCCGATCTGATCTATTTTTGCAACGACCGGCACACCTGAGGCAGGTGCGGCCCTTGCTCCGGTAAGGCTACCACAAGGAAGGCGTCTTGTGAAGCCCCTCCACCCCGCGGCGCTACGGCGCGCGCGAGCCTTCGTTCGCTTCTTCTGCCACCTTCGACCCGACCGGCGCTGCAAAAGAGCCGGCGTCCGAGGATAGGCGGCTGCATCCAAAAATCACTATACACTTGCAAAGAGAGGTCCGAGTGTGAGAATCTAAGAGGCGGAAGTTGTTTTATCGGGAGGACCATGTGAGCGTCATCTCTGTCAAGTCCATAAGGATCCATCTGCTCCTGCTTGTCTTGGTATCCGTGTTGCCCGCTCTCGCGCTTATCCTCTACTCCGGAATGGAACACCGGTGGCACAATATAGAAGAGGCAAAGGCCGATTCGCTGAGGGTGATACGCAACCTGGGGTACGACCACGAGCGCTCCGTGGAAAGCGCACGCCAATTTCTCATGACCCTTGCCAGGCTGCCCGATGTGCAGAAGAAGAACGGCCCCGCCTGCAACAGGCTCTTCGCCCGCCTGCTCCGGGAGAGCCCGTTATATAGCGGCATCTTCGCGGCCGATTCTCATGGGACGGTGTTCGCCGGCGCCCCCTTTTCCTCCACGTTCAGCATACGCCGGGAAAAGCTCTTTCAGAACGTCTTGAAAACCAGGGAGTTTTCTGTAGGCGAATACTCGGTCGGAACAACGTCGCCCCGGCGGGTACTCGCGTTCGCCTGTCCTGTCATCGGCCCGAACGGTCTCTGCACCGGGCTGGTGGCAGCCAACCTCGACCTCGACCGCTATGGGGAAATGTTCATAAAAACAAAGCTGCCCGAAGATTCCGTGCTGGCGATATTCGATCACAGGAATGTTTACCTGTACCTGTCGCGCAATGCGGCGGGCCGCGTTGGGAAGACCGATGCCCCCAATAGGATCGCGTACATGAGCGCCCGCCCCGAGGAAGGGATGTTCGCCGACAACGACTCTCAAGGGGTGAAGCGCCTTTATGCTTACAAGGGGTTCTATCTGGGCGGAAGCGCGTCACCCTATCCCTATCTTTTCGTGCGCGTCGGCGTACCCGAGAGCAAGGCACTCTTTCCTGCAAGACGGACGCTGCTCAGAAACCTGGCTTTCCTCTGCTCGGCCATGGTCCTGGCGATGGTGTCGGCGTGGTTTCTCGGGGGAAGCCTCATCGTGAAAAGACTGAATGCCCTCGCGGACGCCTCACGGCGGCTGGGGCAGGGCGACCTCACGGCGCGCACCGGGCTGGCCCACTGGCGCGATGAGCTCGGGGAGGTGACGAGAGCTTTCGACGCGATGGCGGCAAGACTGGAACAAAGGGAGGCCCACACCGCGCTGGCCGAGGAAGCGCTCCGGCAGGGTGAGGAAAAATACCGGAACATTTTCGAGAATGCCGTCGAAGGGATATTCCAGACCACACCGGAAGGGCTTTTCCTCACCGCAAACCCTGCCCTTGCCCGGATAGCCGGTTATGAATCTCCTGAGGAATTGTTGGCGGGAGTCACCGACATCGGGAATTGCCTGTACGTCGACCCCGAAGACCGCAAAAGGTTCAGGGAAATCATCGAGAAAAACGGCTTTATCGAGCAGTATGAAGCGCAGTTCTACAGGAAAGACGGGGCCAGGGTCTGGTTTTCTCTCAACGCCCGTGTGGTCCGCGACGCTGACGGGAACGTCCTTTGCTACGAGGGCATAGGCAACGACATTACGGAGCGCAAACGGGCGGAAGAGGCGCTGGTCGCGGCCCACCAACAGCTCCTCGACATCATCGAGTTTCTTCCGGACGCCACCCTGGTCATCGACAACCGGCGCAACGTGATCGCATGGAATAAAGCGATGGAGAAGATGACAGGCGTCAGGAAGGAGGAGGTGCTCGGAAAGGGCGACCACGCCTATGCTGTTCCCATCTGTGGAGAACGCCGGCCCCTCGTGATCGACCTGATATTCGAGGACGACGAAGGGACCAAGAAATATGTCGAGTCCATTCGCAAAGAGGATGACTCGTTCTTCGCCGAAGTCTCCATACCCCCGGGCTCGCCGGGAGCCGGCTCGTACCGGTCGGTAAAGGCATCCCCCCTCCTTGACGGCGACGGGAAGATCATCGGCGCCATCGAATCGATAAGGGACCTCACGGACTTCAAGCGCGTTGAAAGAGAGCTGCGGGAATCAGAGGAGCGCTACAGGACCGCCATAGAAAGCTCCAACGACGGCATTGCCATCCTGAAGGACCGGAAGCATCTCTATGTCAACAGGAAATACCTTCAGATTTTCGGCTTCAACAGCCCCGAAGAGGTGCTGGGCAAACCGGTGGACATTACGGTGCACGAGGATGACCGCGAGAGGGTCATCGAGATGAACAACAGGCGCAGGCAAAAGAGCGAAGAGACGCCCGACCCGTACGAGTTCAAGGGCGTGAAGACGAACGGCGACGTGGTGTTCATCGAGGTGTTCGCGACGGAGACCACGCACCGCGGGGAATCCGTGACTCTCGGCTATCTCAGGGATATCACCGGGCGAAAAAGTCTCGAATCTCAACTCCTCCAGGCCCAGAAGATGGAGGCCATCGGCACGCTGGCGGCCGGCGTCGCCCACGACTTCAACAATATCCTGACGACGCTCATGGGCTACGGCAACCTCCTGCAGATGAAGATGAGTCCGGATGATCCGCTCCTGGCCTACGTGGACCACATACTCGCTTCTACGGGGAAGGCAGCCAGTCTCACTCAAAGCCTTCTCACGTTCGGCAGAAAACAGGTGATGGAGCTCAAGCCCCACACGGTCGCCGACCTCGTGAAAGATGCTTCGATGCTTTTTCGCCGGCTCCTGCCCGAAGATACGGAGCTCACGATCACCCTCGGCGAGGACGTCACCGTCATGGCCGATATGACGCAGATCAGCCAGGTACTCATGAACCTGGTGACAAACGCGCGGGATGCCATGCCGAAAGGTGGGGTCCTCAAGATAGAGACGGCATCCACGAGGATCGATCAAACGTTCAGGAGATTCCATGGATACGGCGAACTCGGGAAATATGCCCTCATCTCCGTCACGGATACCGGCACAGGCATGAGCGGAAAGACGAAGGAGAAGATCTTCGAGCCCTTCTTCACGACGAAGGAAGTGGGGAAAGGAACGGGCCTCGGCCTTTCCATTGTCTACGGCATCGTGAAGCAGCACGGCGGGTATATCACCGTTTACAGCGAGGAGGGCATAGGGACGACCTTCCGCATCTACCTGCCGGTGGCAAAAGCCCAGGCCGCGGATTTGAGACCGGCTCCCCCTGACGTGCCCGGAGGCGCCGAGACTATTCTTTTCGCGGAAGACAACGACGACATTCGCAGGATGTCCTGCGACATACTCGGACTATTGGGATACACCGTGATAGAGGCCGTCGACGGAGCAGACGCAGTCGAGAAATTCAAGAGTCATAGGGACAAGATAGATCTCCTGGTTTTCGACGTCGTCATGCCCGTCATGAACGGAAAGGAGGCCTACCGGAAAATCAGGGCCATGAAGAAGGATATAAAGGCCCTTTTCATGAGCGGATATACCAATGACGTGGTCTTCGAAAAAGGCATCCGCAAGGGCGCGGTAGATTGGGTCTCCAAGCCGCTCTCACCGAGCCAGCTCCTCCATAAGGTCAGGGAGGTGCTCGACGCGGGTAAGGAACAAGGCGTGGGGTTAAGCGCGACCAAAGAAGAAAGCAAGAAAGAAAAACTGGAAAAAGCCGAAGAAAAACCTGTATAATAAGAGGTCGCACCGCTGTCCGAGAGGCACAAGTCACGAATGCCGACGTAGCTCAGTGGTAGAGCAAGTGATTCGTAATCACTAGGTCCGGGGTTCAAATCCCCGCGTCGGCTTTTATTTTCTCCATTACTTTCAAGCACTTACAAATCTAACCCCCCTCTAAACACTGTCACCAGACTGTCACTGGCTTATAGTCCGGACAGGAACGGAACCGGCTTAAGCTCGCGCCTTCGGTCGCGTCTTTCCCTATGTAGAAACGAAATAGAACTGAGAACGTCAACACGCCCTAAATCTACGGACTGCGGGCGTTTTTTCATTTGTAGGCCGTGGAGCAAGGCAGAAAGGGAGAAAAGGCCAGTGAATAGTCTCTGCGGGTACGCTGGCGGCAAAAAACGGGTGAGGTTTTATGATCCTGAAGCCAACGTTCAGCAACCCGGTTTCCCGCGTTCAGGTGGTCCAGTACAAGAAAGATTTGGTGGTGAAGTTTCAGGACAGGCTGGTGCCGGGCAAGCCCGGCGGCGGCTTGCGGGGCGAGATCACGAGTTGGTCAAGGGCCAGCATAAGGAGGTTCATGCTCATGGTCAAGAATTCCAGTTGTGAATGGGTCGGGCTTATTACGCTCACCTATCCGCGCGAGTATAGCGCCGATGGGAAGGCCGTGAAAAAGCAGTTGAACAGTTTCTTGCAGTACTTGAGGCGGCTTAATTGCTCGTACTCCTGGGTACTTGAGTTCCAGAAAAGGGGCGCTCCTCATTTCCACATTCTCGTCTCGGGTTTTGTCCCGAAGGATGAGGTCGCTACCCGCTGGTTCAACATCGTCGGGTCCGGGGACTTAAGCACCTGTGCGCGGGGACAAGGGTCGAGGGGATAGACGGGGACAAGAACAGGCTGCTTCGTTACCTCTTCTCCTACCTGAAGAAAGCGGACCAAAAGAAGGTTCCCGACGAATACAAGGACGTTGGCCGCTGGTGGGGATCGACGACGGAGCATCTTGCGGGAAGTCGGAAAGATCGTTCTTAAATGCAAAGAATTCGAGGTCCGTAAGGTGCTGCGGATCGTCCGGAAGTACTACGAGCGGAAGATCAAGAGTTGGGGGTTTACGTGGAAATGGGCAAGACAGAGGGGTTTCATCGGCTGGGACTGCTCGGCCGTGTGGGATAGGCTCCTTTCGGAGCAAAATCAAATCTTTAAGGGGGTGCGTCAATGCTTTCAGTCTTAGAAGGAACGGTTACGTATGTCGAGGAAAAGAGCATCAAGCGGGACGGCAAGCCGGAAGAGCGTTACCGGACGGTGACGGTGTTGCAGAATCCGGCCGGGTCAAAGCCTGAGTTGCAAGACGTGAAGGTGCTCGGCGGGCTTAAGGTCGAGATGGGTCAGAAAGTGAAATGGCCGGTGAGGTCCATGGCATACCTGAAGAGGGATTTCCAGGGCAATGCTCAGGGCGCGGGGCTGTCGGTCACGGTGATCGAGACAGATCAAGGGAGGTGATGGAATCGTGAAGCGGTTAGGTTTCGCTGCTCTGTGGCGGGACTCGGTACGGCGGCTGCGGCCGGGGTCGCTCGCGCGGATTGGACGCCTCTTATAACGTCTGCATCCTTCGCGGGTATCACTACCGACGCGGGCACGGCTGCGTCCGGTATTGTGGGGGTCTGCCTGATTATCGCGGGGCTTGGCCTCCTGGTGAGGATGTTTACGCGGTAACAACGCCGGGCTTTCGCTCGCGCGAATTTCAACTAAAGAAGGTATCGGAAAATGAAGAAGGGTCTTATGAGGGGTCTCGGAGTGGCGGCTGTCCTGGGTGCTCCTGCGGCTGCGATGGCGACGGATGACGTGTGGAGCGCGGCTACAACGGCCGTGACCACGGCTTCCACGAATACGACGGCGCTTTTGATCGTGGGTATCGGGATTCCGGTCGCGATGCTCGGGTACAAGGTCGTGAAGCACGTCATCAACCGCGTATAGGCGGGGCTGAATGACGAGGGCCGGGGCTGGTGGTTCGCGCTACTGGTTCCGGCCCGATTTTCATTGAGGGGGCAATCATGGACATAGGAGACATTTTTAGCGCGGTGACCGGTCCGCTTACAGGGCTGAAAATCGACGTTTATACGTGCTGCATCGCAATGGTGGGCGTTCTGGTCGTGGCTGTCGGGGCCGGTATCCTCGGCGATGCTGACCGGCGATCATGAGTCACAGCATGAAGACATAGACTTCGAAGGCGATTTCCAGAAGTACGCAAGGGACCGTTACCAGAAAGAGCTTAACAAGCGGACCTATGCAGCGCGGGGCATTGGGAAGAGCTCGGACCTTAAAATGCCGGGTGACCTATGATCTCGTTCAACGTGAATTGGTTCGGGTACGGGTGCCGGTCTTGTCCTGGTCGGCTGGATCGCGGGCATGATTATATCCGTGGTTCTCGGTATCCTCGGGAAGATGGGAAAGCTCGGTGTGTTCGTCTTCGGGCTGCTGGCGTGCGGGCTGGTAGCCGGGACCGTCTGACGCTGCCCTGAGTCCCGTTATTCAAGGGGGCCTTCTCCTGGGGCACAAGACGCTGTACGCTCACGCTGTCAAGCTCCGGTGACTCCGTGGGCGATATTTACGGGGGCGCGGGCAAGGTGTCTTATGCGGTCCCGCGTCTCCCGGGTCGGCTTCATATCAGGTTGAATGCGTTGCAGACGCCTCCGGTGCTGTGACGGTGACAGTGGCCGGGGATGTGGCCTTGTCTGGTGCCTCTATGACGTGTGAAGAGGGGTCAAACGGCGGGCGGCTCCTGTCCTTTCTCGCCGGTATCTGCACCGTTCTCGCGTTTGCCCTGGCTGCGGGCGGGCGGTGGTTCTCATGATAGGGATTCCGCCCGGTGTGGATGCGTCGGCCCTGCTCGAACAGTTGTTGTCTTACGGTGCGCTCCTGGTGCCGGTCATAGCGGCTGTGGGGGCCTTCTCCTGATATCCAAAGTGCTGAAGAGGATGTGAGCCATGAACTTCAATAAGATTCGGCGGTGGGCGTTAGGGCTTGGTCTGCTGGCCGTGGTTATCCTGGTCGGCATTGTAAAGAATCTGGCTATATACCTGGGGGTGCTGCGATGAAGAGAAAGCTGTGCGCGGTGGTGCTCCTGGTCATGGTGGCTGTGCCGTCTCTGACGTTCGGTCAAGCGATGAGCGGGACGGTGGGGCTGCTTGGGTTCGGGCCTGGGTGGTACTCCGGGGCAACGCGGGTGATTCAAGCGACGGTGACGCGGGCGGGAATAACCGAGGTTGCGAACATCGCTCTTACCACTACCATGCGCGGGCTGCTCGGGTCGGCCGTGATCGCGGCCATGGTGATCGCTGAACCGGCTTTCAATTCGGGTGTGGATGCAATAAGGACGTGGATAGCAACGGCGGGGATATCCCGCTATAACGGGGGGATCGGTAAAGCGAGTGTCTGGACCGGGGGGCCGAAAGTCTTTGTAACGGGTCGGCTGACGCTTCGAGCTTGGCCGTCATTCAAGGGCGGCACGGTGCGCCTTACAGCACGTGGAAAATCTATAACAGCTATTCGGACGCTGGGGACTGGGGAAACTGTGGTACTCCGGGGTAGGCGGGTACAGCTATGCGAGGGAAAGCGCCGGGGATTCAGCCGGGAACGTGTCTTGCGGCTTCGGATATCTTATCGACTTCAATACCTGGGCGGTGATTCCCGGCTCCGGTATCGCCTTTTGTGGGCCGAACACCACGGGTGAACAGGTCATAGACCATCCGCCCCCGCCTCCCGTGGCCGGGACGGTGAATGATATCACGTCTAAGTTGAACACTGACCTTGCGGCGAATAACGCGGCTGCTGCGGCTGCTGCTGATGAGGCGGAAGACATTCTTAACAAGGGGATGCCTGGGGCTGCGGTCGGTAATCCTGCGGCTACTCCTGCGGTGACCTATCAAACGGCCGCGCCCCCTGCAACGGGGGTCGTGGTGTCTATGCCTCTTCCTCAGCCTATGCCGGACGGAACGACGACGCCGGCTGGTGAAGCGGCAAAGATCGTAGCCGACAACCTACACTGGCGGGGCGATAACGTCACGCCTCCGGCTGCCGGTACGAGCGGGGCGACGCCTCAAGATAAGCCGTACATGGATCCTGCCTTTTGGGATCTGCGGTGTTTGTGCCGTGGGCTACTCCGAGCATTTTGCTACCCGGTGGACCACGTTTGAAACGTCCGTGACTTCAAGCGGCTTGTTTGCCCTGTGGGTGGGGCCTTCGGGTCGGTCCCTTCGGGTGGTAGCTCAACGTACACATTCAATGCCGGGGTCTTCGGTAATCACACTTACGATTTCTCGTCATGGGGGTCTACCGTGTTGGGGTTCTGTCGGCGGTGGTACAGATCGCGTGCGGGTTCATTGCGGTCAGGATTGCGTTCTCGGGAGGGGTAGAACATGGAAAACGGAAACAGGTGCGAAACCTGCGGCTGGTGCCAGCGGCGCGGATGGACAGGGAGAAAAGGCGCGTGGCGCTTCTGTTCCCGGTTCTGTCACAGCTTCCGCAAGAACGATCCTCCTTTCTGTACGGAGTGGATAAGCTCTTGACGACTTCATTAAAGCCTGTCCGGGCCGGAAAGCTCATACATGTGCGGGGGCCGGGGGATTGCTAAAGGCGAATGCCGGAAAGTAACGGTATCTGTGGGGGTGCCTAATGGATTCCGGGTTTTAGCTGGCTTCTGACCTTCGTAAATCAGTTTTGGGATACGATAATCACATTATCCGGTGGCTCATCGACGGGGTTATATACGTGCTCCAGTATGGGGCTATACGTGGTATTTGATGGGCTTCTCACGACGATGCAAGGGATTATCGGGGTTCTGAACCTGGGCAATCTGGCGGCGGGTACGCGTCGGCATGGGGGCTGCTTCCCTCTCAGGTCTGTTACCTGGTGGCGCAGTCGGGGCTTGCTAACGGCCTGGGGATGATCGGGACTGGGATAGCGATACGCATGACCTTGAATCTTATTCCATCCTGGGTGACGCGGATATGAAACAAGAAGTCTTCCCAATTTCTTACCAAGTGCGGGACAACCGCAGAGCGGATCAGGAAGCAGGGAAGCTCTGAATTCTCTGAAATTGGGAAGAAAATGGTAAGACTTGAGTCTGGGAAATTGAGTGGATGAGACAGCTTGACATGTCCTGGGAAGAGATGACCGAATGCCAGTTACAGCGGGATAGGCCGGTCCATGAGGCGATGGAAAC
>CAVSOX010000006.1:0-49490 GCA_963729685.1 uncultured delta proteobacterium | reverse complement strand
AGAATTCAGCACTTACTTCACCCCCCCCCCCTGAAACCGTCAACTTTCGTGCACAATCGTAAACCCCCCTTCCAAAAGCCCTGTCCGAGAAGGGAATCAGGAAAGGGGTGGTGAGAAGGTGAGTGAACAATCCGTGCACAAAAGAGGTAAAAAGAGGGTAAAAAGCAGCAAACAATGCAAAAAGGCGCCTTTTTTTGAGTTGTTCGTGCACGGTTGCCCCCATGAACCGGTCCGGGGTCCGGAAGATATAGCAACGGAATAGATTAATGAGGGGTGGGCCTTTTCATGGAGCCTCAATAAATTCTGTTTTCATCAACACCATTCTGTGATAGAAAGATATGCGAGGAAAATGCGATGCCGCGGACCCAACACGAGATGGACCAGCTGCTTCAGGACCTCGGGTCTCCCGACTGGGAGGCGCGCTTCAAGGCGGCAGAGGCCCTGGGGAGGCTGAAACGGATAAGGGCCGTGAAGCCGCTTCTCGGGGCGCTCAAGGACGAAGAGGAGTATGTGAGGGAGGCGGCGGTGTGGGCCCTGGGCGAGATCGGCCACAAGACGGCGGTGGAGCCGCTCATCCTGGCGGTGAGTGACAAGGACAGATACGTCCGGGAAGGGGCGGTCGCGGCCCTCGGCAAGATCAAAGATCCCGGCGTGGTCCAACCGCTCGTCCGCGCCTTGCAGGACCACGATGAATCGATGAGGCGCGCCGCGGAGGAGGCCCTCGGACGTCTCGGCCCGATTGCGCTCCCCGACCTCCTCACGCTTCTTCGCGCCGAGGACTGGGATATCAGATGGAGGGTCACCCATATTATGGGCCAGACCAAGGATAGCTCCGTCCTCGATGCGTTGTGCCGGGCGCTCAAGGATGAGAACACGTACGTGCGGGAAGGGGCGGTCGCGGCCCTCGGCGACATCAAAGATAAAAGGGCGATAGACCCCCTGATAGAGGCATTGGGCGATCCGAATAAATATGTGAGGGAAGAGGCGGTCAACGCCCTCGGAGAACTGCAGGACAAGAGGGCCGTCGATGCGCTCATCGCCGCCCTTCAGGATAAGGATTGGGGCGTCCGCTGGGGGGCCGCAAATGCCCTCGGCGAGATCGGGGACAAAAAGGCCACAGGCGCCCTGATCGCGGGCCTGAAGGACGAGGCGAGATACGTCCGCGAGGGTGCGGCCCTCGCACTCTCACGGATAGGCAAACAGGCGGTACCCGCCCTGATCGAATCGCTCACCGATAAAGATCGCAGCATTCGGCGCTGGGCTGCGTGGACCCTCGGCAAGGTAGGGGATGAGAGGGCTGCCCGTCACCTCATCGCGGCTCTCGACGATGAGGACGGAGGCGTGCAGTTCGCGGCCGAGGTCGCCCTCGCAGAAATGGAAGAATAGGCGACGCCCTTTTCGTCTCACACGAGCTGCCTGCAATTGACAAGCATTCCCCGACCCGTTGGGGTCGAATTGTGCATCATGCCTGGTAAGCGAAACCCTCGGAAGGCTGATCATTGAAGATATTCACCTCCCTTTTCGTTCTCCTCGTGGTGTCGGCCCTCGCGGCTATCGCCTATTATTCAGTCTACCCTGACGTATCGAAGCTGAAGAGAGTCAATCCCCGCAAGACCGCGTTCATGGAATACAGGGAATGGGAATGGCGATCCAAAGGCAAGAAGGTCAGGATCCAACAGAAATGGGTCAGCTTCTCTCATATTTCGCCCTATGCGGCAAAAGCGGTGATCATCGCCGAAGACGATAAGTTCTGGTCGCACCGGGGTTTTGACCTGGATGCCATAGAGAAGGCGGTGGAAAAAGACCTCAAGGAGGGCAGGTTTACGCGTGGAGGCAGCACCATCAGCCAGCAGTTGGTCAAGAATTTATATCTTTCGCCGTCCCGGAACCCGCTCCGGAAGCTCGCGGAGGCGCTCATCACATGGCGGATGGAAAGGACCCTCTCAAAAAGACGGTTCCTCGAGCTCTATCTCAATGTGGCCGAATGGGGTGAGGCCATTTTCGGGGTCGAGGCCGCTTCCCTCCATTATTTTGGCAAGTCTTCGTCGCTCCTTTCTCCCGAAGAGGCGGCCCGGCTGGCCGCGGTTCTCCCAAACCCGAGGAGGTATGCGGTGAACGGCGATTCGCGCTACGTGAAAAAGCGGGCCCGGCTGATCTACGATATCATGGTGAAAAGAGGGATCGTGATAGAGGATTACGAGGATGCGGCGACAGAGCCCGTGGGGGCGCTGCCGGCGCAGGAAGAGGGGAACCCTTAAAGGGAGAAGGCCGTGGCAGACTACGTGAGGGTAACGGTACCCGTCGCCGATTTGAGAAGGAGGCCGATAGAGGCCCAGCCGCTCAACATCCACGATGAGATGCAGGAGAGCCAGGTGCTCTTTCACGAAGTCCTCCTCGTGAGGGAGGAAACCGCGGGCTGGCTGCGGGTCGATGCGTTGGAACAGCAGAAGTCTACACCCGGCGGATGGCAGGGTTACCCCGGATGGGTACGGAAAAAGGACGTCGCGGAGACGGAAGGGCCGGGGCAGTACGACGGCGTGGTAAAGAAAGGCTTTACGGTCGTCCGCACCATTCCGTCCGCGGCCGGACGCACCGTCTTTCCCCTCTCCCTGGGCACAAGACTCTCTTTCGGCGGAGAGGCAAAGGGCTTTATCGAGGTAATCGCGGACGGCAGGCAGATCGGCTGGGTGCCGAAGACGGATATCGCCAGATGCGCCGACGGTCCGCCCGTCCGGGAGAGGGGGGCCGGTGTGGTCAAGACGGCCCGGCTCTTTCTCGGCGCAGCCTACCTCTGGGGCGGAAGGAGCATGCCCATGCCGTGGTCCCGCGGTCCTGTCATGGGTGTCGACTGCTCCGCCCTCATCAACCTCGTCTTCCGCGCCCTCCACCTCGACGTGCCCCGGGATGCCCAGGACCAGTGGGCGACGGCAACGGCTATCCCGGGCAGTTCCTTGAGGCCGGGGGACCTGATATTCCTTTCCCAGCGGGGAGAGGTGGGTTCGGTCAATCACGTCATGCTCTCCCTGGGGGGCGAGCGGTTCATCGAGGCGGCGGAGACCGGGGACATCGTGGCCATCAGGACATTCTCCCAGATATTCGGTCTCGGTCTCCGGGCCCTCGAGGAGAAAGCGTTTACCCTGCACGACAGGAGATTCTATTTCGGAAGGGTCGAGTAGCGAAAACCGGTAATAAGTGTGATACGTCCTTTATGATCCGGTACTTTTTACAAAGGAGGGTCTTATGTCGGTTTTGATGGAGTTTGCCATGTTCCCGACGGATAAGGGGGAGAGCGTGAGCACCTATGTGGCGAGGGTCATTGCCATGATCGATCGGCGGGACCTCGACTACCGGCTCACCCCGATGGGGACCATAGTCGAAACGGCCGACGTCGACGGGGCGCTCAAGGTGGTCGCCGATGCCTACCGGGAGCTCGATCCGGACTGCGGCAGGGTCTACGCAACGATCAAGCTCGACATCAGGAAGGGAAAGGGCGGCAGGATCAACGCGAAAATCGAATCGGTCGAAAGGAAGCTGGGGAAAAAACCGAAAACCTGAAAAAACGATCCTTCGATGTTTACGTCGCCGGCCGTATCCTGAATTTCTCCACCAGATGGTCCGGGTTGTACGAAAGCTTTGCCTCTCTCAAGCCGGGCTCTCCCAGGTCCTGCTCCCGGTTGATGAAGCGCATATCCGACCACTGCTTCTCGCAGAACTGTTGGTTTATGGCGGCGTAGAGGCCGCGGATCTCCGTATTCGCCTTTTCGATATGGACCACCGCGGTCTCCTGATTGAGCCGTTCGCCCAGGCTAAAGGCCTCGACCTTGCCGTCGATCAGTATCACCCCTCCTTCTATCTGCAAGCGCCTCAAGTGTCTCAGGGCTTCGCGTGTCGCGTCCCATTCACCGAGCAGGTTCAGGTCTTCCTCGCACCGCCGGAAGACGCACCAGCATTCGGCCACGCCGAGACAGGCGTCGACATGCGCCTCGGTAATCGGCTCATACACCATGGGGTACGAGCGAAGCAGGTAGTTCAGGTGGTTCCGTTTTGCGCGGTAGGCCTTACCGGAAAGGGCGATCAGGTCCTCGGCCAGGTAGACGTAATCAAAGTGGTCCCTCACCGGCTCGATCAGAAAATCGGCGCTTCCTTCCAGCTCGGAGGCGAGCCTCGCGTCCGCCCTGTCGATGGCCGGCTCGGCTATGTGTCTCTCGTCCCGCAGCCACCCGAGGAGCATGCGGGTCACCTCCGACCGCGACGGCGGCCCTATGGGGGGGAGGGCCTGCACGCCGTTCCCGGAATTTGCCCCGACCACGAGCAGCCAATCACGGTAGAGAGACCACTCGAAACCGAAGTGTGCCCTCCAGATGAACATGTTGGTAAAGGTGAGCTCCGATGTCTCGGGTCCGTACCTCCTGAGGATGTCATGGATCAGGTCCCGGTCCTCGATGTCTATCGGCTTGAATGAAGGAAACTGAGGCACCATATCGTTATTATATACGCCTTTCTTGTCTTTCGCCCTTTTTGCGAAGGGATCATAGGTAAAAGGGCCGGGCGAAAGGCCCTCTGATAGCCGGCCACCTTATCTGCCCCGGCTCACAGGAAAAGGAGGCAGCCCGGCCGCCGCATTACCGGGGGTCCTCATCCGGGATCCGGGACAACAATGCCCGCCACGCGGCCGCATCGCTGTCGCTCGGCGCGCGCCAGTCTCCCCGGGGGGAGAGCGAGCCGCCGGAACCCACCTTCGGCCCGTTGGCTATGCAGCTCCGCTTATACTGGCTGAACCCGAAAAAGCGCTCGATAAACACGGACAGCCATTGCTTGATCTCGCCGATGGTGTAGCCCTTCCGCTTTTCTTCGGGGACGTCGGGCCAGAGGCCGGAAGCCCTGTCATGCCAGGCGGTCCACGAAAGAAAGGCCACCTTCGGCGGGGGGAACCCAAAGCGAAGCACATAATAGAGCGTGAAATCCTGCAACCCGAAGGGGCCGAGCACGTCTTCGGAGCATTGTTCCGGCGCATCATTGCTTGCGCCCGGCACAAGCTCGGGGCTTATCACCGTATCGAGCACATCGGCCAGGGCAACGCTCGCCTCCGGCCCGAAGAAGGCATTTCTCGCCACCCACCGTATCAGGTATTGGATCAGCGTCTTCGGCACGCTCGAATTCACGTGATAGTGCGCCATGTGGTCGCCCACGCCGTAGGTGCTCCAACCCAGCGCAAGCTCGGAAAGGTCGCTCGTCCCCACTACCAGTCCGTTCCTCAGGTTCGCGAGGCGGAAAAGGTGGCTTGTCCGCTCGCCCGCCTGCACGTTTTCAAAGGTGATGTCATAGACCGGCTCCCCCGACGCGTAGGGGTGGCCGATGTCCTTGAACATCTGGAGGCAGGAGGGGCGTATATCGATCTCCTCACGGGTGCAGCCGAGGGCATCGAGAAGTCTCCGCGCCTGGCTCATGGTGCGGCTGCTCGACGCGAACCCCGGCATCAGGCACCCGAGGACGTTGGTCCTGGGAAGCTTCATGATGTCCATGGCCCGGACGGCAACGATGAGGGCCTGGGTGGAGTCGAGCCCGCCCGAGACGCCGATCACCACCTTGTCGACCTTCGTGAATTGCAGGCGCTTTGCGAGTCCCTGCACCTGGATCTCGTAGACTTCGCGGCACCTGCGGTCCTGCCCCTCGACGTCGCTCGGCACAAAAGGGAATCGCTCGTAAGTCCGCTCAGGCAGAAGCGTCTCGTCACGGGGGATGGCTGCATTGACAACGATGGAGGAAAAGTCGGCGAGGTCGCGCCTGTGGCGGTGTATGGACTGGCCGAAGCTCCCCTGCCTCATCCGGTCCTGGCTCAACCGGTCGAGATCGACGTCGCCGGTCACGAGCTGCGCATCGTACGAGAAGCGCTTTGACTCCGCAAGCTTTGTGCCGTTCTCGTATATCAGCCCCTGCCCGTCCCATGCGAGGTCTGTCGTCGACTCGCCGAAGCCCGCGGCCGTATAAAGATAGGCAGCGATGCAGCGGGCCGACTGGTTTGCCACGAGCTGCCGCCGGTATGCGGCCTTTCCCACGGTGATGTTCGAGCCCGAGAGGTTGACGAGCACGGTCGCCCCCGCGAGGGCGGCGTAGGAGGAAGGGGGGACCGGCACCCAGAGGTCCTCGCACACCTCGACGAAGAACCGAAAGGCCGGCTGCTCTTCCACCTCGAAAAGCAGCGTGTTCCCGAAGGGCACGTCCTTCTGGCCGAGGAGGTCGAGACGGTCGGCAAGACTGACATCCGCCGGGGCGAAATACCGCAGCTCGTAGTATTCACGGTAATTGGGCAGGTAGGTCTTGGGGGCGACCCCGAGGAGCTTTCCCCCGTAGAGGACGACCGCGCAGTTGAAGAGCAGGTCCCTGACCGCCAGCGGCAAGCCCACGACCGTGATGACCGGGATATGCGTGGACGCCTCCAAAACCGCTTCGAGGGCGTCCCGGCTGCCGTCGAGAAGGGCCTGCTGGTGAAACAGGTCGTCGCACGAATACCCTGAAAGCCCCAGCTCGGGGAAGGCCACGAGGAGGGCTTTGCGCCGGTGAGCCTCTTCCATCAAAGAGATCGTCTGCTCTGCATTGAACGCGGGGTTGGCAACGGCCACCCGGGGTATCGCGGCAGCAATTCGGACGAAGTTATGGTTGTAGAGATTGAAGAAGGCAGCGCTTTGCGTCACGTTATAAGATCCCTCCCCTCCGCGCGCCGACGCCTGGATAACGACATCAGACAGCCAGCAGCTCGTTCACGTAACTCAATGCCTCGATAGCCGCGTCGGCCGGGACCCCGCCCTGGGCCATCTGGGGGTTGCCCCCGCCCTTGCCGTGGTATTTCTCCGTGATCGACTTGATGATCTGCCCCGCGTTAAAGGCGTTGACAAGGTCCTTCGTGACGGCTGCCACGATCAGTCCTTTTGTCTCGTCCCTGGTGCCCACGACCACCACGCAGCTTCTCAGCCTGTCGCGGATAATATCGGCCGCTTTCCTCAAGTCGTCGGCGCTCCCGTCCGGCATGAACATGGAGACGATCGTGGCGCCGTCTTTCCGGTGGCCGGCCTTAATCGCCTCCTCGACCCGCTGCCGCATCATCTCGTCTCTCAGGCGTCCTATTTCCTTCTCCCGGCTTGCCACCTCCTCGAGGAGCGCCGCTACCCGCGCCGCAAGGCCCTCGATATCGGTCTTCAAGTCCCGGCTGACGGCCCGTGCCACGCCCTCGATCTTTCTCCGATAGGCCACCGCGCCCTTGCCCGTGACCGCCTCTATTCTCCGTACGCCCGACGCGAGGGAGCTTTCGCTGATGATTTCGAGGCTGCCGATCTCTCCGGTGTTTTTCACGTGGGTGCCGCCGCACAGCTCCCTGCTGAATCCGCCCATCGACACGACCCGGACCGTCTCGCCGTATTTCTCCTCAAAAAGGGCGGTCGCCCCTTCCCTGATCGCGTCTTCCCGGCTCTTCACCTCTGTCTTCACCTCGACCATGTCGAGTATCTTTTCGTTGGCGATGTCCTCGACCCTGGCGATCTCTTCTTTGCTGAGGCCCTGAAAATGGGTGAAATCGAACCTCAGCCTGTCGCGCTCGACAAGGGAGCCCGATTGCTTAACGTGGTCGCCCAGCACGGCTTTCAGGGCGAACTGGAGGAGATGGGTTGCGCTGTGGTTTCTTGCCACCGCCCTTCTCTTCTCCCTGTCCACCGTCAGGTGCACGGGTTGGCCGGTCCTGAACGCGCCCTTCTCCACCCGGACGCCGTGAGAGAAAAGGTCTTCCTTCAGCCTTGACCACATTGCCGACGCTCCCGACCGCGCCATCCCACTCCATGATGCCGTCATCGCTTGTCTGCCCTCCGGCCTCACCGTAGAAGGGTGTTTTGTCGAAGAAGATGTGGCCGTCCTCTCCCTCCCTAATTACCTCGACGGGCTGCCCCTCCTTCAGGATAGCCATAATCGCGGCGTCGGACTCGAGCGTGTCGTACCCGGCAAAGATATTCCGCAAATCCCCTGCCGCTACCCCGCCGGACTCCTGGCCGAGCCCCTCCTTTTTCATGCGGCGGTCGGTCCTCGACCGCTCTTTTTGCTCATTGAGGGCCGTCTCGAAACCCGCCATATCGAGCAGCAGGCCGTCTTCCCGGGCCATCTCATCGGTGATGTCGACGGGAAAACCGAAGGTATCGTAGAGCCTGTAGACCACGTCCCCGGGGATCACCTTCTCTCCCCTCGCCACGCTCTCTCTCTTCACGTCCTCATAGAGGCGCATGCCCACGTTGAGCGTTTCGAGAAAGCGCTCTTCCTCGCCCTTGAGGATGGACAGGATGAAAGGGTAATTGTTCTTTATTTCCGGGTAGATGTCGCCCATCATATCGACGACCACCTTCGAGAGGTCGGAGACGAAGTCTTTCTCGATGCCTATCTTTTTCCCATAGCGCAGGCTGCGCCGCAGGATCCTGCGGAGCACGTAGCCCCGCCCCTCCCTCCCGGGCAGGACACCGTCGTTAATGATAAAGGTCGCGCCGCGCACGTGGTCGGCGATGACGCGGAAGGCGGTATCGACCGCCCCTCCCTCCCCGTAGACCTCACCGGAAATCTCTTCCAGGCGTCTGAGCAGCGGCATAAAGAGGTCGGTCTCGTAGTTGCCTACCCTCCCTTCGAGTACGGAGACTATGCGCTCGAGCCCCATACCCGTGTCGATGGAAGGGTTGGGCAGCTTCAGCATCTCCCCGCTCCGGGTGCGCTCGTATTCCATGAATACCAGGTTCCATATCTCCAGGTACCTGTCGCAGTCGCACCCCACCGCGCAGGTCGGCTGCCTGCACCCTACCTGGGGGCCCAAATCGTAGATAATCTCCGAGCATGGACCGCACGGCCCTTCATCCCCCATGGACCAGAAGTTGTCCTTCTCCCCGAGCCTCACGATCCGTGACGGCGATACCCCTACCGCCTTCCACAGCTCCTCCGCGTCATCGTCCTCCCTGAAGATGGTGACCCAGAGACATTGCTCGTCGAGGTTGAGCGTCTTTCTCAAAAACTCCCAGGCATACGCGATCGCGTCCTTCTTGAAGTAGTCTCCGAAAGAGAAGTTGCCCAGCATTTCGAAGAAGGTGTGGTGTCTCAGGGTCTTGCCCACATTGCCCAGATCGTTGTGCTTGCCCCCTGCCCGCACGCACTTCTGCGAGCTTGCGGCCCGCACATACGACCGCTTCTCGAGGCCGAGGAACACGTTCTTGAACTGTACCATGCCCGCATTGACGAAGAGCAGGCTGGGATCTTTTTCCGGAACAAGAGAAGAGCTGGCAACAATCGTATGCCCGTGGGCTGCAAAGAACTCCAGGAATGCGCTTCGCGTCTCTTTTGACAGCACGTTTATTCCTTTCTTAAGCCGTAATGAACGAGCAGTTTCGTCTCCAGGTCGCCGGCCACTTCCGGGTGGCTCTTGAGAAATTCCTTGGCGTTCTCCCTGCCCTGGCCGATCCTGGCCTCTCCGTAGGAAAACCAAGTGCCCGCTTTCTCCACCAGGTTCGCCTCGACGCCCAGGTCGATGAGGTCGCCCTCCTTCGATATGCCCTCGCCGAACACGATGTCGAACTCCACTTCCCTGAAGGGGGGAGCAAGCTTATTCTTGACGACCTTTACCCTTGTCCTCGACCCTATGACCTCCTGGCCGTCCTTGATCGCCGAGATGCGCCTGATGTCGAGCCTCACCGATGCATAAAACTTGAGGGCGTTTCCGCCCGTCGTTGTCTCCGGGTTGCCGAACATGACGCCGATCTTCTGTCTGATCTGATTGATGAAGACGACGATGGTCATCGATTTGCTGATCGTGCCGGTCAGCTTTCTGAGGGCCTGGGACATAAGCCGCGCCTGGAGTCCCATATGCTGGTCGCCCATCTCTCCTTCGATCTCCGCCCGAGGCACGAGGGCCGCCACCGAGTCGACGACGACTATGTCGACGCCGCCGCTCCGCACGAGGATCTCGGTAATCTCCAGGGCCTGCTCGCCCGTGTCCGGCTGCGACACGAGAAGGTCTTCTACCTTGACGCCTATCCGGCTCGCATAGTGGACGTCCAGCGCATGCTCCGCATCGATGAATGCGGCCGAGCCGCCCAGCTTCTGCGCCTCGGCAACCATCTGAAGGGCGAGCGTCGTCTTCCCGGAGGCCTCCGGCCCGAATATCTCGACCACCCGTCCCCGCGGCACACCCCCGATGCCGAGGGCGATGTTCAGCCCTATCGAGCCCGTCGAGACAACCGGGATATCCTCGATCGGCCGCTCGCCCAGCTTCATGATCGCGCCCTTGCCGAAGAGCTTCTCGATCTGGGTCATCGCCATATCTATCGCTTTTCCCTTGTTCCCTTCTTCCGCCTTCGTCCTGCCGCCTTCTTCCCTCATTGGTCTTCGCCTCCAAGTTTTATCTTCCAGACCGGGGCATAGATGGCGCCGCCCGGTGTCAGCGTGCTCTGATAGAGAACGAGCTCCCCGATAATAAACTCTCTATCTTCCAACGGCATCGGGTCTCCGTCGGGGAACGGCTTCGGTATCCTCCTCCTGCCCAGGGTGAGGTGGGGCACGAGCCTCCTCTTTTCCCTTTCCACGCCTATGGTGGCAAGACGTTCCTCGACATCATCGAATATGGCCTGGCTGGGCTCGATCCCCTCTTTCAGCTTAACCACGATGACCCGCGCGCTCCTCCGCGTGGGAAAGGCGTCGAGGCCGCCCAGGCTGGCGCGAAACGGCCTGAAAGACCCGCCGATAGGGCTAAGGGCCGACCGCACCTTTTCCAGCCATGGGCTCCTCGACCTCGCCGAGGAATTTCACCGTGATATGGATGCCTTCGTCCCTTACCCATCTCACCCCTTCCGTCCGCCTCGCGAGGCGGCCGGCCACTTCCCTCAGGTAGGCCACTATATCGGCCGGGACGGGCAGGGCAAGGAACGTTCTCATATGCCCGGCTTCCCCTCCAGATAATCGAGGACAAACGTCAGGGCCGCATCGGCGGTTTGCCGCTTTATCGCGGCCCGGTCGCCGTCGAACTTGTGCTGCCCCGCGAGGCTTACCCCGGCCGCGGCGAGTCCCATGTAGACCGTCCCCACGGGCTTCGACCGCGTGCCCCCGCCGGGACCGGCGACACCCGTCACGGAAAGGCCTATGTCCGCCCCCGTTGCGTGGCGGGCCCCTTCGGCCATCCTTGCGGCCACTTCCGCGCTCACCGCCCCCTTTGCCGTAAGCAGGTCTTCCGGCACGGAGAGGAGGGTCTCCTTCGCCTTATTGCTATAGGTCACCAGGCCCGCCTGGAAGTAAGCCGATGCGCCCGCCACATCGGTGATCCTGCTCGAAATGAGGCCCCCCGTGCAGGATTCCGCAACGGCTATGGTCAACCCCCTCCGGGTGAGGAGCCTATTCAACCTCTCTTCGGGGCTCATGTCTCACCTTCCCCATATGAAGAGCAGCCCGCTTGCGTAGATGCCGGCAAGGACGTCATCTCCGATGATACCATAGGCGCCGGCCAGACGCTCCACTTTTTTTATGGGGTAGGGTTTTAGTATATCAAAGGCGCGAAAGAGAATAAAGGCTTTGGCGATGTTCCAGGCGGTCGGGTCACGGCCGATTGTGGCGACAAGCATGCCTATCAGCTCGTCTATCACGATATAGCCGGGGTCTGCCTCTTCTCCCCGCACGCGCTCGATGGCGAAAAGAGCAAGGAGCGTGAGGAGGATGATGGCGACAGGGTGATTGAAGGATGGAATGAAGTAAAGGATGACGCACGTAAGGACCGATGCCCACGTTCCCGGCGCGAGGGGCAGGTAGCCCGTATAGCAGCACGTGGCAAACCACTCACAGAGCCTATCCTTTATCACCGTAGACCGCGTCCTCGTCGAACACTTTTTCCCCGACCTCGACCCATCCGTCTTTCCAGGACCGGTAAAAGCAACTCCAGTAGCCCGTGTGACAGGCGGCGACCTTCTGATCGACTAAAAGCAGGAGCGTATCGCCGTCGCAGTCGAGGAAGAGGTCGCGTACCTCCTGGTAGTGACCCGATGTTTCTCCCTTGAGCCACAACGTGTTTCGGGAACGGGAATAGTAGTGTGCCCGCCCGGTCCTGGTAGTCATCTCCAGGGCCTCCGCATTCATGTAGGCAACCATTACCACGTCGCGCGTCCTTAAGTCCTGGACAACTACCGGGATAAGCCCCCGGCCGTCCCATTTTATAGCATCGCCGATATTCTCCACCTCTTCTCCTTAGATGCCCTCATGACGTCAACGTGCGGCACACGAGCGTGTTTTTTTGATGCACGACAAAGCAGACCAGGCCCGCGGGACACAAAACGTTCGCTTTATAACCGGACGGCTACCCCGCGTTTTTGCAGATATTTCTTCGCGTCGAGCACCGTGTGCTCCCGGTAATGGAAGATGGAGGCCGCGAGCACCGCGTCCGCGCGTCCGTCGACGAGGCCCTCGTACAGGTGCTCGAGGGTGCCGACGCCCCCCGAGGCAATGACCGGTATGGAGACTGCCTCCGAGATCGTCCTGGTCAGGGGTATGTCATAACCGACCTTGGTGCCGTCCCGGTCCATGCTTGTGAGGAGGATCTCGCCGGCCCCGAGCGCCTCCACCCTTTGCGCCCATTCGACGGCGTCGACGCCGGTCGGCCGTCTTCCCCCGTAGGTATACACCTCGAAGCCGTCCTGCCTCGCTTTCGCATCGATGGCAACACAGATACACTGGCTCCCGAACATCTCGGCCGCATCGCTGATGATCTCCGGACGCTCGACGGCCGTCGTGTTGATGGTCACCTTGTCGGCCCCGGCGAGAAGGATGTCCCGTATATCGGCGAGGTCCCGTATACCCCCGCCTACCGTGAGGGGCATGAAGACCTCGGCGGCAACCTGCTCGACCACATGGATGATCGTCTTTCTCGATTCGTGAGACGCGGTGATATCCAGAAAGCAAAGCTCGTCCGCCATCTGCTCTTCATAGGCCTTGGCGGCCTCTACCGGACCCCCCGCGTCCTTCAGGTTGACGAAATTCGTCCCTTTTACCACCCTGCCCCCCATCACATCGAGGCAGGGGATGATGCGCTTAGTCAGCATAGACCATGGCCTCCCGGATCTCTACCCGCCCTTCATAGAATGCCTTGCCCACGATGGCCGCCCAGACATCCAGCTCTTTCAGGCGCCTCAGGTCGTCGACGCTGCTCACGCCGCCGCTCGCGATGATCGGAAGGGCGGTCATCGACTTCATGCGGCTGATGCCTTCGAGGTCGGGTCCGGTCAGCATACCGTCGCGGGCGATATTCGTGCAAAGGAGGGCCATGATGCCAAATCTCCGGGCATCCTCGAGGACCTTCTCCATGTCGGCGGGAGCGGCCTCTTTCCAGCCCTTTACCATCAGCTTCCCCTCGTACATGTCGAGGCCGAGGACGATATTCCGATAAGCCGACAAGCCCTCGAAAAACATGGGGTCCGTCAGCGCCCGGGTGCCGACGATAATACCGTTTACCCCCCATTGCGCATACGTCGCAATATCCTCATCCGTTCGGATGCCCCCTCCCACCTCAAGGTAGCCCGAAACCGCGCCCCGGATCACCTTTATCAGCTCCCGGTGGGTGACGCTGCCCGTCCGGGCGCCGTCTAGGTCGATCACGTGGAAGTCACGCGCACCTTCGGCCAGCATGCGGCCGATCATGGCGGCCGGGTCGCGGCTGTAGACGGTCATCCGCTCGAAATCCCCGGTCACGAGCCTCACGCAGCATCCGCCTATCAGGTCCATGGCGAACAATACTTTCACGGCGCTTTCCCGGGCTGCTCTGCCCTCAGATCGTCCGCGAGGGAATCGACCGCCTTGAGGACGCCCTCGCGGGCGAGATCGCCCGCGGTGATCCACCTGGCTTTTCGCTTGAGGAAGGTAAAGAAGCGGAAGATGTTCTCCGACAAGGGTTGTTGCGTCTCATCGAAGACAAATACCTTCCTGAGGCCGCTTGAGTCGAAGAAATGGACGTGGAAGCCGACACTCGCGGGTCGCTCCACGGAAAAGGCGCTCCCGCGCCGCTCCTGAAAGCGGTAGATAAGCACGTCGAGGGAGGGCGTTGCGCCCGGCTCCAGGGTGAAGCCGATCCCCGCATCGGTGAGGGCCCCGCCCATCTCGGTCGTCATCAGGTCTTCCGCGTTCTCGTGTATCGATCCCGGCACTATCACCCGATGGCAGACAGGGCAGATGTTGACGCTCTGATCTGCGAGCCGCTCCACATAAAGCCCTAGCGCGTGGGCAGGTCCGGACAGGCCGACACACACGAGAAGGGCCGCACCGATGAGACGCGCTATTCGCATAATCTCACAAAATTCCCCAGCAGCCTGAGGCCTATGGCCTGGCTCTTTTCAGGATGGAACTGGCAGGCGAAGATGTTCGCCTTCTGCAGAGAGGAGGTAAACCGCACCCCGTAGTCGGTGACGGTGGCCGATACAGATTCCTCGGGTTCCGGAAAATACGAGTGCACAAAATAAAAATAAGAGCCGCTCGGAATGGAGTCAAATATTTCCGACGGCCTCACGACCTCCACGCTGTTCCAACCCATGTGGGGTATCTTCATCGCACCCCTGAAGCGGACCACGCGCCCCTTGATCACGCCTAAGCCGGCGATTCCGGGCGTCTCTTCCGAGGATTCGAGGAGTATCTGCATGCCGAGGCAGATCCCGAGATAGGGTTTTCCTTCGGCTATCTGCCCTTTCAGGAGGTCGAAAAGGCCGAAGTTCTTCAGGTTCTCCACGCACTTGCCGAAGGCGCCGACACCGGGCAGGACCAGGGCACGGGCCCCCCGTATAACCGACTCATCTCTCGTGACGGCAATATCCGCGCCGAGGCGCCTGAAGGCGTTCGTCACGCTCCTCAAATTCCCCATGCCGTAATCTATTATCGCGATCATCTACAAGCACCCTTTCGTGGAGAGGGGGCCTTTCACCCTTTCATCCCTCGTCACCGCCTCCCGGAGCGCCAGCCCTGCGGCTTTGAATATCGCCTCGATCCTGTGATGCAGGTTCTCGCCATAGAGCAGGTTCACGTGGAGGGTGATCCGTGCCTCGTTCGCAAAGCCCCGGAAGAACTCCTTTATCACCTCTCCGTCGAAGGCGCCCACCTTGCCGTTGATATCACCGTTCCATACGAGGCCCGGCCTGCCGGAGAGGTCGATCGCCACCATGCAGAGGGCCTCGTCCATGGGGAGCACCGCATGGCCGAACCGCCTCACCCCCGCAAAGGCGGGAAGGGCCTCCCGCAGTGCCTTCCCCAGCGTGATGCCCGTGTCTTCGATGGTGTGGTGATGGTCGATCTCGATATCGCCTTCCGCCTCCACGGTCAGGTCGAAGAGGCCGTGGCGGCTGAAAAGCTCCAGCATATGGTTGAAGAAGGGGATGCCCGTCGAGATGCGGTAAGCGCCCTCACCGTCCAGCTTCCAGGCGACCCGTATGTGGGTCTCTTTCGTCTTCCTCTTCACGTCGGATTCCCTCTCCATGAAAACGCCTCCTAGCATTTGTGAGGGGGGACGACCCGCAAGCGGGTGCCCCGGCCGGCTGTGCCGACGGAGGGGGCGCTTTAGCCCCAATTATAGTATCACCTTGTTCAGCGGATATTCCACGATGCCCTGCGCGCCCGCGCGCCTGAGCGACGGGATGATGTCGCGGACCACCCGCTCGTCGATGATCACCTCCAGGGCAACCCATGCGCTATCCGAAAGGCCCGAGATCGTCGGCGTATGGAGGGAAGGGAGGATGCCTATGACAATATCGAGCTTGCTTCCTCGGCACGTTCATCTTGAGCCCCACCTTCTCATCCGCAAGGAGGGCCGCCTTGAGGAGCATCACGATATTCTCGATCTTCGTCTTCTTCCACTTGTCTTTGAACGCGCTCTTGTTCGCGATCACCACGGTTTCCGATTCGAGGATCGTCTCGATGATGCGCAGGTTGTTGGCCGCGAGAGACGCGCCCGTTTCGGTCACCTCTACTATGGCGTCCGCGAGCAGGGGCGGCTTGGCCTCTGTTGCCCCCCACGAATACTCCACCACGGCGTCTATTTTATGCGCTTTCAGATAGCGCGTGGTGAAGCCCACGAGCTCCGTCGCGATCTTCTTTCCCTGGAGCCCCTGCACGTCCTGGATCTTTGAGTCGACCGGCACTGCCACTACCCATTTGACGCCCCTGAACCCCACTTTGCCGTAGCGCAGGCGGCTGACCTCCACCACTTTGGAGTTCTGCTCGAGCACCCAGTCGAGGCCGGTTATCCCCATGTCGAGAATGTTGTTCTCCACGTACCGCCCCATCTCCTGCGCCCGGATCACGAGCCCTTCGATCTCGGGGTCGTCTATAACCGGCACGTAGGACCGCTCCGCAAGCGTGATGGTGTAGCCCGCGTTCTTGAAAAGCCTGCGGGTACTCTCGAAGAGGCTCCCTTTTGGTATCCCTATCCTCAGCAACACTTAAGGCAACTCCTTTCTCGCCCTTATCGCCTCGCCATGGGCGTAAAGACCCTCTGTGTCCGCGAGCGATGCTGCGTCTTCTCCGTACTTCCTGAAGAATGACCCTTCTATCTTAACCAAAACCTGCCTCTTTGTAAACCGGTCTACCGAAAGACCGGAGGAGAACCTCCCCGCGCCGCCGGTCGGCAGCACGTGGTTGGTGCCTATATAGTAGTCTCCCATGGAGACACACGTGTAAGGCCCCACGTAGGTGATGCCGGAATATCGTATTTTTTCCGCGACCGTCTCGTCCCCGATAACCTCCACGTGCTCGGGGGCGATTGCGTCGATCGCACTCAACGCGGTCTCCACGTTCGTGTAATGGACCAAAAAGCCGTTTGCGCTCAAGGACCGCTCGACGATGGCGCGCCTCTTGTTCGAAGAGATGAGGCGCTCCATGCACCTCAGCAGACCGTACAGCTCCTCCTTTGAAGGAGAGAAGAGCCCGACCGTTGCCATCTCATCGTGCTCAGCCTGGGAAAAAAGGTCCCACGCGAGTATGGCGGGCGGGAACGGCTCCGTCACGAGGACGACAAGCTCGCTCGGACCGGCGAGCATGTCGATGCCGACCCGGCCGTACACGTCCCTCTTCGCCTCCTCCACGTAGGCATTGCCCGGGCCCACGATCATATCCACCCGCGGTACGCCGCATGCGCCGTAAGCAAAGGCATAGATTGCCTGCGCCCCGCCTATCCTGTAGACACCCGTGATATCGAGGAGCAGGGCGGCGGCGGCGATATGGGGGTTGAGGCTTCCATCGTGCGCGGGCGTGGTCGCGTAGATCTCCTTTACGCCCGCGATGCGGGCCGGTACCGCCCCCATCACGAGGCTCGACGGGTAGGGGGCTTTTCCACCGGGCACGTAAACGAGGGCCCTTTCCACGGGCACGGGCCGCTCGACGACTTTCAGGCCCTGCCTCCTGTACGTCCGCGGGCGCTGCGCCTGGCTCCGGTGGAAGCGCGTCACGTTCTCTATCATCCCCTCGAGGACGGACTCCTCTTTTTTTCCGAGGGTCGAGGCGGCCCGTTCGAGCTCGTCCCGGCCCACTTCCAGGGGGTAGTCGTGCGTCCATCCGTCGAATTGCCCTGCGTAGGCCATCAGCGCCGCCTCGCCCTTCGAAAGCACCTCCGCCTTGATAGCCTGCACCTTATCCCTCACGCCGGCCTTCCGTTCTTCCCTTGCAGAGGTGACGGCGGTGATGAAGCTGTCGTACTCTTTCTCAAGATGCCAGATTTTCATCCCTTCTCCTCTCGATCCGCGCACCGAGGCTGCTCAGCTTCTTCTCGATCGCCTCGTACCCCCTGTCGATATGGTAGATCCGGGAAACTTCGGTCGTGCCGTAAGCGCAAAGGCCCGCCAGGATGAGAGACGCGCTCGCGCGCAGGTCGGTGGCCATCACCTTTGCGCCCTGGAGCGCCTTGACCCCCTTCACGATCGCCGTATTTCCGATGACCTGCAGATCCGCCCCCATCCTCCTCAACTCCGCGGCATGCATCATCCTGTTCTCGAAGATCGTCTCGGTGATCACGCTGACACCCCCGGATATGCTCGCCAGCGCCATCATCTGCGCCTGCATGTCGGTAGGGAAGCCGGGGTAAGGCAGCGTCTTCACGTCGAAGGCCGCGGGCCTCTTCTTTGTCATCGACGCCCGGATCGACCCGTCTTTCTCCTCTATCTCCATGCCTGCTTCCTTCAGCTTATCACTCACGGCCTTCACGTGCTCCGCCCTCGCGCCTTCGAGGACTATGCTGCCCCTCGTGAGGCCGCAGCCGACGAGGAAGGTGCCTGCTTCGATCCTGTCAGGGATTACCTCATAGTCACAGGGGGTAAGCTCCTTGACGCCCTTTATCCTTATCGTTTCGGTGCCGATGCCGTCGATGCTCGCGCCCATCTTTGTCAGCATGACCGCGAGATCGACCACCTCCGGCTCCCGCGCGGCGTTCTGTATGATGGTTTCGCCTTCGGCGAGCACCGCGGCCATGAGGATATTCTCCGTCCCCCCTACCGTGGGGGAGTCAAAAGCCACCCGGCCGCCGCGGAGCCTCGAAGCGGCTACGTCGACGTATCCCTCGTGTATCCGCACCTCGCACCCTAACTGGGAGAGCCCTTTGAGATGGAGGTCTATCGGCCGCACCCCGATTGCGCACCCCCCCGGATAGGAGACGACCGCCCGCCTGAGCCTCCCCACGAGCGGCCCCAGGACGAGGACGGACGCCCGCATCTCCTTCACTATCTCGTAGGGGGCGGTGTAGTTGCCGGCGTCCTCCGTGTCGACGACCACCGTATGGTCGTCCTCCCACGCGGCCCGGGCGCCTATGAAAGAAAGCAGCTTTATCATGGAATCCACGTCCCGCAAGCGGGGCACGTTGGTAATCCGGTAGAGACCCTCCCGGAGCAGGGTCGCCGCAAGCACGGGGAGGACCGCGTTCTTCGCGCCGCCTATCCTGACCGCGCCCTGAAGCCGCTCACCACCCTCTATGACAAACTTTTCCACTTGCCCTTTATCACCCTCGGCCTGCCCGCGAGGTCGTCGAGCACGCTGGTCTCGAAACCCGCCTTTTTCAAACGCCCACCCAGAAAAGCCGCCTGGGCCTCACCCCCGATCTCGCACAGGAGCGTGCCCTCGCGGGCGAGATAGCTGCCGATCTCCTCCAGGTACCTCTCGTAAAGCTCCGTCCCCGCCTCCCCCCCAACCAGGGCGGTTGCCGGCTCGAACTCCCTCACCTCGGCCGCGAGTCCCTCCCACTCGTGGAGGGCCACGTAGGGCAGATTGGCGCATATAAGGTCGAACGTCCGTCCCCTCCTGATCGCGGAGAACAGGTCGGAGGCCACAAACTCTATCCCGGTCTCAAGCCCGAATGCACGCGCATTCCTGCGGGCAACCGCGAGGGCATCAGGCGAGATATCGACACACACCGCGCTCCCTGCCCCATTTTTTGCCAATAGTATGCCTATGACCCCCGAGCCGGTCCCCATGTCGAGCACGGCGCGGGCGTCCCTTCTCCCGGATAATCTTGATTGCCTCTTCCACGAGCAGCTCTGTTTCCGGTCTCGGTATCAGGACGCGCCCGTCCACATAGAACGGCGCAGAAAAGAACTCCTTTTGGTTCGTGAGGTAGGCCAGCGGCTTCCCCTGCCGCCTCTCCTCGATTGACTGCCTTATCTTCCACTCTTCCGACTCGTCGAGCACCCTTTCGGGCTCCATCAGTATCCGCTCCGGGGCAAGCGAGAGCACATGGGAAATAATGCCGACGAGGTCGACCCTCGGCAGGTCTTTTTCGGAAAGATAGAGGTGCCTGATGCGCACGATGGTCTACCGTGTCTTCAGAAACTCTGTCTGAAAGTGGGCGGCAAGCGGATCAAGAATGCTGTCGAGATTGCCTGCCAGCACATCCTCGAGTTTGTAGAGGGTGAGGCCGGCCCTGTGGTCGGTGACACGCCCTTGAGGGAAGTTATAGGTGCGGATCCGTTCGCTCCTGTCGCCCGTCCCCACCTGTTTTCTTCTCTCCTCCGAAACCTCCTGGGCGTTCTCTTCCTCCATTCTCTCCTTGAGCCGCGCCCGGAGCACCCTGAGCGCCTTCGCCTTGTTCTTGTGCTGCGACTTCTCGTCCTGGCAGGTTACCACTAACCCTGAGGGCAAATGGGTGATCCTGACGGCGGAATCGGTCGTGTTCACGTGCTGGCCGCCGGGACCGCTCGACCGGTAGACGTCGATGCGCAGGTCCTCCGCGTTTATGTTCAGCTCCAGCTCCTCCGGCTCGGGCAGCACGGCGACGGTGACGGTCGACGTATGGATCCTCCCTTGAGATTCCGTCTCCGGCACCCTCTGTACCCGGTGCACCCCGCTTTCGTATTTCAGCCTTTGAAATGCCTCGGGCGCCTCTATGGCCACGACGACCTCTTTGAAGCCGCCCAGGTCGGACATGTTCATGGTGAGGATCTCCGTCTTCCAGCGCATCTTCTCCGCATATTTCATATACATGCCGAAAAGGTCGCGGGCAAAGAGCGCCGCTTCTTCGCCTCCGGTGCCTCCACGGATTTCCAGGAACGTGTTCTTTGCCTGCTCTTCGTCCTTCGAGAGAAGCTTGCCTTTCAGAAGCGATTCGAGCCTCTCGTTCTCTAATCCGAGAAGCGCCGCCTCTTCCCTGGCGAGGTCCCTCATCGCCTCCTCCGTCTCCTGCTGCACCATCTCCCGCGCTTTTTGGAGCTCCTCCCCGACCCTCCGCCATTCCCGGAACAAGGTGACGAGCTCGCGCAGCTCCGCGTGCTCGCGGCTGAGCTTCTTGTACTCATCCATATTGGAGAGTGCGGCCGGGCTTGCCATATCGGCCTCTATCCGCTCAAACCGCTTCTCCAGGTCCGCGAGCTTCCCGGCGATCATTCCTTATCCTTTACCGCCCTCTTGCCGTACTTTCTCTCGAACTTTTCCACCCTTCCCGCGGAATCACGGAGCTTCTCGCGTCCCGTAAAGATGGGGTGGCATTTCGCGCATATTTCCACCGTGATCTTCTCCTTTGTGGAGAGGGTCTCAAAGGTGTGCCCGCAGGCGCAGCGCACCTGGGCTTTCTTCATTTCCGGATGAATCTTGTCTTTCATTCTTATCCTCCTCTGGCTATTATTGGGGTTCAGCGCCCATTATCCTCCCCTGCTCATCGAATTGAGGAAGTCTTTATTGGAATCCGTGTCGGAGAGTTTCTCCAGGAGAAACTCCATCGATTCGACCGTATTCATCGGCTGGAGCACCTTGCGCAGGAGCCATATGCGCGACAGGTCGCCGTTGTTGATGAGGAGCTCCTCTTTTCTGGTGCCCGACTTGTTGATGTCGATGGAGGGGAACATCCTCTTCTCCGTCAGCTTCCGGTCGAGATAGATCTCGGAGTTGCCCGTTCCCTTGAATTCTTCGAATATCACCTCGTCCATTCTGCTCCCCGTATCGATGAGGGCCGTGGCGATGATCGTGAGGCTTCCGCCCTCTTCTATCTTTCGGGCGGCGCCGAAGAAACGCTTCGGCTTCTGCATGGCAGAGGCGTCGATGCCGCCGGAAAGGATCTTGCCGCTGCTCGGCACGACCGTGTTGTATGCCCGGGCCAGCCTCGTGATGCTGTCGAGGAGGATCACCACGTCCTTCTTGTGCTCGACCAGCCTTTTTGCCTTCTCTATGACGATCTCGGCCACCTGCACGTGCCTCGTTGCCGGCTCGTCGAAGGTGGAGCTGATCACCTCGCCGTCTACCGACCTCTCCATGTCGGTGACCTCTTCGGGCCTTTCATCGATGAGGAGCACGATAAGATAGATCTCTTTGTGGTTTGTCGTGATGCTGTTCGCAAGGCCCTGGAGGAGCATCGTCTTCCCGGTCCGCGGCGGCGCCACGATCAACCCCCTCTGCCCCTTGCCTATGGGGGTGAAAAGGTCCATCACCCTCGTGGAGAGCTTGGTCGAGGTCGTCTCCAGTTGTATGCGCTCGCACGGGTATATAGGCGTCAGGTTGTCGAAGATGATCTTGTCCTTGGCGATCTCGGGGTCGTCGAAGTTGATCTTCTCGATCTTCAGAAGGGCAAAGTACTTCTCGTTGTCCTTTGGCGGCCTTATCTGGCCGGCGATCGTGTCCCCGGTCCTCAATCCGAACCTCTTTATCTGCGACGGGGAGACGTAGATGTCGTCCGGGCCGGGCAAATAATTGGAGTCCGTCGATCGCAGGAACCCAAACCCTTCCGGGAGGATCTCCAGTATGCCCTCGCCGTGGATCAGCTCGTTTTTCTCAACGAGGGACTGAAGAATAGCAAAAATAAGCTCCTGCTTTCTCAGGCCGGTTGCGTTCTCCACGGTCAGCTCTTTCGCAATATGCGTCAGGTCCCCTATCTTTTTTCTTTTTAGCTCATTTAAGTACATCTTATGATACCTCCCCCTTCGTTATCTTTTCGAGGAGCCCGTCAACCTCTCCCTCGAGCCGATCTTCCGTTCCATTGTTGTCGATGAGATAGTCTGCCATTTTTTCCTTCACTTCTAATGATATTTGAAAGGAAAGCCTCCGTTCGATATCGTCCGGGTCCATGCCCCTTTTTTTCAGCCTTTCCCTGATTGTAGCCATGGGCGCAGTGACCACGACGATCTTGTCGAGCCTCCTGTAAAATCCCGTTTCGAAGAGGAGGGGGTGGTCGATGAAGACCATGCGTGTGCCGTTTCTTTCGGCCGCATCGAGCCTCTTCCTTGTCTCCTCTATTATCCGTGGATGGATAATCGCCTCAAGCGCTCGCAGGTGCTCTTTCGTGAAAGCGACTCCCCTCAGCTTCTTTACGTCTACCGTACCGTCGATGACATATTCCGGACCGAATGCCCTCTCAATGTCGTCCTGGGTTTCTTTCCGGTCGAGACTATCTCTTGCGAGTGCGTCGAGGTCGATTACTTCCAGGCCCCGCTTCCTGAGCAGGCCGGCGACGGTGCTTTTGCCGCTTCCCAATATGCCGGTCAAACCGATAACAATCATATATCAAGCGTTCTGACATCTACCGCGTTTTCCTCGATAAACGCCCTCCTCGTCTCTATGTTGCTCCCCATGAGTATCGTGAACATCTGATCGGCCCGTATGGCATCCTCGATGGAGACCCGTATCAGCGTCCTGCGGGCCGGGTCCATGGTCGTTGTCCAAAGCTGTTCGGGGTTCATCTCCCCCAGACCTTTGTAGCGCTGTATGGTGATGCCTTCCTTCCCCTTCTCGTTGACGAACGCGAGGAGATCCTCCTCCGTCACGGAGCGGATGGTGCCGTCCTTGTTGAGAACCCGTATCTCGTCCTCATAATATGGGGCCGTCCGCTTGTAGATGCGAGCGCATTGCCGGTAGTCTTCCCGGCTGCAGAACTCATGGTCGAGAACAAACCCGCGGTCCTTCTCCAATTCGTCCCGGATAGTCAGCGCATACAGGTTATGCTCGCGGTCCAGGTGAAGATCGCCGTTGTATCCTTCTTTGGTCAGGCGACTTTTCAGGACGGAGAGCTTCTCCCGGTCCTCAAAGTCTTCTCTTCTATATATATCTGCCCCGAGGAGAGATAAAACCACCGCCTTTCTTATGCCGAGGCGCTCCATCTCGCCGAGGTATTTCCTGATGCTCCTTATGCCCTCTATGTCCTCTCTGAGGCGGTCGCGCCCCACCTCCCTGTCCCTGATAAAACATTTTATCCTTTCCAGGCTCCTTTGCATGATGAATTGCTCGAATTCTTCGTCGTTCTTCATGTAAGTTTCCTTGCCGCCCAGGGTAACCTTATAAAGCGGGGGCTGCGCGATATAGAGATACCCTCTTTCGATGAGCTCCGGCATTTTTCTGTAGAAGAACGTGAGCAGAAGGGTCCGGATGTGGGAGCCGTCCACGTCCGCATCGGTCATGATCATCACTTTCTTATAGCGCAGGTTGTCCATTCCGTTGCCGTTGACGCCGAGGGCGAGATAAATGGCCTTAATCTCCTGGTTGGAGAGCACCTTTTCCTCTCTGGCCTTTTCCACGTTAAGGATTTTGCCCTTCAGGGGCAGGATCGCCTGCGTTTTTCTGTCGCGTCCCTGTTTGGCGGAGCCGCCCTGCGGAATCGCCCTCCACAATGTAAAGCTCCCTGAAATCGGGGCTCTTCTCCTGACAGTCGGCCAGTTTTCCGGGCAATATGCCTGTCTCCGCGGCGCTCCTGCTCTTTATCAGCTCCTTTGCCTTTTTCGCCGCCTCCCGCGCCCTTTTTGCATCGATTGCCTTGTTGACGATCGCCTTCGCCGCGGTCTCGTTTGACCTCAAAATACTCGACGAGGCCTCTGGTTCATGATGGTCTCGACGAGGCCCTTTATCTCGCTGTTGCCGAGCTTCGATTTTGTCTGTCCCTCAAACTGAGGGTTCTGCATCTTCACGTTAATGACGGCCACGAGACCTTCTTTTACGTCATCCCCGGAGAGGTTCTCCTTGATCAATTTCTTGTGCTCGGCAAACGTATTGATGCACCGGGTGAGGGCCGACCGAAAACCGGCGACGTGTGACCCGCCCTCGTGGGTATTTACATTATTCACAAAGCTGTAGACGATGTTCGTTGTAGCCGTCGTTGTACTGGATCGCGGCCTCGAAAAAATCGAGGCCGGGCCTCGCCCCCGTCACATATATGGGCTCGGGGATAAGTATGTTCTTGTTCTGGTTCAGATAGGTGACGAAAGCCCTCACGCCGCCCGTGTAGTTTGAAGTCCTGCTTCCTCGCTTTCCGGTCGTCGCTGAGCACGATGTGAATGCCGTTATTGAGGAAAGATATCTCCCGCATCCTCTGGCCAAGCGTCTCGTAGCTGAATTCTATCGAATCGAATATATCCGCGTCCGGCAGAAAGTGTACCTTTGTGCCCGATTTTGCGGTGTCGCCGATTACTTTCGAGCTCCGTTGTCCTCTCTCCGCGCTCGTAACGCTGAAAATAGACCTTGCCCGCCCTGCGCACCTCGACTTCGAGATACTCGGAGAGGGCATTCACGACAGAGAGACCGACACCGTGGAGACCCGCCGAAAATTTATAGCTCTCCTTATCAAATTTTCCGCCTGCGTGCAGCTTCGTGAGCACAACTTCCAGCGCGGACATGTCTCTCGCTGTGAAGATCGACGGGGATGCCCCGGCCGTTGTCCTCGACGGTAACGCTGTCGTCTGTATGAATGGTCACGGAAATCCTGTCGCAATACCCCTCGAGGGCTTCGTCGACGCTATTATCGACAAGCTCGTATACCAGGTGATGCAACCCCTCCGGCCCGGTATTACCGATATACATGGACGGTACTTTACGCACCGCGTCCAGTCCGTCGAGAATTTTTATATTCTCCGCGCTGTACTCTTTCACTTATCAGACCCTTATAGGCATCACGATGTTCTTGTAATGGTTTTCTTTCTCTCCCTCGAAAAGCACCGCGCCATAGGTCGAAGGCGCCCTTATCAACGATGGTTTCGCCCATCGATGTGGCTTGCGACATCCATGAGAAACCTTATGTTAAAATTCATGCTTAGCTTCTCGCCGTTATAATCGACGTCGAGGACTTCCTTTGCGCGGCCTATCTCCGACTCCGTCTCGATCTCCATGCTGCCTTCCGACAACGTCACCTTTATCGGCTCCGACTTGCTGATGATCGTCGCCACTTTCCGCAGGCCCTTCATAAACCTCGTCTTGTCGACCGTGAGGACGTTCAGTGTTATTCCTCGGCACGACATTCTCATAATCCGGAAAACTCCCTTCCAGGAGCCTCGATATCACCGTCACCGAAGGCGTGCTGAACTGGACATGCTTTTCGCCCACCACGAACCGCATCTCGTCTCCCTCCTCGATCATCCTCCCTATCTCAAGGATCGATCTCTTCGGGATAATAATACCGGGAAATCCCTTCACGCCCTCCACCTCCTGCTGATAGAGGGCCATCCTGAAACCATCCGTCCCTACCACCGAGATGAGTCCCTCGGTGCCGACGATATACATGCCTGTGAGCACATACCTCGTTTCATCCGATGATATGGCAAACCCCACTTTCTCGAGCATCTCCAGGAATATCGCGCCCGAAAGAGAAAACTCTTCCGAGCCCGTAATCTCCCTCACCTCCGGAAACTCTTCCGGGTCTTGCAGGCTGAGCACGAATTCTGCCTGTTTCTGCTTCATGGTCATCGTGTTATCCCCGATATCGAGGTCGAGCGCATCCGCGTCCATCTCCTTGAGTATCTCGAAAAATTTCCTGCCGTGAACGACAATCTTCTTTTCCACTTTCTCCCTGATAAGGTACGCGGCTCATCGCGCTCAATTCGAGGTCTGTCGAATAAATACCGATCTCTCCCCGCGAAAAAGCAATAAGAATATTAGAGAGGATAGGCATGATGGATCGGCGCTCCGTGATGTTGACGAGTTTTGCAAGGGGAGTGAGAAGGAGTCCTCTTTCTATTATTATATTCATAATATCTCCTTATACGTCGTAATAATAAGAGATGTGAATTTGTGGAAAACCGCCTTTTGCCCCGGAAAGAAAAGGGAAATAAGCGCCACCCCCGTCGCAGCCCATGTGAAGAACATGTAGGCTCATGTGGACTTGACCCGCACCTCTATCTTTTCCACAGTCTCCTTTAACTCTTTCTTTGTTTTCATTTCTTCTTCAACCCTTTTAATTGAATGAATGATCGTGGCATGATCCTTACCGCCAAATTTTTCACCGATGCTTACAAGTGAGTTACCTGTCAGTTTTCTCGAAAGAAATATTGCAATCTGCCTGGGAAGCATGATCGACTTTACGCGTTTTGCGGATTTCAGATCGGAGACCTTGACGGAAAAGTATGATGCAACCTCCTTTGTGATCATATCTATCGGTGATTTCCTTTTTCTTATCGGCGATGATATTTCCCATTACCTCTTTTGCGAGAACCATCGTTATGGGTATATTGCGCAGGGAGGCAAATGCGCTAAGACGGATGAGAGACCCTTCGAGAGTACGGATGTTGTGATCGATGTTCGAGGCGAGATAAAAGGCCACATCCTGGGGCAGCGCAACGTTTTCAAACTCAGCCTTTTTATTGAGGATGGCGACCTTTGTCTCGAGGTCGGGAGGCTGAATGTCGGCGATCAAGCCCCATTCGAACCGGGACCGGAGCCTCTCCTCAAAATTAGGGATATCTTTTGGAAATTTATCGCTGGTGACGACAATCTGCTTTCGCGTTATCGTAAAGGGCGTTAAAGGTGTAGAAAAATTCCGCCTGGGTCCGCTCCTTGCCGGCGATAAACTGTATATCGTCGATCAACAGGACCTCCATTTTGCGGAAACGGTTCCTGAAATCATCCATCTTTTCGAAACGAAGGGAGTTGATAAGCTCGTTGGTAAACTCCTCCGCGGTGATATAGGAGATGCGGCTGACGTTCGCGCTTTGGCGGGTAAGGAGAAAATTGCCGATGGCATTGAGCAGGTGCGTTTTTCCCAGGCCCACCCCACCATAGATGAAGAGGGGATTATATACCTTTCCCGGATTATTCGCGACGGCAAGGCATGCCGCGTTTGCAAACTGGTTGCTCGCCCCCACGACGAACGTCTCAAACGTATACCTCGGCTTAAAGAGGTCGGAAGACACCTGCTTCTTGAGGGCAATCTCCTTTTTCTCGCTCCGCGCCTCCTCCTTTCTGAGGAGGTATTCAATCCGCGCCTCCTCATGGGTCGTCTCTTTGAGCAGCGGCCTTGAACAAGGGCTCAAAATTCTCGATGACCCAGTCCCGAAAAAAGGCGTTGGGGACGACAACCGAGCAGAGGCCGTCTTTATAGCTGAGAAATTTGACGGGCTCGATCCAGGTCTTGAAGTTGTCTTCGCTTACCATCTGCGCAAGGCGAAGCTTGATTTGGGTACAGACGTCGTCCATCGAACACGCCTTTTATAGAACCGGTTTCAACATGTTTTCAACATATGTGGAAAACTTTTGATTTCCTGCGGGAAAAGAACTAACGGTAGTTTACACCGAAACGGAATTTTTTTCAATGGCTTTTTGTGATACACCTATCCATTCTAAGGCGCGATAAAATCCCTGTGCGTTTGAGGCGGCGCCCCCGGTCAGCAAAGGCCGCTAGAGGAGCCCGGTCACTTTTGTTTCAGATAGACAAGGTCGGTGGGGGCAAAAGAGGCCGCCTTGGTGGTCTTTGCCCACGACGCATCGACCCCGAAGACCTCGACAACTTCTATATCCCCTTTGTAGGCTCCCTTCGTTTTTCCGAGAGGTAGATTCGTCGTTTTATCGATGACCTGGGTCCCCGGGGAGTATACCTCCAGCACGTCGCCCTTTTGAAGGCCCGACAACCTGCCGGCGTTGAGAAAGACCTTATCCGCTTCGACGGACGCAATGCGTGCATGCCAGTCGAGGGACAAGAGCTTGGAGAGGAGGTCTTCGGAAATAAGCTCTATGGCAAGGTCGATCGCCTTTACCTTTGCCCTTTCGGAGCTCATCTCCCCGTTCTCCCGGGACAGAAAGAAAGGGTTCCTCGCGCTCATCTGGCGGAGTATCTTGCCTGTTTCGGTGTCGTAGACATCGAGAGATATCTTGGCGAGGGCGAAGGAGACCTCTTTCTCGGCCCCCCCCTCGACCTTCGACGTGCTCGCATAGAGGTCGGAGAGAACGCCCTTGACTACAGCCTGAATTCCGTAGAGCTCGCTGAGGGTTTTCATGACTTCGGGCGACGAAGGATCGGCGGGAAGGTCCAGGGCGCGAGGGTCGACGACAATAATGGTGCCGGAGCTTTCGAGCCGGGAGATGAGCTTCTTGGTGGTCAGCTCCTCGAGATGCTCTTCCTTATAATTGGTTGTATCGGCCAGGGGCAGGACGAGCACCCGTCTCTTCATTTTCGGCGAGGGGTACGCGAAGGGGACAGGGATGGGGCCCGATGAGACGCGTTGCCGAAAGAGGCGCCCCCTGAGCCGGCAGCGACGCAGCCGCAGCCTGGCCGGGCGCCCTCCCCTGTTTGAGGTTCTCCTCCAGCTTTGCCATGCGCTGCTGGAGCTCGGCGCGCTCTTTCTTCTCCGAGGCGGTCTGGCCGCTTATCCGCCCGGCAACGGAGTCGAACACCCCGGGCGTATACTCATCTTTCGGGATCCATTTGTACTGGGGCTCGATCGGGAAAGAGGCCGAACTTGCGGTTTCCCGCGTAGATGTACTCTTTGCCGTCGATCAGCCGGAGGTCGCCAGGCTTTGGCGTGCCGGCCTCACCGCCGATGAGCTCGCCCTTTTCGCTCTTCGAGGGTCCGGTTTGTGTTGTTTTCTTGCCAAAGGGCCAACTGCACGAGACAAGGAGGAGGACAAGGATGAGGACGAGTAATTTACGCATAGAAGGTATGTTACACAGAAGGGAAAGAAAATGTCAAAAAGAAATTTGGCATCGAAGCCCCCGGTTTTTCGGCGGCGCACCGCGTCGCCCCCATTTTCGGGCCGCCGGAAAAACCGAAGAACTCCAGGGCTTTGCCATGCCCGAAGGGCCCGCGCGCCCGCACCCCCCGGGGAGACACCTGGGCCCTTCGGTTGAAATCCGGTCCTCCTTCGTGTAGGTTATGACTGCGATGAAGCAGATCCTTTACAGGAGCACGAATAATAGGGCCGATGAGGTTAATTTCGAGACGGCCCTGCTGAGGGGGCTCGCGCCCGATTTCGGGCTCTACATGGTAGACAGGGCGGACATACCGAGGCTCGAACCGGACGCGATAGAGGCCATGGGGCTCATGTCCTATGGCCGCATAGCCCTCGAGGTGCTGCGTCCTTTTCTCGCGGCGGAAATCCCCGAAGAGAGCCTCGGGGCCCTCCTCGATGACGCCTATCGGGATGACGCCATCCCCACCGACGTGCAGCGTGTGACCGAAAACACTTCCATCATGTGGCTCACGAAGGGGCCTACATACTCGTTCAAGGACTACGCGGCCCGTTTTTTTGGACGCGCCCTCAATTATTTTCTTGAGCGGCGGGGCCTGCGGAGGGTCGTGATAGTCGCCACCAGCGGGGACACCGGGGGCGCCGTCGCCGATGCCCTCCTGGGCCTGAGTAATGTCGACAATGTCGTCTTTTTCCCCAAGGGGGCGGTAAGTGAAGGCCAGCGAAGGCAGATGACCACCCTTGGCGGGAACGTCCATGCCTTTGAGGTGAGCGGGGATTTCGACGTGTGCCAGGCCCTCGCGAAGAACCTGCTCGGGGACCGCCTGTTCGCCGAAAAGGTGTTCGGGGACAGGGACCGCCTCACCTCGGCCAACTCGATCAGCCTCGGGAGGCTTCTGCCCCAGGCGGTCTATCCTTTCTTCGCCTATGCGAGGATTGCGGCCGACGGACGACCCCTGGTCGCGAGCGTCCCCTCGGGAAATTTCGGCGATATGATGGGCACCGTGATCGCAAAAGGGATGGGTCTTCCCCTCTCCCGCATCATCTGCGGCGTGAACGAAAACCGCGAATTCCCCGATTTCCTCTACGGCGACACGTACACGGTGACCGCTTCCAGGCGATCGCCCTCTTCCGCAATGAATGTCTCTCATCCGAGCAACCTGGCCCGGCTCGTCGATTTCTACGGCGGCCACATGGCCGACGAGCGAGACCCCGCAACGGGAAACGTCGTGCGGCCCGGGGTCATCGAAAGGATGCCGGACATGGAGGAGATGAGGCGGGACCTCTTCTCGGTCAGCATCGATAACCCCCGCCACTACACGACGATGAAAGAGGTGTTCGAGAGCTACGGTATCATTCTCGACCCCCACGGCGCGGTCGGATGGAGGGCGCTGGAGCTTTATCGATCGGGCGGCGACCCGACCGAGGCGGTCGTCTACGAGACGGCGGACCCCGGAAAGTTCCCTCACGATGTCGAGCAGGCAATCGGCATCACCCCCGAGCTGCCTCCGGGCATGAAAAGACAGGCGCGCCTGCCGGAGCGTATCTACACGCTCACCGAGGAGCCCTCCACCACGGCAGGGGGGCGCACCGCCAGCCCGGGCCAGATAAGAGAAGCGAGAGAAAAGCTCGCGGCCATCTTTTCGGCAGGGGCGACATAGGCAGGGCCGCTGCCTTCGTGAATCAAAGGTCTAGGGCGGACATTTCGCGCAGATCGACCTGAACTGCATGACGCTCAGGTAGCGGTCTCCCCGGTCGGGCAGTATGGCGACAATCGTGCCCCCCTTCATCCGCGTAGCCATCCGCAGGGCGCCTACGACGGCCGCCCCACTCGACATGCCGACGAAAATCCCTTCCCGCCGGGCGAGGACCCTCGTCATTTCGAAGGCTTCGCCGTCCTCGACCACAAGCTTCCCGTCGAGCCCGCCGGGATCGTAGATCTTGGGGACGATCGATTCGTGCATGTTCTTGAGACCTTGAATCGCATGCCCGAGGGTGGGCTCGACGCCCACGATCCTGGCCTGGGGCTTCTTTTCCTTCAGATACCGGCCTGTGCCCATGAGCGTGCCGCCCGTACCCATTCCCGCGACAAATACATCCACCTCGCCCCGGGTCTGCCCGAATATTTCGGGCCCGGTCGTCTCGTAATGCGCCAGCACATTGCTCTCGTTATCGTACTGGTTGGGCATATAGTACCTGCCGGGCTCCGCGTCGAAGAGCTCGTGCGCCCGCCGTATGGCCCCGTCGGTTCCTTCCTTTGCGGGGGTGAGGAGGACCTCCGCGCCAAGGGCCTCCAGAATGAGGCGCCTTTCCGAGCTGACGCACTCCGGCATGAACAGCTTGATCCGGTACCCCTTTGCGGCGGCGATCATCGCAAGGGCAATCCCCGTGTTGCCCGACGTGGGCTCCAGTATGATCTTGTCATGGGTGAGCTCTCCCGACTCTTCGCCCCCCTTGATCATGTAGTACGCGGGGCGATCTTTGACCGACCCTCCGGGGTTGCACCCCTCGAGCTTGACAAAAATCCGTGCCCCGGCATCGCCATTGAGGTGCATGAGCTGCACCATTGGCGTATTTCCGATGGCAGACAGTATCGACATCGATCCCTCCAAAAAACAGTTTTCTCCCTCTCGGGCGTGTCAGCGCCTTGCCTTTCGCTTTTGAGCGCCTATGCGTGAGTCCTGGAAGCGGAGAAAACCCCTTCGAGGAAGAACGTCTCTCCGGCCTCGCCCGACAAGCGCATCTCCCACGACGAGAGGGTCTTTGCCTCTTTTTCGAGGACGTAGGTCACTTTCGCGCTCGCCCTCACATGGGGTGTCGCTCCGGAAAAAAAGAGCACCCCTTTTTGCTGGGGAGAAGCCTTTGCCCGGGCGCCCGCCGCGCTTTCTGTCTCCGCCCTCGTGAGGACGACGACGGCGGATGCGCGCTCCGCGGACACCTTCTCTCTGATCCGTCTCTTTATTGTCTCTTTTTGAAGCTCCGTGCGCCACGCGAGGGAGACGCTCTTGAACTCGTCCCCGTCGCCCTCCCGTCGCCCCGGCTCGCCCTTGTAGGCAAAAACGGCCATCGACGCCACCTTTCCCTGGCTGCCCAATGCCCTCTTCGCCATATCCGCCGCCCGTTCAAATGCCGCCCTGAGCACGCCGGGGAGTGACACTTTCGCATTGTTTGCCGCGACACCGGCAGGCGGGGGTCCGGCAGGCGCGGGACTATTCGGGGTGTTCGGGTCGCCTTTCGTATGGGGAGGGGTTCTTCTTTTCCTTCTGGTCATCTTTTTTCGCTCTCAACTATATCCCGATGTATGCAATCCTGTAAAGGAAAAAGGCAGCACCCCCGGACATCGGTCTTACTGGTGCCGCAAAACGAACCAATTATTGTAAACCTTTCCATCGCATCAGTAAATGCCTACAATATGCAAGGAGAAGCGGCGCTCTCTGGGGGGTAGAAGATGGTCGAGATAGACGGCGGCTCTGGTGAAGGGGGCGGGCAGATCATAAGGACGGCCTTAAGCCTGTCCGTCCTGTCGGGAAAACCCTTCCGCGTCCGCAATATCCGACGGAACCGGCCAAAACCCGGCTTGCGCGCCCAACATCTGGCGGCGGTACGGGCACTTAAAACGATCAGCGGGGCCCGCGTCGAGGGCGATGCCCTCGATTCGCAGGAGCTCCGGTTTGAGCCGTCGGCGGTGAGGGGGGGCGCGTACCGGATGGATATAGGGACTGCCGGTGCGACGTCTCTTGTCCTCCAGGCGCTCCTGCCGCCGCTGATCTTCGCCGACAGGGAGTCGCACCTCGTGCTCACGGGCGGCACGCATGTGCCGATCAGCCCGCCCTTCCATTTTATCCGGCACGTTTTTCTGCCGGCGCTTGCCATGTCGGGCATCAGGGCGACCGCCTCCATCGAGAGGTATGGTTTCTATCCGAGAGGGGGCGGAGAAATCGACGTGCACCTGTGGCCGTATGCCCGGGGTCCCCTCCCCGCCCTGATCTTTCCCGAAAAGAAGGCGATCTCACGCGTCAGCGGCGTTTCTGCCGTGGCGAACCTGCCCCTGTCAATAGCGGAGCGGCAGAAGAGCGCCGCCCTTGGCGCCCTGAAAGGAGCGGCCGCAAGGACGGAGATCGAGACACGGTCGGTGCCTTCGCCGGGCAGGGGCACATTCCTGTTCCTTAAGGCCGAGGGCGGACCATGCGGGGCAGGCTTTTCTTCGATCGGCATACGGGGGAAGCGGGCAGAAATGGTCGGGGCAGAGGCCGCGGAGGCCCTGCTTGCGTACGTGCGCCGCGATGGTTGTCTCGACCCGCACCTGGCAGACCAGATCGTTCTTTACCTTGCAATCGCTGCCGGCCGGTCCGCCTTCACCACGACGCAGATAACCTCTCACCTCGTGACCAACATCGAGGTCATCACCAGGTTTCTCGACGTGGAATATGACATCGAAGGGGAGATAGGCTCACCCGGAAAGGTCTCGGTAACAGGCGTGGGGCACCACCGGAATGCAGTGTAAGGCTCATATCCTTATATATGGAGGAGAAGCGCGGCCGCCCGCTATTCCACGTCCATCACCAGCGTCCTCGCGGTCCTGTACCCCTTGATCCGGCCGCCCCTTGCCTTTTCAAAAAACTGCCGGACCAACCCCTGGTCGACGGGCTCGTCAACCAGGCGGCCCTGACCCCGGTCATAATAGACAAATTTTTTGTCGGAAAGGAGGCGCTCGAAAATCTGCCGCCGCGACCCGTCTGCCGCCACGGTTTCGGTATCGACGAGATCGCGGCATGCGGCAACGGAGTCGTGCCTGTCGAGGAGCTGCTTGGCATAGTTGATGAACCTGACGAGCTTCACGAAGGTATAGGTGACGGTCCTTGGAAAGAGCGGGTTGAGGGGCAGCATGACGCTCGATCGCATAGAGGGGAAGGGGACCTCGCCTGCGCCTTCGAGGGAGAGGGCCGCCGGACTGCCCGGCGAATAATAGAAGATGCTGGGACCGAGGAGCAGCCTTTGGCCCATGAGAAAGCAAAGGGTGTCGAGCAGGTTCTCGGGGCGCTGCCCCGGCAACCCGATGATGAAATGGACTTCCACCAGGAAGGGTGAGCAATCGAGAACCGGGAGGAGCCGCACGAACGACCTCTGGGGCGCCCTCCCCTGCGTCGCGAGGATCGACTCGGAGAGATCGACGAGGGAAAAATTGAGCCGCCGAAAGCCGGCCCGGTGCATGAGCTCCAGCGTAGGCACATCCATGTTCCCGGGATAAATGCCGTTCATGGCGGACAGGGTGAACCCCCTGCCGACAAACAGCTTCAGCACCGCCGTAAAGAACGACGTGTCGAGGTTGAGCATGTCGTCCTCGAAGTCGATCGCCTCGAGTCTTGAGCCCGCGCATGCGTCTATTTCCTCCGCGATACTGCCGATACTCCTCCTCCGGTACGGGACCGGCGGCTTCCCGCAAAAGCCGCAGGAAAAAGGGCACCCCCTGGACGTAAGGAAAAAGGTGTATCGCTTCTTGTGTATCCGATAGCGGTCCGCGTTGATGAATTGTCGCCCCGGCAGCCGGTCTATGTCGCTCTCGACGTGCGGGTCGGAGAGGTAAAAACGACCCCTTTCCTCGAAACAGAGGCCCCCGATCCGTCTGCCTGCCCGTCTGCCGCCGCGAGACAACGCGGAAACCAGCTCGAAAAACGGTGTTTCGCCTTCTCCCCGCACGCAGTAATCGACATCCCGGTGGGAAAGGAGGCGCCCGGGGAAGAGGGTGGGATGGACGCCGCCCAACACCGTCACGATCTCCCGGCTCACCTCCTTGGCCGCACGTGCCACCTCCAGGGCCTGCCCTTCGTAGGCGCTGCACATGGAGGAGACGGCCACCACATCAGGCCTTTCCTCTTCCACCGCCTTTCTTATTTCGGGGAAAGTGAGCCCGAAACGGTGGTAATGGCTGAAAAACGAAAAAGGGGTAGCGACCCCTTCTTTGTAGAAGGGCCCAAGCCCATGGAATTCATGCCCTCCGAGCCGCCGCGGCTTGAAGCCGGTCCTCGCGTCGAGGAGAGCCACGTCCGCGATCTCCCCGACGGCCGCGGCGACATAGAGCAGGCCGAGCGGGTATGTCCTTATCGGGGTGTCGTAGAAGTCCTCTATGGGCGGCTGCACAAGGAGCACTTTCATGCTATCACTATAGTGAAATACCTGCGCGAAAGAAAGGGGGAGGGGCGGAAAAGCAGCAAAGCCCCGTAAAACTCTGATTGACACGCCGCCTCAACTCCTGTTAGCCTGTTCAAAAAAAGGGGGCAACACGTATGTCGCTAGATGGACGGGTCGCGAGGGAGACCCAGATAATGGCAGCTTCGCCCAAGAGCTTTGACGATGCGGTGCAGGTAGGGTTCAAAAGGGCCTCCAGGACATTGAGGGGCATCACCGGCATGAAGGTGGACAACTGGCGCTGCAAAGTGGAAGGCGGGACCATCGTCGAATACCGCGTCACCCTGAACGTAGTCTTTATCCTCGAGACATGAGCACGTGGTGCTCACCTCTGCGACGCACCCGGCAGCCGCGAGAGGCGTCTTCGCGAAGGCGCCTGCGGTGACCATCGGCCGTCGCCGCAATTTCTGGCGCATATAACGGGAAGCCCCGCAGCATACCGCAGTTGATATCCTCAGGTCCGCCGCGCGCCCCTGTGCGCCTCGGCCCGACTCTGGCATATTTTATGCTTCCAGGAGCCTTGGAATAGCCGAACAGCTTACGCGGGCTATGCCGGTAGAGGGCAATCACCAGGAAAATCAAGGGTCGTAGGGCCATTGCCCGGCGGAATGAGAAATGCTATAACTATGATCCGTCACGGGGGGTTCACGCAAAACCCACAGTGTCTGTGTGATCAGGGGGTATCATGGGCGAGCAAGACGTTGATCTTTCAAGGGTAGGGGCGGTCCTGGAGCAGTACGAGAAGGGAGAGTCGTCTCTTATCCCCGTGCTGCAGGAGGTGCAGGGGCTCTTCGGTTATCTGCCGGAAGGTGCGCTCACGGCGATCGGCCGGGGATTGGGTGTCGCCATGAGCAGGGTATACGGAGTGGTGACGTTTTACTCCCAGTTCTACCTCACGAAGAGGGGGAGACACATAGTGCGGGTATGCCGGGGGACGGCGTGCCACGTGCGGGGCGGAAAGTCGGTCCTGAACACGGTGAAGGATTCTCTCGGCGTGAAGGACGGAGAGACGACGGCCGATTTCAACTTCTCCCTGGAGACGGTGGCATGCCTCGGCACGTGCTTTTTGGCGCCGGTCATGATGGTGGACAGGAGCTACTACGGCAAGCTTGTCGGCCCCAGGGTGCCGGCGATCCTGGATCAGTTCCGGGAGAAAAAGGGGGAACAAGGTGAATAGGCTGGAATCTACGTCGGACCTTGAGGCGCTGCGCGCCGAGCTCACACAAGGGGCCGATCCGGATAAGATTGTCGTGCGCATCTGCATGACGGGGTGCAGGGCATACGGGGCCGAGGAGGTAAGGGACGCGTTCGTGCACGAGATCGGGCGCCGCGGCCTGGAAGAGAAGGTCGAGATACGTGAGACGGGCTGCCATGGTTTCTGTGCCCGCGCACCCGTCGCCGCGATAGACCCCTTTGACATATTCTATCAGCAGTTCTCGGCCGAAGACGTGCCGGAGATCGTCTCGGAGACGATAGAGAAAGGACGGATCGTCGAGCGCATCACCTATCTCCACCCGCTCACGCAGGAGCGCATCGCCCACAGGTCTGAAGTCCCCTTCTACAAGGGGCAGACGCAGATCGTGCTCAGGAACTGCGGGCGGATCGACCCGCGCAGCATCGAGCAGTATATCGCAAGGGACGGCTACGCGGCCCTGGCGCGCGTCCTCACCCAAAAGCCCGAAGACGTGATAGAAGAGATGAAGAAGTCGGGTCTCAGGGGCCGAGGCGGCGCGGGCTTCCCGACCGGCGCGAAATGGTCTTTCCTCAGGGCCGCGCCCGGAGACACGAAATACCTCATCTGCAACGCGGACGAAGGAGACCCGGGGGCCTTCATGGATCGGGCGGTGCTCGAAGGAGACCCGCACAGCGTCATCGAAGGCATGCTCGTCGCGGCGTACGCAACCGGCGCGACTCACGGCTACGTCTACGTCCGGGCGGAATACCCGATAGCCGTCGAGCATTTGAAGTTGGCGGTGGCCCAGGCAACCGACTTTGGTCTCCTCGGCAAGGGCATCCTCGGCTCCGACCTCGAGTTCACCCTGAAGATCAAGGAGGGGGCAGGGGCTTTCGTCTGCGGCGAAGAGACGGCCCTGATCGCCTCGATAGAAGGCAGGCGGGGCACGCCGAGGCCGCGGCCTCCTTTCCCGGCGCAAGCGGGACTCTGGGGGAAGCCGACCAATATCAACAACGTCGAAACGTACGCGAACGTGGCGCCCATCATCCTGAAGGGCGCGGATTCGTATGCGGCCCTGGGGACGGAATCGAGCAAGGGGACGAAGATATTCTCCCTTGCCGGCCGCATCAATAACACGGGTCTCGTCGAGGTGCCCATAGGCGTCCCGCTGCACGAGGTGATCTTCAGGGTGGGGGGCGGCATCCCCAGGGAGCGCCAGTTCAAAGCGGTCCAGATGGGCGGGCCTTCCGGCGGCTGCGTGCCCATGAGACACCTGAACCTGCCCATCGATTACGGCTCATTGGAGTCCGTCGGCGCCATCATGGGTTCCGGCGGCATGGTCGTGATGGACCAGAATACGTGCATGGTCGATGTGGCCCGCTTCTTCCTGAGCTTTACGCAGAGCGAGTCCTGCGGCAAGTGTGTCCCCTGCCGGATCGGCACGAAGCGCATGCTCGAGATCCTCACGCGCATCACGAAAGGCGAAGGCCGTGAAGGGGACATAGAGCTGCTTCAGGAGATGGGACAGTCGGTCAAGGACGCGAGCCTGTGCGGCCTCGGCCAGACGGCCGCCAACCCGGTCCTCTCGACGATCCGCCACTTCAGGGAAGAGTACGAGGCCCACATCAGGGACAAGCGGTGTCCCGCCGGCGTCTGCGAGGCCCTCGTCTTCGCCCCCTGCGAGAATACGTGTCCCGTCCGCTGCGACGCGGTCGGCTACACCTCTCTCATTGCGGCAGGCAGGTACGAGGAGGCCCTCGACCTGATCAGGCTCACCATGCCCCTTCCCGGCATATGCGGCAGGGTCTGCAACCACCCGTGCGAAAAGGTCTGCAAGCGGGGCGAGATCGACGATCCCGTCGCCATATCGGCCCTGAAGAGATTTGCCGCCGACTGGGAGATGAAGCAGGGGAAAATGGCGCCCCCCTCGTTCATCGAGAGACCGAAATCGGAAAAGGTGGCCATCGTCGGGTCCGGCCCCTCTGGGCTGAACGCGGCCTATCAGCTTGGCAGACGCGGCTACCGGGTGACGATCTTCGAGGCCCTGCCGGTTGCGGGCGGCATGCTCGCCCTCGGCATCCCCCGTTTTCGCCTGCCGCGCCAGGTGCTCGAGCACGACATCCGCTTTATCTGTCAGCACAACGTGGAGATCCTGACGAGCAAGGAGTTGGGCAGGGATTTCACGGTCGGCGGCCTGCTCGGCGACGGCTACAAGGCTGTCTTTCTCGCCCTGGGCGCACACCTTGACCAGAAACTGAACATCCCCGGCGAAGAGGCCGAGGGCGTGCTCCGGGGGGTCGAATTCCTGCGGCGGGCGAACCTTGGGGAAAAAGTGGCCATAGGCGAGAGGGTGGCAATAATCGGCGGCGGAAACGTCGCTATGGATGCGGCCCGCATGGTCCTTCGGCTGGGGGCAAAGAGCGTCACGATCATCTATAGGCGGACGCGGGAAGAAATGCCTGCAAACATCGAGGAGATTGAAGAGGCGGAAGACGAGAAGGTGACGTTCCTCTACCTGCTTTCGCCGACGAGGATCATCACGGAGAACGGCAGGGTAAAGGGCATCGAGTGCCGGAAGATGAAGCTCGGCGAGTACGACGCGAGCGGCAGGCCCAAGCCTTCTCCCATCCCCGGGTCGGAGATTGTGCTTGACGTCGATACGATCATCCCCGAGATCGGCTACGTGCCTCGCCTTACATGCCTCTCCGGCGACGGTGCGTTTTCCGCGACCAAGAACGGCACCCTCGCCGTCGACCCGGTGACGCTCGCGACGACAATGCCGGGCGTATTCGCCGGCGGCGACGTGGTGACCGGTCCCTCGACGATTGCGGAGGCCATGGCCGGCGGGTATCACGCAGCCGTATCGATCGACAGGTACCTCAAGGGGCAGGACCTTTACAAGGACCGCGTCTACCACGCCCTGAGGCGCGCGGACGTGAACCGCCCCGACGGGGAGGCCGAGGGCGGAAGCACCGAAAAAGAGCGCTACCAGATGCCTTACCTCGGCGTGGGATACCGGGTGAAGGGGTTTACCGAGGTGAACTTGGGCTTCGATGAAGAGACGGCCGTGTGCGAAGCAAAGCGCTGCCTGCGGTGCGACCTGGAGAGAAGGAGGGACGAGAAATGAGCGCGGTTACGCTGACCATAGATGGAAAAACCCTGGAAGCACCCGCAGGCACGACGGTCTTCTGGGCGGCGAAAAAGGCCGGGATCGAGATCCCGCACCTCTGCTACCTGGAAGGTCTCTCACCGACTGCCGGATGCAGGCTCTGCGTGGTCGAGGTCGAAGGGAGCCGCAGCCTGTCTGCGTCGTGCGCCCTCCCCGTCGCCAACAAGATGGTCGTGAAGACCGATTCGCCGAGGATAACGGCCGCGAGGCGCCTTGTGCTGGAGTTCCTCCTTTCCGACCATCCCGCGGATTGCATGACGTGCGAGAAGAGCGGCGCGTGCGAGCTGGAGAGCTACGCCTACAAGTTCGGTATCCGCAAGTCCGGTTTCGTGGGGGAGCGCCACGACTACCCCTTGCGCGAGAGCAACGCATTCTTCGTGAGGGACTACAACAAGTGCATCCTGTGCGCGCGGTGCGTGACGGTCTGCCACGAGATCCAGTACTGCAGGGCGGTCGATCAGTCGCACCGGGGATTTGCGACGAAGGTGGCCGCCTTTGACGACCGGTCGATGGGGGAGACGCCGTGCGTCTTCTGCGGCAACTGTGTCAGCGTCTGTCCCACGGGGGCGCTCACCGAGAAGGCGGGTCGTTTTGAGGGCCGCTCCTGGGAGATGAAGAAGGTGGACACCATCTGTTCATACTGCGGGGTGGGATGCACCCTCATCCTGAACGTGAAGGAAGACAGGATCGTCAAGGTCACCTCCGACAGGGAAAAGGGCATGAACAAGGGTTGGACCTGTATCAAAGGCAGGTTCGGCCACGATTACGTCCATAGCCCCGACCGCCTTTCCACCCCTCTCGTGCGGGAGAATGGGGGCCTGCGCCCGGCAGGATGGGATGAGGCGCTCGACGAGGTGGCGGCCGGCCTCACAAAGGTGAAGGAGCAGCACGGACCCGACGCCGTCGCCTTCCTTGTTTCGGCGAAGTGCACGAACGAGGAGAACTATCTCCTCCAGAAGATAGCCCGCTCCGCCATCGGGACGAACAACGTCGATCACTGCGCCCGTCTCTGACACAGCTCCACCGTCGCCGGTCTGGCGATGGCCTTCGGGAGCGGCGCAATGACCAACTCCATCAGCGAGATAGCCAACGCAGACGTGATATTCGTGATCGGGTCGAACACGACCGAAAACCATCCCGTCCTCGCCCTGGAGATAAAGAAGGCGGTCGTGCAGAATGGGGCAAAGCTGATCGTCGCTGACCCCCGGAGGATTGAGCTGGTCGATTACGCCGCCATCTGGCTCAACCAGCAGCCCGGAACGGACGTGGCCCTGGTGAACGGCATGATCAATGCGATCCTCGCCGCGGGCCTGGCGAACGAGGCCTTTGTGGCGGAGCGGACCGAGGGCATCAGTGCCCTCGCCGAGTCCGTGTCGGGTTACACGCCGGAGGAGGTCGAGAAGGTGACGGGGGTGAAAGCAGCCGACCTTATCGCATGCCGCGCGCTTATTTGCGGAATCGCCCGCCGCGTCGATCCTCTATGCCATGGGCATCACCCAGCATACATCGGGGACGAACAACGTCCTCGCCCTCGCCAACCTGTCGATGGTGACCGGGCAGATCGGCAAGCCGTCCTCGGGCGTCAATCCCTTAAGGGGTCAGAACAACGTCCAGGGCGCCTGCGACATGGGCGGGCTGCCGAATGTCTTCACCGGGTACCAGAGGGTGGATGACGAGGCGTCGAGGACAAAATTCGAAAGTGCGTGGGGCAGGCCGCTTTCCGGCCGCCCGGGGCTTACCATCGTGGAAATGATGGAGGCCATAGGGAGGGGGAGCATAAAGGCGCTCTTCATCCTGGGCGAGAACCCGCTCCTCACCGATCCCGATGCGACACGGGTGGCTGCCGAGCTCTCACACCTCGATCTTTTGGTGGTCCAGGATATATTCCTCACGGAGACGGCGGAGCTGGCCCATATCGTGCTGCCGGGCGTGAGCTTCGCGGAAAAGGACGGCACCTTTACGAACACGGAGAGGAGGGTACAGCGGGTAAGGGCCGCGATAAAACCCCTCGGGGACGCCCGCCCCGATTGGCGGATCCTCTGCGACCTTGCCTCCCGGCTGGGCTACCCGATGAACTACGACTCGCCCGGCGCGATCATGGACGAGATCGCTTCCCTCACACCCTCCTACGGCGGTATCGGCTATGGCCGCCTGGACCACGCCGGTCTCCAGTGGCCCTGCCCGGCCGCGGACCATCCGGGAACGCCATACCTGCACAAGGAGCGCTTCGTGCGGGGCAAGGGGAAGTTCCATGTCACGCCGTACGTGCCGCCCCCCGAGCTGCCCGACAAGGAGTACCCCTTCCTCTTGACGACGGGCCGCATGCTCTACCACTACCACGGCGTCCTTTCGAGAAAGTCGGAGGGCCTTTCCGGGATGGCCCCGGCGCCCTGGATAGACATCAGCCGGGCGGACGCAAAGAGACTGGGCTTCAACGGAGAAGGCGCAATGGTTTCCGTAGAGTCGAGGCGGGGGCGCATCGAAGTGCGGGCGCGGGCGGTCGATTACCTCCAGGAGGGGCTCGTCTTCATGACCTTCCACTTCAAGGAGGCGGCGGTGAACAACCTGACCCTCGGCACCCTCGATCCCGTGGCGAAGATCCCCGGGTACAAGGTCTGCGCGGTGCGGATCCGAAAACTGTCTTGAGGGCGACGGCCCTATTTTGGGTCGAGGCGGCCGTTGGAGGGGCTGGGTGCAGCGAGCCGACATGAGGCTCGACTTGATAAGAATAGTTTAATAAATGAATAAAAATGACTTATTGACAGGTGAGGCCGAAGGTGCTATTCTGAGTTGTGATTTCCTTCACTTCCGCACCGTTGTATACAATAACCTTACCGCCTACCGACAGAATGACTATTTTTTTGGGCTTTCGGGGATGAGGACCGATTTTAGCGATAAAGGAGAAACGAGCATCAGCCGGGAGACCGATTTAAAAGCGTCAAGGTCTTTTGCGGTCATGGGTTGTAAGCTTAATTATCAGGACGGAGTAACAAAAAGGAGGCAACAGTATGTGGGAATTGAAAAATGATGCGCAGGCAAAGGTGGAGGCCGCGTTTAAGCTATTCCTCCCCCCGTGTCAGAACAAATGCCCGATCCGCGAAGACATTCAGCGAACGAACGTGCTCGTCTCCCTGCTCCCCCGGGACCCCGTAAAGGCACGGGAGGGCGTGCTGCAGATCGGGGACCACCTCTATGAGAGGAACCCTTTCTTCACGGTGTGCGGTTATATCTGCGGCATCTGTGAGAGGGAATGTAACTACAAGACGCATGGCGGCGCCGTAAAGAGGAGGCTTCTGAAGCGTTTTCTTTCCGATACGTATACACCTTATTTGAAAGAAAGGAAACCCCTCGCCGTCGAGAAGGACGGCGAAAAGGTGGCCGTGATCGGAGGCGGCCCGGGCGGCTTGATGGCTGCGTGGGAAATGGCCAAGAGGGGACACGATGTGACCCTCTTCGATTCCAACCCCAAGCTCGGCGGCGCCGTCAGGTACATTCCGAAATACCGCCTTCCTGAAGATGTCCTCGATACCGCGGTCGACAGCCTTGTCCGCATAGGCGGCATAAAGGTAGAGAAGAACACTACCTTTGAAGGAGTCGACGCGATCTCCACGCTCAAGGCGCAGGGCTTCAAGGCATTCTTCGTCGCGACGGGCACGCCTTATCCCCGCCCCCTCACCTTCGGCGTCGATAAGGTGGAGTGGCAGGGCATGGAAGGTGTCGGCTACGGGCTCACCATGCTCGACGAGGCGGCGAAGGGCCTTCTTCCGCCGGACTACTACAAGGGGAAAAAGGTCGTCGTCGTCGGCGGAGGCAATGTGGCCTTCGATGCCGCGAGAACAGCCTACCGGCTGGGCGGACAGGTCACCGTTGTCTGCCTCGAGAACGAGGACAAGACAACAAAAGACGGCATCCCCGCGGATAAGGAGGAGATAGAAGGGGCCATCGAGGAAGGCATCAGGATCGTCTATTCGAGGGGCGTGAGAAACATCATCGCCGAGAACGGGAAGTTCAAAAGGATCGACTGCCCCAAATGCACGGGCGTATTCGACTACAAGGGCTTTAATCCCCAGTTCGACTGCACCGACTGCCACGATGTGGAGGGCGATGTGCTGCTCATCACCATCGGCCAGATGTGGGACCGGAGCCTTCTCCAGAACGCAGGGCTTTTTGACGCGAGCGGCAGGCTTGCCGTCGACCCCCTTACCCGCCGGAGCGCACTTACGGGAAGAGGTCTTCATCGGCGGGGACGTGAGGAGGATCGGCTTCATGGTGGACGCCATGGCGGAAGGCAGGGAAGCCGCGCAATCGATGGAGAGATACCTCCGCGGCATGCCCATGCAGCGCTGGGGCCTGAGAAGAGAGACCACGGGCACGCCGACGAGGGGCGCCTTCAAGCCGGAGCCCAAGGCAAAATGGACCCCTGCGACGGAGAGGAAGACGTTTGACATGTTCGAGATAGGATTCACCCTCGACGAGGCGATAGACGAGGCGAGAAGGTGCCTGGAGTGCGGTCCGTGCCCTGCCTGCAAGGCATGTGTCTCCGCAGGCATCCAGCCGGACCTGCCGACAGTCCAGGTGAATGAGAGCCTCTGCTCCGGATGCGGTGTCTGCGTCTCCGCGTGCAACTATGAAACCGCCCACCTTCTTGAAACAAAAGAAATTATCGAAGGCAGGGAGGTGGGGACGCGCCTGGTGAGCTACTCCGACCCTATAAAGTGCAAGGCCTGCGGCATGTGCGTCTCCGCGTGTCCTTCCGGCGCCCGGGAGCTGGTGCCTGACCTCTCGAAGATGGAGAAGCAGAAGGTCACCGATAAGCCGGGGGTTGTCTGCTTTGCCTGCAAGTTCGGCTACGGCTATTGCGAGAACGGGCCGGTCGCGTCAGAGGTGAAGACGCTCGTTCCCGTAGTCTGTATCGGCAAGGTGGATACGACGGATATTATCAACGCCTTCAGGAAAGGGGCGGACGGCGTCCTCCTCCTCGGCTGCGGGGACGGCGACTGCCACTTCCAGGACGGCAACGAGGAAGCGCGGAAGCGCGTCTACCTCTTGCAGAAAGTGCTTCAATCTTTCGGCATCGACAAGAAAAGGGTAGAGGTAGTCACGTCTTTCGATCCGGAGGGTGTGAAGATAGGGGCGCTTGTCAACGAATTCAAACAGAGACTTAAGGGCCTTGAGCCAATCAGGGTTTAGGAGGAAGAGAGAGATGGCTGATAAACCGAAAGTAGCAATAATGTGGCTCGGGGGCTGCGGCGGGTGCGATGAGGCCGTCGTCGACCTTAACGAGAATGTGTTGAAGGTGGCCAGCGCCGTTGATTTCGTGCTCTGGCCTGTGGCCCTTGACTTCAAATACCATCACATAGAGGCGATGAAAGACGGAGAGATTGCGCTCTCCATCATTAACGGCTCGGTGAGGAATTCCGAGCTCGAGGAGTTCGCGAAGGTACTCCGCAAAAAGTCTCAGCTCGTCCTGGCCTTCGGGGCATGCGCCTGTTTTGGCGGCACGCCGGGTTTGGCCAACTTCCGCTCCAGGGACGACATCTTCCAGTGGGTCTACAGGGATGCCCCCACGGTCACCAACCCGAACGGGAATTATCCGCAAACGACGACGAACATCGACGGCAAGGAGCTGACGCTGCCCTACCTTTTCGACGACGTCCACACCGTCAGCCAGATCATCGACGTCGATTACTACCTGCCCGGCTGCCCGCCGCCCGTCAACCTTATCCTTGACGCGGTCAGCGCGGTGCTGGAGGGGCGTCTTCCACCCAAAGGCTCCACCCTCGCGCCTGAGAGGGCGCTCTGCGACGTGTGCGAGAGAAACAGGACCAAACCGGACCGGCTGACCATCTCCGGCGTAAAGAGGATACATGAGATAGAGGCCGATCCCGAGAAGTGTTTTCTGGCCCAGGGCGTGATCTGCTCGGGGCCGGCGACGAGGTCCGGGTGCGGCGAGGTCTGCCTGAAGATCAACATGCCCTGCAGGGGCTGCTTCGGCCCGGTCGAGGGCGTTGCCGATATGGGCTCCAAATACCTGTCGGCCTTCGCCTCTCTGATCGATGCGGGGAGTATGGGCGAGGCGATGCAGGTCGCCGACACGCTCGATGACCCTGCGGGATATTTCTATCGGTTCACCGCTGCGTCTTCCCTGTTGAAAAGGCAGAGAGACGCATCCAAGAAAGAGGTGTAACATGGGCAAAAAAATAACGATAAATCCGGTAACGAGATTGGAGGGTCATGGGAAGATCGAGATCTTCCTCAACGACCAGGGTGATGTGGACGACGCGTATTTCCAGGTGACGGAGCTGAGGGGCTTCGAGCGGTTTTGCATAGGGAGGCCCGTCGAGGAGATGCCGAGGATCGTGCCGAATATTTGCGGTGTCTGCCCTACGCCTCACAACATGGCGTCGACGAAGGCCCTCGACAAGGTGTACGGGGTGGAGCCGACGGTTACCGCCAAGCTGATCCGGCAGCTCCAGTATAACGCCTTCTATGTGGAAGACCATTTTATCCACTTCTTCTTCCTCGGCGGACCCGACTTCGTGGTCGGCCCCAACGCGGACCCGGCGGAGCGGAACATTCTCGGCGTGATCCAGAAGGTAGGCATGGAGATCGCGGGAAAGGTGATCGAAGTCCGGAAAAGGTGCAGAGATATCCTTCGGCTTCTGGGAAGCAAGGCCCCGCACCCGGAAGGCGGCCTCCCCGGCGGCGTCTCGAGAGGGATCACCGAGGAAGAGCGCGTGACCATCAAGGAGACGGCCGACTACGCCGTCGAATTCTCGAAATTCGCCCTCCAGCTATTCAAGAACGTGGTGGTCAGGAACCCCGAGTATCTCGACCTTGTCCTCAACGACGCGTACAACCTCAACACCTATTATATGGGGATGGTCGACGAGAACAAGTGCGTCAGCTTTTACGACGGCAATATCCGGGTGGTCAACCCGGAAGGCAAGGAGAGGGCCCTTTTCGACCCGCAGTTCTACACGGACCATATTGCCGAATGGGTCGAGCCCTGGACCTATATAAGACTCACCTATCTCAAGGTCCTTGGATGGCAGGGGCTGAAAGAAGGATACGGCTCATCCCTCTACCGCGTGGGGCCGCTGGCCCGCCTGAATGCATCGAAGGGCATGGCAACGCCCGAGGCGCAGGCGGAATACGAGGAGATGTACGCGATCCTGGGCAACAAGCCGGCGCACAATACCCTCGCCTTTCACTGGGCAAGGCTGATCGAAGCCCTGCAGGCGGCCGAGGACATGCAGCGCATCGCCGCTGATCCTGCCCTGACGAGCAAGGATATACGGAATATGAACCTCCGCTTGACCAAGAAAGGCATCGGCTGCGTGGAGGCGGCAAGGGGAACGCTGATCCATCACTACGAGACGGACGATAAGGGACTCGTGACAAAAGTAAACCTTATCGTCGCGACACAGCACAATGCCGCCCCGATCTGCCTTTCGGTAAAGAAGGCGGCCCAGGGCTTTATAAAGGGTGGAGAGGCAAAGGAAGGGCTCCTCAACATGGTCGAGATGGCGTTCCGCGCCTACGACCCGTGTCTCGGGTGTGCAACCCACACGCTTCCGGGGAAAATGGCGTTCGAAGTCGTGCTCCGCGACAGACAGGGGAACGTGGTCGACAGGATAACCCGGGGCTTATAAACAACAAAGCCGGCAAAGGTTGTGGGGACACTCCTCTCGCCCCTTGTCTTTCGGAGGGGTGTCCCCACTCCAATCTTGACCGGCCGCGGCTTCGCCGCGGCCTCACTTTTTTACTATGGCACTTAAAAAAACCCTCCTGCTCGGGCTCGGCAATACCATCCTTGGCGATGACGGCATCGGTATCCTCGTCGTGCGGGAGATAAGGAAACAGTGGGCCGGCCACCCCCAGGTCGAGCTTGTCGAGGCGAGCCTCGCGGGCATGGTGCTCCTCGATGTGATTACCGGGTTCGACAGGGTGATCGTCGTCGATGCCATCATGACGAGCGATCCGAACCCTGCCGGCTTCATCTACGAGATGACCCTGGACGACCTGGGAGAGGCGATCCTGCCCTATGCGTCCCATGCCCTCGACCTGAAGACCACCATCGAGCTGGGCAAGAGGCTCGGCTACAAGATGCCGGCGACCGTACAGATCTACGCCATAAAGATAGAGGAGAACACGCTCTTTACGGAGGCGCTCACCCCGCCCGTGGAGAAGGCCCTCCCCATCCTCACCGAGCGGCTGATCAGGGAGCTGACGAGCCTCAACCAATCATAGCCCGGCCCCTCGAATTAACCCGCACGGCTTGCTTTTGCCCGGCCATTTCCCTATAATAAACTGTAGCGGCCGGGGCAAATATAAGTCTTATAGGTCCCGTGAGACCTATTCTTTTATAACCGCCGAGAAGGAGGGCAAGGTGATGGCAAGTTATCAATGCGTCGTATGCGGCTATATCTACGATCCCGCGGAAGGCGATCCCGCGTCGGGAATAGCGCCGGGTACGGCTTTCGAGGCGCTGCCCGATTCCTGGGTCTGTCCCGTGTGCGGCGCCCCCAAGTCGGAATTCGAAAAGGTAAAATAGCACAGAAACTAAGGAGGAGCAAAAGAGAGATGCTGCTGGAGACGCGGTTTGCAGACCTCGGCGCCCCCAGAAGGGGCAAGGTGCGGGACATTTACGACCTGGGCGATACGCTGCTCATCGTCGTCACGGACCGTGTGTCCGCCTTCGATGTGGTGCTGCCGACGGGCATACCCGACAAGGGGAAGGTCCTTAACCAGCTCTCCCTCTTCTGGTTCCGCCAGATGGCGGACATCGTCAGGAATCACGTGCTGGAATCGGATGTGGGGCGCTACCCCGCAGCCCTTGCGAACTACGCGGACGAGCTTGCGGGAAGGAGCATGATAGTGCGGAAGGCGCGGCCCATTCCCGCCGAGTCCGTGGTCCGGGGCTATCTCGCGGGCTCGGGGTGGACCGAATACCGGGAAAGAGGGACCGTGTGCGGGATAAAGCTGCCCGCGGGGCTTCACGAATCCCAAAAGCTGGGTGAGCCTGTCTTCACGCCTACCACCAAGGCCGACGAGGGGCACGACCTGCCCCTCTCCCCGGAAGGCTTGCGGGAGCTGATCGGGGCGCGGCAGGCCGAGGAGATCACGCGCCTCAGCCTCCGGATTTACCAAAGGGCCGCAACGCTCGCGGAGAAAAAGGGCATCCTTATCGCGGATACGAAGTTTGAATTCGGCATGGTCGACGGCGAGACGATCATAATCGACGAGATTCTCACGCCCGATTCTTCCAGGTTCTGGTCGGTGAGGGACTACAAGCCGGGCCGGGGACAGGACAGCTTCGACAAGCAGATCGTGAGGGACTACCTGAACACCCTCGAATGGGGCAAGACCGCGCCCGGCCCCGAGTTGCCGGCGGCGATCGTGGAGAAGACGGCGCAGCGGTATAGGGAGATATATGAGATACTAACAGGCGGCCCGCTCCGGTAGCAGGGGGCGGCGGCGGGCGCGGCCGGGTTAATTTCGCGCCTTTCGCCTGTCTCTTCGGCGCCGCGAGTCCTCACGTACAAGGAGTACGCTCCGGCTCGCGACCCCTCGATCACGGCGAAATCCATC
>CAVSOX010000005.1:0-71845 GCA_963729685.1 uncultured delta proteobacterium | reverse complement strand
GTCTAAGACAATAGAGCGAAAACAAGAGCAGGGAGATCAGCGTCCGGGGCCATGAATGGCAGGGATATAAATGATATTGCCTTAATTCTCTGATTCTTGTAGCATGGAGAAGCAATTACAGGAATAAAACCAACAAGGGAGATAGGGTATGAAACAGACTCTGCTACTCGGTGCATTGGCGGTGATGCTCGTATTGGTTTTTGTCTCGGTAGTTCCCGCTTCAGCGCAAACGATCCCAGCTTCAAGGCTTGGCTGGCAGACATGGATGGGAGCAAATGGGTCCGTACGATCAGTGGCGGGAAATGGTGGTGGGAATTGCACGGTGGTATTATCACAAAATATGGGTCCACGAACGACAATCGTGGCTCATACAAAGCTGGAGTCCCATATAAAGAAGGGACTGCCACGTTACGGGGTCGCAGGTTTACTTTTGCTTATCCTCGTGGTAACACCTACCTTTGTGAAATCAGCGAGGATGGATTGGTGCTTACTGAAGAAATAACTTCAAGTCCGATTCCCGATTGGGTCGGCGAAAAAACAACGTATGTGAAAGAGAACTGACCCCGGCAAGCATGGGGCTTGGCCTCCTTTGCGTTTTCTATGCTGTGGCATTCGGATTTCGGCAATAGCATATTGCCGAGCGAAAGGCACTGGCTGGGTCAGCCGCTGCTGCAAGCGGTCGGGGAGGTACATCAAATATTTTATGGAAGTGCCTTATTTTCATTGACACGCTTCGCATAGCTTCTTATCCTAACGTAGCAGTTTCGCGTTCCGCCGACAGATAGGTAACGCCATGGCAGGCTTTGAACTTTTCGTTGATGATAACTACCATTACATGGACGAACAATCGCGACACAGGGTAGGCTCGTTTGTGTCCTACAAGGAGGCGCTATCCAAGGCAAAGGCCATCGTCGATCAATTCCTGAAGCAGGGCCACCAACCTGGCATGACCTCAGACGAGCTGTTCCAGGGCTACGCCGGATTTGGGGAGGACCCCTTCATCGTCCCTGCGGGCGAACCATGTTTTAGCGCCTGGGATTATGCCCGAGAGCGTTGTGCGGAACTCTGTCGCGACGAGGACGCCGTCGCTTCGGTCCTTCGCTATCCGGACTGGCCGCCGGAGTTGGCGGGGTTTGGCGCGGTACTTTTTGCGTGTCTTGGGCGCGAAGACCTTGGCGCAGATGAGCGCAAAGCCCTGGAGGCATTCCTTCAAGCCTTTGAAAATTACCCGAACGCCATGCCGCTCCCGAACAAATCGTATTGGCTTCGCCTGGAGCGCGAAAGCAAAGTTTCGTCTCGCCCGCGGCGAAGATGAGCCTGACTTTACAACCTATTTACGTCCGGACCGGTTCGAGCTGCACGTGAACGGTGTCTTGCCGACCGCAGTGGAATGGGAGGTGCGTTTCTGGGGCAGCGGCAGGCGCGACCGTCGCGCTGGAGACGCAGCCGCAGCGCTCGAGGCCATGCGCCAGGCCGCGCTGCAACCTGGTTTCATCCTTCGCGCTTCTGGCGGGTAGAATGCGAGGCTGACGGCAAAAACCATATAATCTTGAATTCACCTCAATCTCTTCGAGAGTGCAACCGCGCAGGGGACGTTGGTTCCTGGTGTGCATTACTGCCCTCCGGCCCCTCTTTCCATCCTAGTTATCGCCCGGCTCACCAACGAGGTGTTGACCCCGACCTGTCGTGCAATTTCAGCAGCGGAGGCCCCAGACGGCCAGAGGAACGTTCTTCAGCGGCTTCACTTGCTGAGCCGCTGGCCCCAACCTATTCATTTGTCCATCAATTGTACCCGAGGAATGCAGGAGAAAACTGGACATTATCGACTTCTGAAAGGAAGCCATCCGCAGCCCCGTGATATGCGAGCTTCAAATAATAAACAAGGGGTCGGGGAATTACCAGAATCGCTTTTGTTGTAAGCACGCCGTTCTAAAAACATCACTACCAGAGGGTCTTGAGACCAAGCTTCCGGTAGGAGCCGATGCTCTTGTCTTTTGTCACGAGCGTGACGTTTCGTTTGATCGCCTGCCAGACGACGAGCCGATCGAAAGGGTCCTTGTGCGTGTCCCTCGGAAGCTTGTAGAACGTCGACGCCGTATCCGCGTCTATATCCATGGTCTGGAAATCCATTTGCCTCGATATATCGGGAAGGGCATCAGGCGCCACATTCGTCAATACAAGCTTACCCAAAGCGTATTTCAGGGATATCTCCCAGTAGGTTGCGGCGCTTACATAAACCGTATTATCCGGGTCCTCTATCGCTTCACGGGCCTTCTTGCTCAGCCTGTTCGGATCAAAAAGAGCCCAGAGAAAGACGTGCGTATCGAGTAGATAGCTCACGAGGCAAGCAGGTCGTCGTCAGCGATCTCGAATCCAGGGCGGATCTCAAATCCGGCCTTACCTTGAAGCTGCCCGAGCCTTCTCCGTCCCTGGGGGCGATACTCGTCGTAGGGGACTATCACCGCTACCTTCTTTTTCTTCTTTCCGTAGGCGACCACTATCTTTTCCCCGCCCTTAACCTGTTCCAGGATGTCCGAAAAATGTGCCTTGATCTCGCCGATTCCCACCGTCTTCACATGATCACCTCAACTGCAAAAATATACCCGGTACTTGACAAGTTGTCAAGAACAGAAGAATGGAGGACGTGTCCGGGAAGAGCTTAACTTTTGCACTTCTTGCTTCGCGATTCGCGATTCGCGTTCCGCGATGCCCTACATGCCTTTCGTCACTTCTGGTTGTCATGCCTCCTTGTCATGCCTGGTTGTCCCCCTGGTTGTCACTTTGACAGGAGAGCCGAAAAAAGAGAAAATCTTAATCAGCACCCTTCGCACCCGCCTGTGGCAGTCCGTGAAGGGATGACACGGGTGTGCGCCCGTCTGAGCCGGTTTCCGGAAGAACCCCGAGACCGGCCTCGCTCTTTCACAATTGAGCCCCGACTGGCGCCGGCTCAGGGTCATATTCCCCTGTCCGGTTGCGCCGGTGGAATTCGCCCGCATTTACCGCCTTAGCCCGTAGCCGGTCGTGGCCGTTCACTCAACACTCAAAACTCAAAACTTACTCTACCCCTCCCCCCCCCCTGAAACCGTGCACTTTCGTGCACTTTCGTAAACATCATTCCCGCAATGCTTTGTGAGAGAAGGGAATCGGGAAAGAGTTGCTTGGGACGGTTGGCAAAAAATGTGCGCAGGAGGGGGCAAAACGAGTGTAAATACGGAAAAAATGGTAAAAAATGACCCTTTTCCCACTTGTTCGTGCACTTTTCCGTCGTTGCCGGCACCGCCTGTAGACGAGGCGCGCGGCGTCTCAAGGGCGGACATGCCAAAAGGGCGAATGGCCTGATCGTCCCGAGATTCCACTGTATTCAAGGGGGTGACACGTGCTATAATATAAGGAATCCGCGCGGGCAGGCAAAGAGACGATGCGTGAAAGAATGACGGCGGGACCGGCAACGGCCCCCCTTGCAAAGAGACGTCGATGAAGTATGTGCTCACTATCGCCGGACATGACTTGTCGAGCGGGGCAGGCATCACGAAAGACCTGGAGGTCTTCGAAGCCCTGGGGCTGCACGGCCTTTCCGTCCCCACGAGCTTTGTCGTCCAGGGTCCGACAGGCACGGACAGGGTAGTCCCGGTCCCGATAGAAGTCTTCTCACAGATGCTCGAAAAGGCGGGAGAGGCGTTTTTGCTCTCCGGGATCAAGGTCGGGGTGCTCCCGGACGCGCCCCATGTGGAGAAGGTAGCCGCGTTCCTTGCCGCCCGCAAAGAGGTCCCGGTGGTGCTCGACCCGGTCTTTGCCGCAAAGAACAACGTGAGGTTGATCACGGATGCCGGGCTGAAGGCGCTCGTGGAGCGGCTTTTGCCTCTCGGATTGTCCCTGACCCCCAATCTGGACGAAGCGGAGCGCCTCGTGAAGACGAGGATTGAAAGCATCCAAGAAATGGAGGCCGCCGCCAGGGCCATCTTGCAAAAGGGGGCGAAGCACGTGCTCCTTAAAGGGGGCCATCTCGGCTCCGACCCCGTCGACCTCCTGTTCGACGGGACCCGGGTCACGACCTACAAAAGGAGAAGGATCGAAAGGACGGTCCATGGCACGGGCTGTATCTTCTCGTCCGGCCTTTGCGCGTTCATGGCGTCCGGTTATCCCGTCGGAGAGGCTTTTCTCGAGACGGAGCAATTGATCGACGGGCTGCTCCCGGAAAGCCACCAGCCGGGAGAAGGCGCGTACTACTATGCTTTTCCCAGCCACGCGCTGGCCAGGGACGCGGAAAAATGGCATATTCTGCATGCACTGCAGGACGCGGCAGCGCGCCTGGAAGAGCTGAACATGGTGGAGATGATCCCGGCCGTCCAGTTAAACATGGGTTATGCCTTGAGGGAGGCCCGCACGACCGACGACGTCGCCGCCTTTCCGGGCCGGATCGGGAGCAGGCACGGAAAGGTTTATCTCAAAGGGGCGGCCGAGTTCGGCGTCTCGTCCCATGTGGCCCGTTTATGCCTTACCTACATGAAATATTATCCTTTTCGACGCGCTGCCGTCGATATCAGATATGATGAGGCCTTTCTGTCAAGGGCACGTGAATCGGGGTTATCCGTGGTGTTCTGGGACAGGAGGCAGGAGCCGGACGGGGTGAAGGTCACGGAAGGCAGGAGCCTCGACTTCCTCGTGGAATCGGCGCTTAAGGCGGCAGAAGGTCCGCCCGACATCATCTATGACCATGGAGACATAGGAAAGGAGCCGATCATAAGGCTTTTCGCGCATAACCCCCGGGAGCTGCTGGAAAAAATGGAGATGATGAGAAATGGATAATCAACTGATCGAGGCGAGGATTGGGAATATTACCGACGCGATGAAGACCGTCGCCGGCGACGAAGGCATAGAGGGTGAGGCATTAAGGGGTCTCGTGGCGGCCGGCAAGGCGGTCATCCTCAGCAACGCCAGACACCGTAATCTCACCCCCAAGGGCGTGGGGGCCGGGCTCTCGGTAAAGGTGAACGCCAATATAGGCACGTCGTCCGAACGGGTGAATATCGAAGAAGAGATCGAGAAGCTTCGCGTTGCCGAGGAGGCGGGCGCCGATACGGTCATGGACCTGTCCACGGGCGGACCCCTCGACGAGATACGCAAGATCGTCATGAGCCATGCCCGCGTGCCCGTGGGTACCGTGCCCATCTACCAGGCGGCGGTCCAGGCGGTGACGAAAAAGGGCGGCATCACGGCCATGGAGCCCGACGAGCTCTTCGAGGTGATCGAGAAACACGGGGAAGACGGCGTCGATTTTATTACGGTCCACGCGGGGGTGACGAGAGGCGTCCTCGAGAGGCTGAAGAAACAGGGGAGGATCGCGGACATCGTCAGCAGGGGCGGTGCGTTCCTCACCGAATGGATGATCGTGAACAACAAAGAGAACCCCCTGTACGAGCAGTTCGACCGTCTCGTCGCCATTGCGAAAAAATACGATATGTGCCTCAGCCTCGGGGACGGCCTCCGGCCGGGGAGTATCGCGGACGCGACCGACAGGACGCAGGTGCAGGAATTGCTCGTCCTCGGTGAATTGTGTGAGGAGGCGCAAGGCAACGGCGTCCAGGTGATGATAGAGGGACCCGGTCACGTGCCGCTGAACCAGATAGAGGCAAACATACTGCTCGAAAAGAAGCTGTGCAAAGACGCGCCCTTTTACGTGCTGGGACCCATTGTCACCGATATAGCGCCGGGATACGATCACATTACCTCGGCCATAGGAGGGGCGCTGGCGGGCTACTACGGCGCCGACTTCATCTGCTACGTGACCCCCTCCGAGCACCTCGGCCTGCCATCAGTCGCCGACGTGAGGGAAGGGGTCGTGGTTGCGAGAATCGCCGCCCATGCGGCCGATTTGGCGCGGGGGAACAGGAGCGCCTGGCTGCGGGACGAGCAGATGTCCCGGTACCGCAAGGCCCTCGACTGGGAAGGCCAGATCAGGATGAGCATAGACCCCGAGAAAATAAGGACGTTCAGGAAAGAGAGGAGCCTCCACGACGATGTGTGCAGCATGTGCGGCGACTACTGCGCGATGAAGATCGTCACGGAGTACTTTAAAAAGTAGATGGAATACCCGCGAGAATGGCCGGCCCTCGCACTCACGGTATCACAGATCACCTCAGCCATACGCGACTGCATTTACCGGCAGTTCAGGGAGGTGATCGTGGAAGGCGAGGTCTCCAACTTTAAGGTCTACCCTTCGGGCCACCTCTACTTCACCCTCAAAGACGATCTCTCCAGCCTCAAGGCCGTCATGTTCAACTACAACGAGAAATACCGGAACGGCCCCATCGCGGACGGGACGGCCGTCATCTGCAAGGGGCGGATCGACGTGTACGAAAAAAGGGGCGAATACCGCCTCCTCGCCGACGAGATCGACGTGAAGGGACGGGGTCTGCTCCAGATCAAATTCGAGCTCCTCAAGGAAAAGCTGTTCCGCGAGGGCCTCTTCGATGCCGCCCGCAAGCGGCCGCTGCCCTTTCTCGCCCTGAAGGATCGGCATCGTGACGTCGCCCGCAGGGGCGGCGATCCGGGACATGCTGAAGATCATAGGCGGAAAGTTCGGGAACATGCACGTGCGCATCTACCCGGTCAGGGTGCAGGGAGACCAGGCATGCGCGGAGATCGTGGCCGGCATCGAGTATTTCAACAGGGAAAAGGACGTGGACGTGATCATCCTGGGCCGGGGGGGCGGATCGTATCGAGGACCTCGCCTGTTTCAATGAAGAGGCCGTGGCGAGGGCCGTGGCGCGTCCTCGATACCCATAGTATCCGGTATCGGCCATGAGATCGATTTCACCATCGCCGATTTTGTCGCCGATGTGAGGGCCCCGACGCCGACCGCGGCCGCGGATATGGTCGTTAAGGACAAGCGGGAGCTGGTGGAGATGCTGGCCGGCGAGCGGCAGCGGCTCGTCGGTCTCATGAAGAGACTGATCGAGGGCGCCAGGCTCCTGCTTGCCAAAGAAACGGTTGCATTGAAGGAAAAGAGGGCGTTCCTCATGAGATACGAGATGTACCTCGACGAGCTTTCGCACTCGCTCTCCGCCGCCTTCTCCACCCTCTACGCCGAGCGGAAGGCGCAGCTGCAGCGGTGCGCCCAGAGGCTCGACGACCTTAATCCTGAAAGTATCCTGAAGAGGGGGTACAGCATCACCGTGCGGGGCGACACGCACGCCGTGATAAGAGATGCGGCCGAGGTGGCCGGCGGGGACCAGGTGTCGGTAAAGCTCTTTCGCGGGGACCTCGACTGCGTGGTCGAAAAGGCGCGGCCTTAGGTGAGACGCCCCTCGCATGACGTCGCCCCTTTTTCTTATCGGCAGGACCCCTCTATCCGCCTGATCATGTCGAAAAGCCTTTCGTTCACCGGGGTTGCGACACCTAGGCGCCTGCCCAGCTCCGATCACCTTCCCCGCGAACATCTCCACCTCGGTTTTTCTTCCCCCTTCGACGTCCTGGAGCATCGACGTCTTCCCCTCGGGGTTGAGGCCGCGGAGCACCGCGTACCACTCCGTGACATCGGCTTCCGTCAGGGATATGTGCAATCGTGACGCGAGGAGCACTACCTCCCGCATCGCCGACTCCATAAGCTCACGCGCCTCTCCGGCGGTCTGAAAAACGCCGTAAGGCGCGCGAAGCGCGGCCGATACCTGGTTGATGCCCACGTTGATCATGAATTTCCACCAGAGGGTGCGCGTCATGTCCGGCGGCGTCTCGTGGGGGATGCCGGCGCGGTCGAAGAGCGCCTGGATGCGCCTGACCCTCTCGCCGCGTGGGCGGTTGCCTGCCTCGCCGAAATATATCTTTCCTTTCCGGGTATAGGTGATGCTGTTTCCCTCCCTCAGCGCGTCGATGCCGACGACGATGGCGGGAAGGACCTTGCCCGCGCCGTAGACCCTGCCGATCTGCTCCTCGCTCTCGACGCCGTTCATGAGGGAGAGGATGGCCGTCTCCTCCCCGACTGCCTGCCGCATCTCGCCGAGCGCCTCCTCCAATTGATGGTGCTTGACGGCAACGATGAGAAGATCGGTGGGGGCAGAAGGGTCGGATGCGTCTCTCACGCGGATCGCGTAGGGCTTTCCGTTGACGACGAGGCCCCGGTCTTTCAGTCTGCGGAGACGGTCGCCCCGCGCCACGAAGGAGACGCATGCGGGGTCTGCGTCATAAAGCATGGCGCCGTAAGCGCCGCCCACGGCCCCCGCCCCGATTATCCCGATGTGTCTCATCGATCTCTCCATGGCCTCCTTCAAAAGCACTTCCGCCTTGCACCGCCTTGCACTTTTTTAACCCATCCCGGCACACATAGGCAAGACAAAAGAGCGAAAGGCGAGCCCGGCGTCCTCGACGCATATTTTCCTTGACAGCGCAGACCCGGAAGGCAAACAATTTGGTAAGGGACGCGTGCGTCTTCAAAGAAACGCGAAAGAAAGGGCTTGATCATATGGGCTTTCGGTTCTTCTTCACCCTCCTGCTTATGGGCGTCGTGCTTCTGGCCGGCTCTTGCGGCGGGCTGAATGTCCGCCTCGGCACCGCGCCCGAAAAGCCGCTCAAAGAGTTCACCCTCGAAGGCACGGGGAGGGGGAAGGTCCTGGTAATCCCGGTCACGGGGTTTCTCTCGGACGAGCCGAAAAAAGGCCTCTTTGACGAGCGGCCGAGCGAGGTCCAGGAAGTAGTCTCCCGGCTGCGGCGCGCGGAGAAGGACGATGAGGTGCGGGCGGTGCTCCTCCAGATCAACTCTCCGGGCGGCTCGATTACCGCGAGCGACATCCTGTATCACGAGATCATGGATTTCAAGGAGCGGACCGGGGTCAGGATCGTCGCGGCGATGATGGACGTCGCCGCATCGGGGGGCTATTACATCGCGCTCCCTGCAGACCGCATCGTGGCGCATCCCACCACCATCACCGGCTCGGTGGGGGTCATCCTCGTGCAGCCGAAAGTGACGGGCCTCATGGATAAGCTCGGCATAAGCGTCGAGGTGAACAAATCGGGCAGCGAGAAAGACATCGGGTCCCCCTTTCGCCCGTCCACCGCGGAGGAGCAGAAGATCATGCAGGGGCTCGATCGACGATTTGGGCGGCAGGTTCCTCGGGTTAGTCGCGCGCCATCGAAAGGTAGGACCGGAAGACCTGGCAAAGATCGCGGCCGCCCGCATCTATCTGCCCCCTGACGCCCTTCGGTTGAAGCTCATCGACAGCGTCGGCTACCTCAGGGACGCCATCGCCGATGCCAAGGCCCTCGCGGGCCTGCCGAAAGACGCCAGGGTCGTCGTCTATCGACGCACAAAATACGCGAACGACAACGTCTACAACACCTCCCTCACCACCTCCACCGGCGTGGTCCCACCCCTCGTCCAGATGAACCTCCCGGAGATCCTGCCCCCCCTCACCCCGGGCTTCTATTATCTCTGGCTGCCCGGAGCCGCCGGAAAGTAAGCCGGCGCTTCCTGCCTTTTCTCTTTTTGTCGGGTGGCCGGCGGTGTGCTCGGAATCGATGAGATGTGGATGCACTCTGAGCCCTGCAGCCCGTAGGCGTACATAGGCGGGCACCCAGCTCCATATTGCCTTGCTGGGTCGCAAACGTCGGAGGTCACAGGGCGAAGAGCGCGCGGCAGCTCGCGATTCCGGGCATGCCGCCGCTACCGGCCCTGCGCCATAAGCTCTTTGATCCGCGGCACCGCCTGCTTCGCCGCCTTGATGCCCTCTTCCATCAGGAGCTTCTTCTGACTGAAGTCAAAGAGTGAGACGCCTTTTATGTCGGGCTCTATCAGCACGTCCACTCCCTTCATCTTCTCCTTGCTCGACTCTCGCATCATAATATTTACCGATTGGGCGATAATGTCGATGAGGGAGTCGATCTGGTAGTTCTTCACGTCTTTTTGCAGGTTGACGGCGATCACGATATCGGCGCCTTTCGCCCTGGCAATGTCGCACGCGCAATTGTCCGTCACCCCGCCGTCGACAAGGGTCCTGTTGCCGAACGTCACCGGGACAAAAATACCCGGGATCGCCGCGGAGGCGTGGACCGCCCTCCCGAGGGAGCCTTTCTCAAGTATCACGGTCTCACCCGTGTTTAAATCGGTTGCGATGGGGTAGAAGGGGATTTTCGTCTCTTCGACGCGCTTCACCTTTGCGTGCTGGTCGACGAACGTCTCCAGCCGGGCGCCCTGGACAGGGCCGAGCTTCGAGTAGGCTATGGAGAAATCGAGTATGTCGCTGCGCTCGATCTTGAAGGCGGTCCACTCGAGCTGAAAGCTGTCCGGGTTCGCCGCGTATAAGCCGCCGATCAGGCTCCCCACGCTCGTGCCGATGATCATATTGATGGGTATCTTCTCCTGCTCCAGCACCCTGATCACGCCTACGTGGGCAAAACCTTTGGCCGACCCTCCTCCGAGGACAAGGGCGATGACCGGCTGTTTTTTCACCTTCTTGACGGCCGGCTGCTCGGCAGGTTTGCCAGTCCCGGGTACCGTCTGGCAGGAAAAAAGGAGAAAAAGGGAAAGAACCGCGAGTAAAACCTTGCGAGTATTACCGTGAACCAACATACGGATTGTGCACCTTCTCCATCCCTATCGTGCTCTTCGAAGCCTCGCCGTAATTGTGGCCGGGAAGGACTACCGTTGTATCCGGCAAGGTAAAAAGTTTGTTGCGTATCGCGTTGACCAGGACCTGCCAGGAGCCTCCGTCCAGATCGGTCCGCCCCACACCCCCGACAAAAAGCGTATCACCGGTGAAGACGAGGCCGTCGGTGTACAGGCAGATGGCCCCCGGAGAGTGGCCGGGTGTATGGATCACCTTCAGGGAAATATCGCCGACCGTGACCAGGTCGTTTTCCCGGACGGTGATATCGGCGGGCGGCGACGGCTCCGCGCCGAACATGTTCACGAGGTGATCTGCCTGCTGGCTCAAATACGGCGCCTCGGCTTCATGAATGACGATCTTGGCGCCGGTCAGCTCTTTCATCTTCTTGTTGCCCATGACGTGATCGATGTGGGAATGGGTATTGACGATGTACTTTATCCGCAGCTTATTCTTCACGGCCTCTTTGACCAGCCCTTCCACATCGGCGGCCGGGTCGATGACGAGGGCATCTCCCGTCGTCTCCGAGCCGACCAGGTAGGCGAAGACCGCGAACCTCCCAACTTCCACCTGTTTTACGAACATGGACGCTCCCGAGAAATCACGTTGCCATAGCATACTATTTTCGGGTATAGTTTTTCAAACGTTTTGGCGCCGCTTTTTTCGGCGGGCGCTTAAAAGGGGGTGTGATGCAGCCGGTTCTGATAGAGGCGCGCGACCTCGCCGATGCATGGTTTCAATGCATCTACAGGATTTTCGAGGAAGGCGGCGTTCATGAATACGAGGTAGAGAGGGGCTCCTTCGAAGGGGTGAAGAGGAGGGAGTTCGACCTCATCATGGTCGATATCAAACACCCCGGGACAAGGCCGTTGATCCCCGATATCCCCGTGGAGCTCGGGGTGCCTCAGCCCACGAGCATGGAATATGTGGAGGATTACCTCCAATACCTGATGACCGACAGAAAAAGGGCGAACGAGGTCTACACGTACGGGGAGAGGCTCACCAACCCCAAGGTGTCGATACGCGGCACGGAGGTTTCTCTCGGTGTAAACCCGGTCCAGGAGGTAATCGATATCTACCGGAAGAACACCCGTGGGACCAACCAGGCCATCATGGAGGTCGGTATGCCCCAGGATATCCTCCTCGAAGACCCCCCCTGTCTGCGGCTGATCGACACCCGCGTAGCGGACGGCCGCCTCCACTTTGTGCTCTATTTTCGCAGTTGGGACCTGTGGGCCGGTTTTCCGTCAAACCTTGCGGCCATCCAGCTCCTCAAGGAATACATGTGCCAGGAGATCGGCCTGCAGGACGGCTCCATCGTGGCCGTCAGCAAAGGGCTTCACCTGTACGAATACTCCTTTGCCCTCGCCCTGAAGCGCCTCAGACGGGTATAGGGCGAAAAAGCGAAAAAGACGGATGTGGAGAAAATATTCCCGCGGCATCGATGCCGGGAGCCGGCTGACGCACGGAAACCAGGCGACAAAGGTATCAGAACTCGCCGTCGAGACCGGAGATACCGACAAACAGATCTTTCGACTTCATCCAGAGCGAGGCCGGGTCGAGCGAGAATGGTGCGGTCCGGCAAGCGTCGAGGAGATACCTCCTGGCCTGGGCCGCATCCCCTTTCTTTGAATAAGCGAGGCCGAGGTTGTAGGCGGTCTCCCCTTTCACTTTCGTATAACGGGCCGTGAGCCCCTGGAGGCGCTGCTGCCTCAGGTAGAGCGTCTCCCTCTGGTCCTGGGCCAGGTTGGGGTTATTCCGCGCCTTCTCGTACGCTTCACCGACGCATGCCATGAACTTCAGGCTGTCATCGGTGTAGTGATAGACGGCCTGAAAACTTCTCAGGGCCTCATCGGTCCTCCCCTTCTTCAGTTGATCTTCCCCGGCTTTCACGTAGTCCTGCAGGTTCAGATCGCTCACCGCGACCGTATCGGCGGCGGAAGAGACGGTTTTCGCGGCCGGTCGCTTTCCCTTCCGGTCGGCACCGTGGGCAGAGTACGGCAAGACGAGCAGAGCCATGAGTACGATGAGGAAAGGGACCGGTGAAAGCCCCTTCCTCCGGGACGCTTCTATTTCAACGCCTCCCTCAGTTTGCTGCCCGGTTTGAATTTCGGCACACTGCACGAAGGGATCTTGATCTCCTGCCCCGTTCTCGGATTCCTGCCCGTCCTGGAGGCCCTTTCCGTGCACTGAAATGTGCCGAAACCCGTCAGCGTGATCTTATCCCCATTCTTCAGGGCTTTCTGAATGTTGTCCATGAAGGAGTTGACTACCTTTTCCGCGACCGATTTCTTGAGCCCGGCATCCGATGCAACACTTGCAATTAAATCTGCTTTTGTCATTACCCTCACCTCTCCTCAAGATTTGGCAAACCGATCAGGAACCGTGAGACTCTATCAATATGGCGGTGCAGGGAATTGAACCCCGGACACTGCGGATATGAGCCGCATGCTCTAACCGTCTGAGCTACACCGCCCCTCCCTTACTCATATAAGCCATAATGCCTTTATTGTCAATAACAATTTGTCTTTCGCCAACTTACGTGTCCGCCCCTTTTCTTTTGCATTCCCTGCCGATTATACGTTATTCTTTCGGGCCGGCCCTCACTTGCACCCCGCCCTTGTCGGGAAAGGAGGGAAGGAAAAAGGTCGATCCGTGAAGATCACAATCCTTGGCACGGGCTCCGCGACGCCCTCCTTAAGAAGATCGTCTTCTTCCTGTCTGCTCTCCACCTCAGGCGGAACCATACTGATCGACGTGGGTCCCTCCGTGGTCCGAAGGCTGCTGGAGTCCGGTTATGATATCAATGATATCGATACTATCGTCCTCACCCATTTTCATCCGGACCACACCGTCGACCTCGCCACGCTCCTCTTCGCCTGCAGCTATGGCGAGCGGCAAAGGCAAAAAGACCTGCTCCTTGTCGGCGGGCGGGGGATACGCCTCTTCTTCCTCCGGCTCTCCCGCCTGTACCCCTGGGTAGTCCCTGTCGGCTATCGCCTCACAATAAAAGCCGTGCCCCGGGGCATCGTGCGCAGCGGGGGAGTCTCCCTCGTGACCGCCCCCATGGTCCACAGGCCGGAAAGCATCGGGGTGCGCATCGAGGAACGGGGGAAACGCGTCGTCTTCTCAGGCGACACCGACTACTCGCCGGCCCTTGCGGCACTCGCGGCAGACGCCGATCTCCTGGTCGTCGAGTGCTCCTTCCCCGAGCAGAAGGTGCGGGGCCATCTCAATCTGCCCACCCTTCTCACGGTCGTCCGGGAGGCGCGGCCGAAGCGCGTCATCATGTCCCATCTCTCACCCGTGTGGGAGGAATTCCGCGGCATGCTGCCGCCGCCCCTGCTCCTCGGGGAAGACGGGCTGACTATGGAGCTGTGAAGCGAGCCCGCTACGCCTCACACGTCGAAGGTGTCTTCGAGCACCACCTCCCCGGTCTCGATATCCCATATTTGTGCGGTGCCCCGCGCCAGGTCGAGGACCCCTGCCGTCTTCCTGAAGGGGCTTGACGGGTTGGGGATGGCGGGCGTTCCCGGGTTGATGATCAGGCTGCCCCGCACTTTCTTGATACGCGGCGTATGGCTGTGACCGTGCACGAGGACACTGAGGTCGAACCGCCTGATCATGTTTTCGAAATCCAGGTCGTTCTTGTGCTCTCCGTGAATGACGAGGATGCCTTTTTGGTCGATGTGGACGAACACGTAAGGGGAGAGCAGGGGTGAGTCGAGGGCGAGCTGGTCTACATCGGCGTCGCAGTTCCCTCTGGCGATCATCAGCGGCACGTGCAGGCCGTTCATCTTTCCGGCCAGGGATGCGGTATCGTAGCCGTCCACGAGCGGGTTTCTGGGGCCGTGGTAGAGCACGTCCCCCGCGTGAAGGATCATCTCGACGTCGCGAAACGGCCCGTCGAGGGCCTTTTGAAAACCTTTGACCGAGCCGTGCGTATCGCTGATCAGACCGATTTTCACGTATCACCCTCCCTTTAAGCGTCGCATATCCGCCCTTTGTCGCACGAGAGCACCTGGTGCTCCCGGCTCTGGTCCCTGAACACGGTCACGCCCTTCAGGCCCAGGCGATATGCCTCCAGGTAAATGGCAGCCACCGTATCGGGGGTCTCGCCCTGGGGAAGGTTGATGGTCTTCGATACGCCGTTGTCCACGTGTTTCTGGAACCGCTGCTGCATGCTGAGGTGGCGAAACGGCGGGATCTGGGAGGCGCCCTTGAAGAGGGCCGAGAGACGTCCGCGGTCACCCTTTCTGACCGCCTCTTCGTACAGGGGGTCGATCACCTCCACCTCGACGTTGCCGAAGAGCGTGCGCGTGTATCTCGTCTCGTAAATCGGCTCGATGCCGCTCGATGTCTCGGCGATAATGCTGAGGGTACCCGTCGGCGCTATCGTCGTTGTCGTTGCGTTTCTCTGGCGCAGGCCCTTTTTCTCCCATAGACTTCCTCTATAATCAGGAAACTCTCCCCGAATCTCCGCGAGCTCCAGGGACGCGATCTTCGATTCCCGCTCGATGTAAGCCATCACTTCTTCCGCAACGTCTCCGCCCCGGTCGGAGTCGTACGCGATGCCGAGGTTTATGAGCATATGCGCGAATCCCATGACGCCGAGGCCGATCTTTCGATTTGCCCTGGTGACGGCCTCTATCTCGGGCAGGGGATACCGGTTCACGTCGATCACGTCGTCGAGGAACCTCACGCCGAGATGGACGAGCTCGCCCAATCGCTCCCAGTCGATCTGCCCGTCCTTGACCACGCGGGAAAGGTTGATCGAACCCAGGCAGCAGGACTCGTAGGGTAGAAGAGGCTGCTCGCCGCAGGGGTTTGTGGCCTCGATCTCACCCGCCCGGGCCGTGGGATCGGCGCGGTTTATCGCATCGATAAAGAGGACGCCCGGCTCTCCCGAGAACCAGGCGGAATCGGCGAGCGCAGCGAGCAGGTCCCGCGCCCTCACGGTCGAGCCGCTTCTGCCGGTCCTTGGGTTTATGAGGGGGAAAGAGCGATCCTGCTCGTAGGCCTCCATGAACCGGTCGGTCAGGGCGACAGAGAGGTTAAAATTGGCGAGCTCGCCGGGTTTGCGCTTTATCAGGATGAATTCCTCTATATCGGGGTGGTCCACACGGAGCACGCCCATATTCGCGCCCCGCCGCGCCCCGCCCTGTTTTACCGCCTCTGTTGCCATGTTGAAGACCTTCATGAAGGAGACGGGGCCGCTCGCAACCCCCGAGGTGGATGAGACGACGTCGTCCTTCGGCCGCAGCCTGGAGAACGAGAAGCCTGTGCCGCCCCCGGTCTGGTGGATTTTCGCTGCCTTCTTGACGCTGTCGAATATGGAATCGAGGGTGTCTTCCACGGGCAACACGAAGCAGGCGGCCAGTTGCCCGAGGTCGCGGCCGGCGTTCATAAGGGTCGGCGAATTGGGGAGGAATTCGAGATGCGCCATCGCCTCGTAAAACTTTTCGGCCGTTCGCCCTGCCGCCCCCGCTTCGTACAGGTCCTCGGCCCCCGCAACAAACCGCGCAACCCTGGCAAACATCCCCTCGGGTCTCTCTGTCACCACCCCTTCGGCATTCCTGATGAGGTAGCGCTCCCGCAGGATGGAGAGGGCGTTCGGGTTCATCGTGGTCAACACCTCCTGACCATGACGGTCTTCCCCCTCGCTTCAACGGCATATCGTTTCGATTTCTTCAGCTCGGGGACCAGCTCGTCCTACACCTCCGCCCATGAGCACGATCATGCCGCTCTCTTTGAGGTACGCCATGGCCCTCTTGATATACGCCTTCGTTATTTCACCGGCCGGCGCCCGCTCGTCCCAGAGGTAATTGAGCGCCGGCTGGATAAAGATCGCATCGAACCCATCGTTCAGGAGAAAGGGGAATTCGATCTCCATGTGGAAAAAGTGCTTTTTCCTGGCCATTTCCTTTGCTGCGACGTACCACTTTGCGGCCCTTGCCGCCTGCCATATCTCCTCGTCACCGTCTATATGATAAAGTAATTCACCAATTTTCTTCATTTCAAGGGCCTTCTCGAAGCACGACGCGGTCATCAGGTCCATGATCTCTCCAATGCGCTGCCGGTGGAGGGCGAGGGTCGTCTCGATCTCGCTTTTTACCAGGGCGTCCTCCTTGATCCTGTCCGAGAGCGTTGCATGAAGGCGGTGCATCTCCCTCAGCCTCGACATCACGTCATCGGGGTCTTTCGAAAAAAGTCCCGTCTGGCCCTTATCCCCGGACGAGGCGAACAGCTCCCCCAGGGACATGCCGAGAAGAGGATTCCCCAATCTATAGTTGACGCCCGGTGCATTGAAGCGGGAGAGCAGCGAGTTTTGCAGGACATCGAGGGGGAAAGGGTACTTTTCCACGCCATAGAGCACCCGGCTCGAGCACAAACTTATGGAGGAGCCTTTCGTTTTCCCATTCGGCGACGAAGCTGCGCTTCTCTCTATAGGGGAGCAGGAAAGAGAGGTAGACTATCGTTTCCACGAGACGGGTCGCCAGGTTGCCGAAGCCCGGCGTCATGTCGAGTATCCTGAGAGAGAGAAGCTCCTCCTTGGTTCTGTCCCGGCCTATGCTGCCGAGGAGAGACTCTTCCGGGCTCGCCTCCGGCTCCGTCCCTCGTGCCAGGAGATAGGTGAACAGGTCGGCCTGGTCGTACTCCCTGGCCGGCCCCGGCTTCCCGGAGGGCGTGAACGCCGCGCCGCTTTTCGCCTGCTCCCGGTACTCTGCGCTCCGGCTGAGACTGCTGCCGGGAAAGAGATGGGTGTAGAGGGGTATTGCCGTCGCCTGCACGTCGCTCTTATTGCCTGTTTCGAAGAGGTTCGCAAGTGCCCGGCGCTTCTCTTGAAGGAAGGCGATCAGCTCGCTCCGCTCCTCTTCGAGGAGCGCGGCCAGGGTGGTATCGAGGCCCGTTGCGGAAAAAATCTGGTAGAAAAGGTGCAATGCATCGTCGTCGTCCCGGCTGACCGCGTGCTCCAGGTCGATCTCGATCAGGGGCTTTTCAAAGGCGAAGGGCCTTTTCAGGAGCAGCCAGTTCTTGCCGTTTGTCAGTATGGACCAGGGCACCCCCGCCTTTTTCGCCAGGTACATGGATTGGTAGAGGGGTATCCGGTTCTCGAAATCCAGGTAAAAGCCGCTGATGCCTTCCTCCAGGTTCCTCCCGTAGCGCTTGACGAGGAGCACGGCGAGCACCTGCTCGTAGTATTGCTTCGTGCCCCATAAAGGGGAGCTATTCAGCCGCTCCTTTTCCGATCTGAAGAGGGCGAAGTCAGGGCCCTTGATCCCTTCTTCGAAGAACTGGGGCTTTGATTCGAACGCATAACCGAGCACCTTCAGGATGGGCTTGACAAGGTGAAGCTCGGTGTGGATCTCGCTTGCGAAGGCCCTCATCTTTTCAAAATCGGTCACGATATCCACAAGGGCGCGTGACGCCGCCTCCTGCCTCGCGAGGAGGGCGATGCGCTGTATAAAAGGTGGGGAGAGAAGCGTGTTCTTTACGAGAACGGCGGGCATGTTGAAGGTAATGATAAGACTAATGGGCGCAGGTAGTCAAGCGGGCGTGTGCCCCGCGAAATTTCCTCCGGCCGGCAAAAAACCATTCCCGAAACGTCTTGCGCGTCACATCTCCGGTCGTTTTGTAAAAAGCTGGGGGCGTAACAGCGGAATTATCTGCTGTCATGCTTCACGGGCAAACCAGTCCGATCTTGCCGAAGCGTTTCGCGAAACAGATTAATCCTTCTCTGACTCGTGACCGTATGTTACACGTTCGGCATCTCTTTTTGCGCGACAATTTTGGATTGCAATGGTATCCTTCTTGGGCGATAATCAATGGCAACATGAGAACGACTGCAAAGCGTAAGGAAACACATGAATAAAGCGGCCGAACAACATTATTCCAACGCCCTGGCGTCTGAGGACTACGCTATCCACTCGTGGTATCGCTTTGTGCTGTCGTACCCTCCCCATCTGGTAAGGAAATACCTGAAGGCATTCGAGGTGCCCGAGAAAGCGATTGTTCTGGATCCATTCTGTGGAACCGGAACGACACTCGTAGAGGTGCAAACGCACGGGTTCACGGGTATCGGAATCGATGCGCACCCTTTCGCGGCATTCGTCTCGAAGGTCAAAACCCATTGGTCCATCTCTCTGCCGGAGTTAGTACGTCTCCGCGCGAAAATCCTTGCAAACGTGGAAAGGGACTATGAAGCGCACGGACTTCACGTGTCCTCTCTTCGCCAACTCCTGTTCGTAAAAGAGGGGGGAGACTGTCCAGCCCTGTCGGCGGAGCAGGAATCGTTGATACCGACCGGGTTTGTAAGCGCGGTCCCTCTAAGAAAACTACTCTTGCTTCGCGATTCTATTCGGACGGCGTGCTCACAACATGGCGCTGAAACCGAGGAATTCTTTTTCCTTGCCCTCTGCCACATCGTGGCTCACGGAGCCGGAAACTTCGCATTCGGCCCGGAAATCTATCGTACCAAGCCCAAGGAAGATTACGATGTTTTGGGCCACTTCGCGGAGCAAACGAGCAATATGCTTGCGGATCTGGAGAGGGTTGCGGGCTCACACGCAGATTACACGGAGTCTCAGGTGGCCTGCAAAGACTCCCGGGACTGTTCCTTTCTGCCTGACGGCATCGGTGCAGTCATCACGTCTCCTCCATATCCTAATGAAAAGGACTACACGCGAACAACGCGAGTGGAGTCTGTCCTGATGGGGTTGATAAGAAGAAAAGAAGAATTGCGGTCCTTGAAAGAATCTCTTCTACGGTCAAATACCCGGAACGTTTTCGTCAATGATGATGATGGAAAAGAGATAGAAGAATTTAGCGCCATAAAGGATGTGTGCAAGCAAATCGAAGCACGTCGGGTCGAGCTGGGAAAGACAAGCGGATTCGAGAGACTTTACCACAAAGTGGTTGCGCATTACTTTGGCGGCATGAGAAGGCACCTTCGGACTCTCCGCCCTCACCTGGCTAAACACGCTAAGCTGGCGTACGTGGTCGGTGATCAGCTATCGTTTCTCATGGTCCCTGTGTATACCGCCACGCTTCTGGCGGAGATTGCAAAGGCTGAGGGCTATAGGGTTTTAGGCATAGATCTCTGGCGGGAGAGAACAGGGACAAAAGTGCGGAATGCGCGTAACGGAGAGCGGACGGTGAGAGTGAGGGAAGAAGTCTTGCTGCTGGAACAGGTGTAGACATGAGACAGGACAATGCCCGGAAAGAGCGGAATCGAGACACCGTAATAGTCAAGGTATTCAACAAATATTATCGGGACGGAATGGACGCCGTCCCCTTTACGATGGACGACATTCGCGACGCCATACAAAAAGTATCGAGAGAAAACCCGCCTTACGGCGAAAAAAATGTGGCGGATGTCAGATACCAGTACACTTCCGGAAGAAGGAGTTTGCCTGAGGAAATAGATCGACTGGGTCCCTGGATGATCATAGGAACGGGAAAAGGCACCTATACGTTTGTGCGGGTTAAGGAAAGTCTCGATATAAGCATTTCGGCAGACTTGCAGGAAATACTCATTCCGGACGCAACTCCCGAGATAGTGGTCGAGTACGCGGGACATGACGAGCAAGGCTTGCTGGCCAAGCTTCGCTACAACCGGCTGTTGGATATCTTTCTCGGTATCACCTGCTATCACCTGCAGAACCATTGGAGAACCACGGTGAATAAGGTGCAGCGCGAGATCGACGACCTTTACGTGGGGATCGATGTTGACGGAAAACACTACGTAATACCCGTAGAGGCAAAAAGCAGGAAAGATCGGATTTCGAAGACCCAGATCGCGCAAATGGTTGAGTTTGCGGAAAAGAGATATCCCAAGTTGATAATGCGCCCGATCGGTATCAAGGAGATCACGGACAAAGACGTCGTTATTATCCTTTTCACCACGGGCAAGTCACCAGACGATATCAGGATAAAAGAGATACGGCGTTACAAGCTTGTCCCGATCTCCGAGTGTCCCGTTAATGAGCCACGCGCGAAATAGCTATTAACCGTCTTGTTATTGTGGCGACATAGGGCAAGGCTGAGAGGGATGCCCAATGCGTGAGCACCCCCCGTTGTTGGCCTTGATGGCTTCAACGACCCTTTGTTAATTGCTCGATCCGATCTGCGGCATAGCCCAGCGCCTTAAAGTCCATCACACCGTTCGGGCTGTGGCAGGTATTACATTTCAGGGCTTGTTCCTTTGGCGCGACCTGGTGGTTCACCGAAAACATCGCCCACTCAGCCTTGCCCTCCCACTTACCGCTGTATGGCTGTCTCGCGTCTTCCGCGCCTTTTTTCGCTGCCGCGCCTGGGTCTCCGGTCACTGCATAGGCACCGGCCTTGATATAGATGACATTGCCGGTTTCCTTGTCGGCAATGACCGTGTACTTCGTTCGCTTCCAGGGTGAGGCTTTCTTCGGATCAGCCTTTCCTAATACATTGTATAAACCTAGGACAATTGTCAAGGTGAAAACGTCATGGGTCGATGCATCCCGCATTCCGACTTCTCCGCAGGCATAAGGACGCCGAAGCGGCCCGGATATGTTGACATACTATGCGGCGCCGTGTGATTATAGTTGATGCTGCCTCTACCCGTGCCGCATATGCCAATAACCGCGACCGACAATCAGGCATGGAGAATATCGATCTGACACCGAAAGAAGAAATCTTCGCTCGCATCGACCGCCTCAAAGCCGGCATGAGCGATGCGGGTATCGATTTTTGCGTTATCCTGCAAAACGTCGACATGTTCTATTTCACGGGTACCGTCCAGAAAGGCATACTCGTGGTCTCCCTCGATCATGACCCCCTCTTCTTCGTCGAAAAGAGCGTGGAGCGGGCAGTGTCGGAGACGGCGCTCGTCGTGACGCCCATAAAGAGCGACAGGGAGATAAAGGACGTCCTGCTCGGAGAAAACATCCTGAAAGGCACGGGCGCCATGGAGCTCGACGTAGTTCCCGTTTCCGTCTTCGAAAGATTCAAGACGATTGTCGGTTTCGAGACATTTGTGAACGCGGCGCCGCTCGTGAAAGGACTGCGCGCGGTAAAGAGCCCCTTCGAGCTCGATCAGGTCAGGAAGTCGGGTGAGATCGTGCGCCACGTCTTCGCAAAGGCGAGGGAGGCGATCAGGGAAGGCTCAAGAGAGCTTGACATCGACGCGGAGCTCATCGCCGAAGGCAGGAGGCGGGGACATCAGGGTTTCTTGAGGATGAGAGGGCTCAACCTCGAAATGACGACCATCACGGTCTCGAACGGGTCGACGGGGGCCCTGCCGTCGCCCTCCGATGTGCCAGTCGGTGGTCGCGGGGTGACGCCGGCCATCCCCTTAGGATCATCGTTAAAGAGGATCGAGAAGGGTATCCCCATATGCATCGACTACGGCGGCGGGTATAACGGATACGTCACCGACGAAACGTACGTGTTCGTGATCGGCGAGCTCGACGAGATGTTCAGAAAACCGTACGATGTGGCAAGGCGGATCATCGAGGATGCGGCGGCCTACGGCAGGGAAGGGGTGGATGCGGTGGAGCTATTCGAAAGGGCCGCGGCAATGGCGAGGAATGCCCGTCTCGAGGCCCACTTCATGGGGTTCGGCGAAGGCAAAGTCTCCTTTGTCGGCCACGGCCTCGGTCTTGAGATCAACGAGCTGCCGGTTATTACGCCGAAACACCACACACTCCTCCGAGAAGGCATGGTCTTCGCTTTCGAGCCAAAGTTCGTGATGCCGAAAAAGGGGTCGATAGGGATAGAGGTCGATTTCATCGTGAGAAAGGACCGCTTCGAGCGCGTAACCGACATCCCACTCGACATCGTCTACCTGTAACTTACGTCCATGACCTCAACCGCCCGGCCGCCTCCCCCGCTTTTTAAGGGCGACGGGACTTTTGTCATCGATGCGGCTTTCAGGCAAAGACTCAACTATTGGAGATAATAACCGATAATCCTTATTAGATGCCGTTCTCCTTGCATTCAACCGTCGTCGATCTTTGTTCATGGCGACGGCCGGAAGAGAACAGGCAAACACGAAGGCCGACATGCTGACGCGTGCTGAAGAGCAAATGAAGACCATGGAGAAGGCGCTCTCCGACGAGGAGAGAGAAATCCTCCTCGATATTCAGGAGAAATTTCTTGAAAGCATGAGCTTCGGCTTCAACATGGAAGTCATGGATATACTCGACAACGAAGATGCCACCCAGAGGCAGATAGAATCGATCAAGGATATGCTGAACCAGCCGGTCTGCGCGAGATTGTACGGTATAGGCAACTCCGTGTATTACGGCAAGCTGCGTAAGGGGAATATCGCCTCTTTTTATGAGGTAGTGCTGCGGCTCGGTACCGTACAGACCAAGATGTACATTATCGTATCGGCGCTTCTCCAAACGACGAGAAGTTCTCAGGCGAGGCAGCTTCTCGCAAAGGGTGTTGCGACATCGGTCGTGGGGAAGATTGCGGCAGAAAGGCTCGGGCTGTCGCGCGAGGGTGCGAGCAGGGTGGAGCTTGCCGGGCTGTTCCTTGAAATAGGCAAGATGATCACCCTGATATATAAGGAAGAAGAGCAAAAGTATCAATTGGCCCCCGATTTCCCTGACAGGTTCAACCTGTTTATCGGCCTCAAGGTAATCGAGTTCTTTCGCCTGCCGCCTTATCTTAACGACATCCTCCTGGAGGATGCCATCGTGTTCGACGAAGAGTCATTTGCGGCTGCAACCATTGTGCGCATGGTCCACTTGCTCGTTGCGAATAGCTTTCTGTTAACGGGTCTGCTGTCACTCAAAGTGCCGTTGCCCGATGCCGACGGTTCTGCCGTAAGCCACTACAGTGACATGATCAAGGAATGGTTTCGGGCCGTAGGGCTCGATGGATATGTCGAAGTAGTGGAAGCGCCTACCGAAAGACAGAAAAGGCTGCTGCCCGAACAAGCCGATTGAATCTGCTGCGTCCTTCAGAGGCCGATTTCCCGTTGGGCTCGCCTCCTGCCGTTTTTTTCCGGAAAAAAACACGAGGCGTTCTTTGTCGCTCCTGATTGTCATGCCTCCTTTTCACTCCTGGTTGTCACCCCTCCATGTCATTTTGACAGCAGAGGCGGAAATGCGAGAAGATATAATGAGCGTTTGCCGACTCGTTCGTGCACCCGGCCATCTGGGCCCTTTTGTTCTTGAGAAACGGCCGCTCATGCAGTATACTACAGGTTGCTCATCATTCTGCACGTCTTTCAATCGGCTCAAAGGTGCACATTCTTCGTGTTTTGAGGCCGAAGTGCGAAAGGCGGAAGATAAAAACCAGGAGGGTCGATGTCGAATCTAACCATTAAACAACTGCTGGAAGCCGGTGTCCATTTCGGACACCAGACAAAACGCTGGAACCCCAAGATGAAACCGTACATTTTCGGGGCGAGAAACGGTATCTACATTATCGATCTGCAAAAGACGCTGAAGATGTTCAAGGAAGCCTACAATTTCATCAAGGACACGGCTTCCAAGAACGACTACGTGCTTTTCGTGGGCACCAAGAAGCAGGCCCAGGAGGCGATCGTCGAGGAGTCGAAGCGGTGCGGCGCCTTCCACGTAAACGTGAGGTGGCTCGGAGGGACGCTCACCAACTACCAGACCATGGAGAAGAGCATCGACAGGCTTCGGAAGTACGAAGCGCTGAAAGGCAGCGACGTCTTTAAAGTGCTGCCGAAAAAGGAAGCCTTGAGCATAGACCGCGAGATAGCAAAGCTCGAAAGGCACATGGGCGGCATAAAGGATATGGACAGGCTGCCCGGCGCGATCTATATCGTCGACCCGAAGAAGGAGTATATTGCGGTAAACGAGGCCAGAAAACTGGGCATCCCGACGGTCGGCATCGTCGACACCAATTGCGATCCGGATGATATCGATTACGTTATCCCCGGAAATGATGACGCGATAAGGGCGATCAAGCTGATCACCTCAAAGATCGCCGACGCCGTCCTCGAAGGCAAGGCGCTCTACGTGGAAGAGTTCCAGGGCAAGGAAGAAGAGAAGGACGGACCGAAGCCGTTTATCGACGAGAGCGTGCTCGGGGAAAAATTTGAAGGCGTTTTTGAGGAAGGAGAAGGAGGCTATTGATGGAGATTACCGCAGAACTCGTGAAGACATTGAGGGAGAAAACAGGCGTCGGCCTGATGGATTGCAAGGAAGCCCTCAAGATCTCCAATGGAGACATGGATAAAGCCGTTGACCACTTGCGCGAGAAGGGCCTGGCAAAGGCCCAGAAGCGGGCGGGAAGGGCCGCCACGGAGGGCACGGTTGCGGTCTATATCCACATGGGCGGAAAGATCGCGACCATGGTGGAGATAAACTGCGAAACCGATTTCGTTGCGAAAACCGATCAGTTTCAGACGTTTTCAAAAGATGTGGCCATGCAGGTCACCGCGGCGAACCCGAGCTACGTAAAGAGGGAGGACGTACCGGAAGAGGTAAGGGAGAAAGAGAAGAACATCTACAGGATACAGGCGAAAGAAGCGGGCAAGCCCGAGAAGATCCTCGACAAGATCGCCGACGGGAAGCTCGAAAAATTCTACCAGGAAGTCTGCCTCCTGGAGCAGCCCTTCATAAAGAACCCCGATATATCGATAAAGGACCTCCTCGAAGACCTGATCTCGAAGATGGGGGAGAACATAGTGGTGAGGAGGTTCGTCAGGTACCAGCTGGGGGAGACGGTCGACGCATAAAATGGCATACAAGCGGATCCTTCTCAAGCTCAGCGGCGAGGCCCTCATGGGGAAAGAGGGGTACGGCATCGACCCCGAAACCATGAGGGAGATTGCGCATCAGGTGAAGGCCGTCAAGGAGACGGGCGTCGATATCGCCGTCGTCATCGGCGGCGGGAACATCTACAGGGGCATGCGGGCCGAAAAACAGGGCATCGACCGGGTCACCGGCGACTACATGGGCATGATGGCCACGCTCATGAACGGACTTGCGCTGCAGGACAACCTGGAAAATATGGGCGTCGCCGACGCGCGTACAAACGGCCCTGCACGCGCCTGCCCTCGCGGAGCCGTATATCAGGAGAAGGGCAATTCGCCACATGGAGAAGGGCCGGGTCGTCCTGTTCGCCGGAGGGACGGGCAACCCCTTTTTTACTACCGACACGGCCGCGGCGCTGCGTGCCGCCGAGATCGGCGCGGAGGTGCTATGTAAGGCCACGAGGGTGAACGGCGTCTATGATAAGGACCCGGAGCTGCATGAGGATGCGGTCTTTCTCCCGGAAATCACCTACATGGAAGTGCTGGAGCGTCGCCTGTCGGTGATGGACGCCACCGCTATATCCCTCTGCATGCAAAGCGGCTTGCCCATAATCGTTTTCAACCTGAGAGACGCGGATAACATGCTGAAGGTCGTCCTCGGTGAGCCTATAGGCACTATGATATCGTCCAGGGTTCATGAAAAAGGCGGGAACTGAGGCATAAAAGCTTTTGTGAGCGGGGAGGCCGGGGTACCCGCGGGCGGGTCGTGGCTTTGCCTGCCGAGGGGGCGCCGGTTGCGACCAGTCTGTAGACGACTGGTACCCGCTATTGTTGCTTGCGGGTGCCCTGTGATTGTAGGGGGTGAATATGGCTGATGCGGTGACGGAAGAATTTGAGGAGAGATTAAAGAAATCGATAAGCACGCTCAGGAAAGATTTGTCAAAGCTGAGGACCGGGGTGGCGTCGATCTCGCTCCTCGAAGATATCAGGGTCAGTTATTACGGCCAGCTTACCCCCCTCAACCAGGTGGCGACCATTTCGGCGCCCGACAGCAGGACCATCACCATCCAGCCGTGGGACGCATCGTCCATAGGCGACACGGAGAAGGCGATCCAGAAATCGGATTTGGGCGTGAACCCCATGTCCGACGGGAAAGTGATCCGCCTCGTTTTCCCGCGGCTCACCGAGGAGCGGAGGAGAGAGCTGACGAAATTGGGCGGAAAGATGCTCGAGACCACGAAAGTGGCCATGCGTAATGTGAGAAGGGAGACGAACGAGAAACTGAAGAAAATGGAAAAAGAGAAAGCCCTCTCGAAGGATGAGGCCTTCAGGCTCCAGGAAGAGGTCCAGAAGACCACGGACAGGTATATCGGTATGGCCGACGCCATTTATACGGAGAAGGAAAAGGAGATCCTCGAGATCTGAAAAGCACTATGACCCTGAAGAAAGAAAAGCTTCCCCGCCATGTGGCCATCATCATGGACGGCAACGGGAGGTGGGCGAGGAGCCGGGCACTTCCAAGAATCGAAGGGCACATTGCCGGTATAGAATCGGTGAGGGACATCGTGACCACGACGAGGGAGCTGCACATCCCCTACCTCACCCTCTATGCCTTTTCAAAGGAGAACTGGACAAGGCCGAAGAAGGAGGTGGAGGCGCTCCTCTCTCTGCTGGGTGTCTATCTCGAAAAAGAACTACCCCTGATGATGGAAAATGACGTGAGGTTCAACGCGATAGGGGCCATAAGCGACCTCCCCGGCGATTTGCAGCACCAACTCGGCAGCGTGATGGAGAAAACAGGGAAAAACAGTTCCCTGCTCCTCAGCATCGCCCTCTCATACAGCGGGAGACAGGAGATCCTCCGGGCGGCCAGGTTGATCGCCGAGGAGACGGCAAAAGGCGAAGCGACGCGCATAGACGAAGAACGCTTCAACGCCTACCTCTATACCGCGGGCATGCCCGACCCCGACCTCCTCATCAGAACGAGCGGGGAGATGAGACTGACCAATTTTCTCCTCTGGCAGATGGCGTATACGGAGATATACGTGACGGAAACGCTATGGCCCGACTTTAAGGGAGACGCGTACCGGAAGGCCTTGAAGGATTTCACCGTAAGAAAAAGAAGATTCGGCAGCCTGAAGGAAATCTAAAGTGGGGAACCTTAAGAAAAGACTTCTTTCTGCCCTGGTCTTCGGCCCCCTCATCGTGCTCCTTTTTCTCTTTCTGCCGTCGAAGCTGCTTCTCCTGTTTTTCGTCATCGTGCTCGTGATGGCGACCTTTGAGTTTTCTTCCATGGCGCGGACGGCCGATTCTTTCGTGATAACCCTGCTCGCCGCCGTGACCTTCATCCCCCTTTATTTCGCCCCGGCCCTTTACCCGTTTTGGCTCCTTTTTTCGCCCGCGATCTACCTTGTGTTCAAAATGGCGGTCCCGGCATCCGGGCCCTCTTCGCCGAGTGCCGAAATCGGAAGGTCGATCACCGTGCTCATCGCCGCGGAAGTCTTTCTTGCCCTGCCCCTTTTCTTCCTCTATTCCTTAAAGGAGCTCGACCGCTCCTTTCCCGCGATCCTCCTTCTCGCCATATGGGCAAGCGACACAGCCGCGTATTTCCTCGGAAAGAGCATGGGACAGCACATGCTCGCGCCCCTTATCAGCCCGAAGAAGACGTACGAAGGACTCCTGGGCGCACTGGCAGGGGCGGCACTTGTGATGCTCCTCTTCAAAGGCAGGCTGGGCTTGACGCTGCCCGTCTCCATCGGCGTGGGCCTCGTGATCGGCGGCCTCGGACAGCTTGGAGACATACTGGAGTCCGTCGCAAAAAGGGTGTGCGAGGTAAAGGATTCGTCCAGCCTGATCCCGGGTCACGGAGGTCTGCTCGACAGGATCGACAGCTTTCTGCTCACGGCGCCCTTTATGTATTATTATCTTTCGGGTATCAGGTAATGAAAAAGGGGATTATCATACTCGGCTCCACCGGCTCCATCGGCAGATCGACGCTGGACGTGGTCGAGAGCCGGCGAGACGAATTCGAGGTGGTCGGCCTTGCCTGCCGGAAGAACGTGCAGCTTTTCAACGAGCAGATTCGCAGGTTCAAGCCGCGTTTTGCCTGCCTCTTCGATGAGGAGCTGGCCCGGGGGGTCGATTTCGGCGCCAGCCGGAAGCTGATCGGTCCGGCCGGCGTAAAGGAGCTCGTCAGGGCGGACGGGGAGATGGTGGTCAATGCCTTGCCCGGAAGCGCCGGGCTTGAGCCGACGATAGAGGCGCTCACGTGCCACAAGGTGCTCGGCCTCGCCAACAAGGAGAGCCTCGTGATGGCGGGAAGGCTGATATCGAGGCTGAGAAGAGAGGAGGGCGCCACCCTCCTGCCCATCGACAGCGAGCACTCCGCGCTTTACCAGTTGATGCAGGGCCTGGGGGAGGACGAGATCGAGCACATCGTGATCACGGCCTCCGGCGGGCCGTTCAGGGACTTTTCCGGGGAGGCGCTCCGGGCCGTGACGCCGGAGCAGGCGCTCTGCCACCCTACCTGGCAGATGGGCAGAAAGGTCACCATCGATTCCGCGACCCTGATGAACAAGGGGCTCGAGGTCATCGAGGCGCATTGGCTTTTTGGCATGAGCGCAGAAAAGATCAAGGTCGTCGTCCATCCGGAGAGCATCGTCCACGGCATGGTAGAGCTCGTCGACGGCTCCCTGCTCGCCTACATGGCCTGCCCGGACATGCGGATCCCCATTGCCTTCGCCTTGAACGGAGGACAGCGGAAAAGCACGCCCTTTGGGAAAGTGAGCGTTGTCGACTGTGGAAAACTCACGTTCTATGCGCCCGACACCGAGCGGTTCCCCGCGCTCAGACTGGCTTATGAGGCACTCAACGCGGGCGACAGCGCCCTCGTCACGTTCAACGTGGCCAATGAGCTTGCGTCGTGTGCCTTTCTGGAGGGAAAGATCGGCTTCACCGATGTGCCCCGCCTGGTCGAAGAAGCGCTCGGCAGCCATCCTTTTGTGAAAGAAATAGACGATCTGGATACCATTTGGGAGATACACGGGTGGGCCGCAGATTACCTGGAAGGCCGCCTGAGGAGGATTAATGCTTAACCTGCTCTATTTCGTCATCGTCCTGAGCATACTCATAGTCGCCCATGAATTCGGCCATTTTCTCGTTGCCCGCCTCGCGGGGGTGAAAGTCCTCACCTTCTCCCTCGGTTTCGGCAAGAAGCTCCTGAAATTCAAGAAAGGCGAGACGGAGTATGCCGTTTCCGCGATCCCCCTGGGGGGTTATGTCAAAATGCTCGGTGAGTCCGCCGAGGACGTCGTGACGGAGGAAGACGCGTCGCGCTCCTACTCCAACAAGCCTCCGCTCGTGAGGATCCTGATCGCCTTTTCCGGCCCCTTTTTCAATATTCTTCTGGCCCTGGCCGTCTTCTTCGTGATCTTCCTCACGGGATACCCGGTCCCGACGACGAGTACCGAGATAGGACAGGTGATGACAGGGGAGCCCGCATACGACGCCGGCCTCAAGCCGGGCGACGTCGTCACCCGGATAAACGATCGCGAGGTGCATAAATGGACCGAGCTGCAAAAGATCGTCGGCAGCTCCGACTTCCACCCCCTGAAATTCGAGATCGACAGGCAGGGCCGGTCCATAGTCGTGTGGATCACCCCGAAGCTGCGGGACGAAAAGAACGTATTCGGCGAAATAGTGGGTAAAATGAAGCTTATAGGGGTTGCCCCCGCCAGCGAGATCAAGAGGGAGTCCCTCGCGGGCGCGGCGTCGAAGGCCGTCGGCGATACGTATAACCTCACGGAATTGACGATCGTGGGTATCGGGAAGCTGATAAAGGGCAGCATCTCCGCAAAGAATGTGGGCGGTCCCATACTGATCTTCCAGCAGGCAGGCGAGCGGGCAAAGGCGGGAAAGAGCAGCTTTCTTTTCTTCCTCGCCCTGATCAGCATCAACCTGGGCATTGTGAACCTGCTCCCCATACCCGTCCTCGACGGCGGCCATATTTTTTTCTCGCTCATAGAGCTGATCGTACGCCGGAAGATCCCCGTCAGGGCCATTGACGTCGCGCAAAAAGTGGGCGTCGGCATCCTCGTGTGCATCATGGTGCTCGCGACCTTCAATGATGTCATGAGGATTTTTCATGTCAGATAGGCTCTTCCTCGGCCTCGACAATTCTCTGGGCTTTCTCAACCTCGTCCTCGGCACGGAAGACCGGCTCATAGAGGAGCGCCACTCGCAAGAGGAGCGTCTTTCGTCGGAAATGCTGCCCGTCAGGGTCTCCCGGCTGCTCGCAGGACCACGGGGTCGCGGTCGGGGACCTCTCTGCCCTCGTCGTGACGCTCGGCCCCGGTTCTTTCACCGGCGTCAGGGTCGCTCTGGCTTTTTGCAAGGGCCTCGTCGCAGGTCTCGCCATCCCTCTTTTCGGCATCCCTACCCCCGACGTCCTCGCCTTACCCTTCGACTTCATGGAAGGTTATTACCTCTGCCCGCTCATCGACGCGAAAAAGGGCGAGGTGTTTTTTGCCCTTTACCGGGTCTTGAGCGGCGCAGTCATCCGGGTCGACGGAATCCACGCCTTGAAACCCGATAAGGTCAGGGAGTCGGTCCCCGCCCCCTGCCTCTGTTTCGGCACGGGGGTCGGTCTTTGCAAATCAACGCTTGCCGGCGTTGCCGGTCTGCGGATGATCGAAGGCCGTTTTCAGAGGGTTTCGGGAGAAGCGCTCTTGCGGGCGGGAATAGCCGCGCAAGGCCATGGTCGTCCCGAAGAGGCAAAACCGATCTACGGAAGAAGGTCCGAAGCAGAGATAAAGTTCAACATACATCTCCCTTAAGGAAGGGGCGCCGCGCCGGGCTGCGCTCACACTTCGGCGTTCGTTTCTGTTATACTATGCGTCGACGGTCGGACCATCGCCACGGGAAAGGCGCCAGTGAGAAGCTCATCGGGGACACCGGAGGTAAAGCGATTTGAAAACCGTTCAAGAGATAAACGCGCGGATCAAGGAAGGCAAGGCGGTCGTCGTCACGGCCGAAGAGATGGTGGGGCTTGTCCGGTCGAAGGGCACGAAAGCCGCAAGTCTCGAGGTTGACGTGGTGACCACGGGCACCTTCGGCCCTATGTGCTCGAGCGGGATGTTTATGAATCTCGGCCACTCGAAGCCTCGGATCAAGGTAGGGGGAGGCGCCTGCTATCTCAACGACGTGCCCTGTTACTGCGGGATCGCGGCCGTTGATATCTATATCGGCGCCACCGCCATGCCGGATGACGATCCCCGGAACAAGGTGTATCCAGGAGAATTCCGCTACGGAGGGGGCCACGTGATCGAGGAGTTCGTGGCGGGGAAGAATATAAGGCTTGCCGCAAGCGCGTACGGCACGGACTGTTATCCGAGAAGGAAGATCGAGACCTCTATCAACAAGGATACCGTCAACGAGGCCTATCTCTACAACCCGAGAAACTCGTACCAGAATTATAATGTGGCGGTGAACGTGACCGACCGGGTTATCCACACCTACATGGGGCTGCTCAAGCCTCACGTGGGAAACGCGAACTATTGCAGCGCCGGGCAGCTCTCTCCCCTCCTGAAGGACCCCCTTTACAGGACAATCGGGCTCGGCACGCGGATATTTCTCGGCGGCGGCGTCGGCTATGTGGCGGGCAGGGGCACGCAGCACAACCCCGACGCGCCCCGGACACCGGAGGGCCTGGTCAAGGCAGGGGCGGGGACGATCGCGACGACGGGCAACGCCAAGCTGATGGACCCGAGGTTCCTGAAGGGTGCGAGCTTTGTCGGCTACGGCGCCACGATGTTTGTCGGTGTAGGCATCCCGATCCCGGTGCTGGACGAAGAGATGGCGTATTTCACCTCCAGGGGCGATGACGAGCTCTTCGCCCAGGTGGTCGACTATGGGGTCGACTACCCGAACAGGGTCCCCCGGAGTCTCGGCGAGGTGAGCTACGGGCAACTGAAATCGGGCGCGGTGAGCGTGAACGGAAAAGAGGTCCCTGCTTTCCCCCTCTCCAGCTATTCAAAAGCGAGAGAGATCGCCACGGTCCTCAAGGAATGGATCGATTCCGGAACGTTCCTCTTATCCGAGCCGGTAGAACCCCTCCCGGGCCCCGGTGAAGCCACGGGCATGCAGTTCCTCGAAGAACGTTCCTCGTAGCCCGCGCCGCTGATGCGGCATAGGTTCCGCTTTTTCACGGAAGGCAGCCGGGGACTTGCCGAGAAGACGGACATCGGTCCCGAAGCGCACCTGATCAGGGAGGACTCATGAGGATTTTCAAGGACTTTTACTTCTACCCCTGGCTGTCCATGCAGGAGAATAACGCAAACACCGTTTTTGTCGACGGTCCCGTACCCACCCTCATCGATCCGGGCCATGCCCACCTCTTCAACAATGCGGCGGCCGCTCTCAGCCGCGACGGGGTCGATATGGCACGCCTGAAGCTCATCCTCTTTACCCACGGCCATCCGGACCATATAGAGGCGACGGATCTCTTCGACGAGGGCGTGCTCCGGGGCATAGGCAAGGACGAATATCTCTTCATGCGTGAGGAGGCAAAGGAACTTTTCCTCGCCACGGGCGCACAGATGCCCGGCCGACCCTTCAAGCTGCTCTTGAACGAAGGCCCCCTCACCCTCGGAGACAAAACCTTCCTGGTAATCACGACCCCGGGGCATTCTCCGGGCTCTATCTGCCTGTATGAGCCGAAGGAAAAAGTCCTCATATCGGGCGACACGGTCTTCTACCTCGGGGTGGGCAGGACGGACCTGCCGGGTGGAGACCCGGACCGGCTGGCGGAGAGCATCAAAAAGCTGTCCGGCCTCGACGTTGAGTACCTGATACCCGGCCACGGGGAGATGTTGAAGGGGCGGAAGGCGATAAGCAAGAATTTCGCGATGATCCTCTCCGAATTCTTCGAATAACGCTTTTGTGAGCGGGGAGGCCGGGGCACCCGCGCAGCGGGTCGTAGCTTTGCCCGTGGAGGGGGTGCTGAACCCCAATATGGAGCCGATTGCTCTATTGACAACGATGGCCCGAAAGCATACCATGTAGAGGATTTGAAAGGCTATAGTGGATACAAGGTTTCACTGCTTCAAAGATAGTCGGCACATCGATTCAGACAAGAACATTTGCCCGTTTCAGGGCAATTATTGTCTTTACAGGACCGGTTACAGCGGTAAGAAGGCCTCTGCATGGACCGTCGAAGTGCAGAAAAAGGAGGACAGCGCGTGATAATACCCGAAGAATACGTGTGCGACCTATGCGGATGTTTGTTTCTCCCCATGAACATGAAAAACATTTTCTGTCCGAGCTGCGGGAGCAGCCAGGTGAATAAGGAAATGGGTTGTAACGAGTTGTCGGATGAGGACGTGTATGTCGGTATCCTTAACGGTAAAGAAAAGGAAAGCTTTCTTTTTTAAGAAAGGAGCCGAGCGTGCACACCTATCCTTTTGTCGCAGCACTTATTGCCGCCGGTCCTCCGGCGTTTTATAATAAAAAGAGAGACCCAAACGAAAGGAGGACGCATGAGCAAGGCTTTACCTCTGAACGATAGCGATTTTCCGAAAGAAGTCGTGGAGTCCGGACTTCCCGTCCTGGTGGACTTCTGGGCTACCTGGTGCGGGCCGTGTCAAACAATGGGCCCCATCCTTGACAATATCGCGGATGAATACGAAGGCAAGGTCAAGGTGATGAAGCTCAATGTCGATTCCAATCCCCTCACGCCCTCCACGTTCGGTGTAAGAGGTATCCCGACGCTCATCCTCTTCAACAAGGGCGAGGTTGTGGACCGCATCGTCGGGGCCGTGCCCAAGAGCACGGTGGACGGCCTGATCAAAAAAGCGCTGGGCTGAGAAACCGGCGGCCGGGAGTTGTGACTCGAACACGCCCTCTTTGCGCGAAGGGGCGCGAAAAGCGGAGATTCATTTTGGCGAGATGATCGCTTTTGCCCTCTTGTCCTTCTCGCCCTGCACGTAGATCCGGTCCTCGTTGACGTAGTAAGTGACGGTGTCCCCGGAGACTTTGTCTTTGGCGGTGAAAACGACGACGTCCCCTTTCAGTATGATCTCACCTTTATCATTATAGAAGAACGCTTCCTTGCACGTTGCCGTTCTGTCAAGCTTTACGATCTTCACGTTTCCTTCGGCCTTGGCCCTCTCGATCTCGTTCGTTTCTTCGTTCATGTAGGCGGTAAGCATGTCCGAGAAAAGGTAAAGGTCTACCTGCTTGGCGATCACATTGCCCTTAAAAACGACGATTTTCCCTTTCTCGAGTCCTTCCATCGTGTCGGCGACGACGTCGACCGGCTTCTTCTCGGTGAAGAATCCGAGAGAATCTTTCTTGCCGCCCGTATTCTTCGCCTCTCCGCCCTTTGTGGCGGCGGCTTTTTCATCCGCGGGACCGCCTCCCGTGCCGACCGCCTCACCTCTGGCGTTGCCGTGTTCCGCGCCGGCGTATACACCGGCTGCCGCAGATACTTTTTGTCCGCCCGCGGTTCCTGCGGTCTTCTCCGCCGGAGGCTGCGCGCCATTTGCGGGGTCATTCATCGCGTTCAGGTCTGATGCGGATTTCCCCGGGTTTGACTGCCCGGCCACCCGGCTCTCCCCCTTCCTGGCGGGCGGCTGGGCGGGTCTCAGGTCGATCTCCCTCGCCTGCTTCTCACTGTAAGAAAAGTCGGCTGCCGGCGGAGGCGTGCTGCCGCTCCCCGCAGGTGCCGCGCCCACCACCCTGAGCAGCAGGCCCTTCCTCTCTTTCTTCTTCTTCTTCCCCCCCACGTACATGCTCTTCGGAAATTCCTGCCTGAGCCTGTCCAGATACGCCTGAGCCTCTCTCCGGATTGTGCAGTTCTTTGTAATCCAGTGAGAGGAAATAAAGCGCCTTGTCTCTGTCCGGGGCGTCAGGATATTTCTGGAGAAAGTATTCGAGGCGGAGGATCGACGCGTTATATTTTTCCCAGTTGTAGTAAAACTCCCCTACATAAAGCTCGCGCGCCGCGAGCTTCCTGGTGAGGGCCGCCACATGGGCGTCGGCGTCTTTTGCGTAAGGGCTTTTGGGATAACGATTCTTGAGAAAGGTGAAACGCTCGATGGCCTTGTACGTATTCGCCTGATCGCGATCGACGGTAGGAGAGACCTTGTCATAGCATTCCGCGAGACGCCTCATCGCATAGGCGGCATTCTCGTCTTCAGGGTAGCTGTTGATGAAATCTTCGTAGATGGCCGCGGCGAGGGGATACGACTTTTTTTCAAACTGGACATCGGCCTGTTTTATTTGTGCGACGAGGGCGATGGGATCGAAGGGAAAGTTTTCGCGGACTTTGGCGAAGCTCGAAATGGCCTTGTCATACTCCTTCTTCTTCATGAACCCGATGCCTTCGACGTAAAGGTTCCCCGGGCTGTCGACCTTTTTCACCTCCACCTTCTTGTGACTGCAGCTCACGACGGCAAAGCAGAGGAGGACGCAAAGCAGGACTCTTTTTCGCATCGTTTACTATAACAGAAACGAAAAATTTATGCTAATTTAATGTGGCCACCGGCCGCTGCAACGGTTTTGGGACAGCCTTTACGTAGGGAAATGCGGGGCAGGCAGGGTTCACCATGGAGAGATTGCAGGGACTCATCGAGGAAGGTCTTGCCTTTTTCAATATCGGGTACGACACGGCAACGGTCCGCCTGCTCGTCTCCTATGTCGAGGAGCTTGGGCGATGGAACCGGACGATGAACCTCGTCGGTCTTAAAGAAGGCGGCCAAATCGTGGGCAACCTTGTCTACGACACCTTTTTCCTTCACACGCAGATCACCGGCTTGAATTCCCTGCTTGACCTTGGCTCGGGTTCGGGTGTTGTCGCCATCCCCCTTGCCATATTGAATCCGGACAAACAGGTTTTTTCCCTCGATAAAACCCTGAAGAAGGTCCTCTTCCAGAAGGCTATGAAGCGGCTTCTGGGTCTTGTCCGGCTGGAGATCGTCCACGGGCGCGCAGAAGAGATACCGCCCCTCGGTGTCGAGGCGCTCGTTGCAAAGGCCTTCGGACCGGCGTCGGCGGTGCTCGTCAAAGGAGGAAGGCATTTGAGAGAAGGGGGATCGGCCCTGCTCGTGAAAGGGCAGGGGAGAAGAGGCGTCGGCTCAAGCCGGCTTTCTTCTGGAAAAAGTGGAGCGCTATCGTTTACCCGGCAGCGATAAGGCATACCAACTCTTCGTTTACAAAAAGGTTTCTTAAGTAGACCGTTTTATGCTAATGTATCTTGTCCATGGGAAAAATCATTGCGATTGCAAATCAGAAAGGCGGTGTGGGTAAAACCACGACGGCAATCAACCTTGCCGCCTCGGTCGCCGTCGCGGAGCACCGGACGCTCCTCGTGGATTTGGACCCCCAGTGCAACGCGACGAGCGGCCTCGGCATTTCTTACGGAAAACTGAAGAAACACCTGTACCGTACCATTATAGGCGACGCGACGATAGAAGAGGTCATCACCCAGACGGAAGTGCCCATGCTCGATTTGGTCCCCGGCCATCCCGACCTGATCGGCGCGGAGATCGAGCTTCTCGATATGGAGGAGCGGGAGTTGATACTGAAAAAGGCCCTTGCGGGGGTAAGGGAGAGTTATCCTTACACCATCATAGACTGTCCGCCTTCTTTGGGTCTCCTTACGGTCAACGCGCTGGCTGCCTCCGACTTTGTCATCATCCCCCTCCAGTGCGAGTATTACGCACTGGAGGGACTTGTTTTTCTCTTGAAAACGATCTCTGTCATCAAGAAGAAGCTCAACCCCGAGCTGGAGATCCTCGGCGTGCTCCTCACCATGTTCGATAGGCGGAACAACCTCTCCTTTCGCGTCATGGAGGAGGCACGGAAGCACCTGGGCAGCAAGGTGTTCCAGACGGTTATCCCGAGGAACGTCCGGTTGAGCGAAGCGCCCAGCTACGGGAAACCCGTGATCCTTTACGATGCCGCCTCAAAGGGCGCGGAGAGCTACCTCGATCTGGCGGCGGAAATATCCATGTAACGCAGGTTACGCGGATCGATATCCATGTAAAGGGAGTTAAATGCGCAAGAAGGACCCGCTCGGGAGAGGACTTTCTGCTATCTTGAAGGACGTGGACGAAGGGGGGGTCCATCTCATCCCCGTGCAGCAGATAGTGCTGAACCCCACTCAGCCCAGGATCGAGATGCGGCAGGAATCACTTGCCGAGCTTGCGTCATCGATCGAGGAAAAAGGGCTGCTGCAGCCGATTATCATTCGGAGAAAAGAGGGCGTCTACGAGATCATCGCGGGCGAGCGCCGTTTCCGCGCGTGTAAAATGGCAGGGCTGAAAGAAGTACCTGCGATCATCAGGGACGTCGACGACCACGAAGCCCTCGAGCTTGCGATGATCGAGAACCTGCAAAGGGAGGACCTGAACCCTGTCGAGATAGCGACGGTCTATCAGCGCTTCGTTGAAGAGTTCGGTTACACCCATGAGGAACTCGCGAAAAAGATGGGGATCGAGAGAAGCTCGATCTCAAATTATATACGGCTCCTTAAGCTTCCCCCGTGGATAAAGGAGCTGATGGCGGCAGACAAGCTGACCCAGGGACACGGCAGGGTGCTCATCACCCTGAAGAGCGAGCAGGAACAGAAGAGATACGTGAAAAGGGTGCTCGACGAGGGCCTGTCGGTGAGGGAGCTGGAGCGGGTCAGGAAGACCGACGGGCCGGCGCAATCCTCCCCCTTCTCCCACGTGGAGGAGATGCTGCGGGAAGCGCTGAAGACCAAGGTGCAGGTGACCTTCAAGAAGAATAAAGGCAAGGTGATCATCGAGTTTTACTCCAAGGAAGACCTTGAAAGATTACTCAATACCCTCGCCGTGTCGTTTGAATAATAAATTTGGTTGAAAGTCTGTCGGCTTTCATGTTATGAAAGTGTGCTTGGAATGTGTTTTTTGTCACAAGTGACAGGGTTCTTGAAAATGTGCTTGTTATCACAAGTGGCAGGGGATAGAACATGATTGAATTCAACTACACACTTTTTATTCAGTTCTTTCAATTCCTTATCCTCCTTATCCTCCTCAACCTGCTCCTCTTCAAGCCGATACTGGGCAGCCTTGCGAGGCGGCGGACGGCGATCGAGTCTCTTGTCGGCAAAGGGGAAGATAACAGGCAGGAGGCAGAGGCGCTCACGAAAACCTATGAGGAAGGACTGAAAGAAAGGAAGCTGCCCATAATGGAGCAGCGGGAAGCGTCGCTCAAAGAGGCGCATGTCGCCTCGATGAAGGTCATCGAAGAAGCAAGACGCGACCTTGCCGGGGAGCTGGCAAAGGTGAAGGAGACGGTTAAAAAGGAAGCCGGGAAGACGCTGGACGCGCTTCTCGGCGAATCGGACCGGCTCGCCCTGGAAATCTCGCACAAGATCATGAAAAGAGGTAACTGATGGGACTCGGCAAGGACCTGCCCCTGTGGCTCCAGTTGTTTTTGCAGTTCATCAATTTTGCGATCCTCGTGGCCGCCCTGGTCTATTTTCTGAGAAAGCCCTTAAAAGAGTATCTGCTGAAAAGACATGACACCGTGAAGGAGAGAATAGAGGAGGCCGACCGGCTGCTCAGGGAGGCTGAAGAGGCCAAGAAAAAGTACGAAGAGAAGCTTTCGAAGCTGGAGGGTGAGATCGAGGCGTTTCGCGCATCGCTGCTCGCCGAGATGGAAAAGGAGAAAAAGAAGATCCTGGACGATGCCCGCGGACTGGCTTCCCGTATAAGCGAGCAGGCGCGCCTCGCCTACGAGCAGGAGATGAAAGAAGCGCTTGCAAAGGTGCGGGCCGAGGTCGCCGAACGGACGATCACGGCAGCGGAGCGGAAGGTGCGGGAAACGTTCCGGAAGGAAGACCATGACCGTATGGTCGAAGAATTTATCCAAAAAGTGAGGAGCGTCAATTGATACGGCAGTCGGTCGCGAGGAGCTATGCGAAAGGCTTGTTCGCCGTAGGCGTGAAGGATGGAAAATATCACGATTACCTGCGGCAGATGAAGGAGATCCTGAAGATCGTGAACGAGTCGCCGAAGATCCGAAGGGCCCTGGCGCTGCCCCTTTTCGAGATGGACAAGAGAAAGGAGCTGCTTTCAGGGTTTATGGCCGCCCTCGATGCGTCGCCGCCGGTCGCCGCCCTGATGGGCCTGCTTCTCGAAAGGAATAGAATGACCTATCTCGTTGCCATACACGATGCCTACGAGCAAATGGTTGACGATAAAGAAGGAAGGGTAAAGGGCACCATGTATTCGGCCTATCCCCTGTCGGACGACACAAAGGCCCGGATCGAAGAGGCACTGGGAGAGAGGCTCAACAAGAAGGTCGAGCTCGGCAGCGTTGAGGACAAGGAGCTTATCGGCGGCCTGAAGGTGATCGTGGGGGGGATGAGGATCGACGGCAGCGTCAAGAGGCAGCTCGAATTATTGAACGAAAGCATGATGAAGGAGTAGACCGATGGCAGTCAAGGCAGACGAGATAAGCAGGATCATAGAACAGAAGATATCGGGTTTCGAACGCGAGATCGACCTTCAGGAAACGGGTACCGTTATCTCGATCGGAGATGGTATTGCGAGGATCTACGGTCTTGAAAATGCCGTATCCGGAGAATTGCTTGAATTTCCCCAAAATATCACGGGCATGGTCCTGAACCTGGAGGAAGATAACATAGGGGCGGTCATCTTCGGCGAGTATGCGGAGATAAAAGAAGGCGATATAGTCAAAAGGACCAACAGGATCGCCCAGGTGCCGGTCGGCGAGGGTCTGGTGGGGCGGGTAGTCGACGCCTTAGGAGTCCCCCTTGACGGAAAAGGTCCCATTACGGCGACGGAGTACAGGAATATCGAGCAAAGGGCGCCGGGCGTCGTGGTGAGACAGCCCGTGAAAGAACCTTTGCAGACGGGCATAAAGGCCATAGACGCCATGATCCCTATCGGAAGAGGGCAGCGGGAGTTGATCATCGGGGACCGGGGCACGGGGAAGACCGCCATCGTCATCGACACTATCATCAACCAGAAGGGAAAAGATGTCTTCTGCATCTACGTGGCCATAGGCCAAAAAAGGTCATCGGTGGCCAGGATCGTCGATGTGCTCACCGCCGCCGGCGCGATGGAATACACGACGGTCGTCGCGGCCACCGCGAGCGACTCGGCGCCCCTCCAGTATCTCGCGCCTTTCGCGGGCTCTTCCATGGGAGAATATTTCAGGGATACGGGACGGCATGCCATGATCGCCTTCGACGACCTGTCAAAACACGCGGTCGCCTACAGGCAGCTTTCCCTGCTTTTGAGACGGCCACCGGCAAGGGAAGCTTACCCCGGCGATATATTCTACCTCCACTCCAGGCTGCTGGAGCGTGCGGCAAAATGGGATGACGCACACGGCGGCGGCTCTCTGACCGCCCTTCCCATCATCGAGACTCAGGCAGGCGACGTGTCCGCCTATATACCGACAAACGTGATCTCCATTACCGACGGCCAGATATACCTTGAGCCCGAGCTCTTCTACTCAGGCACCAGGCCCGCCATCAACGTGGGTCTCTCCGTCTCGAGGGTCGGCGGCAACGCGCAGACCAAGGCAATGAAGCAGGTGGCCGGCCGGCTTCGGATCGACCTCGCCCAGTACAGGGAGATGGCGGCATTCGCAAAGTTCGGAAGCGACCTGGATAAGTCGACGCAAGCCCTTCTCTCCAGGGGGGCGAGACTCCAGGAGCTTTTGAAGCAGAACCTTTATTCGCCGTACCCCGTCGAGAAGCAGGTGGTATTGCTCTATGCCGGGACGAACGGCTATACGGACATCTACCCGGAGGCGGTCATCGGGAAGTATGAGCGAGAGATGCTGCCCTACATGGAAAAGGAGCATGGCGATATACTGGCTGCCGTGAGGGACAAGAAAGAGATCGATGCGGCCACCGAGGCGAACCTGAATAAGGCGCTGACCGCGTTTAAAGAAAAATTCTCGTACTGAGGCGGACTGAAAGACGATGGCGACCCTGCGCGATGTAAAGAGAAAGATCAACAGCATCAGGAGCACGCAAACGATCACCAGGACGATGAGGATGATCTCCGCGTCGAAACTCCGGCGGGCCCAGGAAGAGCTGGAAAAGATCACGGCCTATGCCTTGCGGATGGAGGAGCTTTTGAAACGGATGGCGAGCCGCGTCCCCGAGCAGAGCCATCCTTTGTTTTTGGAGCGTGAGGAGCCAAAGAAGGTCCTGCTCTTCGCCATCGCCTCCGACAGGGGCTTATCGGGCGCCTTCAACCTCAACGTCGCCAACACCGTCGAGCGTTTCGTCCGGGAGAACAGGGCACACTACGAGAGGATAGGCGTCTACGTCGTCGGCAGAAAGATCAGGGACTACCTGAGGCGGAGAAGCACCGAGACGACGAGGGAATGGGTCGACTTGAAAACTGTCGGTTCCGAGGTGGCCGGAGAGATGGCCCGAGAGGTGACCGAGCTCTATCTGAATGGTGAGTTCGACAAGGTCTATCTCATCTACACGCACTTCCACTCCGCCATCAATCAGAAGGTGATGTTCGAGGAGTTTCTGCCCTTGAAGCCGGAAAAGACCGATGAAGGCCCGGATTATCTTTACGAGCCCGACATGCAGTCCATTATAGACCGCTTCATCCCGCACTATCTGTTCACGAAAGTCTATTTTGCCCTCGTGGAGTCACAGACTTCGGAGCACGCGTCCCGGATGGCGGCAATGGAGAATGCGACCAGCAACTGCGGTGAGATGATCGATCACCTCACCCTTGTGTACAACAAAACACGCCAGCAGAGCATTACCAACGAAATGATGGATATTGTCGGCGGTGCGGAGGCTTTGCAGGGCACCTAAAGGAGGCGCGCGAAAATGAATGCCGAGGTTGTGGGGAAGGTCGTACAGGTTATCGGAACAGTGGTCGATGTCGGTTTCCCGCCTAATAACCTTCCGCCTATTTATGGGGCCGTATACCTTTCCAACCCGACGATCAACGACAAGAAAGAAAACCTTGTCCTCGAAGTTGCCCAGCATATAGGCGACAGCACGGTCAGGTGCATTGCGATGGAGACCACGGACGGGTTGAGACGCGGCCAGGAGGCCGTCTATAAAGGGGCGCCTATTTCGGTCCCCGTGGGAAGAGAGGTCCTGGGGCGCGTGTTGAACGTCATCGGCGAGCCCGTTGACGGCAAGGGGCCGGTGGAGACGAAACAACGGTACTCCATTCACCGTCCCGCCCCGACCCTCGTCATGCAGAACACGAAGATCGAGCTTCTGGAGACGGGCGTCAAGGTTATCGACCTCCTTGAGCCGTATCCCAAAGGCGGCAAAGTCGGTCTTTTCGGCGGCGCGGGCGTGGGGAAGACCGTGGTTATCATGGAGATGATTCATAATATCGCCATGCAGCACGGCGGCATCTCCGTATTCGGCGGCGTCGGGGAGAGGACCAGGGAAGGGAACGACCTGTGGCTGGAGATGAAGGGATCGGGGGTCCTCGACAAGACCGCCCTGATATACGGGCAGATGACCGAAGTCCCCGGCGCGCGCGCAAGGATAGGCCTCACCGCCTTGACTGCCGCCGAATACTTCAGGGACGAAGAGGGCCAGGACGTGCTCCTCTTCATCGATAACATATTCCGCTTTACCCAGGCCAACTCGGAGGTTTCGGCGCTCCTCGGCAGGATGCCTTCCGCCGTCGGCTATCAGCCGACTCTGGCGACCGACCTCGGTGAGCTGGAGGAAAGGATCACCTCGACCCTCCGCGGATCGATTACCTCTGTCCAGGCCATCTATGTGCCTGCCGACGACCTTACCGACCCGGCGCCGGCCACCACCTTCGCCCACCTTGACGCCACAACGGTGCTCTCCCGCCAGATCGTCGAGCTCGGCATCTACCCCGCCGTCGACCCGCTCGATTCAACGAGCAGGATCCTCGATCCGCAGGTAGTGGGCGATGAGCACTACGGGGTGGCGATGGACGTTCAGCACACACTGCAAAAATATAAGGACCTTCAGGATATCATCGCCATTCTCGGCATGGACGAGCTTTCCGAAGAAGACAAGCTTGTCGTCTCAAGGGCAAGGAAGATCCAGAGGTTCCTCTCCCAGCCCTTCTTTGTGGCCGAGGCCTTTACCGGCTCCGCCGGCAAGTACGTCCCCATAAGTGAGACGGTCAGGGGGTTCAAGGAAATTCTCGAGGGGAAGCACGACGAGTTGCCCGAACAGGCCTTTTTCATGGTCGGCACTATCGACGAAGCCGTTGAGAAGGCGAGAAAGATGATGGGGGAGTGACGTGGAGAAACTCTATCTAGAGATCATCACCCCCGAGAGGGTGATGATCAGGCAAGATGTCGACATGGTAGAGGCGCCGGGCACGGCAGGGGAGTTCGGCGTGCTTCCCGGTCATGTCGCCTTTCTCTCGACCCTGGAGCACGGAGAGATACGCTTCATCGCGGATGGCGGGACCCGCTTTATCGCGACAAGCGGCGGCTTTGCCGAGGTCCTTGAGAACAAGGTCACCTTTTTGCTCGATACCGCCGAATTTGCGGAGGAGGTCGACCTGACGAGGGCCCAGAGGGCCAAGGAGAGGGCGGAAGCCGGTCTGAAAGGGCTCTCCCTGGAGCAGGAGGAATACTATAGCTTTTCAGGCGGCCCTCATGCGCGCCATCACGAGGATCTCGGTCGCATCCAAGACCGGGGGATGATCTTTTCGGGTTCTTTTCGTAGAGGGGACGAGTCATACGCAGCGATCTCTATTAAAACTTTTGTAAGGAGGCTGTAAATGGGGTTTACAAAGATAGGTAAAGTACTGTCCGTTCTTTTTGCCTTCGCCTTGCCGCTTCTCGTTGGTGTCGCGCCGGCGATCGCCGGCGAGGCCGACATCGTGCTGCCCGATTTGAGCAACGTGAATTTTACCGTCTTCGGCGGCAGCCTGAACGGCATTCATATCATGTATTTCGGCCTGCTCATCTGCGTCCTCGGACTCATCTTCGCCCTCGTCCAGTCAAATCAGACAAAGAACCTGCCGGCTCACAGCTCGATGCTCAACGTGTCCGATATCATCTGGGAGACCTGCAAGTCCTATCTGGCCCAGCAGGGCAAGTTTCTTGTCATCCTTTGGGTCCTCATCGCCATCTGCATGACCTATTACTTCGGCGGGTTGCAGCGGCGCGCCCATCTTCAATATAGTCGTCATCCTCTTCTGCTCCGTCCTCGGCATACTCGGCTCCTACGGCGTGGCCTGGTTCGGCATGAGGATCAACACCCGGGCGAATTCCCGGACCGCCTTCGCATCGCTCTACCGGCAAGCCGGTCAACGTGGTTGCCATCCCCTTGCGCTCCGGCATGAGCGTCGGTCTCCTCCTCGTGAGCGTCGAGCTCTTCTTCATGATCTGCATCCTGGTCTTCCTCCCCAAGGAGATGGTCGGCGCCTCCTTCATCGGATTTGCCATCGGTGAGTCACTCGGCGCGAGCGCGCTCAGGATCTGCGGCGGCATTTTCACCAAGATCGCCGATATCGGCTCAGACCTGATGAAGATCGTCTTCCATCTGCCTGAGGACGACCCGAAGAACCCCGGCGTCATCGCCGACTGCACGGGCGACAACGCGGGTGACAGCGTGGGACCGACAGCGGACGGCTTTGAAACGTACGGCGTGACCGGCGTTGCCCTGATCGCCTTCCTCGCCCTCGCCCTGGCCCTCAATCCTGTCATGGCAGGCACGCTGATCATCTGGATCTTTGCGATGCGTATTCTCATGATACTCACGTCCCTCGTCTCGTACTTCATCAACGCGGGCATCACGTCGGCCGCCTACGGCGACAAGAAGAAATTCAACTTCGAGCAGCCCCTCACCAACTCTTGTCTGGATCACGTCTGCAATCTCGATCATTGTCACCTTTTGTGCAAGCTACCTTCTCCTCGGCAGTCTTCCGGACCCGAAGTATGCGTCCCTGTGGTGGGCCCTCTCCATCATCATCAGCTGCGGCACGGTGGCCGGCGCCCTGATCCCTGAGTTCACGAAGGTCTTCACGAGCACGAGCTCGCGCCACGTCCAGGAAGTCGTGGCGAGCGCGCGCCAGGGCGGCGCATCCCTCGATATCCTCTCCGGTTTCGTCGCGGGCAACATGTCCGCCTTCTGGGAGGGCTTGACGATCATTGTGCTCATGCTCATCGCCTATCTCGTCTCCATGAACGGGTCGATCCAGGCCCTTATGCCGAAGGAATTTGCCTTTGCGGCCCCTGTGTTTGCCTTCGGTCTCGTGGCCTTCGGCTTCCTCGGCATGGGTCCTGTGACGATTGCGGTCGATAGCTTCGGCCCCGTCTCCGACAACGCGCAGTCCGTCTACGAGCTTTCCCAGATCGAGAGCGTCCCGAACGTGAGGGCGGAGATAAAGAAGCAGTTCGGCTTCGATCCCGATTTCGAGAACGGCAAGGATTACCTCGAAGAGGCCGACGGTGCGGGCAACACGTTTAAGGCAACGGCGAAACCGGTGCTCATCGGCACGGCCGTCGTCGGCGCGACCACCATGGTCTTCGGCATCATTATCCTGCTGGAACGGATTTACGGCGGCGCCGTCGCGAAGCTCTCCCTCGTACAGCCGGAGATCGTCCTCGGCCTCCTCATGGGCGGCGCGGTGATCTACTGGTTTACCGGGGCGGCCACCCAGGCGGTGGTGACGGGCGCCTACCGGGCAGTCGTCTATATCAAGCAGAACATCAAGCTCGACAGCACGACGGCTTCCATCAAGGACAGCAAGGAAGTCGTGAAGATCTGCACCCAGTATGCGCAGAAGGGGATGATCAACATTTTCATCGTCATCTTCTTCATGGCCCTCGCCCTGTCGTTCTTCAACCCCTACTTCTTCATCGGCTACCTGATCGGCATTGCCTTCTTCGGTCTCTTCCAGGCCATCTTCATGGCGAACGCCGGCGGCGCATGGGACAATGCGAAGAAGATCGTCGAGGTCGACCTGAAAGAGAAGAATACCCCGCTCCACGAGGCGACCGTCGTGGGCGACACGGTGGGCGATCCATTCAAGGATACCTCTTCGGTTTCCATGAACCCTGTCATCAAGTTCACCACGCTCTTCGGCCTGCTCGCAACGGAAATCGCGGTTACCATGCACTCGCAGGCACTGAAGACGAGTCATCGCCGTCGTCTTCTTCATCGTTGCTCTGGTCTTCATTTACCGCTCCTTCTACGGGATGAGGATCGGCGAGGAGAAGATTGCCGACACGGAAAGCGGAAAGTAGCGGGGAACATTTTTTTAAGGAAGTCTGAGATGGTGCGCCCCCTGCCGGGTAGGCCCGGCAGGGGGCTTTTTTTCGGTCATATCCCGATGTTTCAACGACGTTGCTTTTTCACGCCTTCTTGCCGATCAGTCGCAGGGCATGGCGGCTGATCATCAACTCCTCGTCGGTCTTCATCACGCGCACGCTCACGGGCGCGCCGGGGGGCGATATGATGGACCTGCTCTCGTTGTTGGCGGCCGGATCGAGACTAATGCCGAGGAATTCGAGACCCTCGCAGATGCGTCTCCGTATCTCCGGCGCGTTCTCCCCTATGCCGCCTGTAAAGATGAAAATATCGACGCCGCCGAGGACCGCGGCAAAGGCGCCCAGGAATTTTTTTGCCTGGTAGCAAAAGAGCGCTATCGCCTCCGCGGCGTGGCTTTCCGTGCTTTCCGCGTCGAGCAGCTCCCGCATATCCGGCGTCGTCCCGGAGACGGCCTGAAGGCCCGCATGGTGGTTGATGATATCGGCGATTGTGGTCGGGCGCAGCCTTTTTTCCTGCATCAAATAGAGCATGACGCCGGGGTCGAGATCACCCGGGCGGGTTCCCATCACAAGCCCGCCGGCGGGGGTGAACCCCATGGTGGTGTCGAGGCTCTTGCCTCCCCGGACGGCGACCATACTGGCGCCGCTGCCCAGGTGGGCAATAATGACCCGGCCTCCGGCGGCCCTGGCCCCCGCCTCTCGGACGAGCTCGGCCATGATGTATTCGTATGAGAGGCCGTGAAAGCCGTAGCGGTGGACGCCTTCGGTCCACAAGAACCGGGGCAGCGGATACATCTGCGCTACTTTCGGCATGTGCCGGTGAAAGGCGGTGTCGAAAGAGACAACTTGCGGCAGCGAGCGGTGGTAGCGCTCGACCGCCCTGATTGCCTTCAACTCATGGGGCAGGTGATCGGGGGCCAGCGGGATGAGCCGGCCGAGCCTCCTTCATCACGTCTTGCGTCACGATGTGGGGCAGGAGAAAGCGGCTGCCGCCATGGACGATCCTGTGGCCGGCGGCATCAAGGGCCGATCCCGTGGGACTGCCTGACAGCCACGAGAAGAAGAGGTCAAAGGCTGCGTCGTGGTCGGGGAGGTCCTGATGCGTCTCGACGAGGGTCTTACCGGTGTCGTCGACAGCCCGAAACAGGGCGGACGTGAGACCGATGCGATCGATGGCGCCGCTCAGCACTCTCTTGCCTCGGTGAGTCCCATGCGAAAGAGGGAGAACTTCACGCTCGAAGAGCCGCTGTTGATCGTCAGTATCCGCCTGATCCTCTCCCGGCCCATGGCAGCCCGCTCCCTCACCCGGTGGAAATCCCTCACCCCTCTCTCGACGTGAGCAACGACCGGCAGCCTATTATCTTGCGGCTACCAGGTAAAACAGATCCGTCTTCTTCGGAGGCATAAAGGGGATCGTAAATGTCCTCAAGACGCCCTAATTATTTCCAGGATAATATGGCGGAGGGAGTAGGATTCGAACCCACGGGAGGCGTAAACCCCCAACGGTTTTCAAGACCGCCGCTTTCGGCCGCTCAGCCATCCCTCCGTCTCATCTATTTTACCGTTCCTCTCTCGGTTTTTGCAAGAAGCGATGCGCGGCCCGCTCCCGCGCAAAGGGGACCGAAAGGCGGATCCGACGCGGAAAGTCGGCAGCAAATTGCTGACAAAGGAGGTCCGGTCTCCCTTGACACGCCGGATTGCACACTTATATTAATGACAAGAGAATAATTGACGGCCGGTCAACCGGTGAGAGAAGCGGCATGCGGACAGCCGACCGGGTAGCGCAACGCTCGGAGGTTTATGCTGCCCGCGCGTTTTCGAGGATCGTGTGAAGACGGCCCGGAAGACTCAAGGCCAAAGTTGCTCAGACAAGTAAATAAGGCGTATCACTCCTCCCTAACCGGAGATGGCCACCCACACCCCTTAAACCCCTATGCCCCGGGTGGCCATCTCCTCTTTTTTGGTGTTTCCGGGCAAACGCCCGATCATGGGATCTAAGGGACCTCCCGGGCTCAAGGAGGAAGCATGCACTACTTCCCTCTCACCTTACCGTTCCTGCTCATGTTTGCCCTCTTTATCGTATTCCTGGTTCTGTTCATCGAAATCGGTCTTCTCACTTACGCATACGAAAGAATAGGGATAGGACGCCGCCACATGTTCGCCTTGCTGGCCCTCTCGTTTCTGGGGAGTTACATAAACATCCCCGTCTACGAGTTGTCCCCCCACGCGGTGGAGTCGGGCCAGGTCGGCTCTTTTGGCGGCATGCTCTATGTGATCCCCGAGGTGACAAACTGGCCTGCCACCATCATTGCGGTCAATGTGGGAGGGGCCGTTATCCCGACCCTGCTTTCCTTCTACCTGCTGGTCAAGAACCGGCTTTATTTCCGGGGTCTCGCGGCAGTCGCCATCGTCACGCTCTGCGTTCACGCGGTGGCTTATCCCGTGAAAGGCGTGGGCATTGCGGAACCGACCTTCGTTCCTCCCCTGGTCTCCACCATGGTCGCCCTCCTCCTGTCCAGACGTTATGCCCCACCCCTGGCCTATATTGCCGGGTGCCTCGGCACCCTCATCGGGGCCGACCTGCTCAACCTCGGGAGCGTCCGGGAACTCGGCGCCCCTGTCGCTTCAATCGGAGGCGCGGGGACCTTCGATGGTATTTTTCTGACCGGCATCCTCTCCGTCCTCATGGTCAGCCTGATGACGGGAAGAAACAATTCTTCCCAGCGATCCGCCGGATAGCCCCAAATGGACCGTCGCTCTTCGCAAATATGGGTTGACTTCGGGGTGGGATAAGGTTATGTTCTTAATCAGCGGGGTGGAGCAGTCAGGTAGCTCGTCGGGCTCATAACCCGAAGGTCGCTAGTTCAAATCTAGCCCCCGCAATTTAAGTAAGACGGGGGTTTCCGAGTCCTTCGGGAACCCTTTTTTATCGCCCGTTTCTCCCATTCTTCCGTCTTAACAGAAAACTGCAAGACTTGAAGCGGCATTCCTCGTCGCGGTGCCAACCTTTTCTTTACCTGTTGCACATTCCGGCGGGTCGATGCGGACGCAAGTCTTTGCGCCGACGACCCCGGGCGACCCGCAAACCGCGTGCCCGGAGGTAAGCCGGGAGAAAAGGAGGAGGGGTACGGAGAAAAAATGGTTGACTTTAGGTTATATATGATGGTATATAACGATAGCGTTATTGTGGCACGTAGTTAACGCTTGCACGTAAGCCCGTTCACCCGGCAAAGCGGTTTTCGGATGCCTCTCCTTAGCCGCTTACGCCTTTGGCCGAATCAGCGAGCGACCGGGAGGTTGGGTTAGCCCCCCTTCCCTCCCGGCCCGCTCCTGAAGCAGGTGAGTGAAGAAACAATCCAGGGGATTATTCCAAAAAGCGGGACTTGCCGGTCATAGAGAGGAGACCGAAGACGTTGAAAAGCCGGAAAAGATGTGGAGGCCCGTGGGTGAAGCCTGTGCAGTAAATCTTAGGAGGAAGTGATGAAAGACTCATTGATCAGCGCGTTTCTGGCCCTCTCTCTTGTTCTTCTTCTCGCGCTCTCGGCCACGGCGGCGAACATCAATCTGTCCGCGGCGGCGAGTCTCAGGGACGTGATCACCGAGCTCTCCGGCAGCTTTGCGAAAAAGAATCCCGGCGTCACGTTCCTGAATAACTTCGGCGCCTCGGGGTCGCTCGCCAAGCAGATCGAGAACGGCGCGCCCGCCGACCTGTTCGTTTCCGCAAACCTGGAGTGGATGGATTACCTCAAGGAAAAGAGGCTTGTCGATGAAAAGGACATCACCACGTTGGCTTACAACGTGCTGGTATTTGCCGGCAAGCCGGAGCTGAAGGTAGCCAGACTTCAGGACGTGGTGAAATTGAATAAGATCGCCATAGGCGGTACCAAAAGCGTTCCATGCGGCCAATACACGATGGAGGCGTTCAAGAGTGCGGGTATCGAAAGACAGCTCGAAAACAAGCTGGTCATGTGCAGGGACGTCCGTGAATGCCTGTTATACGCCGAAAGGGGTGAAGTGGAAGGCGCATTCGTTTACAAGACCGATGTCGAGGAGATAGCGAAGAGCGTGAAGACCCTCTTTATCGTGCCGCAGGAGTTCTACTCCAGAGTCACGTATCCGATGGGGTTGACCGCGGCCGGCGCGAAGAAAGCCGAAGCGGTCGCATTCTTCAAGTTCCTGCAGTCCGGCGAGACAAGGGCCGTGCTTGCGAAACATGGTTTCATTGTGAAGTGAGCAACCCTGGTCGTTTTCTGCGCGGGTCCAAGCGTGCCCCCACCGTCGGCTGACAGGTTGGGGATAAGGGCGGAAGCGAACCGCATGCCGCGGCCAGGGCAACGGTATCCTTAATAAGGGCGCGTCAGGGCATCTTCTTATACGTGGAGTACGCCTCCATGAACATGGGGAACCCCGTTGTCTGTATGATCAGGAGCAGCACGTGCCTGATCTCATCCTCGGTCGCCCCGGCCTCTCTCGCCTTCGCGATATGCGTTTCAAGCGAGAGTTTGTGGCCGCTTGCGCCGGAGACGGCCACTTTGATCAGCCAGCGCACCTTTTCGGGCAAAGGCCCCGCTTGCTCATGGATTATTCTTCCGAGGGCCTCGTGTCCTTCGTTGACAGCCGGAAAGTCCTTCTTGAATATGGCAAATATCTCGTGCAGGTCTTTCATCGGGGCCTCCTTCCGAAAGTATTCTGAAAGGCTTCTGAGGAACGATAATGCGCGGGCGGCTTCTTGTCAAGCAGTATCAAATCTTACCCGTATGAGAAGGGCCGCACGGTCGTCATCTGAATCTCATTCCCTTCCGCTCCCGGCATGTGCTACAATAGCGCTTAACGATTTTCAGGAGGCGTTCATGATCAGTGTGCCGGTCCCCGGCTGGGGCGAACTCTCGATAGAATATGTGATGGTGGACTTCAACGGCACCGCCGCATTGGATGGCAAGCTGAAGAAAGAGGTCAAAGAGACGATAGATAAGATCTCGCGGTACGTCAAGGTGTTCGTGATCACGGCGGACACGTACGAGACCGCCGATTCAGAGCTCGGGTCTGCGAATGTGACCTTCATAAAGGTAGACAAGTCTGCAAGCGGAGAGGAGAAGGCAAAGGTCGTGAGGGAGCTGGGTCCCGAGAACGTCGTCGCCATAGGGAACGGGGCCAACGATGCGCTCATGCTGAAGGAGGCGGCCCTCGGCATCGCGGTGATAGGAGAAGAAGGCTGCTCCACCGCCCTCATGAAAGAGGCGGACCTTGTGGTGACGGATATCATGAACGCCCTCGGGCTGGTCGCGCACCCGGAAAGACTGGTGGCGACCCTGCGCGACTGACCCGCCGCCGGCTCAAGCGTGCCTCCCTTTTCTGCTAAAGAAGAGGCGACTCCATGACCTCTACGGTAAATTCTTTGGGCGTTCCTGTGTAGGTGTTCGGAAAGACAACGGAAAAAGGCAGTTGTCCGCCTTTGCGCAACACGAAGGCGGACAAATTGGATTGTCGGAAATCGGCCACCTTTTTATCGATCTCCGCGGCGCGCATCCCTCGGACCTCCTCGACCGAGAGCGGGAGGCCGGCGAGCGCAAAATGCTCACCAATGACCGTCCCGTGCTCGTCGAAGAGCTTGCCCTTTAAAATCACGTATTTTCTCGCCTTTGTCGAGCCGTTTACAATCAGCCCCTTGATAAGGAAAATCTTCCCGTCCTTGATGGCGGTTTCCCGTCCCTCCGTATTCTGGATACGGAGCCATTTGTCGGCGGCCCCAATGGTGTTTACCCAATAGAAATACGCCGATGCAGCCGCTATGAAAAGCAGCGCGACGGTAACGACAACGGTGGCGAGGCCCAGGCGGCGCTTCTTCCGAACCGTTGCTCCGGTGTACTCAGACTCGACACGGCTCGTGAGGGTTTCCCGGTCTTTCTCCTCCTCCTGCGCTGCCCCCTGCTCGTAGACGAAGACGTGTCCGCAAAGGGAACACCTCATCTTCTGAACAGGCGCCTTGATGAGCCTGTCTTCCAGGCTGTACTTTCTACCGCAGGAGGGGCACGTGATAATCATCGCAAAACCTTAAGGAAAGGGGAGATTCTCCCCTTTCCTTATCTGCCCAGCTTCTTTTTGAATTCGTCAATCAGCTTCGGCACGACCTGATTATAGTCGCCTACTATACCATAGGAAGCAATCTTAAAGATAGGCGCTTCAGCATCTTTGTTGATGGCGACGATATAGTCGGACGTCCTCATGCCCGCCAGGTGCTGGATGGCCCCGGAAATGCCGCATGCGATATATATCTTCGGCTTCACCGTTTTTCCCGTCTGACCGACCTGGTGCTCCTGAGATATCCAGCCCGAATCAACGGCCGCGCGCGACGCGCCCAGGGCGCCGCCGAGCGTATTGGCCAGATCCTGCAATACCTTAAAGCCCTCCGGCTTGCCCGTGCCCCTTCCACCGGAGACAATGATATCCGCCTCGACGAGGTTTACCGCCACCTCTGATTTCATGAACTGGAGGACCGTTGACCTCAGGTCGCCTTCAGCCACCGCCACTGTTTCTTTCGCCACTTCCGCCTGTTTCGAGGTGTCGCGTTCGGTCATGGCAAAGACCTTGGGCCTCACCGTCGCTATCTGGGGCTTCGCCTTCGTGTTGACGACGCCCACCAGGAAGTTGCCACCAAAAGCCGCCCGTGTGACCTTTACGATTTTGGACGCATCGATCTCCAGCCCTATGGCATCCGACGCCATGCCGGTTTCCAGCGTGGCGGCGCAGGCCGAGGAAAGGTCCGCGCCCTGGCTCGTTGCCCGATAGAGCACGACATCCGGCTTGTACTTGTCCATCACCGTTGTTGCGGCCTTGGCGTATGCATCCGGCCTGAATGTCTTGAAGGGGGCGCCGTCTATTGCGTAGACTTTCGAGGCGCCGTAATAACCGGCCTCTTTCGCAAGCTCATCGGTATTCTCGGCGATCACGAGCGCGCAGAGGTTCGAGCCGAGGTCGGCCGCAAGCTTTTGACCGATGCCGAAGAGCTCATAAGACATAGGGGTGAAAGCCCCTTCCTTGTGTTCCACGTATACCCACACATCTTTATAATCAGCCATTATCTTATCCTCCTCATAGTTATTTGATAACTTTTAAGCCAAGGAGCTTCTCTACAAGAAGGCTACTTACTTCGTCCACATCGCCTGAGAGCATTTCGCCTCCTGACCGGGGAGGCGGCGTCGTCAGCTCGATCACTTTTATCGCCGCACCTTCCGCCCCTACCTTTTCTTTCGCCGCGCCGATCTCGGCCGTATCCCATACCGGTATCTGGACCTTTGCAGCCTTCCGGATACCCATAAGGTTGGGCAGCCTCGGCTCGTTGATCCCTTTGAGCACCGATACGACGGCGGGGAGCTTGGCCTCGACGACCTCTATGCCGCCCTCGATGTTCCGCTCGACTTTGATCTTCTTGTTGGCCGCGTCTATCTCGACGATCTTCCCGACGAAGGTCAGACTGCGAGTAGCCGAGCCTGACGGCGAGCTCGGACGCGACCACACCCGTGTTGCCGTCTGTTGCCTGTTTGCCGCACAGGACCAGATCGACGTCGCCGACCTTCTCTATTGCCTTGGCGAGGGCGTATGCCGTCGCGAGCGTATCGGAGCCGGCAAGCGCCGGATCGCTGACGTGATGGACCGCGTCAACGGTGAGGGCAAGCGCGTTTCTGAGCACGTCCGTGGCCTTTTGGGGACCCATGGAAACGGCCACTATTTCCGCATCGTACTTCTCTTTTGTGAGAAGGGCCTCTTCCAGGGCAAACTCATCAAAAGGATTGGTGATCGCATCCATATCCTCTCTTTTCAGGGTGCCCTTCTGGAGGTCCCATTTCACTTCGGCTTCTGTATCGGGAACCTGTTTTATACATACGACGATCTTCACAGTACCCTCCTTAAGTGTTTTTTATTGACCACGGTACGTGGGTTTTCGCTTTTCCAGAAACGCGGCCATACCCTCTTTCTGGTCCTCGGTCCCGAAGCACAGCCCGAAGGCCTCTGCCTCGAAATCGAGCCCCGAATCGATATCCAGCGTCACGCTCCTGTTGATACACGCCTTGGCGAGCCCTACGCCGACGGGCCCGGCGGCCATTATTGAGGCGGCGAGGCCCTCCACGGCTTCCATTAACTGGCCGTCAGGCACCACCTTATTCACGAGGCCCATTTCATATGCCTCCCGGGCGCTTATCACCTTGCCGGTGAAGATGAGCTCCTTTGCCCTGGCGATGCCGGCCAGCCTGGCCGTCCGCTGGGTGCCGCCGAACCCCGGGAGGATCCCGAGGGTCACCTCGGGGAAGCCGACCCGCGCCTTCTCGGCCGCATAGATGATGTCGCAGGCGAGGGCAAGCTCGAAGCCGCCGCCGAGGGCGTAACCATTCACCGCGGCGATTACCGGCTTATTCATCCGCTCGAGGAAGGACATGGCCATATGCCCCTTAGCAGAGAAGGCCATACCCTGCATGGGGTTCATCGGCTTCATCTCCTGAATGTCGGCGCCGGCCACAAATGCCTTGTCGCCCTGGCCCGTCACAATGATCACTTTGACATCGGGATTGCCGGCAAGCTCCCCTGCGGCCGCGAGAAGGTCATCGCACGTCGCCGCGTTGAGCGCGTTGAGCGCTTTCGGCCTGTTGATCTTGATGATCCCCATGCCGCTCCGCACCTCCAGGATAATGTTGTCGTAGGGCATGCTATGCCTCCCTCTCGACCACCATTGCCATACCCTGGCCGCCGCCTATGCACATGGTCGCAAGCCCGTATTTCATGCCGAGCCGCGGCATCTGGTGCATCAGCGTGACAATAAGCCGCGCGCCGGTGCAGCCGATGGGATGACCGATCGAAATGCCGCCGCCGTGGATATTCGTTTTGGCCATATCGAGCTTCAACTCTCTGACGTTCGAGATCGCCTGCGACGCAAACGCCTCGTTAAGCTCGATCATATCGATCTTGTCGAGGGGCAGGTTCGCCCTCTTCAAGGCCTTTTTCACCGCGGGCACCGGTCCGAGACCCATGTACGCGGGGTCGACGCCGCCTGATGCCCAGGAGACGATCTTGCCCAGGGGCTTGATACCCAGCTCTTTCGACTTTTCCCGCGACATGAGCACGACCGCCGCCGCCGCATCGTTGAGCCCTGAGGCGTTCCCGGCCGTGACCGTGCCGTTCTTCTTGAAAGCGGTCCCGAGCTTTGCCATCTTTTCCATGGAGGTGTCCATGGGCCGCTCGTCCGTATCGAAGACGAGGGGGTCTCCCTTCTTCTGAGGAATGACGACGGGCACGATCTCGCCCTTGAGCCATCCTTCCTTGATGGCCTGGCGCGCCTTCTGATGGCTCACGAGGCCGAACATGTCCTGCTCCTCACGGCTAATGCCGAATTTCTCGGCAATATTCTCCGCTGTCAGGCCCATATGGTAGCCGTAAAAGATCTCCCAGACGCCGTCCATGACCATGAGGTCGACCGCCTCGGTATTGAACATGCGGGCGCCCCACCTGAGACCGGGAAGCGTAAAGGGCGCGAGGCTCATATTCTCCATGCCGCCCGCCACGATGACGTCCGCGTCACCCGTCATGATGGCCTGGGCCCCGCTCACGATGGCCCGCAGGCCCGACGCGCAGACCTTATTGACGGTGAAGGCGGTCGTCTCTTTCGGCACGCCGCCATAAATGGCCGCCTGTCTGCCGCTGTTCTGCCCCAGCCCCGCCTGGAGCACGTTCCCCATGATCACTTCGTCGATGGCAACTTCTTTCAAAGAATTGTCGAAGTTGTAGTACTTTGCCTCGAGGTCGGTGTCGAGCTTCCCTGCGAAGATCTCGGGCGCGAACTCCCTGTCCCTTGTCTTCGACGGCCTCAATCCTGCTCTCTTGATAGCTTCATTAATAACCAATCCACCCAGTTTTACAACGGGCACGTCCTTCAAGCTCTGTCCAAACTGACCGACGGCAGTACGTGCGGCGGAAACAATCACAACCTCTCTCATGGTTCGCTCCTTTGATTATGAAAAAGTTCACATACTTTTATCTCAAATGGGGAGCTTTTGTCAATCCTTAATCTTCCGTTGATCGGGACAGCATGTGTGGAGCGAAGGAGTCGGAAAGAAGAAGTGAAGGGGTAGTAAGCCGTCGCACTAGGCCCTACGGCACCCGGCCCCTCAATAAAAGCCTTTCATTATCCCCTTGAGACGGGTCGGGTCGAAAGGTTTCCCGGCCCCGGCCGCACCATCCGCGGGCGCGGGCGTTGCGGAAAATGGGGGGCGGGCGTTGCGGAAGATGATGCCCAGGGGTATCCTCTCCCCGAATTCGAGCGCTTTTGCGAATGCCCCGGCCCTGTCGGCCGGATCGTATGAAGGGTCGAGACGGTAAACCCTTTTCGCGAACCACTGGTAGGTGTTGAGGCGATTAAAGGTGACGCAGGGTTGAAAGATGTCGAGGAGGGCGAAGCCCTTATGGTTGATGGCCTCTTTCATCATCTGCACCAGGTGCTCGTGGTCTCCCGCATAGCCCCGCGCCACGAAGCTGCAGTCGAGGGCGACGGCAAGGGCAAGGGGGTTGAGGGCCTCGGACTGGGCGCCGTGGGGCTGCGCGTTTGTCTTCATGCCCTGCATGCTTGTCGGCGACGCCTGCCCCTTCGTCAGGCCGTAGACCTGATTGTCGTGGACGAACATCTTCACGTCGATGTTCCTCCGTATCGCATGGATCAGGTGGTTCCCGCCCTCACCGTACCCGTCGCCGTCGCCGGTGACCGCAATCACGGGCATCATTGGGTTGGTGAGCTTGATGCCCGTTGCAACGGGCAGCGACCTCCCGTGGAGCCCGTTAAAGGTGTTGCATCTCGTATAGTGGGGGAATTTCCCCGACTGGCCTATCCCCGACACGATGGTGAACTGGTGCGGCGCCAGTCCCGCTTCCGCAACGGCCTGTTTGAAGGCCCTCAATATGCCGAAATTCCCGCATCCGGGGCACCATGCGGGCACTTGGCCTTCGTAGTCACTTAAGGCGGGCATCAAGCTCTCCCAGTATCGTGTCCAAAAGGTACGGCCTCCCGTCGTACTTGTTGATGGTCGCTCCGAAGGAAAAGCCTGTTTCCGCCTTCACGAGCCGCGCAAACTGCGATGTCGCGTTGTTCTCGACGCAGATGCTCTTCTTCGCCGACCTGAGCAGGGCCAGGTAGTCGAACTCGTCGGTGTGGGGGAAAGGGGAGAGCTCGCTGAAATGGAGAAGGGCGATCCGCTCGCGGCCCGACAGGGAGTCGATCGCTTCTTTCAAGACGCCATACGTGCTGCCCCACCCGACGACAACGGTTTCCGGCCGGTCGTCGCCGTAGAGCACCGGCGGCGCCATCTCTTTCCGGATCGCAGGGAGTTTGTCGAGCAGCCTTTTCTGCACCATCCTCACCCTTATCAGGGCATCTTCGGTAAGATGCCCCTCCTCGTCATGCTCGTCGCTGTCCTCGACCACCAGGTGTCTCGAGGACCCGGGCACCGCGAAAGGAGAGACACCCGAAGGGGTGAAGGCATACCTTTTGTAATCCTTCGACTCTTCCAGGGCCTTGCCCCGAAGGCGGTAGTCGCGGTAGACGATCTTTCCGAGATCGAACCCCTCGTAGGTCCATTGTGAATCGGCAAGGTACTGGTCCGTGAGCACAAATGCGGGTATCTGATATTTCTCCGCCAGGTCGAAAGCCTTGTTGGTGAGGAAGAGCGCCTGCTCGGGAGAGCCCGGCGCAAAGATCGCCTTCGGGAATTCCCCGTGGCCTGCATGGAGGACGAAGAGCAGGTCCCCCTGCTCGGTCCTCGTCGGCAGCCCCGTGGCCGGCGCCGGCCTCTGTCCGACAACCACCACCACGGGAGTTTCGGTCATGGCGGCCAGAGAGACGCCCTCGACCATCAGGGCGAACCCGCCGCCCGCGGTGGCCGTCATCGACCTGGCCCCCGCGAAGGAGGCCCCTATGGCCATATTCATCGCCGCTATCTCATCCTCTGCCTGCTCGACCACTATGCCGTATTCCTGCGAGTTACCCGCCATGAACTGGAGTATGCCCGTTGAGGGCGTCATCGGATATCCGGAGTAAAATGTGCACCCGGACAGGACGGCCCCGAGGCTTACGCCGCCGTTGCCGTCGATCAGCATGCGGGGAGGACCGGGCGGCGCCGGCTGGAACGCGCATGCGGCGCAGTGCTCGACGGCGAAGTCATACCCCCTGCGGGCCGCCTGCCGGTTCTGCTCGATGGTCTCGGGTCCCTTCTCCTGCATGAACCCCGCGATCACCCCGAGGAATATGTCGAGACCCATGCCCAGCATGCCCAGGACCGCGGCGGTTGCAACGGTGTTGGCCATGATCCTGCTGCCGCCGTCCTTTGTAGCCAGCTCGATGAAAGGGACCTCCAGGAACCGGGGACCCTCGAAGCGCTGCTTCAGGATCGCGGGATCATAGACGATCACGCCCGCGCCCGAGAGCCGATCCTGGCTCTCCCCGACACTCGGCATGTCGAGGGCGATCACGATGTCTCCTGCATCGCGCGAAGAGGCAACCGGTTTGTCCGATACGCGCACCTGAAAGAAATTATGGCCTCCCCTGATGCGGGATTCGTAATCCTGATGGATGAATACGTGGTAGCCCGCCCTCGCGAAGACCTTCCCGAGGCCGTTGCCGATGGTTTGAATACCCTGGCCGGCTTCACCGCCTATTTTAATGGTGTAATCCACCCTTCTCCTCCCCCGGCTTCATTTACAATCTATTCGGGGCACGGGGGATTGTCAAGGCGGACCTAAAAACGCCCTTCGGCAGTCCAGACGAGGGTATTGTCGGTGGTGGTCCCGGTCGCGACGGGCTGCGGTGCCTGACCGGCTTGCTGCGGAGGCGAACCCTCCTTCGATATTTCTGATGCCTGCCCGGCCTTCGGAACGGCCGTAGCTTGTTGTCCCTCCCCGGCCGGCTGTTTCGCTGTCTCAGGCTGCTGAGCCTGCGCTTGAGCCGCTTTTTGCGCTGTCGAGGCAACGCCATCCAATGGTGCCTGCTCGGCCTTCGGAATGGCGGCGCCCTGTTGTCCTTCCTGCGCTTGAGTCTGTCGCGGCGGCGCCATTCCCGCCACGGTGCCCTATGCGGGGGGGCTGCGTCTGAGGCGCGGCACCGGTTTCCGCCCCGGGTTGTGGGGGCGCTGCCGCTACAAGCTCTTCGGGCGCGGTCTTTTCCGTATAGATGCGCCTCTCGATTTTCCCCATGAGAATGAGGAGGGGTTCTCTCGAGGGCCGGTCCATCAGCACGTAATTGTAGCTGCGCAGCAGTTTTCCCATGGCCTCTCGAAGGGTCAAACCCGAGAAATAGAGCGTAATCTCCTCCCCCGAAGGCACGGACCCCATGATCTCAAACAGCTTTTTCTCGGACATCAGGCGGAGTACCTTGTCCAGCCGCAGGTTATCGATACGGGCGTCTATCCTGTTTTCTTTCACCACTTCTACGGGCGGTCTCCCCGCAGCCTGCGCGGAAAGCGCGAAGCACAGGATACCGGCAATCGCGAAGAGGGCACGCACGCGTGAGATGGATCTAAACATGGTGATTTACCTCCGCCTCCTTTCGGTGGATCACGCCTGTCGGCGGGGCACGCCTTCAGACCGCCTTCACGTAACGTAATCATCGCCTTTATGCTTGTCAACCGATGTGATGCACTGGAGGCGCGCTCAGAAAGCAGCCCATGAAAGGCGAAAGAGGTTCCCGCCCCTTTTCGAGAAATATGTGGCACTTTCACCGGTAGTTTATTAGAATACCTTTGGCTCGGCCGAACCCTTCGCCTCACGTTCGACGGGCCCGGGTGGGAAATCCTAAGGAGGGGTTATGAAGAAAACGTTCGTCGGCCTCTCCATTGCGGCGCTCCTTCTTGTTTGTTCCTGTGCGACCGGGGGAGACCGCAATGCGCAGAAAGGGGGCAACATAGAAGTGACCGTCGGCGGCGCCGTTTCCGGACAGGCGGTCGGCAGTCACGCAAGCGGCCCCGCCCGATAACGCACGTTTTGGGGCGCCTTTTCGTCTGGTGCATTTCAAAACTTGACAGATCGTGAGACAATATATTAAGACTTATGACGTGTATGACGGCCCTCCGTCCTCAAGCTCGCAAGGCCGGGGCGGCCGCGGATCAGGCCGGCATCGGATATACATGTAGGTTGGTCGTGCCTGAAAGGGGATATATGGATCATCAGAGCAAAGTCCGCACGTGTTTCCTGATCGCGGTTTTTGCCTTAGCCGTGGCGACCTCGCCGGTGGCGGCGGGCGCGGAGGGACCGGTTCTCACGGTGACGAACGTCTCAAGGATCAGCGTCGACGTCGACAACCAGCCGCTCAATGCGCTCCTGCGCATGATGGCCGAGAAAAGGCTCGTCAATATCAGAGGAGGCGCCGCGGGAAATGAGTCCCTTACCCTTCATCTCGCAAACCTGACCTTGCCGGAAATGCTCTCGAAAATTTTGAGAGGTTACAATTATGTCGTCATCGACCAGGGAAAGAGCCAGCCTCCTCTCCTCACCGTCATGGGGAGGATCCGGCAGGATGCGGCCGCCTCCCGTGCGGAGACGCCCGCCCCCGCGGAGGCACCCGCCCTGGCCGAACCGAGAAGCTATGCACCCCCGGAGCCTCCCCTGGAGCCGGGTATGCCTCCCCGGCAACCCGTGGCGCGGCAGCCTCAAATGCAGCAGAATAGCCAGCCCGCGGGTGGACAGACCGGGCAGATCGCGCCTCCCAGCCAACCGGATCAGGCCGCCGGATCGACCGGGGCGGGCGCCAAAGACCAGGGACAGACCGGCGGCGAGGCCCAGAGACAGGCAGGGCAGCTGGCGTCGGGCGGACAACCTGCTCCGCAGGCCGAATCACCGGGCATTCATTTTTAGCCGTTCAGCAAAGGGTACACTGCTGCACCATCCTGAGCTATGTAATCCAATTGACATAGCTTCTTTCCGCGCTTAAATTTATACATAAGCTTCATTGACAGGATTGCCCGTTATAAAATTCTACAGGAGGGTACGATGGAAGGCAGCGTGTACAAGATCATCGAAATAGTGGGAACGAGCCGGGCTCGTGGGAAGACGCAGCCAAAGTAGCCGTCGAAACCGCGGGAGCCACGCTCGAAGACCTCAGGGTAGCCGAGGTGGTGAAGCAGGACGTTACCATCGAGAATGGGCGGGTGACGGGGTACCGCGTCAGGCTCACTATTTCCTTCAAGTATCACCCGGGCCAGCAGTAGGAGCAAAAGAGACGTACACCGGGCAGGGCCGGCGATGGGGTGCGGCGCGGCTCACGCCGTCCCTTTCGCCCCCGGCCTAGGAAACGGTGCTCCCGTTCGGAATATCTTTGTCCGGCGTGATCAGGACAACCGCGCCCTTGTCCTCGCTGGAGGCCGCAAGCAGCATCCCGTGTGAAGCGATGCCGCGGAGCGTCCTCGGTTCGAGATTTGCCACGACAACGATGCGCTTGCCCACCAGTTCTTCTTTGCTGTAGTAAGATTTTATGCCCGCGACGATCTGTCTGGCTTCCCCCATGTCGATAGTGAGCTTGTAGAGGCGGTCCGCACCTGCTATATCCTCGCACTGCGTGATCTGCGCCACCCGAAGATCCATCTTCTTGAAGTAATCGAACGTGATGTCATCCATGGTCGCTCCTTTCTCACCTTACAGGGCCTTTTCCGAACCATTATAGCAGAAGAACGTTACATTTGCCACGCTATGCCAGGAGTTTTACGTCGAAGGACGCCTGTCGAGACAACGGAAGACAAGAACCGGGCCCGGCAATCTCTCTTGATCTCGCTACACGGGTCCGTGTTATACTCGAAAGACGAGGTGCGTATCGCGACAGGCGGCATCGATTGCCCGTCCGGCCGCTCTTTAGTCGACCCGCGCATGACGTGGGAGGGTCAACGGCAACGGGGATGGATTTTTTTACCGGATAGAATTCGATGAGGAGGCCGCTTCTTCGCGCGATGAAAACCGCCCTTATCGTTGTCCTTTGCGTCTACCTTGCCATCAAGGTGTTCGATTACGCGCTCGACTACCTCAACCTGAGGCACATGCGGCGCAAAGATCGGCCTGCGGTGCCTGAGCTCGATGCCGTTCTCGGCCGGGAGTTCCTCGAACGGATGCAGGTTTATCTGCGCGAAAGGACGCTTTTCGACATGTGTGCCTCCGGCTTTTCGACTATCGCCGTCGTGGTCTTCCTTTTTGGAGGGCTCCTCGACGCCTATAACTCGTGGGTCGCCTCGATGGGTCTGCCCTTCGCCGTCTCCGGATGGGTATTCTTTGTCCTCCTCTATCTGGCCTGGGAGGTGCTCTCCCTGCCCTTCACCCTCTACTCCATTTTCCGCATAGAGCAAAAGCACGGCTTCAACACCATGACGTACCGCGTCTGGCTCCTCGATTTCCTTAAAAGTGACCCTGATCTCCCTGCTGTTTCTCACGGGGGGGGTCTTCGGCGGGTTTTGGCTGATAGAGGCGAGCCCCCGTTTCTGGTGGTTCTGGCTGTGGTGCTTTTTCCTTGCCTTCACCATCTTCATCACCTATATCGCACCCTATGTGATCGAGCCCCTGTTCAACAAATTCACCCCGGTGGAGGACGGATCGCTCAAGTCGCGCATCGTTGGCCTTGCGTCGAGGGCGGGCATCAACGTGAGCAAGGTGCTCAAGATGGACCAGTCGAAGCGGAGCAGACACACGAACGCCTACTTTACGGGCATAGGCAGGACGAAAAGGATCATCCTCTTCGATACGCTCCTCGAAGCCATGATGCCCGATGAGGTCCTCGCGGTGCTGGCGCACGAGATAGGCCACTGGAAGAGACACCATCTGCTCAAGGGGCTCCTGCTGACCGCGGCCGTGTCGCTGGCCTTCTTTTTCTGCGCCTACCAGGCCTTATCGCGCCATCTGCTCGACACCCTGTTCGCCCTCCGCGTCGACGCCTTCCCGGCAAAGGCGGTGATCGCCGGCTTTTTCGCCGGCATGCTTTCTTTTCTCTTCACGCCGGCGATGAACGCCTTTAGCCGGAGCCTCGAAAGGGAGGCCGACCGTTTCTCGTGCGGCCTCAAAGGAGATGGGGAGGCCCTGATCAATGCCCTCGTCAAGCTCTCCAGGGATAACCTCTCGAACCTCTACCCCCATCCGCTGTACGCCCTGTTCCATTATTCCCATCCCCCCGTCCCCGAAAGGATCAGGTACATAAGGGAACACTGCGAAAAAGAAGCAGGGCGGCCGGAGTTCAGGGAGGACGGCCCCGCGCCATGATACGGGTCGGCATCTGCTCCTGGGCTGAAAAGACGCTTGTCGAGAGCGGGGAGTTCTACCCCCGGGAGGTAAGGAGCGCGGAGGCGCGCCTTCGGTATTATGCGTCCCGCTTCGATACGGTCGAGGTCGATTCTACCTACTACGCAATCCCCGAACAACAGACCGCGTGGCTCTGGGGGGCAAGGACGCCGAATGACTTTACCTTCCATGTGAAGGCCTACGGCGCGCTTACCGGACACGCGGTCGACCCGAGGACCCTGCCGCCGGACATAAGGCGGGCCGCGGCCGCTCCTTCGGGCAAATCCGTCTACGTGAAGGAGCCGGACGTGCTGCGGCTGATCGCCGAGCGGTTCAGGGAGGCGCTCGTGCCGCTCGCCCGAGCGGGAAAGCTGGGCGTTGTCGTCTTCCAGTTCCCCCCATGGTTCGACTGCAAGAGCGGCAATATGGACTATCTGCTCTCCTGCAAACAGTTGATGGCGAATCTGTCCCTCGCCGTCGAATTCCGGCACGGGAGCTGGCTCTCCGGCGCAAAGGCGCCCGAAGTCCTGTCATTCCTGAGAGAGCACGCCATCACCTACGTCGCCGCCGACGAGCCGCAATACGGGAGCCTGGCGACGGTGCCTTTCGTACCCTTCGTCACCACCGACACCGCCTATTTCAGATTTCACGGGAGAAATAGCGAGAACTGGCTGAAAAGGGGCATAGCGACGTCCTTAAGATACGCGTACTCTTACTCCGATGAGGAGCTGCGCCATTTTGTGCCCGCCGTGAAGGAAGCGGACAGACAGGCGAAAAAGACGTACGCCATGTTCAACAACTGCCACCGAGGCAGCGCGACGGCGAACGCGGCGAGGATGAGGGAGCTGTTAAAGGAGGCGGCGTAATGTCCGTTTTCCTCTTTAGTCGGGTGGGCTACGGCCTGTTCGGAATCGCGATCTCTGGCGCTCTGCTGCGACTCTGCTCGACTCCGCGTACGACTACAGTACAGCTCCGTCTCGCAGTGCTCGCATTGCATCCAGATCTCATCGATTCCGAACATGCCGTAGCCCACCCGATCCGGTGATGTCAGCTAGCTTTTGCTGACATCACCGGAAGCAAAAAAGCACTTGCCATAGATCAGGCGATTCGCTGTGCCTTCACGCCTTCACCTATCCAGGTGCTTTCCACGAGATAGGTCCTTACCCTTTTGTTGCCGCACCGGGTGATCCTGCCCTGGCGCGTTCGTTCCCCTGTCGAGTACTCGGAAGGGGTAAGCCCGATGTCAGAGGCAAGTTCCTCGGCACTTTCGAATCTCGATATATCCTGGAGCTCCACAAGGATCTCTATGGCGGTCAGTCTTCCTATCCCCGGTGCCGTGCAGAGCAGCTTGATCCTGCTTGAGTATTTCTTGTCACGGCACAAAAGAACGACCTTTTTGTTGATCCTCATGATCTGCCGGGTGAGGTACTCATAGAGACCGATCAGGAGATCGAAGGATTCTTTAAGATAGTCCGTACCAAACCTGAGGGTCTTGAGCCATTCAATATATTTCAGGCTCCAGCGGGTGGTTGACGTGAAGGGCGGGGTGATCCCGTAAAAGAGCAGCTTGCTCTTTATCTGCCGAGCTACGTCGTTTCGATGATCGACGATCTGCCTGCGGGTCCTCAAGAGGTCTGATAAAGCCTATAACGCGGAAAAAGCTGTTAGAATAAGGATTGCCACTATGAAGGGCGTGACCGCACGCATTGGTCCCATTTTTTGTTATGTGTGTTATGTCTGCAGGAATTCAAAAGTCGTTCGTTTGCTGCGAGCGTTAGGCTCCCTATCGTACATGCTCTTGTAATAAAGTCTTTTCTCAGTCGTTTTCCGGCATAAATGCCTTTCGTAAAGGACAACAAGCCTGTTCAGAAACGTCGCAGCTACCCGCAGCCTCACGCCCCAAGACAAAAGGTCTCGACAATAGGCTTCGTCGACGTAACCTTCACGCCAATAGTCAAAGCAGGTTACCTGTTGCGCCTGATCGTACAGATCGTAAGTCTTGAACGAGAGACCGGCACTCCCTGATTATGTAGGAAGGAAGGCTGGCTATAAATTGAAACCCTGGGAACAAACTGGGATTCTGTTTCAGAGATATCGCTGGTATGGTGATCCCCCGCGGGTCAATCTGACTATCTTGAGAACCAGTCAGCAGTTGACGTGCTTGTTCCCAAGTCAAACATTCATCAGGATGAAACGCGACGAGGGGCTCTTCCCACGGGTGAACGCTACGAAGTTGATCAACACCAATTGTACGGACAGGATCTATCAGCGCCGTCACCGTCCAGGTCTCCTTCACGTACGGTACTTCGTACTTCGTGTCCTGGGCGCTGCGCCTGTATTCAAACAGCGTGATCCATCCTTCGCGCGGCAATTGATTGAAAACGATTTCGTCCTCGTTTTGCAGTTCCCTCAGCCAAAGGTCTTTGTCGTTGACAAAGAGAGGCGGGATGTCATCCGGTTTAACCTGAACCGGATATGACATGAATTCCGGATCTGCGGGTTGGATTACACGCCAGATCGCTTCAATCTGCGGCTCCCTGAATCTCATGTTTTGCACATATTCATCTAGCGCCGCGTACAGAAGCGAGGACACATGAGTATGAAAATGAGGCTCGACCCACACAACGGGCCATCCCTGTGGGTGAACATTACCATCCCAATCGTCCTCTCTTTCGTCTTCCGCCGCTTCAATGTTCCAGCCTTCGGCATATAGCCTTCTTTCCAGATCAGCCAATACGCTATATTTGTCAAGACCAAGGAACTCTGTCACTCCATCTAGTTTCCTTCCAAAATCGAACAGCGTCGCCTTCCTGAGGAATACGAGGAATTTAGGCGAAGGACTCGTAGTAAGCAACCGATAGGATGAGATCCTTATCGAGGACGAATAGTTGAGTCTTAGGTGTTCTATTTCATCCTTTAAAACCCCGGGCATTTGTTGTTCTTCGAACACCTTTTCCATTAGCCTAATCAGCAAGAGGTGTCTCTGAAAGTTCGCCATCTTGCTCACAGCCCATACTCTTTTCCAATGCTCGGCAAGCAGGCGAGGCACTAGGTTGCCAACGGCCTGAAGGACAGTGAGAAGCCTTGCCGTTCGCAAGTCATCCGACCCGGAGAGACCATCAATTACTGCGGGGAGCACAAGGGATACTCCTTATAGGTGCAAGACTTGTTATTGTTTTGACTAGGCGTTCCCCCAGATCGATCTCTCGGTCGCCGAGTTCATCGATCAGGAAGAGTATGATTTGATGGTTTTCGTCTTTGGACCCAGCGTAATCCCTCAGCCAACCGTACTGGTCCTGGCGCGGCAGATGGGCAAACAGCTCTTGGCAATGGCTTAGGTAGTCGCAAAAGACGGCTTCTAATGCTTCCGCGTCGTTGAGCACGTCAAGTCCCGTGGCCACAAGTGCCGGAAGATCGAATCCTCCATGCGTTCCCTGAAGGCTTTGATAACATCTCTCCAGGAGGAATTCTCTCAATCGCTGCCTGTCATGAACCTCTATGGCCTCCAGAATGGGCCTGCCGCGTTTGTAAGGTTGCCAGCTCTCAACGGAGCAGAAAGCTTTCTCGCGGGAAGAGCAGGCGTTTTCATAATCCCCGAGTTTGTCGAAGCGTTCCGCAAGCCTTTCAGCTATCCGTGGGTCGCGGTATACGGTGCGATCAGACAGGTATTCCCCTATTCGCAGGAGTTCTTCGGCACTTTTCGATTTGTCAATATGGTATAAAAGCATTTCAGTTGTCGACTGGGATTCCAGGGAGTGTTTGTTTTCTTTGCGAAGTTCGTCCATCGTCTCCACGAAGGTCGAAAAAGACTCCAAGCACATTCGTTTTAGATCCTCTATGGAGACTGCACTTCCTTTGAAAAAGTACTTGTGCTCAGGAACACTAGACGCAGATGGTGCAGCGTCTTCTTTTTCGCGGGGCGGGCGAGGTTCAATAGCAGCCGAAGCCTGCCATAACTCTTCAGGCCAGCACCGTGGAGTGATAGACGTTTGGATAAACTCATCTAGTCGCCTGTTCCATTCTTCAGATGCAGAGACTCCGTATTCCTTAAGTGCTACCTGCACAACGTGGCTTCTGGCCTTGATTACCTGCTGTGGATGTCTTCCTGCCTCTGAAAAATTTGGAGCAAACAAATCACATAGTGCCCAAAGGTAATCCGGATCCCCATTCTCCGTTGAACAGATATAGTCGGCAAGACAATCCAGCATGTTCCAGCGCCAGCCGAGTTTGCTGTAATGATAAACCAAATCTAAGGCCGCAGACCTATCAGCATGCAGCACTAAAGAAAATGCTTCTTGGGGAAAATGCGCAGTGTCCTTCCAGTCCGTTACGGCTCCGATCCATTTCACCATCTCTAGAATGTCCGCGGAGCGTCGAAGCGCGCCGTCCGGCTTTCGCTTGTTAGCCAGTTCGGCCACATCCATCAGCCTTGAGAGGGTTATGTCTTTGTGGTAGCCATAGATATTCGTGGCTTCCACACCTCTTTGAATCCACTCCTCGGCATCCGACCTGAACCCGCACTTTGCCGCGATAGAGGCCAGCCACAGGAAGTGCTGGCTGCGCGATCCGCCCTTGATCCTTAGAGCGCTCTCGTATCCATCATGACAGGCTTTCAGTATAGGCCGTAAGGTCGGCCTGAAAGCACTTATATCGGCTAGTTTGTCCCAAACGGACAGACTCGAATGAATAGTTCTGGATAGACTCATTGATGCCATAGTGGAGCTTCCATACGTCGCAATCACGGAGCTTTAGTAGTTCCGTTGACCACCATGGCAGTCTGTCCGGTCCTGTCTTTTGGACCACCTGCGTCAGCCAGAATAGCGTTTGCGGCAGGATCATGCGAATGCCATCGTGTAGCTCGAAAATCCTTTCACTCTCCGCCTTTTTTGCTTGCGAAAGCTCCTTTAGCGCGCTCGAAGCCATTGACGGTATGTCAGTCTGCCTGCCAGCGTAGCATGTCCCAATGCATTCTCCTGCCGAAAGGATAAACCTGACAATTCCCGCCCAATACGAATCGACCCCGGCAACGGCCAAATGGGATTGACCCAATGCATTAGAGGAATTCTCATAGGCCATCACAATAGTGGCTAGCAGATGGCTATGTAACTCCCCTGCGTAGTCACGTCCTACTGGCTTGTCCGGCATAGTCCGGGGAGGGGCCGAGACAGACCCAGCCAGTAGACGCACCTGCGCGGCGGGAAGACCTGCCATGGCGGCGTGAACCGCGAGCTCGAGATTCGTCTCCCCGGGAAATCGTTCGAGATACTGTTGGATATCCAGAGATAAGTTTTTCAGATCGCCTTTTCGCGCCAAGGCTCTGATAATGAAGTGACGAATGGCCTTATTTGAGAAAAGTCTATTTATTCCTTTAAGTCCTTCTGCCCATTGTCGATTCCGGCTCTGCACGCCAGCGTCAACATACGCGGCGATGTGAGGGGCGTAAACGGGCGCCTCATAGTCGGGGTCACTGACATAATCTCGGCTTGTTTCTGAAGCTGAAAGCCATCGCAGATCCTTACCTCTGTCAATTCCATAGAATCCCAGGCAAGTCCCGATCCTTTCGATCACGTGCTGCTGTTTCAGTGCCTCATCAGGTCGAAACGTTTCTGCAAAAATCCCGAATAGTTTTCTTCCAAGGTCATGCTGATTAGTCTTCGCGCACCAAACAATCAGATCAAGTGCTACATCCTGCGAAACGAGCCAGCGGTTGTTTTTCAGTTGGCAGGAGAAACCGACAACTTCTTCTTTTCTGCCCAGATAGAGGAGGGTCTTCGCGAGAAGAGAACGGTCTATGTTTTCTTCCATCCGTTCATTAGTGCGGTATTTCAGCGGACCAAGGAAGGCCATTGCACGGAGGTCGCTTTTTCTCTTTGCGGCCTCGACTGCCCAGCCGATAGCATCCATTATCTCGGCGTCCGGTCTGAAGGCGCACATTGCCCTGTCTACGGATCGTTTGTCAATCTGACCAAGCACATATTCGTCATCGCCAGCCCGGTAAGCGTACGCGAAGCAATGCTGATACCATCGCGGCGTACCTTGCTCCGTCTTTAGCTTCGCGGCTATCGTCTGCATGATTTCACTCTTTATCGGCTCGGAAAGACCTGAGCGGACAAAGACCCTAAAGCTGTCATGAAAAACCGACACCATGCCTTCCTCAATTCTAAGGAGATGGCGGATAGTTCGAAAAGCTTCGTCAAATTCGGACAGAGGAACACCATTTTGAAATTCAAAGGAGCTCCGTTTTCATGTACCTTAAATTCCAAGCAAACTGCCACGGCGCACAAATACCTGGACTTGCTACGCCCCCGTGCTTCTAGCGCGTCCCAGAGCGTTTCATAGTATGTCCGGATTTGACCACGTTCTGCGGGCGGGAGTTCGGAGAAATCGACAGAACCTCCGTCATGTTCCCGAAGGAGTTGGGCAATGTACGCTAAATACAAAGGAAGACCGTTACTTTTGTCTTGGACAAGAGTCAATTCGTTGCTTTGCAACTTCAGACCCTGATGGGCAAAGTATTCACTCGTCTCTTGTGGGGAAAAGAGAGGCATTTCTATGTGGCGTTCCTTCCGACCCTCCTTCAATGCAAGGGGCTGCCAACGGCTCAGTTCTTGGGTCCCTATGAGAAAGACGACTCCCTTCGGTACTTCGCGGGGCAGGGCAGTTAAGACATTGCTAAGAACCTCTTCATCCCGTTCCGCGTGGTCGAGTCCGTCAAGAAAAACAATCAGCTTTTTGTCTTTTTGCTCAAGATGTCTCCCCAGAGTCTCCAGGACTGTCACGAAATGTTCTTCACTATAGTCAAATCTCCTATCCAACACACCACTAAAGTCACGTTCAAGACCGGAGAGGATATTTGTTCGAAGGCTTTGGGCTTCAAGTCGCCGTTTCTGCCGATTATCACTAATGCTGACAAAGCAATAATATCTTGTTATCACGAAATTGCCAGTCAGGTTATCTAGATAGTTGCTCAGGGACGTCGATTTACCACTGCCTGGAAGGCCGGTTACCACCACGTATTCCCCATCCGCCTCAGAAAGAATGCGATCAAGGTCTCTGTGAAGCTTCCCGACGGATACAAAAGTGGACATGTCAATAGCGAATTTCTGGGGCAGAAGATGACGGCTTTCGGATTCCCGCAGAAAGTGGTCAAACAGTTCGCTCGTGATAGGCTCTGTACGATCCGTGGCATATTGTCGTACCTCGGACAGGAGATCGTAAAAGACGTTTTGGTCAGATATTCCAAGTTTATGGTCTTGCAAGTTGCCCCTAACAAAGCTTTCCGTCTCATGAAGGGACAACTGACCCACGTCAAACCTAAAAGACGACAAAAAGTCCCTGAAATCGTTTTCTCCAAGTGCGCACGTCTGTTTCAGCTTTTCACGAAACGTCTTGGGTTCTTTGTACCGTCTGTCTTCAATGAATTCCTGGGCAAAAAACCAGATGCAGTTACGATTGGCAGGAATGCCCTATCGAGCGAACGGTTCGAATAAAGATGGCAATGCACACTGTGATTGGCGAATCTTGCACGCAAAGTCTGCCAACTGCTGGAGAACTTACTGAATAATACCCGCTTATCGGTGGGTTCCGTGAGATCGTCGAGTTGAAAAGCATCCAAGGCGCTTTCGGCATGTTTTGCTTGATAGGCATGGACTTCAGAAGGAAAGACAAGGACCATGTCGTCCAAACCCCCTGGTTTGCCATATTCAAGAAACATTTGAAAGGGGATGTTCGCGATGTAAGTCTCAAGAGCAGTGCGGAGTGCTGCCAAGTCTTGGTAATCAAAACCCCGACGTATCGGACTGCCGGTCTTTGACCCCGTTTTCATCGTTGGCTACGCCAGCCTCCCCATCAAAACACAGGCTCTTGTTCTACTGTATTCACTATTACCACTTTGAAGAGAGAGGCGCAAGAAGAGAAGCAAAATTGTGGAGGAAGGAGTGCCGAACAGGTGCCCGCCGCCTATTATCATTTCTTTAGGAAAACTGCC
>CAVSOX010000004.1:0-40616 GCA_963729685.1 uncultured delta proteobacterium | reverse complement strand
CCTCAACTTAGACAGGTGAATGTTTTTCTTGCAATGCAACGTTACTGGTGGCTATGATTAACGCATGTGGTGGGAGCGGAGAAGGTGAATGGAGCACGCAAAAAGTGAACTATCTCGTTTTTCAATCCGAAAGGGCAAGTTATACTTATTGATTCCTGAGAAGTAACTCGCTTTTCAGTGGATTATCATAATATGCTGTTTCCAATGTCCTGTAAATACAGCAAAATATGGTTATGCCATCCGTCGTTATTTCGCAAAACCGAGTTACTTCTCAGGAATCACTTATTTAAGAACGTCCCCTTCTGCTCCCCCGTCGCCTCTATCGGATAACGGGCCATGAGTTTTGAGCTAAAGCCAACAGATCTTTGCACGTCCAAAAAACGGAAGGCAAGAATTCTCATAGCCCAACCTTTATGGAAGCCTTCACAAATAAAGAGAGATATAAACGAATTATTCCAACTTGAATTAACAAAGGAGAATGAGGACTTTCTGGACGCCGTCTTAGCTAAGGGAAAAGATGAGAAGGTTGATCTAATTGTATTTCCCGAGTTTGCCATTCCCGAACAATGCCACGGTGCGATCAAGTCATGGACTTCCTCCAATGAGGTTATTGTGGTGGCAGGAAGTACTTATCTTCGGCGAGAAGACCACTTTTACAATACTGCATCTGTCTTTTTCAAGGGCATTCAACACAGAACCGAAAAACATGATTTATCACCTCGCGAAGTTTCACGAATCTCTGGTTACGGACCCTCAGCCGGAACAGATCATTTTTATTTTCAGAACACACCTGTGGGAAATCTTGCGGTAATGATCTGTGCTGATGAACTCTATCGAAACACACGAGACGAATTCTTAAACAAAGATCTAGATATTCTCTGTGTGATCGCGTGCCAATCGAAAGGAAAAGAGCACCACCAATCGATCGATAGGATAGTGAAGGAGCATAATACAGGAATTTATGTAGTATATTGCAATGCGCTCTGCGATTCACTTTCTGATGGACGGTCAGCTTTCTTTGCGAATGACTACAACGACGCTTTTGCCGAATTGATAGAAGCAGGGCTAACACAACATGATGGCATAGACAGACGCATTATTGAGATGCCTCCTGTCCCCGGATGCTTGATTGTCGAATGCGATCTCAAACAAAAACTCGTTACTTTTCCAAATCAAGATTCAAATCGTTCACTGGTTAAGGTTGAGTTGCCTTTTCTTTTTGAAAATGGGAATCTCCGACAGCTTACTTTAAGTGAGAGTAGGGCAACGATCACAACTCCGCTCAAATCAAAATGCGAATACCAGCCTTGCATTCCCCCTGTAAAAACATATGTTGTAGATTATATTGGAAGGAAAGCTGACATTGATTATCTGAACGAGTTTCTGAGCAACTCACAAAAACATTTCCTCCTCATATATGGCGTTGGAGGCATAGGCAAATCGCATTTGCTCTATTGGTGTATGAAGGATTATAATGGCACGACGTTTTTCTATCATTCGGTGAGTCCAAATGAAACGTTCTCTTTAATTAAGCTATTTGAAATCTGCCTCCTCCCGAAGCCAGACGATAACTTATCGTTGGAAGACACCCATAATTTCTTTATCGAAAGATTTCAACAAAACGATGTTCATTTGATTCTTGATGATTACTACGAGATACAGGATGAAGACGTAAAGCTTCTGTTGCCCAAGCTGATAGCAATCGGAAAAGGAAAGGTACTCATTCTTTCAAGGGTTATTCCTTCCCAAGTAAGTCATTTAACTAATGAGTTCTGGAATTACAAAATACTTTCGTTGCCCGAGCCGGAGTTTAAGCAGATAATTCAGAACTATATTAACGCCAAGAATGTCTATCTGTCCGAGAGCGACATCCATTTGATTTTTGAAAAGGCACAGGGTTATCCTTTGGGAGGGCAATTGATAATTGATGCCAAACCATACAGCGCCACTTTAGGTGAGCTACTATCCGATTTACCACAATTTGAAGCGGAACTTGACCCGGATGGAAAAAGTTATAGCGGTCGTTTACTTGACAGAATCTTTCAAAAGGGGAATAACGAAGAGATAACGTTGCTTTGCGAATTCAGTGCGCTGTTCGGCGCTTCTGATATTGAGACCATCAGAGAACTTCCTTCATACAACTTGCACGCGTTTGAGGGATTGCATAGGCGAAAGAGTTTTGTCGATATGGATGCTCAAGGAAAATTCAGCAGCCATGCCATGATTAAAGATTTTGCCTACTATCGACTGAAAAATAGGAAAGATCTGCACCTGAAGCTTGGCATCTACTTCGAAAGCAAAATTATCGGCAGGACCGACGATGACTGGAAATGGCTTAATGAGGCAATACTGCACTATACAAGGGCGGACAAAGATGAATTATTGTCATTTAAGCAACGCGTAGAAAGAAAGTTTGAAAGCCGGAATATCAAAGGGTTAATTGAGAAGAATAGAATTAATACTATTCGCAACTATGTCACACTCATCAATCTGTATCCTGACAAACCTGCTTATTACAATGAGCTTGGAATTGCATACCGCCTGAATAATCAGAGGAATAACGCCATAGAAACCTTCGAGCGAGCGTTGGAGATTGAACCCAGCGACCTTCCCTCCTTAAATGAATTGGGCATCACGTATAGGGAAAACAATCAGAAGACAAAAGCGATAGAAACCTTCGAGCGAGCGTTGGAGATTGAACCCAAGCACCTTCCCTCCTTAAATGAATTGGGCATCACGTATAGGGAAAACAATCAGAAGACAAAAGCGATAGAAACCTTCGAGCGAGCGTTGGAGATTGAACCCAAGCACCTTCCCTCCTTAAATGAATTGGGCATCACGTATAGGGAAAACAATCAGAAGACAAAAGCGATAGAAACCTTCGAGCGAGCGTTGGAGATTGAACCCAAGCACCTTCCCTCCTTAAATGAATTGGGCATCACGTATAGGGAAAACAATCAGAAGACAAAAGCGATAGAAACCTTCGAGCGAGCGTTGGAGATTGAACCCAGCGACCTTCCCTTCTTAAATGAATTGGGCATCACGTATAGGGAAAACAATCAGAAGACAAAAGCGATAGAAACCTTCGAGCGAGCGTTGGAGATTGAACCCAGCGACCTTCCCTCCTTAAATGAATTGGGCATCACGTATAGGGAAAACAATCAGATTGATGAAGCGATAGCGATATGCAGAAGAGCAATTAGTATTTCAAGGCAACGGCAATCGAATCTCAATCTGCTGCAGATATACTTGTTCTTCAAACCAGACAAACAGAAGGCAAAAGAACATTATGATCTTCTCATGGTGCCACCGCGTCTTCACGCATTCAACTCATCGCGGAAGAAATATGAAAGTATAATTCTGGACATTGAATCAATCCTGAGTGTTTCGTTTGATGAATTCAAAAGGTATGAGAGTTTCCTGTTCCTTGCTATTCAGTACAAATCTTACGTCAATATCCTACCGCTTCTCGAAAAACTGAATATGAAAAATTTCCTGACAACCCAAAACTGAAAAGCAGGTTAGGTAAAACACTAAGCAATCGAGTCATAGGTCAGCAGGAGAAGGGTTGGGGCTACCTTAAACAAGCCGTCCAACTTTTAAAAGAAGAGAATAACATTCAGCAGGTACAACACCACATCATTTACTATTACTACAATCTTATAGGTCACGAACAGATCAAATTACTTGATGAAGAGCTAAAGGCTTATGCGGCAGATTTGATTCACGATGCTGACTATTTCAGATTCATGGCGCATTACTCTTTCGCCAAAAATCAGGATTTAGATGAAGCAATCATTTATTTCGAAAAAGCTATCGACATGGCTGAGGGTGTGATAGAGACGAGAGAATTTGCTGAATCATTGCTTAGGTTTTTGTCCGAACAAAATCGTACGCTATACAAAAAGTACTTCTTGAAATTTGAGGAGCTACTTTGATATCATATTCCATAGAACCCTACAGCAAGGAAGTGAATAAAGTGAGTCGATCAGTAGGAAGTTCACCGCCAGCAGACCTCAATTTATGCATTTAAACCTGACGACTGTGAACTTGTGGACGGCCGAACCGAATAGGGTCGTTTTGCGGCCGGAGGGAATTTTGATGGATTTCGCCGTGATCGAGGGGGCGCGAGCCGGAGCATACTGTATGTGAGGACTCGCGGCGCCGAAGAGACAGGCGAAAGGCGCGAAATTAACCCGGCCGGCCCCTACTTGCCGCCCGTCTTGTTGTTCAGGAAGGGTGAAAGATTCACACTAATCTGCTCCGCCGCTATCTTCACCTGGCTGACGACCATCGGCAGCTTCTCGTCGCTCAGTGAGTTGGTGAATCCGACCACCCAGATGCCGGCGACGGGAAAATGGCCCGAGTAGACGAGGGCGCCCACGGCCCTTATGCCTTTCATGTACTCTTCGAGGTCGACCGCGTATCCCCGCTCCCGCGTCAGCTCGACCTCCCGCAGGAACTGCTCTATGTCGGTGATGCTGTTCTCCGTGTATCTGCGCAGACCTTTCCGGGAGAGCAGCTCCGCCACCGCTCCGTTCTCCATCGCCGAGAGGAAGATCTTGCCGGGCACGCCCGCGACGAGGGACATATGGGAGCCCAGAGACGACGATATCTTGAACTCTTTCTGCGGCTCCAGCACGTCGATGACCTTTACCGCCTCATCCTCCCTGATCCCCAGGAAGACGGTCTCGTCCACCGCTTCCACGAGCCGCTCCAGGTACGGCCGGGCAGTGACGACGACATCGGTGGTCCTCAGTATCTTCTTCGACAGCTCAAAGAGCGTGCTCCCTGTGCTATACTTTTTGCTCGAGGGGTCTTTGACGAGAAAGCCTTCCTCTTCGAGCGATTTCAGTATCCCGAACGTCGTGCTCTTGCTGATCGCGAGAGACCGGGCGATGTCCGTCACCCCGAGGGGCTTCTGCTCCTTGACGATGAGCTTGATGATGTCGACGGCCTTCTTCAGGATGGGCGCATTGTACATAAGTTCACTATGGCGAATTGTAATAGGTAGAATGATACCGTCCGGCCTCGCTCCTGTCAACAAAATTATGTATAGGCAGAAAGCTTTGACAGCGCGGGGATTCGTGGTATAATTGTGGACATCCGGTTTAGAATAGTGAACGGAAATCCGTCGTGCAACCCACCCGGTTGAGGACTTCAACGATGAATAGTTACAGGGTGAAATTCCTGCCGATCGAGAAGACCTTCCCCGTCGAGGAGAACGAAACGATCCTCGAAGCCGCCATGAGGTCCGGCATCCATATCAATGCAAGCTGCGGAGGCAACGGCGCGTGCGGGAAATGCAGGATAAAGATACTGGAGGGGGAGACGCGCTCGCAGACCCATCCCAAGATCGCGCAATGGGAATACGATGAGGGGGTGCGTCTCGCGTGCATGACCCGTCCCCACGGCGACCTGGTGGTGGAGATCCCCTTCGAGTCCCAGATCGACAGGGTGGCGTTGAAGAGAAGGAGAGAGCCTTCCCACATCCTCTCGGCCATGGATGTGGACCGGCTGGTAAAGGGGTGGTCGGTCGACCCCTCGGTCTTCAAGAAGTATGTCGAGCTCTGCCCCGCCTTCCCCCGAAGACAATCTAAACGACCTCGCCAGGCTGACCAGGGAGCTAAAAAAGACGCACCTGATGACCGACGTCTCGGTGGATTTCAGGATGCTCAAGAAACTGGCCGCCACGTTGAGGAAGGCCGACTGGCGGGTGACGGTCACCATCGTCCTCACGAGGAAGGGGTACACCCTGATAAACGTCGAGCCGGGCAATACCGAGGAGCAGAATTACTCGATCGTGATCGACATCGGGACAACGACGGTGTGCGGCCAGCTCCTCGACCTCGCGCGCTGTCAGGTGTACCGGCGCGTGGAAGCCTACAACGGGACCCAGGCGTGCACCCTCGCCGAGACAGCCGACTACAATGCGCAGATAAGCTACGGCGAGGACGTGATATCGAGGATCGTCTTTGCCCAGAAGGCCGGGGGGCTGAAAAGGCTCCAGGAAGTGATCGTCTCCACGATCAACGGCGTCATCCGGGAGCTGCTCGCGATGAGCGGCATCGAGGTGGAGTCTGATATCCCATCTCGTGTTCGCGGGCAATACTACCATGACGCATCTGGTCCTCGGCCTCGACCCCAAATATATCATGATGAGCCCCTACACGCCGACCTCAAACTTCATCCCCCCCGTCAGGGCGATCAACATCGGCCTGAACGTGAAGGACCACGTCTTCACGTACATCTTTCCCGGCGTCGCCTCCTATGTGGGCGGGGATATCGTGGCGGGCGTGCTCGGCTCCGGCATTTTTCAGCGCGATGAGGTGACGCTCTTCATCGACGTAGGCACGAACGGCGAGATCGTCATCGGCAACAAGGACTGGCTGACGTGCACCTCCTGCTCCGCGGGACCGGCCTTCGAAGGGGGCGGGATCAAATTCGGCATGAGGGCGGGCAACGGCGCCATCGAGCAGGTAAAGATCAACCCATCGACCTACGAGCCGATGATCTTGACCATAGCCAGGACAAAACCCGCGGGCATCTGCGGATCGGGACTGATAGACCTCGTTGCGGAGCTCTTCGAGGCGGGCGTCATCGATCAGAACGGCAAGTTCAACCGCGACCTGCCGACCGCCCGGGTAAGAGAAGGGGAAAGCGGCTGGGAGTATGTGCTCAGCTTCGCGGCCGAGAGCCAGATCAAGAGGGACATAGTCCTGACCGAAGTCGACCTCGATAACCTGATCCGGGCTAAAGCCGCCATCTACGCGGGCTGCAAGACGCTCCTCGACAGCGTGGGGCTTCGCTTCGAGCACGTGGAGAGGGTCATCATCGCCGGCGGCTTCGGCCACTCCATAGACCTGGAGAAGGCGCAGATGATCGGCCTCCTGCCGGACGTGCCGGTCGAGAAGTTTCTCTTTGTCGGCAACGGCTCCCTGCTGGGCGCCCGGCTGCTCTCTTTCTCCCGGGAGCTCCTGAAGCAGACCGAGCGGATAGCGAAGACCATGACGAACATCGAGCTGTCGAATAATCCCGCGTTCATGGATGAATTCATCGCGGCCCTCTTCCTCCCCCATACCGACGAGAGCGCCTTTCCGCGCGTCACCGAACAGATCCGGAACAGAAAGGAACAGGTGGAGACCAATGTCTGAGATTTTTGCCTTTGCCGGCAAAGGCGGGGTGGGCAAGACGACCATAAGCGGCATGCTCATCCGCTACCTGGTGGAAAATCGCACCCTGGGCCCCATACTCGCGGTCGATGCCGACCCCAACGCGAACCTGAACGAGGTGGTGGGCGTCGAGTCGTACGCGACCATAGGCGAGGCCCGGGAGATGATGAAAGAGGCCGTGCCCTCGGGGATGACCAAGGAGACCTGGATGGAGCTCAAAGTGCACGAGTCCCTGGTGGAAAGCGAGGGCTTCGACCTCCTCGTCATGGGCAGGCCCGAGGGGCAAGGCTGCTACTGCGCGGCCAATTCACTCGTGAAAAAGCATATAGAGGTCCTGAGGGAGAACTATGCCTATGTCGTGGTCGATAACGAGGCAGGCATGGAGCATATGAGCAGGCTCGTCACCCAGGACGTGGACCATCTGTTCGTGGTCTCAGACGCCACCCCGAGGGGCCTCCTGACCGCCCGAAGGATACTGGAGCTTGCCGGGGAGCTGAAGCTGCACATCGTCAATGCCCATGTCGTCATCAACCGCGTCCGGCCCGGAAGGGAAGAGGAGGCGGCCAGGCTGGCGGCGCAGCAGTCCATCGAGGCAAGCGACATCATCCATGATGACCCGTCGCTCTTTGCCATGGACACGGAAGGGCGGTCAATCTTCTCGCTGAACGGAAGCGCGGCCTTATCCGATGCCTACGCCATCTTCGAAAAAAACCTGAAAAAGATAAAGCGGCTCGGTATAATAACCCTTGCAATCGGGCCGGGAAAGGGAGTACTATTGGACGTGCCGAGGCAGGGGACAAAAAGGTATTTCCAGGACCCGCTCTTCGAGGAATTCAAGAGCGACACCTGCTACGTGTGCTGCAAAAGGATCGTCGCGCCTCACAAGGGCGTCTGCGTGGGGCAGGGCCTCTGGCGCCATGAGGGATGCAAGCCGGGCAGCAGGAAATGGTCGCAAAGCAGCATCGAGAGCCGCCACGCCGGGACCGGCAGGTCCTGAAAAAAGGGCGGCTCCTTCAAAGAGCACCCTACTCGCCGCTCCCTCCGTACCCTTTTCTCTTCTTGCGTTTGTTCCGCTCCTGCTTCCGGTCCTCTTTTTTCTGTTCGTAGATATCCTCGACGATGGTGGCCACCCGCTCCCGCCACCTCGGGTCGTCCTTGTTCAACTCCACCTCTTCGTAAAAGTCGGTGATGCTGTGATCGAGGAGCCTGTAAGGGTTTGACTCCGAGTCTATATCGTAATGGGTGTGGCGCAACTCGTGGCGCAGCAGCCTGACCCTGTCGGCATCGACTATGGCGTTCCACCCTTCCTTGTCGAGGGTGATAATATAATCATAGCCTTCTATGGCGACCGCCTCGTCCTTCGTGAGGTGTCTCAAAAGGTCATTCGTCCTCATGATGCGACCCAGCACCACCCGGCCCCCGGACGCGCGTTTCTTCACATCGAAGAGGGTGATGATCTTTGCGTTCTTCAGCTCGGGGAAGTATTTGGCCTGAACTTCACCGAACAGCTTCTTCACCTCTTCCGTTACCTCTTCATACCTGATCCCCATTGCGCGAAACCTCCTTCATTGCTTTCGGACCGTTGCGGCAAAGTTTTACTGCGTGCGGACTCAGACGAGCGTCGCCCCGATGAGGGCAAGCCTATCATGGGAAGGCGAGGGTAATCAAGAGAATTTACGCGGCGCTATTCCTCCTCGGCCGGCTCCTCGACGTCGGCAGGCTTCTCGACCTTTTGGGGCGTCTTTTCCCGCTTCGGCGTGCTCCGGACGGCAGGGCCGCCCCCGCCGGCCATTTTGGAGACCACCGAGAGGAGCCCGGCGGAGTGGGGGTTCCCGGCTATCCTCTTCCTGAAGATGTCCACGGGCGTGACAATGGCGCCGTAGTAAGCAGCATTCAGGTCATTCCTGGTCTTTATCACTGCCCCGTCGACGGATATGCCGCCGAAGAGCCCTTTTGCCCGTGCGAAGCTGATGATGTCGGCGCTCAGGTTCGCGGTCGACGCGGCCGCCCCCATGCCGACAGGGCCGGCCGCCACGGCGACGTCCGCGCCGAGCTTGATGCTGCTCTCAAGCATGGCGTTGACGCCCCGGTCGGTCATTGCAAGGAGCACCACCTCGGACGCACTGCCGCCAAACTGAAAGCCGAAGCTCGCCTCGCCTATCGTGTAGAATGCGGGGCCCAGCCAGCGCCCGGAGAGGCTGTCGCGCGCCACGAGCACGCCGCTTCCGCCCGACGCACCGAAGAAAAAGGCGCCTTTCAGAATTTGGGGGGCGATAAAAACGCCCCGGGCGTCCCTGATGAGCGACCGAAACGCGTCCATCTCCGGGGCTTGCGAGAAGTTCTCCAGGCTTTGCGTCGCCCTTTCGGTAAGATGCCGGGCATCCATGGCGTCGTCCGCCGCGGCAAGAACCGGAAACAACGCGCCGAGCCCGGCGAGCAGAAAAACGATCACCACCGCAGGCACTATTTTTGTCATTCCACGTGATTGCCGTCTTTTCATGCGCCCTCCTTAAGATATATCACTCTTGTTAAGCCCTGCCATAGGTGACGGTGAGGGAACGGAGACGCCCGGCGACCGCTTCCGTGAGCTGCCCGGGGTTGCAGTCTCCACTCCCAGTTCCCCCGGCCGGTCGCGGGCCGGTTCATACGGGCCTCCTGTCCGAGGCCAAGAATGTCCTGCAAGGGGAAGACGGCGATGCGGGCGACGGACATCATCGCGAGCCTTATCAGCTCCCAGCACGCCTCATCGGGCCGCACTTCCCTGCCGATATAGCGGAAAAGGCGCTCCAGCTCGTCCGGCCTTGCCTCGGTATCGAACCACCCCCGGACGGTATTGTTGTCGTGGGTGCCCGTGTAGACCGCATAACCCTTTTCGTAGGTGTGGGGCAGGTAGATATGCATGGGGTTCTCCTCGCCAAAGGCGAAGAGGAGGACCTTCATGCCGAAAAAGCCGAGTTCGTGGATCGCTTCCCGCACGTCAGGGGTGATCAAGCCAAGGTCTTCGGCGATTATGGGAAGGCTGAAGAAGCACGTGAAAAGCTGGTTGAAAAAATCGTGTGCCGGCGCAGCCACCCAGCGCCCGTTCACCGCGTTCTTTTCACCGGCGGGGACTTCCCAGAACGCGACAAGACCACGGAAATGGTCGATCCTCACCACGTCGAAGAGGGTGAGGGTGCGGCGCATCCGCTCTATCCACCAGGCGTAGCCCGTCTGTTTCAGCGCCTCCCAGTCGTAGACCGGGTTGCCCCACAACTGGCCTGTCGAGCTGAAGTAGTCGGGCGGCACGCCTGCAACCGCCATGGGCCTCTGTTCTCCGTCCAGCTTAAAGATGGGCGGATTGGCCCATGCGTCGGCGCTGTCGTAACTCACGTAAATGGGGATATCGCCCACGATCTGTATGGACCGCTCGTTGCAATATTTCTTGAGGGCGCCCCATTGGCGGAAGAAGAGGTACTGCCGGAATTTTTCCCTGTCTATATCGGCCCGCGCGTCCTTCCGTATCTGTCTCCATCCGGTCGGGCGCCCGGCTCCTCAATTCCCGGGGCCACTCGCCCCATGACGCGCCGCCCATCCGTTTTTTGATTGCGACGAAGAGCGCATAGGTATCGAGCCAGGACGCATGATCGTCGCAGAAATGGGCGTATCCGTCGCGGCCGGCGCCGGATGCCGTGAAACTGTCGTAGGCAAGGTCGAGCAGGTGCTCCTTATAGGAGGCCGCCCCTTCGTAGTCGCATCGATCGTCCGGAAAAACGGGCCTCCCCTCGACCTCTTTTTTGTCCAGGAGACCATCCTCGACAAGCATGTCGGGGCTTATGAGCAAGGTGTTGCAGGCAAACGTGGAGATGCTGCTGTATGGTGAATTGCCGTAAACCGGCGCAGTGGGGCTGAGCGGCAGTATCTGCCAGTAGGTCTGGCGCGTCTCCGTGAGGAAGTCGGCGAACTTGTACGCCCAGGGGCCAAGGTCGCCGATGCCGTATGGCGAAGGAAGCGAGGTAATATGAAGCAGGACGCCTGCCCCTCTCTCTTTCATTGCCCCTCCCTCCTCCATTATGACGCTTTCTACGCCCTCTTGCAAGAGAGACCGTGTACGGCGACGAGGCCGGCTGCTAGAGCATATTCTTTACCCTGAGCTGCAGCTCGAGGAAATCGGACCGCGAAAGCTTCGGGGAGCCGTCCTTGTCGATCTTTTCGGGCTTTACCTTCCTGACCGCTTCGATCACCGCGTCGGAAACGGTGAGGTTGCTCTTCATGAAGTAGCTGAAGGCCCAGCTCGTGATCTCGTATTTGTCCTTCTCGGACAGCCCGGAACTGATCCACCCCGCCAGCCATTTCCTCACTTCTGAAGCCTCCTTTTACCCGCGTCCGCCCCTAGACAAGCCCCGCTCCTGTAGATATTGTAGAGATGGTGATAGACGCCTTTTTTTTCTAAAAGCTCTGCGTGGCTCCCCTCTTCAGCCAGCTCGCCGTTGTGGATCACGATGATCCTGTCCATTCCGACCATGGTCGATATCCTGTGGGCGATGACGAGGGACGTCGCGGCCCGAAACTCATCCTCGATGATGGACCTCACCTCCTGCTCAAGATAGCGGTCGATCCTGCTCGTTGCCTCGTCGAGGATGATGTACCGCGGCCGGTACGCGATCATCCTGCCGATGGCGATGAGCTGCTTTTCTCCTTCCGAAAGGTTGCGCCCCTCTTCGGCGATCACCTTATCGGCCCCCTCGTCGGAAAAAGCCCGTATGAGCCGATCGATCCGGGGGTGGATCGCCTCACCGGCCGTAAAGAGGTTTTCCCTTATCGTCCTCGGGAATATGTAGACATCCTGGGAGACGACGCCAAAGGCTTTCCTTATGGACTCCAGGGAATACTGGGAAAGCGGCCGGCCCCCTATGCGTATCTCCCCTCGCGAGGGCACGTAAAAACCTAAAAGCAGGTTGATGAGGGACGTCTTCCCCGATCCGGTGAGGCCCACGATGCCGAGCTTTTCTCCCTCCCTTATCGTAAGGTTGATGCCTTTCAGCGCATACAGCCCATCGCTGCCGTAAGAGAGCCAGACATCCCTTAATTCTATGTCTCCCCGGACATCTGACGCGCCGGCGGCACCCGCGCCTTCCTCCGCCTCGGTCGACCTGAGGGCGTGCAGCTTCTCGAGGCTTGAGTGGGCGTTCTGATAGATGTTGTATTTCTCGCTCAGGTCACGGATGGGGTTGTAGAGCCTATTCGAGTATTCGATGAAGGCGACGATGATGCCGTACGTGATCATCCCGAGGGACAGCATGTAGCCGCTTGCAAGGAGAATGGCAAGGATGGACAGGATGCCGATCGATTCCACGAAGGGGAAGTAGAGGGACATGTAGAGGATGACCCTTTTGTAAGCCGTCATGTAGTTCTCGTTCCTCTTCCTGAAGCCGGCGATCTCCGCCTCCTTTCGATTGAACGCCCTGGAGACGTAGATGCCCGCGAGGGTCTCCCCCATAAAGGCGTTCATCTCGGAGACGCTTTCCCGTGTTTCCCGATAGGCGCTGTGGAGGCGTCTCCGAAAGATATCGATCACGGGCACAAGGATGAGGAAAAAGAGCATGACCACGGCCGTCAGCGGCATACTCATGTAGACCATGACGGCCAGTATCCCGGTGATGCTGATGATGTCGCCGACAAAGGTCACGATCCCGGAGGTGATAAATTCATTGATGTTCTCCATGTCGCTCGTCACGTAGTGGAGGTTCTTGCCCAGGGGCGTCCTGTCGAAATAAGGGACGGGGAGGCCGAGGAGGTGCGTGAACGTCTCGAGGCGCATCTCCCTTATGATGCTCTGGCCAAAGAGCTGTGTCACGTACACCTGAAGGTAGACGCACCCGTATTCCAGGGAAATGAAGAAGAGATACAGGAGGGCCGCCAGGGAAAGCCCGCGGAAATCGCCGTGGCCGATGAACCGGTCAATCGCTACCTTCAGGATGTAGGCGGGGGCCATTCTCGACACGGCAACCACGAGCACGAGGCAGAGGGAGAGCAGGGCCATGGACCTGTGCCGGGCCACATACCTGTAAAGCAGCGTGCGGGTAACCCCGGTTGCCATCTATCCTTTAACCTCGTAGAGGAGCTTCATGTAGGGGTTCCGGCCGAGCAGGTCACCGGCCCTCCCGTAATCCGCGAACTCGCCGTCGACGAGCACCGCGGCCCAGTCGATGTACGAAAGCGGCACGGGCTTCGACGAGGCGATAATTACCGTCGTGCCGTCCATGGCGCTTTCGATCTTCTCCCAGACCAGGTGCTCGGTAAAACCATCCACATGGGTAAAGGGGTCGTCGAGCAGGAGTATCCGGGGTTTTTTGGAGAGCGCCCGGGCCAGGGTAAGCCTCTGCTTCTGCCCTCCCGACAGGGTCACGCCGCGCTCTCCCACGACCGTTTCGACGCCGGCCTCGTACCTCTCGATCTCGTCACTCATCTGGGTCATCGCGATCAACTCTTCCAGGTCGGTGGGGTTGAACAGGTTCTCCCTGATCGACGCGGAATAGAGAAAGGGCTCCTGGGGCACGAGGCCGATCCCGTTCCTCAGCGCGGAGAGTGCAATCGTCCGGATATCGACCCCGTCGAGCCGGATCGAGCCTGTGTAGTCTTGCTCGAGACCGAGGATAAGGTTCAGAAGCGTCGACTTGCCGCCCCCGGTCGGTCCGGTAATGAGCAGCTTCTCGCCCTGCCGCAGCGAGAAGCTCACGTTCTTCAGCACCTCGCGCCCTTCCTTCCGGACGGTGACCCGGTCGAAAGCAATTGCGCCGCCGAACGCGTCCGGCACCGCACCCCCGGTCCTTTCCGCCTCGCTTTCATAGATCGCCTCGATCCTCTGTATCGATGCCACGCCTCTCTGGTAGAGGTTGAGCACCCATCCGAGGGCCGCGATGGGCCACATGAGCATCATGTAGTAGGTGTTGAGGGCGATGAAGTCGCCCAGGGTGATGCGGTGGTTCATCAGGTAGTAACCCCCCAGCCACATGACCGCGAGGGTGCCCAGACCTCCGAGAAGCCCCGTCATCGGAAAGAGGAGCCCCCAGACCCGGGTCGCGGCGAGGCTCTTTCCCATGTATTCCGCGTTGAGAGCGTCGAACCGCGCCCGCTCGTCCCCCTGGAGGAGATAGTTCTTCACTACCCTGATGCCCGACAGCACATCGCTCACCTGCTTCGAGAGAGAACCGTTCACCTGCTGGATTACTGTGAAAGCGCGGTGAAGCGGGGCTATAAAGCCGCGCATGAGCAGGAACAGGAAGCACAGGGGGATCACCGAGAGCAGGGTGATGGACGGGCTGAGCCTGAACATCATGGCGAGGCTGAGCGAGGTGATGGCGATAGTGTTCGAAAAATGGAGGGCCACCATGCTGATCATCATCCTCACGTTGCCGACATCGGTCATCATTCTCGCGATAAGGTCTCCCCGGTGATGGTTCGTGAAGAACGCGTAGGGAAGGGAGACAAGGTGGGCATGGAGGTCCCGCCGAAGCTCGAACTCGATCTCCCTGGAGCTGTTGAAGATCTTCATCCGGGCCGTGGTTTTCAGACCGGCCTGCACGAGGGCGAGGAGGGCGGTGGCGAGGATGATGGAGATTACCGTACGGCCGAAACCGTCGTGGAGCCTATCGACGACGAGCTTGATGAGAAAGGGTATGGCCGCGGAGACACAGGACGCGGCGACGAGGATGAGGACGGCTTGAAACAAATCTCCCCTATATCGTGTGACATAGGGGATGATCAGTCTCAGTTGCTTAAGCACGCATGTATAACGGTTACGATTTTTTTACTGCTTTCTTGAGGATGAGATAGCCGTTTCTCGGTCCCGGCACGGCGCCCTCGATCATCACGAGATTGGTGTCGCCCCGCACCTCCACCACTTTGAGGTTCTGGACCGTCACCTTCTTCGCCCCCATATGGCCCGCCATCTTCATGCCCTTCAGGGTCCTTCCGGGCGTCGTGTTATTGCCTATGGAACCGCCATGCCTGAAGAACTCATGCGTGCCGTGACCCCCCGGCGCGCCCGAGAATTTGTGCCTCTTTATCACGCCTGCGCTGCCTTTTCCGATGGAGACCCCGGTGACATCGACAAAATCGCCTGCCTCGAAGAGGCTCGAGCGGCACCGCGCTGCCCTTCTCATAGCCGTTCAATTCCTCTTCGTCGACCCGGAACTCTTTCAGCCTTGCCATGGGAGGGACCTCGGCCTTCTTGAAGTGGCCGGCGAGCGGCTTATTGACCTTGGAAAGCTTCGTAATCTCATTAAATCCGACCTGCACCGCGTTATAACCATCGTGCTCGACGGTCTTCTTCTGCACCACCACACATGGTCCCGCCTTCACGACCGTGACAGGGATGACAATGCCATTCTCCCCGAATACCTGCGTCATGCCGAGCTTCTTCCCGATAATTCCGATGGCCATCCCATCACCTCCTGAAGACTATTAGTATAGTCAAAAAAAGAATAAAGTCAAGCTTCGGCAGGCCCGCACTCGCATACATCCACCACGCGCACCTCCTCCACTTCGGGCACCTCTTCCCGGATAAGCTTGTCCGCCCACAAACTGAGGGCGTTCATGCCGCATCAGTGGAGCCTGCCGCCGAAGGACTTTATCACGAGCACCCTTCTTGCCTCGTCGAGCTCCAACGGCTCCACATACCCCTCCGCCAGCTCTTCGAGCCGCGGGTTGATCGCCGCGATCGCCCGCTCAATCTTTTCCTTTAACGTCATCGCCCCCTCTCCTCAAAGCCCCAATTCTCCGGGTCATATGATACCACGGATCGCGGTGAGCGCAACAGGCCAATGGGACGGGAAATAAAGGGCCATCTTCTTAAAGCAAGGGGACGTTCAACGGGCCAGCACGGTCAGGCTGAGGGCGGTGATTATCGGGATGGTGAGGTTGTCATCGATAAGCCGCGACGAAAGAGTCGGCAGCGGTCGCGGCGAATGCGGCCAGAACAAGGCCGGGCCCTCTGAAGGAGAAGCAGGCAAGGACGAGCAGGGAGGAGAAAAAGAAGGCGCCCGTCCCCTCCGCCGATTTCCCGTACAGGGACCGCCTCCCCCATTTCGAGCCTATTATCGCCGATAAGGGGTCCGATATGGCGAGGACGAAAATCGAAGCCGAGGCGACCCTCTTATCGAAAAGAAGTATCGTTATCAGGCAGGCGACGAGATAAAAAAGGCATCCGGTGGGCCCCTTCTTTTCCTTCTCTTTCAACAGGGGGCCGACAAAAGCCAACTCGACGCGGCCCTTGATCCTTAACGCCTCGATAAAGGCGGCTAAAACGAGGGCCGAGGCGGTGACAAGCAGCGCCGCGCCCTTGTCCGCGAGCAGGTAGATGACGGGGATGAGACACCCCGAGAGGTGGAAAAGGCCCCTTATCAAAAAAGGTCGCTTCAGCGCGGCACTCTCCATGACAACGGGGCCGGCCTTCGCGCCGGGCCGCTCCCGGCACCATGCGCGGCAAGCCGGCGGGAAGGCTCACTCCCTGCCCGAGACATGCTTTCTCCTTTCCGCCCTCAGCCGCCGCTTCCTCGCTTCCCTTTGCTTCCGTCTTTCCCTTTCCGACGGTTTCTCGTAAAAGCTCCTCCTCTTGATCTCCTTGAGGATGCCCTCTCGCTGGAGCATGCGCTTGAGTGCCTTGATCGCCTTCTCTATGTTGCCGTCGCTTACCTCTACGTTTGCCACGCTTACCTCTTTTTCGCTAGTTTGCGTTGATTACGCGCCCTTCCTTCGTTCCATACCGCACCGGTTCGTGGTAACGACGTCCTCCGGATATCTCTTTGTCAGCGAATCTCTTTTGAAGCAGCAGAAGAAGAAGGAAGCTTCAAAACAGGAGAAACATCGACAGTTAGGATAGCATATTCGCGGGGGAAAAGGGGAAAAAGTTACGAACCCCTTGCATGCGTTGGGGTTCCCCGGCTTTTCGCCGCTGCAATTGCCGAATCTCTCCCTGCCCTCCTTCCGTGAACAATGGTAAATTTAAGACCACTATGCGATGATTTCCACCTTTTTCGCCTCCAAAAGATGCGATTTTTATTCCATTGCATTCGAAAAACTCGTACAATGTTCCCATAAGAGAAGTGATTTACCGATAAAACTGCGACTCATGAAAAAAGGAGGTGAGGGACCATGACCAAGAAAGATCTTGTCGACAAGGTAGCGGCAGGCGCGGCAATCAAGAAGACCCAGGCGGAGAAGGCGATCGACTCTTTTGTCGCAGCAGTGAAAGAATCTCTCAAGAAGGGGGACCGGGTGACCGTCACGGGATTCGGCACTTTCTCGGTGGTAGAGAGAAAGGCCAGGACCGGAAGAAATCCGCGGACGGGAAAAGAGATCAAGATTCAGGCGAAGAAAGCTCCGAAATTCTCTCCAGCAAGCGCAATGAAAGACGCACTCTAGAGTAAGCAATAGTCCTTGCCCGGGGTCCCGGTTAAGTCGGGACCCCTGCCTTTTCGATTCGCCGTGCTTCCCGCCATATAAGATCTGCCCGATCGTCGGAATGGGGACCATGCCCTTACCCGTACGCGGCGCCGGCACACGTTTTGCGGAATCGCCCGCGTGCAAAGCCCATGGCATATACCTATACTAACAAAGGGCAAAGATATGGCAAGAGTCTCGCGGCGTCAATTCCTCAAAACCCTGGGGTTGGCTGGAACAGCCACGCTCGCGGGCTGCTCCGACCCTGTCCGCCGTCTTATCCCTTACGTGATCCCCCCCGAAGATATCGTGCCCGGCGAGGCGACCTGGTACGCGAGCACGTGCAGGGAATGTCCGGCGGGGTGCGGCATGCTCGTGAAGAACAGGGACGGCCATATTATCAAGGTAGAAGGCAACCCCGGCCAGCCAATCAATACGGGAAGGCTCTGCCCGAGGGGTCAGGCATCCGTTCAGGGCATCTACAACCCGGACCGGTTCAAGGGCCCCATGATGAAGAACCCGGACGGCAGCCTCGGGCGGGTCTCCTGGGAGGCCGCGGAAGACGCCGCGGCGAGAGGCTTGTCCGCGGCCGGGCGGAAAGGCACCGTCGTCTTCATGTCCCACCTCATGACGGGCACCGAAGAAGACCTGGCAGTCCGGCTCATGAACACCCTCGGCGGGGAGTATATCGTCTACGAGCCTTTCGCCTACGAACCGCTGCGCAGGGCAAACCTGATCGTCTTCGGCAAGAACGCGCTGCCGACCTACCATATCGAGCAGGCCGACTTCCTCCTCTCCTTCGGCGCCAATTTTTTGGAGACCTGGATATCGAATGTGCAGTTTGCCCGCCAGTTTGCCTCCTTTCACGCACCAGGGGAGAAGGGGAAACACCTCTTCGTCTACGTGGGTCCCCGGCTCTCCATGACCGCGGCCAACGCGGACCACTGGGTGGCGGTCCCGGTCGGCGGGGAATCCTGCGTGGCCCTCGGGCTGCTGCGCCTCCTTGTCCGGGAGGGCCTCCCCCTTTCCGGGGCTGCCGGACGCCTCGCGTCCCATATTTCGGCCTTCACGCCCGAGCTGGTGGAAGAGCGAACAGGGGTGAAGCCTGAGGTGCTCCTCATGATTGCCGCACAGTTCAGGAAGGCCAGCCGACCCCTTGTCCTCGCGGAAGGGATGGCATTCCAGGACCCGCACGCCCTCGATACCGCGGTCGCCGCAAACCTCCTGTGTACGGTATCCCCTGGGAGCAGGGGGCCGCTCGATTTTTCAAACCCCGTCTCCCTCGGCCGGGTTGCCCCGGCATCCAGGATAAAGGCGCTCGCGGACCGCATGGCAGGCGGGGAAGTCTCCGCCCTGGTCGTCTACCGGGCCAACCCGGCCTATCACCTGCCCGCCTCATGGGCATTCGAATCGACCCTCAAGAACCTGACAACCCTCATCAGCTTTTCCAGCTTTCCGGACGAGACGACCCGGCTCGCCACCCTCCACATGCCCTCCCACACCTTCCTCGAATCCTGGGGGGACTACAGGCCGCAGCGGAATGTCCGCGGCCTGCTCCAGCCCGCCATGGGCCCCCTCTTCGATACGAGGCATCTGGGGGATATGCTGCTTTCTCTCGGCAAAAAGATAGGCGGGCAGGCGGCATTCCCGGAAGACAGCTTCTACGACGTGCTCCGGAACAAGTGGGAGCAGGGGCGAAAAGGACAGGGGACCAATGATGCCTCACCCGATGCCTTCTGGCAGCGGAGCCTGGAGCGGGGAGGCGCATGGCAACAGGGAAAAGAGGAGGCCGAGGGCGACGGCGTTCTATCCGGTTTTGCCTTTCCCGCCCCGGCTGACGGTCCCCGTCAAAAAACACCCGCCTCCTTCGACTTCTTCACCTATCCGACCATCCGGTTCTTCGACGGCAGTCCGGCGGACCGCCCCTTCCTCCAGGAAATGCCCGATCCCGTCACGCAGGTCACGTGGGACGGCTGGGTCGAGATCAACCCCGACACGGCGAGGGCGCTGGCCATCAAAAAGGGAGACGTCCTCGTCATACGCGCCGGCGCGAGGAGCGTGCAGGCGCCTGCGTTCCCCTATGCCGGCCTCCCTGCCGGCAGCCTCGCCATGCCCGTCGGCTACGGACGCGGCGCAATGGCGGGCAGATATGCCGGTGGCGAGGCAGGGAACCCGAACGGGCTCATCCAGGGAGAGCTCGACCCCGCGGGCGGCCTCGTCCGGTCTTTCTCCGGGGTGACCATTGAAAAGACAGGGCGCACCATAGTTATCGCCACCGCGGACGGCAGCGCCTCTCAGCATGGACGGAGGCTCGCCCAAAGCCTGTCATTCGGGGACTACTTGAGCACCAGGGGGCAGGCGCCCCGCGTGGTCATGCCCCTGCCTTCCGGCTGGGACAAAAAGAGGGATTTTTACCCGGCCCACGAGCACGTGGACTACCGATGGGGCATGGTGATCGACCTCGACCGCTGCATCGGGTGCCAGGCCTGCGTCGTCGCCTGTTACGCCGAGAACAACGTCGGCATCGTCGGAAAGAGAAACGTCGCCATGGGCCGCCAGATGTCGTGGCTCCACATCGAGCGCTATTTCGAGCCGGGTGAGCCCATGGTCCGCTTCCTGCCCATGCTTTGCCAGCACTGCGATTCGGCGCCCTGCGAGTCGGTCTGCCCGGTCTTCGCGCCTCATCACAGCAAGGAGGGGATCAATAACCAGGTCTACAACCGCTGCATCGGCACGCGCGACTGCAACGAGAACTGCCCGTGGAAGGTGCGGCGGTTCAACTGGTTCACCTGGACCCGCGACCACCCCCTCGAATGGCAGCTCAACCCCGATGTCACGGTGCGGCAGAAAGGGGTGATGGAGAAATGCTCCTTCTGCATTCAACGCGTGGTCCAGGCAAAGAACGTCGCGGCGAGGGAAGGCCGCAAGGTGAGGGACGGCGAGTTTACCACGGCGTGCGCCCAGACCTGTCCTGCCGACGCGATCGTCTTCGGCAGCCTGATGGACCCGGAGAGCCGGGTGTCGCGGCTTGCGAGGCAGGCCCGCAGCTATCAGGTGCTCGGTGGTCTCAATACGAAAACAGCGGTGATCTACCTGAAGAAGATCACTCAGGAATTGGGGTGATCAAAAGATCACCTCGGCGCTGACTGAAGGAGCGGACAAGGCATGGAGGTAAAGTTCCAGGACGTCAACCAGGAGGTGCTCCGGACGCTGGGGAGACCGTCGCCCCTCTTCTGGCTCGTGATCGGGCTTCTCTCCCTCGGCTTCATGTACGGCCTGTTCGCCTGGGGCTATGAGGTGGCGACCGGCATGGGCTCGACGGGCCTTCGCCCGCCTGTCAATTGGGGCATCTTCCTCGTCAATTTCGTGTTCTGGATCGGCCTTGCCCACTCGGGTACCCTGATCTCCGCCATCCTCTACCTCTTCAGGGCGCGATTCCGCACATCCATCAACCGCATGGCGGAAGCGATGACCATGATATGCATCCTCATGGCGTCCACCTACCCCTTGATCCACCTCGGGAGGAGCTGGCTCTTCTACTGGCTCATCCCCTATCCCAATCAGCGACAATTATGGCCCGACTTCGTCTCACCGTTGATCTTCGACTTCCTCGCCGTCTCCACGTATTTCACCGTGAGCCTCATCTTCTTTTACACCGGCCTCGTCCCCGACCTCGCCATAATCCGTGACCGCGCCACGGGCGTCTGGCGCAAGGTTTACGGGTACTTCGCCCTCGGATGGACGGGGTCTCACAGGCAGTGGCACCACTACGCCAGCTCCTACCTCTTGCTTGCCGGCCTCGCCACGGCCCTCGTCATCTCCGTCCATACCGTCGTCTCCTGGGACTTCGCCCTGCCCATACAGCCGGGCTGGCACAGCACCATCTTCCCGCCCTACTTCGTGGCAGGGGCGATCCATTCGGGTCTCGCCATGGTCCTCACCCTGCTCATCCCCATGAGGCGCATCTTCCGGGTCGAGCAGATCGTCACGACCCGCACCCTGGAGCTTATCGCGGAGACGATGCTCCTCACCACGTCGATCCTCGCCTATTCCTACCTGGTCGAGCACTTCATGGCATGGTACAGCGGGAATATCTTCGAGCAGCAGATATTCAACTTCCGGATCTTCGGCTATTACGCCTGGGTATACTGGCTCGTCATCTTCTGCGCGGTCGGCTGCCCCTCCTCTTTTTCTTCAGACCGATGCGCACGGCGACCACGCCTCTTTTCATCATCTCCATCCTCGTGAATATCGGCATGTGGTGGGAGAGGTTCTTCATCGTCATTCAATCCATTTCGCAGAACTACCTCCCGTTCCAGTGGGGTTTCTACTGGCCCAACTGGGTCGAGCTCGCCTGGACCCAGGCCACCTTCTGCTTTCTTTTCCTCGCGTTTATGCTCTTCGCGAAATTCCTCCCCTCCATCCCCATTTCCGAGGTGAAGAAGGAGGCAGGCATGCCCATAGAAAAAGGAGGGCCCTACCGTGAAGACTGACGGCGTCCTCCTCGCGGTCTTTCCCTACGTCGACGAGTTCCTCGCGTGTCTGAAAACGTTGAAGCAAGAAGAATATGCCATAGCCAAAGCCTTCTCGCCTGTGCGCCTCCCCGAAATGCAGGACTTGTTGATACATGAGCCGAGCGTTACCCGGCCGCTCACCCTGGCAGGCGGCGTCATCGGCGCAACTAGCCTGGTCGGTCTGGCAGTCTACGCGCATCTCAGCTTCAGGCTCATCGTGTGGGGTAAGCCCGTGCTTGCCTGGGTGCCCTGGGTGGTCGTGGCGTTCGAGGGCACCATCCTGTTCGCCTCGCTCTTCGCCTTTGTCTCCTGGGTCTTCAAGGCGGGGCTCCCCCGGTCCCGCATCGATCCCGGTTATGATGCGGCGTTCTCCGGACACAAATTCGGCGTCCTCGTGCTTGCTGCCGGCGACAACATGGAAAGGCTCGAAAGGCTCCTGAAAGAAGGGGGTGCCGAGGAGGTCCGCCGTGTCACCGCCCGATGAGCGCGATATCTATCCGGGGATGCCCGTGGGCTGGGTCGTCGTCTCCTCGATGCTCGTGCTGGCCGGCGCCTGCGCCTTTCTGTACGGCGCATCCGGTGCATATCGGCTCAGGGCATGGCAAACCTTTACGGTGAACTATGTTTTCTGGGCGGGCCTGGCCTTCGGAGGGGTGCTTTTCTCGGCGGTCCTCAACCTTTCGAAGGCCGTCTGGGGCAGGCCCATCAAGCGCGTGGCGGAAGCCTTCGGCGCGTACCTTCCCGTCTCGTTTCTCCTCTTCTGGGCTTTCTGGCCGGGGAAAGAGCTTATCTTCCCGTGGGTACTGAAACCCGTGCCGGAAAAGCAGGCGTTTCTCAACGCGCCGTTCATGTTCGCCCGGGAAGGAATCTGCCTCCTCTTGCTCACCCTGCTCTGCCTGCTGTTCGTCTACTTCTCGGTGAAAGCGGACAGGGTGTGGCTGCGGGACGGCCGGCCCCCGGTGAGCACGGCGTATCCATGGTCGGGCCTGTTCCGCTCCCAATGGCGCTTTTCCCCCGTGCTGCCCGCGGCCTACGCCCTCATCCTCTCCCTTTTTTCAATCGACCTGATCATGAGCCTGAGCAGCGAGTGGTACAGTACGCTCTTTCCCGGCTACTACTTCATCGCGGCCTTCTATTCGGCGCTCGCGGCCATCTACCTGTTCGTGCTTCTCGCTGGTAACCGCCTCGGCCTGAACAAATATCTCTTCCCACGCCAGTTCCACGACCTCGGCAAACTGACCTTCGGTTTCGCCATCTTCACCGGGTATCTGTTCTACGCGCAACTGCTCGTGATCTGGTACGGCAATCTTCCGGAAGAGACGCGGTTCGTGATCCTGCGGACGAAGCTCGATCCGTGGAAGTCGTGGGCGTGGGTGGTGCTCCTTATGGTGTTCGTCATCCCTTTCCTCACCCTGCTGAGCAAGAGGATCAAGATAGCGCGCATCCCCATGGTCTTTCTCACGATCATGATCCTCGTCGGTCTCTGGATGGAGCGCTTCCTCCTCGTGGTGCCCTCCACGTGGGCGGGCAGGCCCGGCATCCCCTTCGGCCTGCCGGAGGTCTTTATCTCGGGGGGATTTTTCGGCCTGGTCTGGCTCTGCGTGACGCTCTTTTTGTCCAGGGTTCCCATCGTCCCGGTCTCGGACCCTCTTTTTCACCGGTTTTTGGCGGAGGGAGGAGGGACGTTGAAGCCATGAGGCGGCGCTTGTATGAACGGCGGACAGGAGAAGACAACGGTGGATGAAAAAGAGGGACCGGCGACGCGACCTCGATGGGTGAGGCGGGGCTATTTATGGATCGGCCTCGCCGGGGTCCTCTGCGCGCTCTTCTACTTCGCTTACTCGGCCTACCCTTCTATGAGGATCGGCCCGCGCCAGCCCATCCCTTTCAGCCACCGGGTCCACGCGGGGGTGAAGCAGATCGACTGCCGCTTCTGCCACCCCTATGTCGGCCGCTCGCAGGATGCCGGGCTGCCCCCCGTGGAGAAGTGCTTCTTCTGCCACAAGTATATCATACCGGACCATCCTGAGATCCTGAAAGAGAAGGCCTACTTCGATGCGAGGAAACCCGTCCCCTGGGTCCGGGTGTTCTGGGTCCCGGAGTTTGTCTTTTTCCGTCACAGCCCCACATCGCGCGGGCGGGGCTCGGCTGCTCCCGCTGCCACGGGGAGGTGAGGGAGATGGACAGGCTCGGGCGCGTCAACTTTGAGATGGGGTTCTGCATCACGTGCCACAGAAAGCTGGGCGCCGAGCTCGACTGCTGGCTCGGATGCCACCGGTAAAGGAGAATCATCATGGCCCGGCTCCGCGAGGATAACGCGTATGAAACGGCACGCGGCTTTTTTCTGTCGTCCGCCTGCTGGTTCGCGCTGGCCGCCTGTGCCGGACTCTTCCTCGCCTCGTGGATGGTCGCGCCCGACTTCGGTCTGTACAAGAATGTGCCGTGGCTCGTCTTCGGCCGGCTCAGGCCCGTCCACACCGACACGATGATCTTCGGATTCGTCGGCTCCGGGCTCCTGGGCGCCATGTACTATTTCGTTCCCCACCTGGTGCGCACCCCGCTCCATTCCCGGGCCATAGGGCGCCTCACCAACTGGCTGTGGAACATCGCTATCGCCTCGGGCAACGTTACCCTCATGGCGGGTATGAGCCAGAGCAGGGAATACGCGGAGTGGATATGGCCCGTGGATATCCTCGTGCTCATCGCGTTCGCCCTCGCCTTTTATAATATCCTGAAGACCGTTGCGCCGGCGGAAGGAGACGCTGCTCTACGTCTCGGTCTGGTACGCCTTTGCCGCCATGATCTTCACCTGGTTTATCTATTTCCTGGGGAACGCGGTATGGCACCCAGCCACGGGGGCCATCACGGGGATGGCCGACGGGGTGCTCGCCTGGTTCTACGGCCACGGGATTGTGGGTCTCTTCCTCACACCGCTGGCCGTCGGGCTTTCCTATTACGTGATCCCCATTATCAGCAGGGCGCCCCTCTTCAGCCACGCCCTCTCCCTCGTCGGCTTCTGGTCGATCCTCATGTTCTATCCCCACATCGGCACCCATCACCTGCTGCAGACCCCGGCCCCGACGTGGCTCAAGGTCGTCGCGGTCACGGGGAGCGTCGGGATGCTCATCCCCGTCACCACCGTGCTCGTCAACCTGTGGCTGACCATGAAAGGGCGGATAGCGGCCATCCACGCCGATATCGGAGGCAAGTTCGTCTTTGCGGGCCTCGTCTGGTATCTCTTTGTCTGCTTCCAGGGCGTCTTCCAGTCTTTGCCCTCGGTCCAGCGCGTGACCCATATGACCAATTGGGTCGTGGCCCACTCCCACATCGCCGTCTTCGGGTTTTCGGGGTTTATCGCCCTCGGGGGCGCCTATTTCGTCATACCCCGGATCAGTCAGCGTCCCCTCTACAGCGCAAAGCTTGCCGAGATTCAATACTGGCTGCTCCTTATCGGGCTCACCGGTTTTTTCCTCGTGCTCACCTTCGCGGGTCTCATACAGGGGACCGGCTGGCTGTACGGCGAGACCGTCTATAAGCTCCTTCCCGAGCTTCACCTCTATTTCGTCAGCCGCCTTGCCTTTGGCGTCATGATTTTTGTGGGGTCGTGCGTCGGTCTCTACAACATAGCGAGGAGCCTCTACGGCGCAGGCCCAGGCGGGGAAGAGCCATGAGAATGACGTTGAGACTGATCGTCTACGGCGGCCTTATCATCCTCGGCCCTATCGTCTTCATCTCCGTGATCCTCCCCTGGGCGACCATCGCCGAAAAGCCTTCCGAGCTTTTCCGGCCCCGGACCATGCTTGAGGAGAAAGGGAGACAACTCTATATCGCCAACGGGTGCACGTTCTGCCATACCCAGTTCATCAGGAACCTCGACTGGGGGCACGGCGCGGAGAGGATCGCGAGATCGGGCGACTACGTGCAGGACCAGCCCCACCTCCTCGGCTCCGAGCGGACCGGCCCCGACCTTTCCCAGGAGGGAGGCGAGCACCCCGATGACTGGCACCTCGCCCATTTCACCAATCCCCGGTACACGCGGCCGGAGTCGATCATGCCCGCCTTTCAATTCCTCGGAAGGGAGAGTATCGACGCCCTCATTGCGTACAAGCAGGGGCTGGGGTTCAGGGACGCCGATCTCAGGATGGAGAGGCAGCGGAGATGGAAAGCCGACGCGGTCCGGGCATACGGGTCGGGACCGGACAAAAACGTGGAATGGCTCCACGGCCATGTGCCCGACGGGTGGAGGACCCTGCACAACCCCTATCCAGGCTCCAGGGAAGGCTTGAAGCGGGGGCAGCGTATCTACCAGGGCTTCTGCATCGGCTGTCACGGCCCTATCGGCGACGGCATGGGGCCCGCGGAAGCGTACCTCTATCCTCCTCCCCTCAATTTTACCATTCTCAGGGACAGGGCCGCATCCGGCGGCATCCTCTACTACCAGATCATGAACGGCATCACCGGAACGGCAATGCCTTACTTCAAAAGGGAGCTCGAATCGGAAAAGATATGGGACGTGGGCGATTATGTCGCGGTCTCCTTTATCGGGCAGAGTGACGCCCACGCGGGACCACGGGGGATCGACGCCTCCTTCATCACCCCGGGGGCCGGCCTTCCGGCGACTAGCGGTGCGGGCGAGGGAGGAAAGACGAGATGAGCTATTACGTCCCCTGGATACTCTTGTTGGCGGCAGGTCTCGGGGCGAGCTTCGCGGGGTTTTTCTGGGCCCTGGCCAACGGACAGTTCTCGGACCAGGAGAGGGCCCGTTATCTCCCGCTCAGGGGTGAAGTGGATGGCAGCCTTGGGGCCGCTCCGCCGGCCTCAAGGGGGGTCTACGGGGTGCTCGCGGTTTTCCTGATCTGCGGGCTGACCCTGGTCGTCGCCGTCGCCGCCGTCCTGTTCATGGGCATGGGGAGGTAGGATGCGCTTTTTTGACATGCTCAACACACAGCATCTCATCCTGGGCATATTTTTTGGTCTCATCGCCAGCCTCCTCGTCTATATCGTGTTCGGCGGTTTTTACTATGCCGCCGATGAAAAGGAAGGCGGGGGCGAACCCGGGGAGGATTTCAGCCACGAGGAAGACGTTCGCCCAAAACGCCGCCCCTTACCTTCCGTGGTGCTCTTCCTCTTTATCGGGTTCGTTGTCTGGCTTGTCTGCTACGTGATCTTCCAGGGCCTCAAAGGAGGTCCCCTATGATATCCGGAGGTCTCTTCCCGTGATCGACTTCGATACGACAGGGCCCGATCCCTTCGGGAAAGAGGAAGAGGCATCGACGGAAAGCCTCAAGGAAATGGACGCCGCCCGCCACCCGCGGGCCGTCGTCCGAGGGTTCCTCATCGTCTCTCTCATTGCCGCACTATTCCTGGGCTACGGCATCTTCATGTACTATGCGGTCGGCGATAAAGGTCCGCCGGACTGGGATTTTGGCTCGATCGAGGACACGCCCGGCCAATCGGTCTATTCCACCGGCCGGCCGGAGGCGACCGGGGCACAGCACGTCGACAGGAAGCCGGAGGCCCCCGGCAGGAAAGGACGGCCGATGACGACGAAGAACCTTCTCTGTTTACTGTTTATGTCTCCTGTCCGCCGCCGTCTGGGGCTGCGACTACGCGCGCATGTACGACCAGGAATCGGTGCGCACCTACAAAAAAGAGATACCCACCATGGACGAAAGGACGGTGCCGGTCGAGGGGGGATTCCAGGAGCTTCTTGCCGCGGACCCTGAGACGCTCCGGAATCCCGTTCTCCGAAGCCGGGCATCTCTCGAAGAAGGCAGGCAGGCATACGGCTATTTCTGCATGCAGTGCCACGGGCCGAACCTGGACGGTTTGGGCACGGTGGGACAGAGCTTTTCCCCCCTCCCCACGGACCTCAGGTCCCGCAAGGTGCTGTCGCAGGCAGACGGCGAGCTCTATAGCCGGATCAGGCTGGGGTACAAGAGGCACCCCCGGCTCTACACAACCGTGGCGGAGGCCGACACGTGGGCAGTAGTCGATTATCTCAAATCGTTCGCATCGGGGAAGTAACCGACGAGGCGCGTCCGGAAGCTGCGGGGGAACGCGAGACCTCCTGTCGCCTCTGCGGCCTGCCGCTCCCCGCATCGCGGCCCTCCGATAAGACTGCGGGGGACGCAGCCCTCTTCTGCTGTCATGGATGCCGTCAGGTCTTTCTCCTCCTCTCCGCCGCGACGGGCGCATTGCCGGAAGATTTCCAGGAGACCGAGCTCTACCGGGTCTGTCTCGGGTCAGGCATTATCCGGGGAAAGGAAGCCGCGGCGGACCTTGATCCACCCGTTCTCCCGACCGACCTGCCCCCCCTCGAACTCACCTACAGGATAGAAGGGATGTGGTGCCCCTCCTGCGCCTGGCTCATAGAAGAGGTGATGCGCCGCACCGCCGGGGTGATAGAGCCCAGGGCCTCGTTTGTCTCCGATACGGTCCGCCTCAGGTACCTCCCCCACAAGACCACCCCCGCGGAGATCGTCTCGCTCATCGGAAAGCTCGGGTACCGCCTTTTCACGCCGGGGGCGGAAGGGCCGGCCGGGCCGGAAAGGCGGGCGCAGCTCCGGCGCCTCGGGCTTTCGGCCATCCTCACGGCGAATATCATGATGGTCTCTTTTGTCCTCTACTCCGGTTTCTTCGGCGCCTCCACGCATGCGGCGGCCCGGTACTTCTCGTACCCCCTTTTCGTCATGGCGACCTTCGTCGTCTTTTACGGCGGCCTTCCCATACTGAGGCGCGGCCTGGCCGGTTTTCGCTATCTTTCGCCCTCGATGGACACCCTCGTCTCCATCGGCGTCCTTTCATCCTATCTCTACAGCTCCGTGCAGATGCTCGAAGGCAGCCCTCACCTCTACTTCGACACGGCGTCGATGCTCGTCACCTTCGTGCTCTTCGGCAGGTATGTGGAGCTGCGGCTCCGGGACCGGCTCTCCTCGGGACTCGCCGAGCTCTACGAGATGCGGGAGGGTAAGGTCAGGACCGGTGAGGGCGGGCGGGAAAAATGGGTGAGGGCGGGGGAAATAGCGCCGGGCGACCGGTTCACGGTGATGACCGGCGAGGCGATCCTCCTCGACGGCCGGGTTGTCGGCGGGGGCGGTTTGGTCGATGAATCCCTTATCACCGGAGAAGCACGCCCGCGGACCGCTCGTCCCGGAGACATGGTGATCGGGGGAAGCGTGGTGCGGGAGGGGTGGCTGAAGGTCGCGGCCGCCGCGACAGCGGGCGGCGGCATGGTCGGTCAGGTCATCGCTGTCGTCGAGGAGGGACTCGCGGGGAAGAATGCGACCGAATCGATCGCGGACAGGGTCAGCCGGTTATTTGTCCCGCTTGTCCTCGCCATAGCGGGCGCAACTGCGGTCGGCGTGCGCCTGGCCGGCCTTCCCGCGCATGAGGCGCTCCTCCGGCTTCTCGCCGTGCTGCTCATCTCGTGTCCCTGCGCCCTGGGGTTCGCCATCCCCCTCGTGAAGGCGGCTGCGATCGGGTCTCGCAAGAAAAAGAGGGATCCTCGTGAGGGAAAGCAGGGCCCTCGACCGGATAAAGGACCTCGATACGATCATCTTCGACAAGACAGGCACCCTCACCGAAGGGGCATACGGCCTCGAGGCGGTGGTCGGCGAGGGGCTGGATGAGGCCGACCTCGTGGCCCGGCTCGCCTCGGTGGAGAGAGACTCTCCTCACTTCCTCGGCCGCGAGATTGTCCGTCACGCACGCATGAAAGGAGGAAGGGTCTATGAGGCCTCCGACATCGGTGCCTTTGACGGCCTCGGGGTGAGGGGGCGCGTCAAGGGCGTCGAGACCTCCATCGGCAGCCGCCGGTTCATGGAGCGCACCGGGCTCTGCCTGCCCCCGGCCATGGACAGACAGGCGGGGTCCTGGGAAGAGAAAGGGAAAACGGTCTCGTTCTTCGGGTGGGGGCGCTCGGTGCGGGGCTTTCTGGTATTCGGAGACCCGGTGAGGCCGGAAGCGGCGGAGGTCGTGCGTCTCCTCGCCGCCCGCGGCATGGAGGTGTGGCTCGTCTCGGGCGACGGCACGACCACGACGGAGAGGGTGGCGAAATCACTCGGGATCGGTCGTTTCAAGGGGCAGGCGCTCCCGGCGGAAAAGGCGGAGCTTGTCCGGCGACTCCAGGATGAAGGCCATCGCGTGGCCGTGGTCGGAGACGGCCTCAACGACGCGGGCGCCCTCGCACAGGCCGATGTGGGGTGCGCGTTCGGTCCCGCCATGGAGGCCGTCCGCGGCGCCTCAGACCTCACCTTCCTGTCGCCGGACCCCGGAAAACTTATCGATGCGTTCGAGCTCTCCGGCCTCACCACGAAGAGGGTCCGGCAGAACCTCTTTTTTGCCTTCCTCTATAACGCGATTGCCATCCCTGTCGCTGCCGCGGGCCTGCTCAACCCGTTCGTTGCGGTATGCGCCATGTGCGCGAGCAGCCTCATGGTAACGGGAAACAGCCTGAGAATGTCGGGGGCAAGCCGCCGGCGCAGACAACCGGCCGCATAAAGCGCCCTCATCACCGTGCGCCGGATATCCATGCTCCCCGGTGATTTTCTGCAAAAAAGCTTATTTTCTGCCAACAACCAGGAATGACATCATCTTGAGCCGTTCGTCAAAAGAAATCATCGACCGATAGAGGGCTTTGCCGGGTCGCCCCATCCACTGGCTTCTTCAGGAGAGCGTTTCAGGAGTTTGACACGCTTCGGGAGTTTTCGGGAAATCGGTTGATATTGCACAACATATATAGTACGCTATAATGTACGTTATTTATGTGAGGTGCCATATGAAAAGACCTAGGGTCGATGAAGACGTTCGACCGATGTCCGAGTTTCGGACTGGAATTGCGTCCTTCCTCAAACAGATACATGATACAAAGCGTCCCCTCATTATCACACAGCACGGGAAGGGTGTGGCCGTACTGCTTGACGCGGGCGAGTACGAAGCCATGCAGGAGAGAATCGAACTACTCCAGGACATACAGACATCCATCGGCCAGATAGAGGCCGGCCAAGGGATCGACCATGACCATGCCAGGAAGGCCGTGTTGAATCGGATCAAAAAATGAGAATCCTGTGGTCTCCCCTTTCGGCAGACAGAGTCTCGGAGATAGCAAGCTACATAGCCCAGGACAATCTTGTTGCCGCAGAAAACTGGATAAACGCAGTTTTCAAGAAAGTGGAGGAGCTGAAAACGTTCCCTGAGTGTGGTCGCGTTGTGCCGGAGACCGGCAACAAGGCCATAAGAGAATTGATATACGGCAACTACAGAATAATCTACCGGCTGGAAGAAAAGAGGATCTCCATCCTTACAATTCGCCACGGGAAGCAGATATTACCCGTGGATGATATCATGGCGTAATGCCCCGGAGATCATTGAAGGGAGAAAGGGGGAGGTGTGATTGCAAGACCCTGGAGCCCGTCTATCTTTCATCCCGGAAAGCCTCGAATAATTGTTATATTTTGCGCTATTTCTCTGATAATGAAGGACTTCTGCCCACCGTCCCCAGGAACGTTGAGAACCACCGTCCCCTTCTCGCTTCCGTGATTGAGGTGATGAAAAACATTATAGTAGTGATAATCAGGAGCCGGAATGGAAGGTGACAAAAAAGCCATAGCTAAGATTTTGGACCTGCCGGAAGAAAAAATAGGAATTGATCGATACGCTTATGCTCCGGAGTATCCTGATGAAATCAAGGCCTGGAAATTTATCGGGAAGACCGATCCTGTGCTGCGCAGATATCAGAATAACCTTTATTACCCGCCAAGCGCACTCACAAGCCTGATCGAACTGGTAACCGAATTGCTGTTCAGGAACAAATTCAACGGGCTGGGCGGGTTTCCCGCCTTAGTTGCCAGCGACTCAAGATTTAGAAAGCCGGTCATGCCGGAGAACGAATTGCTCATACAGGTAAAATTGCTGCGCAATTACAAAGGAAGAATCGGTATATTCTCCGGTGTGATCGCCGACCGGGAGGGAGATATCGTTGCGGAAAACATATCTAAAGGGACCATTATAAAAATCTCCTCATCGCTCACCACAAGCCACGCGAGAATCCTCCTGGTCGATGATGAAGCATATCTTCTTGATCTTGTCCGGGAGGTCCTCGAAGAAGCCGGCTACGAAGTCACCGGCCAGACGAGCAGCGTTGCTGCATTTCGGCTCTTTTCCGCAGCCCCCTCAAGATTTGACCTCGTCATAGCGGACCAAAAAATGCCCGAGTTGTCGGGCACGGACCTCTCGGAACAGATACTGGAGATCAGGCCGGATATTCCCATCATACTCTACACAGATTACCCGGACGCGGTGAAAAGGGCGCAAAGTATCGGAGTAAAGACCATCGTCAGCAAATCCATCAGCATGAATCAACTCATCACCGACGTCCGCCGTCTCCTCGAACGCTGAGGCTTGCCCCATCCGCAATCAGACCTGTTTCGATTCAGGGTTCAAGTGTCCCCTACAATTGCGGGAAGAGATCGAAGATGAGTTAAGTCAAATCGAGCTTACGGTGCGAGAACTGCATGGTTTGCACGAGGATGTTGCGGGCAGAGAGCCGACCGTCCGGGTCATAGAGGTTTTCCAGCTCCTTGAGCGACAATCTGCCCTTCACGACACCTTTGAATGTTTCAGTGTAAGTTTCCCTCATGCGCGAAATGGCAGCCCCTTTCTCTGTGGCGATAATCTCTACCGTGTCGCCAGGCTTGATCTTCATCTTCTCTCTTATCTCCTTCGGTATGACGATTTGCCCTTTTGCCAGTACCTTTGCGGTGGACATAAAGCCTCCCTCGGATCACCCTGACGTATAACCGATACAACAGTTAAACCAACAATAGGGTAATACTACAGAACCAGTTTCGTGTCAACTTCGCCTTCAAGGGCCTATTCATGATAGAACGCCCCTTCACCGTGCTTCGGGCTTCCATGCTTCCCGATGATTCTCTGCAAAAAAGCTCATTTTCCGGCACTTTTTATTGCTTTTTACCCTCTTGTGCGCGCATTGTTCACTCGCCGTCCCACTGCCGCCCATTCCGATTCCTTTCTCTTGCAAGGCATTTAGAGAATGGGGTTTACGAAAGTTTACGAAAGTGCACGGTTTCGGGGGGGGGGGGGGGGGGTGAACGCGAATCGCGAATCGCGGAACGCGAAAACGGGACGCGACGCTTCCCGGCCATGGTTGCGGGTTAAGTTGTCAAAGAGCGATGCCGGTTTATGAAAGCTTTCGAAACCGGCTCACACGGTCCGAGCTAAGCCATCTCTGTGAGGACCTCTCGAAATGGCCGCCCGGCCTAATAAGATTCTCCTGCTTTTCCCTCTTCTTGTCAAAGCGACAAGGAGGCATGACAACCAGGAGTGAAAAGGAGAGGCGACAACCAGGGGCGACAAAAGGCATCTTGAGCGATTTTTTGAAAGAAATCATCGACCTATAGGGGGTTTTGCGAGCCTGTCCCCACCCACTGGCTCCTTCCCGGATTCAACGAATTCGTCTTTCTTCTTGAACAACTTCCTTCCACGTGGTAATAATGGATAAGGGTGTCCGGCGGCGCGAGGGGGCCTTATGCCAAGAATAAAGATTTGACCCCTTTGCCCCTCAAATAACGGAATGAACGGAACTACGTCCCCATCCTCCCTGCCAAGGAGGCATGACAACCAGGAGTGAAAAGGAGAGGCGACAACCAGGGGCGACAAAACGCATCCTGAGCGATTTGTTAAAAGAACTCATCGACCGACAGAGGGCTTTGCCGGCCCGTCCCCATCCATTGGCTTCCTGAAAGGCTATATTTTGCTCGACCGAGCCGGTAGCAAGTGTTACAATCCCGTAATGATTGCGGAAACGGGGAGTTGAGCTACTGGAGAAAGGGCAAGGGGAAAGTTATTTACTTGCTTAAGAACGTCGCCTTCTCCCCGCCTTCACTTGAGCTATTTCCCCAGGAGACAGCGAGGGCTAACGCAGAGGCATGGGAAAGAAGTCGCGACAGAAACCTCGAGCGCACGAACTTGCTCGGGACAAACGGCCTGTTCAGCCGGATGACTACTTCTCTTTTGGTCCTATAGAGATAATGCGGTTTGGCAAGGTCGGTCTTATTCAAAATAGACTGAGCGAAGACCAGTTTAAGAAAATGCAGGCGAGATTGGCCAGTCGATTTTGCGATGTATGCGCCGAGATCGACGACAAGGTTTCACGGATTGCCAGGATCGTGGCTCAGCTTCCGCCAGACGAACTCCTGAAAAGGGCGCACTGGGGATATGCTCTGCAATTTCATCGGAACCGGGGCCGGCTTGCGGACGACAAGGCTGCGTCCCTTGCTTTGAGGATGGTTGACTACGTTCAGAGCGTCATTGTGTCCGTGGCGCCAGCTGAGATCAAGAAACCTGATGTGCCGGAGGAGGATTGGCAGGAACTCGAAACAATCGTCAATGCCCTGTTTTCCCAACTTAATACTGAATATCAGATATGTCGAACCTCCTTCGATTGCCGGAATAGCAGCGAGTATGACGAGGACTTTGACAAATACTATACAATGGCTCAATTGCATTGGTGCAACGTCAGGGGCCGACGTTACTTCCTACATCACATCCCTCATTATCGCGATATTCTTGCGCCGCATAGCGACGTTCTTCGGGAGATTTTCGGGCTATCGGTCGATGACTTGGTAGCAGCGCTTATGAACATTCAGCGCTCGATGACTGAGGGCGTTATCAGAGCGGCCGAGGACCTGCGTAAGTTCCAGGAAGCAACGTCTCCGAAAATCTTGGAAAGAATGGATCGCCTGGAATCAGTTAAGAAGGAAGACCTTCCTGACTTGATGCGCAAAGTTGTCGAGGAAAACGACTGGGAAAAGTGGCGAGATGATGTCCTTGGCAGATTCTTTGGCTTTGGTCTCTTTGATGTCAACAAAGTCACCCAACTACCCGACTCGTTTTTGGACCGCCTTTCCTGGATGCCCGGTGAAGATACCGAATTTTTCGCCGATGGCGTTTTTAGAGGCTGGCCGCTGAGAATATGGCCAGTTTTCAAACGACCTTTCATAAGGCTTGATGGAAGGTACTACTGTTTTGAGTACTACAGCCTTTTTGACAACCTTTACCGGATGATTCAACGGATAATATTGACTGAGAGGCCCGCATACGCATCGATCTGGAATGAAAAGCAGAAGGCCGTTTCGGAGCAATTGCCTATTCATTTTTTTGAGAAGCTGTTGCCTGGCGCCCGGGTCTTTCGAAACTCCTATTATCAGTGGCATGTGGGAGACGGGGACGGCCATCAATGGTGCGAGACCGACGCAATCTTGATCTGGGAAGATCATCTATTCATAATTGAAGTAAAAGCTGGAGCCTTTACCTATACGCCGCCGGCAACCGATTTCCCCGCCTATGTTGCCTCGCTCAAGAATCTGATCCTCAAACCCGCACGACAAGGTCTGCGGTTTCTGCAGTACCTGAAGAGCCAAGAGGAAGTTACGATTTATGATGGCAATCACACGGAAGTTACCAGAATTAGCCACAAGGATTTCGAGCACGTCACAATATGCGCGGTAACTCTGGATACGTTTACGGAACTCGCGGCCCAGGCCCAACATCTTGGAAAGATCGGAGTGGACGTTGGCGACGGCCCTGTTTGGGCGGTGTCGGTGGACGATCTTCGTGTCTATGCCGATATCTTCGATAATCCGCTTATCTTCCTGCATTTCGTAGAACAGAGGATGCGAGCGTTCCATTCCGAACTCATCCGAACAGACGATGAGTTGGATCACCTTGGCCTGTACATCGAGCACAACGTCTACACGGAATATGCCCGCGATTTCAGTACCGAAACGGCCGTTAGCTGGCATGGATATCGGACAAAGATCGACGAGTTTTTTGCAAAGAAAGCACATGATCCGGCAGCGCAATGCCCTCTCAAGCAAAAGATGCCTGCCCGGCTCAGGGAGATATTGTATTTCCTGTCCAACTCCAGCAAGCGCTATCGAAGAAAGATAGCAAGCACACTGCTCGATTCTGGTTCAGCATTGCGCGATAACATATGTTCTGGGATTGACGAGGAACTAGCCGTGCAACGCAAAACAGGACGAGCAAGACCGCTGTCAACGTATGGTGGGACAAACATCACGCTATTCTGCTGGCAAAGGGGAATCTTGGAAAGAGATGCTGTGCATGCTCTGGAACATGGGCAGGCGGTCATGCTGGTGACTCAGGAAAAGGAGAGGCTGCTGCTTGAGTTGACGTATGACCAGACCAGCTCTCTCGTTGACGTTGATTTCAGCATCATGACCCTCGATAGTGTTTCTCCTCTTCAAATGGACCGCCTGAGAGCAATGGCGGACAGAATAAGGCAGAAGAGGATAGATAGGGCAAGGCAGAATGGAAAAATAGGCCGAAATCAACTCTGCCCTTGCGGCAGCGATAAAAAGTATAAGCAATGCTGCCTGCAAAGAAAGTGGCAGCCGATGGCATAGGTGCAATACTCGTCAACGTTTTGAGGTATTGCAACGGGGCAACTAATCAACTGTCCTATACGACCGAGGTCGAAGGAGAACCTCATGGATTATTTCAACGCTGTCAGGAATATCTATGAACATCTAGAAAATGACCATGTTGACAAGGCCGTCACGAGCTGTTTGAGACTTTCCAACCTGCTCGGAGACAACTTTCATACTGCCATATTCTTGCGAGAGTTGTGCTCTTCGAAAGAAGAATTTTGGCGAGCGCTATTCGATTACACGCATCACGTGGATAAGGACGCTCAGAAGTTCTTGGCGGAAAAGGCATTCGAACGTTGGCTGGAAACACGGACCGTTCCATACAACTTAGGCACGAATGAGGACGGTGATCCGAAGAATGTCCTTATTTCTGCTGTCGGAGAAATAGACTCATTGCTGATTCAGACAGAGCTGTCAATAAAAGAGTTGACGGTGCCTCCAGGCATGGGCGAGTTTGATACGGCCGCCTTCACAGAGCGATACAAAGCAAAGAAAGAATACCTCCGGGCATACATAGGCGCCCTCAACATGGTCAGGAACAGAATTAAGACTCGCTGCCTGACGTATGCGACACATATCGAACGGCAATTCCAGGCCCAGGCCAAATCACAAAACTTTCTTCAGCAAATTCAAAATGAGGTCAACAACTACTTCAAGACATACTCCGAGGATGTGTATACGAAATTGCAGAAAGCCAATGAGCTCGTCGACTCGAATGACCTCGAAGACCATTCTCTTCTACTGACAGAGGTTCGCCGTGCCATTAAGGCGGCTGCGGATTTCTTTTATCCTGCGGCCCCCGGTATAGTGACGTGTTCTGACGGAGTTGAGAGAGAACTCGGTGAACGGGACCATTTGAACCGTATTGAGCAGTTTATGATGACCAAATTCCAGAAATCGACTTCGAGGGACTTGATGAAGGCGGAGCTTCAACATCTATCCGTGCTTGCGAGACGGCTCAACGATATGAGTTCTAAGGGCGTGCACGATGATGTAAAGCCGCACGAGGCTAAGCAAGGGTTGCTTGGACTGTACATGTTGTTGTACAACGTCATCGTGAAGATTCAGAATGAGGGTTGCCGATAAAGCGATCCTGAGAAATGATAGTGAGTCGTAGTTAGCTGCGCGCGGGGCCCGTCTTTTGGGTTGAGCGCTCAGGGGCTTCTCGACGCGCTATCACAAACGAGGCAGAGGCGTTCCGTTGGATGGATTTGCTTCCCAGGCTGTAAACCGAAACCGCGCCGGAGCCTCGTCGACCCGCGTTCTCAGCAGTATGAATGGTTATCCTCAAAGATTGCGAAACATGGAAAGCTAATGAGTGGCAGGTGAAGTAGGTAACGTCCTCTTTTCGCGGCCGGAGGAAATTTTGATGGATTTCGCCGTGATCGAGGGGTCGCGAGCCTGAGCGTACTACTCGTACGTGAGGACTCGCGGCGCCGAAGAGACAGGCGAAAGGCGCGAAATTGGCCCGGCCGCGCCGCCCCCCCGCTACCGGAGCGGGCCGCCTGTCAGTATCTCGTATATCTCCCTATACCGCTGCGCCGTCTTCTCCACGATCGCCGCCGGCAACTCGGGGCCGGGCGCGGTCTTGCCCCATTCGAGGGTGTTCAGGTAGTCCCTCACGATCTGCTTGTCAAAGCTGTCCTGTCCCCGGCCCGGCTTGTAGTCCCTCACCGACCAGAACCTGGAAGAATCGGGCGTGAGAATCTCGTCGATTATGATCGTCTCGCCGTCGACCGTGCCGAATTCAAACTTCGTATCCGCGATAAGAATGCCCTTTTTCTCCGCGAGCGTTGCGGCCCTTTGGTAAATCCGGAGGCTGAGGCGCGTGATCTCCTCGGCCTGCCGCGCCCCGATCAGCTCCCGCAAGCCTTCCGGGGAGAGGGGCAGGTCGTGCCCCTCGTCGGCCTTGGTGGTAGGCGTGAAGACAGGCTCACCCAGCTTTTGGGATTCGTGAAGCCCCGCGGGCAGCTTTATCCCGCACACGGTCCCTGTTTCCCGGTATTCGGTCCACCCGGACCCGCCAGATAGCCCCGGACCACGGACTCGGCGGGAATGGGCCGCGCCTTCCGCACTATCATGCTCCTTCCCGCAAGTTCGTCCGCGTAGTTCGCAAGGGCTGCGGGGTAGCGCCCCACATCCGATTCCAGCACGTGATTCCTGACGATGTCCGCCATCTGGCGGAACCAGAAGAGGGAGAGCTGGTTAAGGACCTTCCCCTTGTCGGGTATGCCAGTCGGCAGCACCACATCGAAGGCGGACACACGGTCCGTGACGACGATGAGAAGCGTATCGCCCAGGTCGTAAATGTCCCGCACCTTGCCCCTTCTCGGGGCGCCGAGGTCTGCAAACCGCGTCTCCAGCAGCATCTCTCTTTTGCTCCTCCTTAGTTTCTGTGCTATTTTACCTTTTCGAATTCCGACTTGGGGGCGCCGCACACGGGACAGACCCAGGAATCGGGCAGCGCCTCGAAAGCCGTACCCGGCGCTATTCCCGACGCGGGATCGCCTTCCGCGGGATCGTAGATATAGCCGCATACGACGCATTGATAACTTGCCATTACCTTGCCCTCCTTCTCGGCGGTTATAAAAGAATAGGTCTCACGGGACCTATAAGACTTATATTTGCCCCGGTCACTACAGTTTATTATAGGAAAATGGCCCGGCAAAAGCAAGCCGTGCGAGTTAATTCGAGGGGCCGGGCTATGATTGGTTGAGGCTCGTCAGCTCCCTGATCAGCCGCTCGGTGAGGATGGGGAGGGCCTTCTCCACGGGCGGGGTGAGCGCCTCCGTAAAGAGCGTGTTCTCCTCTATCTTTATGGCGTAGATCTGTACGGTCGCCGGCATCTTGTAGCCGAGCCTCTTGCCCAGCTCGATCGTGGTCTTCAGGTCGAGGGCATGGGACGCATAGGGCAGGATCGCCTCTCCCAGGTCGTCCAGGGTCATCTCGTAGATGAAGCCGGCAGGGTTCGGATCGCTCGTCATGATGGCATCGACGACGATCACCCTGTCGAACCCGGTAATCACATCGAGGAGCACCATGCCCGCGAGGCTCGCCTCGACAAGCTCGACCTGGGGGTGGCCGGCCCACTGTTTCCTTATCTCCCGCACGACGAGGATACCGATGCCGTCATCGCCAAGGATGGTATTGCCGAGCCCGAGCAGGAGGGTTTTTTTAAGTGCCATAGTAAAAAAGTGAGGCCGCGGCGAAGCCGCGGCCGGTCAAGATTGGAGGGGGGACACCCCTCCGAAAGACAAGGGGCGAGAGGAGTGTCCCCACAACCTTTGCCGGCTGTTGTTTATAAGCCCCGGGTTATCCTGTCGACCACGTTCCCCTGTCTGTCGCGGAGCACGACTTCGAACGCCATTTTCCCCGGAAGCGTGTGGGTTGCACACCCGAGACACGGGTCGTAGGCGCGGAACGCCATCTCGACCATGTTGAGGAGCCCTTCCTTTGCCTCTCCACCCTTTATAAAGCCCTGGGCCGCCTTCTTTACCGAAAGGCAGATCGGGGCGGCATTGTGCTGTGTCGCGACGATAAGGTTTACTTTTGTCACGAGTCCCTTATCGTCCGTCTCATAGTGATGGATCAGCGTCCCCCTTGCCGCCTCCACGCAGCCGATGCCTTTCTTGGTCAAGCGGAGGTTCATATTCCGTATATCCTTGCTCGTCAGGGCAGGATCAGCGGCGATGCGCTGCATGTCCTCGGCCGCCTGCAGGGCTTCGATCAGCCTTGCCCAGTGGAAGGCGAGGGTATTGTGCGCCGGCTTATTGCCCAGGATCGCGTACATCTCCTCGTATTCCGCCTGCGCCTCGGGCGTTGCCATGCCCTTCGACGCATTCAGGCGGGCCAGCGGCCCCACGCGGTAGAGGGATGAGCCGTACCCTTCCTTCAGCCCCTGCCATCCAAGGACCTTGAGATAGGTGAGTCTTATATAGGTCCAGGGCTCGACCCATTCGGCAATATGGTCCGTGTAGAACTGCGGGTCGAAAAGGGCCCTTCTCCTTGCCTTCCGGGTTGACCACCCGGATATTGCCGTC
>CAVSOX010000003.1:0-62290 GCA_963729685.1 uncultured delta proteobacterium | reverse complement strand
CGGCGGTGGGCGTTAGGGCTTGGTCTGCTGGCCGTGGTTATCCTGGTCGGCATTGTAAAGAATCTGGCTATATACCTGGGGGTGCTGCGATGAAGAGAAAGCTGTGCGCGGTGGTGCTCCTGGTCATGGTGGCTGTGCCGTCTCTGACGTTCGGTCAAGCGATGAGCGGGACGGTGGGGCTGCTTGGGTTCGGGCCTGGGTGGTACTCCGGGGCAACGCGGGTAATTCAAGCGACGGTGACGCGGGCGGGAACACCGAGGTTGCGAACATCGCTCTTCACTACCATGCGCGGGCTGCTCGGGTTCGGCCGTGATCGCGGCCATGGTGATCGCTGAAACCGGCCTTCAATTCGGGTGTGGATGCAATAAGGACGTGGATAGCAACGGCGGGGATATCCCGCTATAACGGGGGGATCGGTAAAGCGAGTGTCTGGACCGGGGGGCCGAAAATCTTTGTGAACGGGTCGGCTGACGCTTCGAGCTTGGCCGTCATTCAAGGGCGGCACGGTGCGCCTTACAGCACGTGGAAAATCTATAACAGCTATTCGGACGCTGTACTGCGGAAAACTCGTGGTACTCCGGGGTAGGCGGGTACAGCTATGCGAGGGAAAGCGCCGGGGATTCAGCCGGGAACGTGTCTTGCGGCTTCGGATATCTTATCGACTTCAATACCTGGGCGGTGATTCCCGGCTCCGGTATCGCCTTTTGTCGGCCGAACACCACGGGTGAACAGGGCCATCGACCATCCGCCCCCGCCTCCCGTGGCCGGGACGGTGAATGATATCACGTCTAAGCTGAACACTGACCTTGCGGCGAATAACGCGGCTGCTGCGGCTGCTGCTGATGAGGCGGAAGACATTCTTAACAAGGGGATGCCTGGGGCTGCGGTCGGGGATCCTGCGGCTACTCCTGCGGTGACCGATCAAACGGCCGCGCCCCCTGCAACGGGGGTCGTGATGTCTATGCCTCTTCCTCAGCCTATGCCGGACGAAACGACGACGCCGGCTGGTGAAGCGGCAAAGATCGTAGCCGACGACCTACCAGCCTGGCGGGGCGATAACGTCAACGCCTCCGGCTGCCGGTACCAGCGCGGCGACGCCTCAAGATAAGCCGTACATGGATCTGCCTTTTCGGGATTTGCGGCGACTGTGCCGTGGGCTACTCCGACAATTTTGCTACCCGGTGGACCACGTTTGAAACGTCCGTGACTTCAAGCGGCTTGTTTGCCCTGTGGGGTGGGGCCTTCGGGTCGGTCCCTTCGGGTGGTAGCTCAACGTACACATTCAATGCCGGGGTCTTCGGTAATCACACTTACGATTTCTCGTCATGGGGGTCTACCGTGTTCGGGGTTCTGTCGGCGGTGGTACAGATCGCGTGCGGGTTCATTGCGGTCAAGATTGCGACTCTCGGGAGGGGGTAGAACATGGAAAACGAAAACAGGTGCGAAACCTGCGGCTGGTGCCAGCGGCGCGGATGGACAGGGAGAAAAGGCGCGTGGCGCTTCTGTTCCCGGTTCTGTCACAGCTTCCGCAAGAACGATCCTCCTTTCTGTACGGAGTGGATAAGCATTGACGACTTCATTAAAGCCTGTCCGGGCCGGAAAGCTCACATACATGTGGGGCCGGGGGATTGTAAAGGCGCATGCCGGAAAGACGGTATCTGTGGGGGTGCCTAATGGATTGGGGTTTTAGCTGGCTTCTGACCTTCGTAAATCAGTTTTGGGATACGATAGTCACCATTATCCGGTGGCTCATCGACGGGGTTATATACGCGCTCCAGATGGGGCTATACGTGGTATTTGATGGGCTTCTCACGACGATGCAAGGGATTATCGGGGTTCTGAACCTGGGCAATCTGGCGGCGGGTACCGCGTCGGCATGGGGGCTGCTTCCCTCTCAGGTCTGTTACCTGGTGGCGCAGTCGGGGCTTGCTAACGGCCTGGGGATGATCGGGACCGGGATAGCGATACGCATGACCTTGAATCTTATTCCATCCTGGGTGACGCGGATATGAAACAAGAGTCTTCCCAATTTCTTACCAAGTGCGGGACAACCGCAGAGCGGATCAGGAAGCAGGGAAGCTCTGAATTCTCTGAAATTGGGAAGAAAATGGTAAGACTTGAGTCCTGGGAAATTGAGTGGATGAGACAGCTTGACATGTCCTGGGAAGAGATGACCGAATGCCAGTTACAGCGGGATAGGCCGGTCCATGAGGCGATGGAAACGGGCGGGACCGTGTACGACGCTTACGCGGTCCTGTTCCTCTTCCTGGTCGGGGTGGTGGTGTGGGCGTGTTCGCCCTGGGGGATGAAAAAGGAAGGTGGCAAGTGATAACGTGCTTCACGGGTACGCCGGGCGGCGGCAAGAGCTATGCGGCGATGGTCGAGGTCATAGAAATATTGCGGAAGGGTCGGTCTGTCTGGTCGAACATCGACGGGCTTGATTCGGAGCACTGCCGGATAGCGATCATGCATGTAAGCGGTCTGGATGCTTCGGTGCTCTCGGATCGGCTCCATTTCCTGAACCGGGAAGACGTGCGCCATTTTTGGGACTTGGTGCCTCCTGGGGCGGTCGTGGTGCTGGATGAGGTACACAAGATATGGTCGTCGCGGACGTATGCGAGTGAAGGCAACAAGGCTTTTGCTGAATGGTGCTCGACGCATCGGCATACCGGAAACGATGTGATCCTGATAACGCAAGCGCTCGACAAACTGGACGGGCATGTGCGGTCCCTTATCGAGTGGACGCACAGGTGCAGAAAGGTCAATTTCGTCGGGAACCTGGTGACGCGGTCCTATTTGGAGTACGTCTATTCTGAGGATGACGAGCGGAATTCTCTGAGCCGGAAGCGGAAGACGTACAATCCGGTGATCTTCAAATGTTACCAGAGCTACGCGGCAAAGGATATAAAGGAAAAGGGCATCGGGAAGGGGACGAATATCCTGAAGCATCCGGTGTTCTTCGCTATTCCGGTAGTCCTGGTGGCGATGGTGTACCTTCTGTTCTTCAAGTCGAGTATCGCGCGTGGTGACATCCTGGGGGCAAAGGCGCATATGAAGACGCAAGAGGCTTTGCTTCATCCTGGGGCCAAGCCGGTGGTGCTGAACAAGTCGGAAAGCGGGTACTACAAAGACGGAAAGTGGGTTGACTCTCCCAAACCGGAAGAGAAGAAACAAGAGGCTGCGGTTGTGCCGGTGAAGGCGGCTCCTGCTGCCCCTGGTGCTGCGGGAAGGGGGGAAGCCGTCTATGTGTATCAGCCGCCCGCGAAAGTGGTTCACGAGGGCGATCTGTGGCGGTTCATCGAGCAAGGTTCGGGCCGGGAGATAGGGTGGGTCAAATGGGTGAGCGCGGACGCCGCTCCGGTCCCTGCCGCGCGGACGGAGGAGCACGGCGGGCCGGGCGCGGCCGCGCCGGATGGACAAGGGGGTTAGGTGTTCATGAGAGAGGAATTCTGGCAGGGATTCTACAAAGCCTTGCGTGAACGAAAAAGACAAGACGGTTTCCATAGAAGTGAGCGAGCGCCAACGGTTTCAAGCGAGCGGTCGCGGCCTTTTGCCGCAGGCAGGCGCGGCACTTCTTGTGGGAAACGTCGGGGTACTGGATGGGTGCCTGTGGGCTTGTTAATTAACACATATCTCAACGGTCTTATTATAAATTCCCACTGTATGAAGGATCAATGACCGCTGTCCTGATATCGTTCTTTTCATATATCTATTCATCCGTTTGCTCGGGGTTCTTTGCATAAACTGCCCTTATCGTGTAGTTCATTGTCAGCAGGCAACGATGAGTCCCGACACGCTCTCGATCTTGCCAGCCTTTGCAAGTGCTTGTCCCGTTTGTTTCGTTGACACGGGCACTGATTAACTTCGAAACTACACGCGACAGATCAAAACCGCCGTTGATGCACTCGCCATCAGGACACTGAACTTTGAAGAAGGCTTTGTCTTCGGGCGCGAACCTTTTGTCTATAGTGGCGGGATTCGTTAGCAGCGAATCTTGATACTTGAAGGTCATGCATATGGCGAGAGAGGCCACTGTGGGAAATATGTCCTTAAGGAGCCGCGCTCGGTCCTCTGCTCTCCAGTGCGCCTCTCGTTGCTGTTCATAAACATCGAGCTTCTTATTTCTTTTTCTCTTCATATAGTTCCCCTATGTTTGCCGAACTCATCTGTTTGACCGCGTGGGAAATGGTGTACCAGGCTTTAAAATCCTGCAAAAGAAAAACGTGCTGCACTCTTCGTGAACGGACGATATAGAGATACCGCACTGCGGAGCCGATAAGGTTTGCAATATCGAAAGCTATCCAACCTGGCGGGTGAATATAATCTAATGTCAGGGATACAAAGAACATAATGAGCGTCGCAAGCAAGAATTTATTCAGTAGGAAAAGGTTTGCTGGACTCCTGCACTTCCTGAAGAGAAGCATCGTGGAGAGCACGCCGCTGCCGATAAGAGCGACACTCTCGACAACCCTGGCACCAGCACTAATTACATATTGCGTTTGATTCTGCCAAAGGGACGGGTTGAGATTGCTAAAGAAAACTGCGTACCTGATGAGTCCAGGAAAAAGACTCCAATATACACTATAATAATAGTAAAAAAGCCAGCCTCCAATAGCGGATTTCCTGGTAAGATAAACGATGAGAAGGGAAAAAGCAAAAAGCCCAGTCCAAAGTAGGCCGAGCCTGCTGGCTCGGCTTGCGGCGGGGCGAAAACGACAGTTGCGGAAAAAACGAAAATGAAGCATACAAGAACACTGACGAATCGGTTCATGCCCACCTTCCCTTCGTTTCTTCGGACTTAGCTTTGCTCTATTCTGCTACCACCCCGCATAGATGTTCTATGGGTATTACAAGTCTTTATTTGCAGACTTCACCAAGAACACAGAGAGAAGCAGAACGGCAGCAGCAGCTAAATCCAAAACTTCCCATGTCGGTCTGTTTAAATGGACTGGTACAAATGGATTAAATAAGATCGCGATTACGGCAAATACCACCATCCAAGTTTTACTTTCCAGCTTGTGCGTGTAATACACTCCATAAACTGTAACTCCAACCACGATCAATTTGACCAATTGATAAAAAATATATCGATGCCTACCGAATGCCCATATCAACAGAGCGGCGCTGATGAGCCTTGCACAGACGAATAAAACATAGTCTTGCTTCTTATTTGTTTTCATCCCCTATTCTTCTTTCCTTGTAAATGCTCTCGGCTGCCACAACTATTGTCCCCGATGCCAAATCATGAATCGCACGCTTTTTTTCTGAAAAGATTATCCAGAAGAGGGAAATAAAACCGAGGAGCAACTTGACCGCTATCCTCAAGTACGCCTGGAGCAGAGATATTCTCTGAAGCTTTGAGTTCGTTCTGACCCTTATTCCCATGATCTTTTGACCCAGGGTGCAAAGTTTGCTGGTGCAAAAGGGTTCATAGGTAAGAACGACTATGACCATGCAAATCCATAATGGCATCGCGAAGTCATCCCCCAGGAATTGGTGAAGGTAAAAAGATAGCATGAATACAGAGAGGACGACCATGCCGTCAATAACAGTTGATAGGTATCTCCTTGTAATTGTGGGATATAGTGGTTCGTTATGAATATAGTTACTCGATGAAGTGTGAGGCTGTGGTTCTAAGCCTATGTCCGGCTTATCAGCTTGAAGCCATTCCCCGCAATGCTTGCACTTAACTGCCTCTTCCTGAATCTCTTCAGCACAATACGGGCATTTTTTCATCTTCCCAATACATAGCTCCTTCTCGTCATTAGGCAATAAGCGCAACGCTGTAATCAGTAAGAACGATAGGGCGAAGTATCAAACAGCGGAGCGCCATGGAATGGAAGCGGTCGTTGACACTCATCCCACAATCTTATGAGTTCGGATACAGCGTTCGTGATATAATCGTCCTCTAACCCGAGCATTTCCGCAAGCTGAGCCAGGCTATGAGGACTTATCCCGATCTGCCCTTGCACCCAGGGTTCCGGCCCTTGCCAACGTCTAAGAAATGTCGCGTAGGACTCATAGATAAGGTTATGTGAGGCAAGTAGGCGGTGCGTAGCTGCCACGGATGGCTGGTTATCCAGCAAGCTGACGAACCTACGTATGACTTCCTTAGCCTGCTGAGAACGTAGGAGATCGGCTTGTGCCGCTTTGTAGGCTTCGTACCGTTTTTCCTTTTTCTTGATCTCGGTCTTATCTATGAGTCCATACTGATTATTTTGTTCCTGGAGTGCATACCTCGCTGCACATTTCGAGCAGGTTATCCGTGATTCGAACCACTTTGACTTGGTGGGCCATGGATGATCTGGCACACAGAACTCGACTTCTATTTCCGCTGAACCGCATGGACACGGTCCGTGATAGGCTATGGTTCTATCTGTTCCCATTGTATCCTATACTCCGGTCATAAAGAGCCGGGCCAGTGTCATTTTTTTCGGTCTTGAATGATGAAGACGAGGGCAAAAATGATGAGACCCAAGGCAAGCGTCGAGAAGAATGCGATCTGTGCTCCTGTCATTTTTCGTTCTCCTTGTCTCTTGGAACAATAAAGTAAGCCAGTACGAGGGATAAGAGGGCAGAGGCTGCGATAACGAAACCTGTAAAGGGTGTAAGCTTCCCAGCAAGAAAAACCGCGACGGTCCCGGCGGTGGCTATGAACTTGCCCATGTCGGCAACCGCGCCTCCGATTACTTCTCGCCGCTTGCGGTTCACAGGGACAGTATAGAACATCCAGAGGGACCAATCAAGAATTTAAGAAGCGTCCATTGCAGAAACCGTTTTCCCCTGACGGAGTGTCCAGGAAAAAAAGGTTCGATGCTTTTTCCCTGGCAAGGGTACATACAAAATCCGTGTCCATTTGTCGTGTAATGACGCCGACTTTGAAAGATTCTCCACGGAGTCAAAAAAAAGAGTTGACAATTAAAGTAGAACATATGTACTATTACATAAGGGCGTGTGAGAGGGTGCGTAGAATAGGAAAACAGGGGACACAGCGGCATTGGTGTTAGCACAAAGCATAGTATGGTGTGCAGAGTGTGGCGAGTAAGCTAAGCAGACAACATAAGTAAAGAGGACGTATGTTCTATTTCACCGTGGAAAAGAGCTTGAGAAAATACAGGCCGGAGAGGGTCCGGTACAGCCATGTTGCCCACGGACGCATTGACAGACCTGAATATTCTTCGTATCCTTGTCGAAAAACGACAGGGGGCAAAGATGGCGGGTCACATAAGGGCAAAGGGGAAATGTCCGGTGTGCGGTAAGCCTTTCATTGAGATTCAAAAATTAGGGTTTATCTGTCTGGAGCATCAGACGGTGCCGAAGCGGTTGTATATCGATTTGCCTTGGCATGGGCAGAGGATCAGGGTCTTTTCCGACAAGAGCGGCCAGGTGCTTGACTCATACGAAAGAGCCGACAGACTGAGGGACAGGATAGGGGAAGACCTTGAAAACCATGCCTTTGATCCTTCCCACTATGTCACGGCTGAAGCCTCGAAGTTTTGGAGCAAGAACCTTCTGCAGCGGTTCCTTGAGGATAAGAGCAAGGTAGTCGCCCCTTCCTATCGATCACACTATAAGCGGATCGTGACCATTGCGGAGGATTTTTTCAAGACTCAGGATGTACGGGAGATTCGCAAGCTGGATATTATCAATTTTGCTGACTATTGCCGGGAAAGCTTCACATGGAAAGAGAAAAGCGTCAAGAATGCGGTGGACGTTCTGAAGACCTTTATGAACTGGCTTCGGGAAGACCTTGAGGTTATTACCAGTGTACCGCCCTTCCCTACCATCGAAGCGGAAGACGCCCCGGTAAAGTGGATACATAGCAAGGACCAAGCAAAGTTGTTCAGCACGGTACGGGATGAGGACAAGCCGATTGTGGGGTTTCTCGATGCTCCACGGTTGTCGGCCTGGAGAAGCGCGGGCGCTCAAGTGCAAGGACGTGGACCTTGAAAGCCAGAGCATGACCATAAATGCGACGTTTTCAGCGGAAGTTTACAGGGAGAAAAGGAAGGGGAAGAAATCGCGGGCCGTGACAATCCCTATACACCCGGAGATGCTTGACTATTTCTCTGCCCGGCTGAAGAGTTCTCTGCCCGAAGCTTTTGTCTTCGCTAACCCGAGAACAGGCAGAGCCTATACAGAAAGCAGCTTGCGGCGGCTCTGGCAGCACGTGAGAACGGTTCTGAAGTTGGAAAAGGACTTACGTCTTTACGATGCTTCAAGGCATTCCTACGCATCGAACCTCGTGAACAGCGGGGTAAGCCTCTTCAAGGTCAGTAAACTCTTGGGCCATACGTCGATGAAGACGACGGAAAAATATGCTCATGCCGATCTGGAACACCTACGGATAGAGATCGACAAAATATCTCTTAAGGAAGGCCCGACTGTCACCAGACTGTCACCAAGGGAGAAGGGGACAGATGAAACGCTTTAATTTACAGGGTGTTACGAGTCACGCAGTGGGGTTCAAATCCCCGCGTCGGCTTCAATAACTTACAAAGTTGCCCGCCGAATCGTTCTATTCATTCACGGATCAAACCATGATACAATTATTGATTCACAGATACTCACGTGTTCCTGATGCATCTGAGAAATGTTGTTTCTCACACTTCCGAGAAAGGTGAGTGAGCACTCAAATGGTACGTGAAACCTGTGGGAAGGAAGGCGCGCGCATTCGCCGGGTAACAAGAACTTATGGGAAAGGGAGGAACATGTTCGTTATTGAAAACATTCCCGTCATGACCTGTCCGCACTGCGGGGAGAGCTATTTTGAAGCGGAGACCCTTCACGAGATCGAGCGTATCAAAGCACGTAAGAAGGGTGTGACAACTCGTGAGCATTTGAGCTATGATGTGTAAGATACGATTGAAGGAGAATGTGCATGAAAGATGATATTTCGACGGCGCTCTTAGCCTTTTACGGGAAGATTCTCGAACCTGAATTCCGCTCTCTAAAAGAAAAGCTGAGCGAACACGACGACAAATTCAACCGGCTTTTCGATCATATCGACGCGGTTTATCAACGTCTCGAAAAGTTGGAAGAGGAATACCATTTGATAGTCCACGCGATAGAAAGGTTGGAAGATCGAATGGAAAAGTTGGAAAACCGGATGGAACGGATAGAAGGCCGGATGGACAAGTTGGAAGGCCGGATGGAACGACTGGAGAAAGCAGTCGCCGTGAGTGCCTACAAACCCGAAAAGCTGCAGAAAGAAATCGCATCGATGAAGACAAAGATCTCGGACTTGCAGAAGAGGCTGGAACAGCTTGAAAAGAAAGCGGCCAGGGCGTAGTGCGCTGCCACGTGGTGAATCGAAGGCTGCGCAAAGGGTTGTGACATGCGGGCTGTAGAGGACAGCGACTTCTTCGCAATCACTAGGTCCGGGGTTCAAATCCCCGTGTCGGCTTTTGTTTTTCATTCCGCGTCTTCAAATTGTGAAATAAATGTGAAGCGGCGTACTCCCTTAAAGGTCGAGCCGGCGGCCGAAAGGAAACCGCGCTATCGGTCGGACGCGGAGAACGCGGCGGCGGGCTGCGTCACATCATAATAGGACTATTAGGACAAATAGGACCGATAAAAGGTCCGCCCTGAGAAGAACGGGCCTTGCGCCGCTTACGCTACCTTCCCCGCCAGCTCGCCTATCGTTTTCGATCCCGTGCCCCACAGACCGACGAGCAGCTCCTCCCTCAGCCTTTCGACCTCGTGAATCACTCTTTCCGCCGATTCCGCGGACCATTTCAGGAACGGGAGCGCCATCGACGTGAGGGTCGCGCCGAGGGCGAATGCCTTGGCCATATCGATCCCCGTCCTGATGCCTCCCCCGGCGATCGAGCTGCTGGTCCTCCCTCAGCCATGTGCGGCCGCGGATGATCGCATCTCTCGTGCACGTGCCGAGGTCCTCATAGACCGCATAATCTTTGCCCTGGATGAGACCTTCGATCCGCGGCCAGCTCGTGCCGCCCAGACCCGCCACGTCTATCCCCGCGATTTTTCTTGCCGCCGCCCAGCGGACCATGGACTCGGGCAGGCCACACCCGACCTCCTTGAGGAATACGGGGTAAGGGAACGCGTCGATTATGGCCTCCAGGCCGGCAAGGGCGCCTCTGAAATCGCCCTCCCCATCGGATTGAAGGACCTCGTGCAGCGGGTTCACGTACAGGATGAGCCCGTCGCCGCGGATAGACTCGACCGCCTCCAGAAGGTAGTCCCTGCCCTTCCGCGCGTGGACCAGACCAAGATTGGCGAGGAGCGGAACGGTAGGCGCAAACTCCCTCACCAGGTACGATTCGGCCCCCGCCTTTTTTTCGAGCATGGGCCGCTCCGACCCTACGGCCATGGCTATCCGGCAGTGCTCGGCGGCTGTCGCAAGGTTCCTGTTGATGGCGACCGATCGGCGGCCGCCGCCCGTGAGAGGCGCGATGAGGAGCGGGATCGAAAGTGTCCTGCCGAGGAATTGAACGGTGGTGTCTATGTCGCTCTTCGCGAAGTCCGGCACGTCGAGGGTGAGGCTCAGGCTTTCGAGGCCCGTGGGGAGCCTCGACTCCACCTCGCGGGTAAGGCATATCTCTATATGGACGTCCTTTATGGCGCTGTAGCCTACCGCACCTGCCTCCAATGCGCTACTCCCGCTCGTCGAGCCCGACCAGCCTTCGTCCGGCCCGGTACACGTCCCGAAAAGCGCTCTCGTGCCTGCGGATGGCCCCCTTCTCATCTATGCCGAGATAGCTGACCGTTTCGTGTTCCCCTACGCTGATGGTCCTGAAGAAGGCCTTTGCCGTTGCCTCGCCGCACTGGACGCCGATCTCCTTTTTCATCCCCCCCACAAGCAGAAGCAGTCCCTTTCTCCCGTTCTCACCTTCGGGGATAGGCTGCTTCAACAGATATTTTTCACACCAGAAGGCCTGGCACCTGTCGATCATCGTCTTTGTCTGCGCCGAAAGACCGAAAAAGAAGATGGGAGAGGCGAGGATGAACCGGTCGGACGAGCGGATCGCATCGCTAATCGATGCCATATCGTCGATCTGCACGCACCGCCCCGTCCCCTCGCAGCCTCCGCAGTCCTGGCAGGGCCTGATGTTCATCCTGTTCAACACGAACGATGCCACCTCATGGCCCGCGTCCTGGATGGGCCGAATCGTCTCGGCCAGGAGCACCTCGATGTTTCCCCCGACCCTCGGCGAGCCGTTGAACGCGGCTATTTTCATGCGGTCTTTCGTCATTTCAGTTTCCCGAAGGAGAGCGTGATCTTCTCGTCCCCGTGCTTCCGCTCCACCTCCATGCGTATCTCGATGCTGCTGTCCCTGATGCCGACCGCCAACGGCATCTCACCCTTTTCGCTCTCGATGTGGCTGATCTGTCGTGCCGCTTCAATCACCTTTCCGCCTATCTCGGTCCCGGGCGTCGGCATCTCCGTATCCCTGTACTCGGCCTCTGCCTTCACTGCGCCTTTTGCAGTCTTTTCCAGACAGATCTTTTTTGCGTTGCGGTCGACGCCGTGGAGGATCGCCAACGCAAGCCATTTGAGGGCCGCCTCCTCTTTGTCCGCGTCGTGGCTGAGCAGGGCCATCTCCTTGAGGGGGTCGGTCTCCGCGAAGCAATCGCACAACTCCTGCATCCTCTGATGGGGTGTTCCCATGTCTTTCATGACTCAACCTCCATTTTACTCGATAGAGAAGCGTTTTCTCAAGACTAAACGTAAGCACCCGCACCAATCGCTGCAAGGCAGGTCTCCGAAACCGCCAAAACCACGGACACCGGATGCGCCGCAACACGGTTCGGTTGACGATCCCCTTTGCGGGAACTACAGTTAATGTGGGGACTCATAGGACCTATAAGACTTATGAGAAACAATCAGGACCGCAGATTCCAAGGGAGATTGAGATGATCGAAAAAATCCTCGTACCCACCGACGGCTCGGAAACGGCCAGAAAAGCAGCGAAGTACGCCTACGGCCTGGCCGCCCTTTCCGGGGGAAGCGTCACGCTCCTGAGCGTCATCAACCGGCACGCCTTTATCGGCAAACCGACCATACCCGCCAGCCAGACCCCTACCCATATCGTGGAGTCCCTCGAAGACTTCCTGAGACAGGCCGCCGAACAGGAGATGCGGGAGATCGAGAAGCTGGGCGACCAAAAGGGGATCAAGACGAAATTCGTGATCAGGTACGGCCACCCCGTTGAAGAGATCATAAAAGAAGCGGAGAAGGAGAAGGCCGACCTCATCGTGATAGGCTCCCATGGGAAAAGCGCACTTTCGGCCGCTCTCCTCGGAAGTGTGGCCTACGGCGTCATCCATACGGATACGAAGGTGCCGGTGCTCATTGTCCGGCGCTCCTAGGGCCAATTCTACCTGATAATTGCCGCTTCAGCCTCCTTTTCGCCCCTCACATCCCTCTTGCACAACAGGCTTCAACATTGGTATGATGAGCACGTTATCGATCCGGGGCGCACGGGTCTTCCCTTGTAACCTTTTCGCCCGCCCGTGCGACTTGATAGAGCGACGAGCACCTTACTCGATCCGGGCGCGGGTTTTCCCGGTCCTTCTTCACGTGGGACTTTGTCGCAGGGAGCATACATGTATCTGAGTGCCAGGCCGACCTGCTCCGAACCGCAGGCTCAGGCGCATCACGTGGGTCTGCGGAAACCCGAAGACGGGGCACAGGGGCGCGCCTTTGCAAAAGCGTGGAACCGGGGGCGGCATGCCATCACCCGGTCTCTCATGGCCGTCCTCATTCTCTGCCCCCTCCTGCCGTCGGCGGTCTCGGGACAGGCCATCACCCAGGGGGAAGTGCTCGGTCTCAGCCGCGCCATCGAGATCGCCCTCAAGAACCAGCCGACCCTCATGGCCGGCGCCTATACGATAAAGGCCAACGAGGCCCTTATCGGTCAGGCGCGGTCGAGCTACTACCCGCAGGTGGGCACGTCGATGGTCTTTACGCGCGTCTCTCCTCCCTCTTCCGGGGCCCGCGCCACGATCGCCACCACCACGACGGGGACAACCGCGGTCTCCTCAAGCTCCAATACGGCGTCCGGGGGCGTGACCCCTACGATCTCTATACGGGCAGCGCGAACGTGAGCCAGATGGTCTACGATTTCGGGAGGACGTCGAGTCAGGTAAAGATCAACACCCTGACGGCGCAGTCTTCACGCCACGACCTGACGACCCTGGAGAATACCGTTGCCCTCAACGTGAAGCAGGCCTATTACAACGCCCTTCAGGCCGAGCGCAACCTCGTCACGGCAAGGAAGGCCGTCGCGCAACTCCAGGAGCACCTCGACCAGGCGCGCACGCTCTTCGAGGTCGGGACAAAGACGAAGTTCGACGTCACCCAGGCCGAGGTCAACCTGAGCAATGCCCGATTGACCCTCATACAGGCGGAGAACCAGGTGAGGCTTACCCGTCTGACCCTCAGCAGCGCCATGGCCGTCCCCGATGCGCCCGAGTATCGCCTCGAGGACCTGCTCCTCTATACGCGGTTCGAGCTTTCCCCCGAAGAGGCGCTCAAAGAAGCTTACGAACACAGGCCCGACCTGAAGTCACTGGCAAAAAAGAGGCAGGCGGCAGCGCAGTCCGTCACCCTGGCCCGGGAGGGGTATCTCCCGCAGCTCAACGCCAACGCCACCTACTACTATACGGGCACGGACTTCCCTCTCCAGGGCGGCTGGAGCGCGGGGCTCAACCTCTCCGTCCCCATTTTCAGCGGTTTTCTTACCCGCTACCAGGTGCAGCAGGCACAGGCGAATCTCGGCGTCGCCGACTCCAACGAGCGCAGCCTGCGCCTTACCATATTCACGCAGGTCCGGACGGACTACCTGACCCTCCGCACGGCGGCGCAAAGCATCGAGACCGCCGCGGTCGCGGTGAGGCAGGGGAAGGAGAACGTGGAGCTCGCCACCGGCAGGTACCGTGAAGGGGTGGGCATAGCCCTCGACGTGATAGACGCCATAGTGACGCTGGGCAACGCCGAGGTCGCCCATACGCTGGCCCTCGCCACCTACAAGAATGCCCAGGCGTCCATAGAGAACGACATAGGGATAAGATGATGAAAAAGATACTGATCGCGTTGGGAATAGTGGTGCTTGCCGGTGCGGGCGTCCTCATCTACGCGAAGGGCAGGGAGAACGGACCCAAGTTCAAGACGATGCCGATTGCCAGGGGCAACTTGAGATCGGTGGTGACGGCGACGGGCACCATGAACGCCGTCACCACCGTCCTTGTCGGCACCCAGGTGTCGGGCATGATCAAAAAGCTCCACGCCGACTTCAACTCCCCTGTCAAGAAGGGGCAGATCGTCGCCGAGCTAGACCCCGCGATCTATGAGGCAGCGGTCCAGAACGCGAAGGAGAACCTGGCCCAGGCATGGTCGACCGTCGCGAAGGACAAGGCAACCCTGGCCGACGCCACGCGGATCAGGGACCGGGACAGGAAGCTCTTTGCCAAAGGCTACATTGCGGAGGCCGACCTCACCGCCGCGGAGACGACGCACGACGCCGGCGAGGCGCAGCTCGCGGCCGACACCCATAACGCACAACAGATGCAAGCCGCCCTTCGTACCGCGGAAATCAACCTCAACTACACAAAGGTCCCCTGTCCCGTCGACGGCGTGGTAGTTTCGCGGAATGTCGACGTCGGCCAGACGGTGGCGGCGAGCTTCACCACCCCCACCCTCTTCACCATAGCCCAGGACCTGACGAAGATGCAGATCGATACGAATGTCGACGAGGCCGATATCGGCCGGGTGAAAGTCACGCAGGATGTGGAATTCAGCGTCGATGCCTATCCCGACCGCACCTTTCACGGGACGGTGAAGCAGATACGGATAGCCCCCATCGTCGTGCAGAACGTAGTGACCTACGACGTGGTCATCACGGTAGACAATACGGACCTGAAACTGATGCCCGGCATGACCGCGAACGTCTCCATCGTCGTCGCGAGCAGGGAAGGTGTCCTCAAAGTGCCCAACACCGCCTTGCGGTTCAAGCCCACCGAGAAGGACGGGGTCAGCCTCCGGACGCCGTCAACCGAAAAGGCCGCAGGGCGTCCGGCGGGACCGGCCGCAGGCGTTGAAAAAGGCGCGGCGCCCCCGGGCGACAGGGCGGGAGGCCGCCCGGCCGGTGCGAGGAGCTACGGCGTCTGGATAGTGCAAAACAACAAGCCTCACCGTGTCCCGGTCACCATAGGCATCAGCGACGGCACGTTCAGCGAGGTGACGACAGGCGATCTGCGGGAAGGCCAGGAAGTGATCGTCGAGTCCTCGTCCAGGCCCGCAAACGGCGCCCCTCCGAACAGGCCGTCCTCTATCCCGAGGTTCATCAGGTAATGAGGCTGATCGAGGCGAGAGAGATCTCGAAGATCTATCCCCTGGGCGAGATCGAATTGCGCGCGCTCGATTCCGTCTCCGTCACCATCGAGGAAGGGGAATTTCTGGCGATCATGGGACCCTCGGGTTCGGGCAAGTCCACCTTCATGAATATCGTCGGCTGTCTCGATATCCCCACGGCGGGGCAGTATCTCCTCGAAAATGTCGATGCAGGGGGGCTCACCAGGGACGAGCTGGCCCAGATCAGAAACCAAAAGATCGGCTTCGTCTTCCAGGGGTTCAATTTACTGCCCAGGACCTCGGCCCTCGAAAACGTGGAGCTGCCGATGCTCTATGGCGGCGTCCCCGCAAAGGAGAGGAAGCAGAAGGCCCTTGCCGCGCTGAAGACCGTGGGGCTCGAGGGGCGGGAAGCGCACAACCCAAACCAGTTATCGGGCGGGCAGCAGCAGCGGGTCGCCATCGCCAGGGCCATCGTGAACCAGGCGCCCATAATCCTCGCGGACGAGCCCACGGGGAACCTCGATACCCACACGAGCGGGGAAATCATGGAGCTCTTCCAGAAACTGAACAACGAGGCGGGCATCACGGTCCTGCTGGTGACCCATGAGCCCGACATAGCGGCATACAGCAGGCGCGTCATACGCTTCCTCGACGGGCGCCTCGTGAGCGACGAGAAGAGGAAGTGAGAGAGGTGGAAGGTTGATAAGCATACCCTGGACAGCCCGGGTCGCGCTCCGGGCCTTGAGGGTCAACAAGATGCGCTCGGCCCTCACCATGCTGGGCATCATCATCGGGGTGGGGGCGGTGATCGCCATGCTCGCCGTCGGGACGGGGGCAAGCCGCCAGATAGCGGAGCAGATGGCAACCATGGGGAGCAACCTCCTCATCATCCTGCCGGGCAGCCAGACATCGGGCGGCGTCAGGATGGGCTTCGGCAGCCAGACGACCCTCACCCTCGGTGACGCGGAGGCGATTCAGAGAGAGTGCCGGTCGGTACAGGACGTCGCGCCGATCCACAATGGAACCGCCCAGATCATCTACGGGAACCTGAACTGGTCGACGGGCGTGTTGGGAACGACAGGGGGCATGAACATCGTGAGGGACTGGCCCGTCGCGTCCGGTCGGCCCATCACCGACGAGGACGTGAGGAGCGCGACAAAGGTCGCCCTTCTCGGCCAGACCGTCGTCGACAACCTTTTCGGCGGCATCGACCCCCTCGACCAGATCGTGAGGATCAAGAAGATACCCTTCAAAGTAGTAGGGATAATGGCGATAAAGGGACAATCGGTCATGGGGCAGGACCAGGACGACACGGTCTTCGTTCCCGTGACCACCGCGCAGAAGAAGCTTTTCGGCACCACCTTCCCCGGTATGATAAGGCAGATCATGGTGAAAGCGAAAAGCGCTTCCGACCTGGACCCGGCCGAGAAGCAGGTCACGGAGCTGCTCAGGCAGAGGCACCACCTCGGCGCGAAAAAGGACGATGATTTTTCCGTGCGGAACCTGACCCAGATGATGCAGGCGGCGGAGCAGCAGACAAAGATCATGACCATCCTGCTCGGCGCAATCGCATCGGTTTCGCTCCTGGTGGGCGGCATAGGGATCATGAACATCATGCTGGTGTCGGTGACGGAGCGGACGCGCGAGATCGGCATAAGGATGGCGATAGGGGCCAAGACGTGGGATATCCGGCTCCAGTTCATCATGGAAGCGATCATACTTTCGTTGATAGGCGGCGTCGTGGGCCTGATCGTGGGGGTGAGCGGCTCCCAGGTGCTCTCCATGGCAGCCGGCTGGCCGACGGTCGTTTCGCCTTTTTCCGCCTTCCTCGCCTTCGCCTTTTCTGGGATCGTGGGGATATTTTTCGGCTTCTACCCCGCCTACAAGGCGTCCCTCCTCAATCCGATCGACGCCCTACGCTACGAATAACGCGCGAGAGAAAATAGCCGAATACGGCCTTTGCGAGACTGTGGTGGTGTCGCGAGTGTCTTCTTTTCCAAGACACTTCTCTTGCCTCGCAAGACATTGTCTTTTTTCTTGAGACACTTGCTGCACGGGGCAGCCTCTTCCGAAAGGCACCGCAAACAGCCGCCAGCCACCGGTATGCCGGTTGAGAAACCCAAACAGGGACAAGGGCAGAGACTGGCATGCTTCTTGTAAATGAACGTGAACAGCGAACGAAGGGTTCCGCAATTTTAGGATCAAGCAAGGAGGTAACACAAATGCCCAGGGGAACGGTGAAGTGGTTTAACGATTCGAGAGGTTTCGGGTTTATCAACGCAGAGGATGGCCAGGTCGTATTCGTGCACTATACCGCCATACAGGAGAACGGGTTCAAGTCGCTCGCGGAAGGTCAGGCGGTCAGTTTCGAGGTCATCGAAGGTCCCAAGGGCATGCAGGCAGCCAACGTGGTCAAGCTCTAATAACGCATAAGCCTACCGACACCACAGGCCCTCGCAAGCGAGGGCCTGTTTTTTTATATCCCCCCCGTCTGCTTTCTACTCTTTCTTTCTCTTTCTCTCTTAGTCGGTCGGAAGCCAACGCTGTGTCACCCTATGCCTGCATAAAGACATTTCAAGGCAGACCCGGTAATTTCCGATTGGCGTCACCCCGGCGAAAGCCGGGGCCGGGGCTATTTACGCTCCGTTAATTCCGGCATCGATCATGGTTGTGCTCGATGCCGGATCGTGTGGACGGCGCCGTGTCCGGCATCGATGAGATGTGGATGCACTGCGAGGATCGTTGAGCGGAGCCGTACTGTATGTACGGCGGAGTCTCACGACCGGAGCAGGGCGCCGCAGATCGCGATTCCGGGCACGCCGCCGGCCGTCCGACAAGAAGACCAAGAAGGGAAGGAGAAAAGAAGAGAGAGAGAGAAGGAAGGCCAACGAAAACCAGTACCACTCCGCCGACCACTTGCGATATACTACAGACACCACCGCAAAGACTCTCAGGAGGCGAGTATGAGCCGCGAATACGACGACGACGAAAGGCCCTCGTGGCGGGACATAGACAAGAAGAGAGACCGGAGCAGCCACGTCAGCGGGGAGAAGCAGGAGCGCAAACAACCGGCCGCCGACAGGTGGAACACCGGGCGCCGGAAAGAGGCCCTCGAAAAACTCTTCATGGGGGAGAAGGGCACCCTCGAGCATGAAAAGCTCCACAAGAAGATCCACACGTCGTACGGCGCCAGGGTCTTCCCGGAAGCCGTCCGGAACTACGTGGAAAAGTACGGGCCGCCCGACGATGTCTCCACCTTGCTGCTCACCCTCGACACAAAGGACGTTCCCCTCATGCTCCTCATGATGGAAAAGCTGGCGCAGGTCTATGCCAGGGTTTCCGAAAGGGAAAAGGGGGACATCCGGAGGAAGCTGTCGATCCTCTCCCTCACCGACAGGTCGCCGGAGATAAAGGAAAGGGCCTCCGAGATCGTCGATACGATCAAATCATACCCCTGACGGGCTCGTTTCTTTTATCCGATCCCTTTATTTATATTGACTCCAAATTTTGACCCGTGATAAAGTGCAAATTGCGTACAGTGTAAACTAAAACAACGTTCCACATGGGGGATAGACGATGCAGACTATCGACGTGCATATCGGGGAAATGCTCGCGAGAAACAGAAGAATGTATCCGAACGACCTTGCCCTCGTCGAGCGTATACCGGCCACCGGCAAGCGCTCTCAGATCACGTGGAAAGAATTCGACGACCGCGCCAACCGGTTCTCGAATGTCCTCTATAAAAAGGGTATCAGGAAAGGGGATAAGGTCGTCCATTTCATGAACAACTCCATCGACTGGCTCGCCGCCTACTTCGGGATCGTGAGGACCGGGGCCTGGGTAGTACCCCTCAACTTCCGTTTCACCGCCGAAGACGTGAAGTATTGCGCGGATGTGGCAAGCCCAGCCTGATGGTCTTCGACCAGGAGTTCGTGCCCCGCATCGACGCGGTGAAAGACAGGCTTCCCGTCAAGGACTATATCTGCCTGGGAAACGAGATTCCCGCTTATGCGGAGAGCTTTTCCGCCCTCGTCGAGGGCGCGCCGGCGGACCCCCTTGAGACACCGATCGGCTACAACGACCCCTGCGGTCTCTATTTTACCTCGGGCACCACGGGCCAGCCAAAGCCGATCCTTCTCACCCATAAGAACATGGCGTCCGCCTGCATCACGGAGAACGTGGCCCACCGCCAAACAAAGAAGGATAACTTCATCCTCATCCCCCCGCTCTACCATACGGGGGCAAAGATGCATTGGTTCGGCAGCTTCATCGTGGGCGGGCCGGCGGTGATCCTGAAGGGCATCTCTCCCGAATGGGTGCTCGAAGCGGTGAGCGAGGAAGGGGGGACTATCGTATGGCTCCTCGTGCCCTGGGCGCAGGACATACTGGTGAAGCTCGACAGCGGGGAGCTGAAGCTGGAGAATTACAAGCTCGACCAGTGGCGGCTCATGCACATAGGCGCCCAGCCTGTTCCGCCCAGCCTGATCAAGCACTGGAAGAGATATTTCCCCGAAATGCAATACGACACGACCTTCGGCTTGAGCGAATCGACGGGGCCGGGGTGCGTCCATCTCGGCATCGACAACGGTCACAAGGTCGGGGCCATAGGGCAGCCCGGCTTCAACTGGGAGACCCGCATCGTCGACGAGCAGGGAAATAACGTGGCCCAGGGCGAGCCGGGAGAGCTTATCGTCCGGGGCGACGGCGTCATGAGGGAGTACTATAGAAATCCGGAGGCCACCGCGAAGGCCCTGCGGGACGGCTGGCTCTACACCGGCGACATGGTCAAGGCGGACGAGGACAACTTTATCTGGATCGTCGACAGGAAGAAAGACGTGATCATCACGGGAGGGGAGAACGTCTTCCCCGTGGAAGTAGAAGATTTCCTCCATACGAACCCGTCCGTAAAAGATGCGGCCGTCATCGGCCTTCCGGACGAACGGCTGGGCGAGATCGTCGCGGCCATCGTGGAGGCCACACCCGGCAAGGAGCTCGACCGTCGAGGACGTGCTCAAATTCTGCGAGCCCCTTCCCCGGTACAAGAGGCCCAGGAAGGTGTTTCTGGGCCAGGTGCCCAGGAATCCGACCGGGAAGATCGAAAAACCGAAGCTGAGAAAGCTTTACAGTGGAAAGGAAGAGGCGTTCAAGATCTAACGGACTTGTTCGGGCAGAGCTATTGACGAGTACCAAGTTGCATTCAAAGGTCCCACCCAGAGGGTACCCGGGCGGCTTTGATGCGCCGACGAAGGCGTACATAGGCCGGGCACCCAGCTCCATATTGCCTTGGCTGGGTGGCAAACGTCGAGGAGAGCAACGAGGAGCCAACGAAGATGGGCCTTCGAGGCCGACTTGGTAGATTATCCTTCTCCGTTGGAACAGGCAATACTGTACCGGTTCAAGGACCGCGAGCTGCTCGCCCAGGCGATCACGCACTCTTCTTTCTTCAACGACAGAAAGGGGATGGGGAAGTCGGAGAACGAAAAGCTGGAGTTCCTGGGGGACGCCATCCTCAACACCGTCACCAGCATCCTCCTGTTCCGGAAATACAGGAAAAAGAACGAGGGTTTTCTCAGCAATGCGAGGTCTTGCCTGGTGAACAGGGTCATGCTGACGGAGGTGGCCCACGTCATCAGGCTGGACGAGCATATGTCCTACGGAAACGGGAAGGGATACCTCCCGCAGGATTCGAAAGTCCTCTCGAACATGCTGGAAGCCCTCATAGGGGCGGTCTATCTCGACGGCGGCTTCAGGGTGGTTTTCCGCGTGATCAGGCGCCTGTTCCAGCCTTACTTCGATGAAGCGAAGCTTCAGGAGAAGAATCCCAAGAACGCGCTTCAGGAGTATTCGCAGAAAAATTGGGGGATTCTCCCGAAATACCGGCTCACGAGGAAAACAAAAGAGGGCTTCAGCGTTTACGTCTACGTGGGCAAGGAGATGAAGGCAAAGGGCGTAGGCAGGAATAAGCGGGAGGCCGAGCAGAAGGCCGCAAGTCTCCTCCTCGAACAAATCGCCGGCTCATGATCGTCCCGCTCTTTCTGCCCCACTACGGGTGCGGCCGGCGTTGTACCTATTGCAACCAGGACCATATCACCAATAGCGAAAAAGGCAGCCTGGAGGAGCGCGTTGCCCGGCTCCTCGGTTCCCGGTCGGCCCCCGTCGAGGTAGCCCTGTACGGGGGAAACATGCTCGGACTCGACCGGACGCGGCTCGAAGGGCTCCTGCGCCTCTTCGAGCCCTACCGGGACAGGGTCACGGGCGTCCGCATATCGACAAAGCCCGTGGTCCCCGACACGGAACTCATTGATCTCCTCAAAAAATACGGCGTGCGGACGATCGAGCTCGGCATACCGACCTTTAACGACGATATCCTTGCCGCGCTGAAAAGGGGGCATACCGCCGGCGACCTCTTCAAAGCCTACCGCGTGCTGGCTGATGCGGGGTTCGAGACGGGCCTCCAGGTGATGGTGGGCTTACCCGGCGAGACACCACGGGACATTCGGCGAGACCGCATGCGCCGTCGCCTCCCTCGCCCCTGCGTTCATCAGGATCTACCCCCTCCTCGTCCTTCATGATACGGAGCTTTACCGGGACTTCAAAAGCGGTCGTTTTTCACCCGATACCGTGGAAAGCGCCGTGGCAAAAGCGGTCTTCATCTCCATCACCGCGTGGAGCCACCGGATCAGGACGATAAAGATGGGGCTCACGGAGAACGACGTGCTGAAGGAAAAGATCGCCGCCGGTCCCTTTCACCCTTCTTTCGGGTATCTCGTGAAATCGGAGGCCTTTTATCTCGCCCTCCTGCAAAAGTGCACCGCCTCGGGCATCCGGGGCGCCGTTCACCTGGCCGTGCACCCGAGCGACGTTGCCCACCTCACCGGTCATAAGGGTTCCAATCTTGCGAGGGCCAAGGCATCGGGTATCTTCCCGACATGGGCGGAGGACAGGAGCGTGGAAGAGGGCCATTTTGTCATCGAGGCGTGCGGCAAAAAGGTGCAGGGGGGCCTGGCGGACGCCCTTGCCATGACTCCCTTTTGAGGCCCGACACGCCTTCGTAGACGATCTCCCCTTCCGCACACATCGACGCCACCGTCCGGAAGAGCCGCTTCCTCTCAAACTGAAGCGGGCGCGTCAGCTTCAGGAAGAACCTCATCCTGTCGGCTGCCGCTATCCTTGCGGGCAGTGAGTTGGCGAGCTGGACGAGCATGCGCGCCAGGTCCCCCTCGGCGGGCGCGAAAAAACCGATATCCTCCACGTCGAGGAGGCGAAAGCCCTCTGCCAGCACAAAGACGTTGCAGGCTTTCAGGTCCTTCTGGACAACGCCCATCTTCAGGAGTCCCCCGAGGAACCGTGAAAAACCGTCGATGAACGCCCGGCGCCGGCGGATGTCCATGGCGTCGTAGTGTCTGTCGAGGAACCTGTCCAGCTCCTCCCCTCGGCCGCCTAAGTCCTCCATGGCGACATAGCCGTCCCTGAGCAGCGACGGCATCTCGACAAAAAAGGGACGCGGCACGATATCGACGCCGACGTATTGAAGGGCTGCCCAGGTCTCCCAGGCCCTCGCCAGCCTGCGCCTCCCCGCGTAAATCTTCCGTATATGGTCGCTCCACCGCTCGACGCGCACCTTCCTGTCCTTCTTGATCAGCTCCGTGAACCGGCCCCGGGCCGCCTCTTCCCTGCCCCGCGCGTAAACCCTGCGCCCCCTCGCAACCAATTTGGACGTGGTCGAAAAAGCCCTCTTCTTCTTGCTGTCGATCCACTTCTTCCACTGCGCCCGCAAGGTTGCCTCGACGGCCTGCCTCAATCCGGACCCGCCGTATTGCTCGAAGAACCGTTGCCTGGCCTCTTCCGTCATCTCGCTGTAGACCATGCTGAGGGCCTGAGCCAGGTTTGCCGCCTCATCCTTCGGCGTGATGCGGCCCTGTTTTATCCGCGTCTTATGGAGATCGATAAGATAGAGCGTCTCCCCCTTGACGAGGATGTTGTCGAGATGCAGGTCGTTGTGCCTGATGCCGCACGCCGCAAGCCGCCTCAGGAAAAGCGCAAGGGCGTCGACCAGCGGCTCCCGCTGCAACGCCCCTTCAAAAACCGATTTGAGAGTCTCTCCCTCGATAAGCTCCTGGATGACGAAAGAGCCTCCCCTCCCTATCCCGTATCCCATCGGCAGGGGCGTCGCGACGGAAGCCGATAAGATCCGCTTCCCCAGCCTATACTCCTTCCTGCCCCTGGGCATGACCCGGTTTCTTATGCGGCCCCCCACCCCCCGCTCCAGGAAGAATTTTACGAACACCTTCCCGTCGCCGCAGCTCGCGGTAGCATAGCTCCTGCGCGTCTCTTCCTCCTCGACGATGCCCTCCACCAGCGCCTCAAGCCCTTCATGCCCGTCGAGGAACCAGGAAATGCCGTTTTTCCGCACCCTCTTCATCGGATTTAGGTTACCTTATTTGGCGCGGGAATTAAAGGGGAAGCAAAGGGCTGCTTGCATTTCAATACTGAAACATCTTATAATTGTGGCGGCCCAAGGAGGCACCGCATGATCGAAGGACACATCTACAAGGTCTTCGATGAGGAGCTGAGGGAGCTGAAGGAGAAGATCCTGTTCGAGGGCTCCCTTGTCGAGAAGGCCGTGCGCAACGCGATCAAGGCCCTGCTGGGCAGAGACTCCGAGCTTGCGCGGCGCGTGATCGAAGATGACGACCTGATCAACACGAAGGAGGTCGAGATAGAGGAGTTCTGCATCAAGCTCCTTGCCTTGAGACAGCCTGCGGCAAAGGACCTCCGCTTCATTACCACCGCCGTAAAGATCAACTACGACCTGGAGCGCATGGGAGATATGGCGGTCAACGTATGCGAAAGGGTGCTCGACCTCAACCTGGAGCCGCAGCTCAAGCCGTATATCGACCTGCCGGAAATGGCTGAGATTGCCCAGATGATGGTCAAGGAATCCCTCGAAGCCTTTGTGAGGGAAGACGTCGAGCTGGCGTGGAAGGTAACGAACGAAGACGAAAAGGTGGACCAGCTTACCGAACAGATATTCCGGGAGCTGCTGACGTACATGTCGGAAGACCTCAAAACCATATCCCGGTCCACGAGGCTGCTCTTTATCGCCAAATACCTCGAAAGACTGGCCGACCATGCGGTCAGCATCGCGGAGCTTGTTATCTTCCTCGTGGAAGGCAAAATAATCCGTCACCGTAAGTCTTCTGAAAAAATATAGTATGAGAATTGCGATCACCGGACTGCTGCTGCTCTCGGTCACGCCGTTTCTGCTCGGCTGCGGCAACCATGCCCGGAATGTCTCCAAAGGCCGCAAGTCGACGGTGACTATCGCCGGCTCTACGTCCGTCATGCCCTTCAGCGAAAAACTCGCGGAGCATTTCAAGATAGAGGGGTCCCGGATCACCGTCGATGTTCAGGGCGGAGGCTCTTCGGCGGGCATTCAGGCGTGCTTAAACAGGACCGTCGATATAGGCATGTCGTCGAGGGAGCTGAAAGGGGACGAAAAACGTCTCAATGAGATCGTCATCTGCCATGACGGCATAGCCCTTGTCGTCCATCCCCAAAACCCCATAAAAGATATAACCCCGGACCAGATACGGGCCGTCTACGGCGGGAGCTTGCGGAACTGGAAGCAGCTCGGCTGGATAGACAGGAATATAGACGCCGTGACCAGGGAAGAGGGCTCGGGCACAAGGGGCGCCTTCGAGGAGCTTGTCATGGGCAGGACAAATATCCATGACAGCACCATGGTGCAGGATTCGAACGGGTCGGTAAAGGAAGTCGTCGCCACCGACCCTTACGCCATAGGCTTCATCTCCCTCGGGGTGGTCGATGCGAAGGTAAAGGCATTGACGGTGGACGGCGTGGCGCCGAAAGTGGAGAACATAAAGACGCACAAGTACCGCATAGTAAGGCCGTTTCTCTATCTCACGATGGGGGAGCCGGAAGGTGCGGCACGTGACTTCATTGCCTACGTGCTCTCGAAGGACGGGCAGCTACTACTGAAGAAAGAGGGTCTCGTTCCCATTAATGAATAGAAGATTAGCCAACAAAGAGAACGCGATAAGGCTTGTGCTCCTGTTGTTCGCCCTCTCGTCCCTTCTCTTTCTCTTCATCATCTTCGCCTTTATCCTGAGCGAGGGTGTGCCGCTTTTCCTAAAGGCAGGCGTCAAGAACATCGTGACAGGCACCAGGTGGGCGCCCACAAAGGGGTTCTTCGGGATATTTCCCATGATCGTCTCCTCTTTCATGGTCACCCTCGGCGCCCTCATTCTGGGTGCTCCCCTGGCCCTCGGCTGCTCCACGTACCTGTCGGAATACGCGGGGAAAAAGACCAAGATGGTGCTGAAGCCGTCCCTGGAGCTCCTGGCCGGGATACCGTCCGTGGTTTACGGTTTCCTCGGCGTGGTCTACATTGTGCCTCTCATCCGCGAGTATATGGGGGGCTCGGGGTTCTCGATCCTGTCCACTTCCCTCGTCCTCGGGATCATGATCCTGCCCACGATCACGAGCATCTCCTTTGATGCCCTCATGAGCGTGCCTGCCGCCTTCCGCGAGGGGTCCCTCGCCATGGGCGCAACCAAATGGCAAACGGTCTACAAGGTGGTCCTGCCGGCGGCGCGGTCGGGCATCCTCGCGAGCTTCATATTGGGCATGGGGAGGGCGATAGGTGAGACCATGGCCGTCATCATGGTCGCGGGCAATGCGCTCAAGATCCCGACGAGCCTCCTCGACCCCTTAAGGACCCTGACGAGCAATATAGCCCTGGAGCTGGCTTACGCGACGGGAGACCACCGGAGGGCCCTCTTCTCCACGGGCGTCGTCCTGCTTATCATTATCATGAGCCTCAACCTCGTCGCCAACTTCTGGGTGAAGAGGAGGGTCGACAAATGAGGGTCAATCCCCGGTTTATCGACAGGCTGATGCGCGGCGGCCTTACCTTCCAGGCCCTCTTCACGGTCGCCATCCTCGTCGCCATCGTCCTCATCATATTCGTCAAGGGGTTCCCTTACGTCACGACGGAATTTATCTTCTCCTATCCCGAAGACATGGGCAGGCTCGGCGGCATCTTTCCTTCCATCGTCGGCACGGCGTTCCTGGGCCTTCTCTCCATCGCCTTTGCCACGCCCCTCGGGATCGGCACCGCCATATATCTCACCGAATACACGAAAGAATCGAGCCTCACACGGATCATCCGCTTCGGCGTCGAGTCGCTGGCGGGCATACCTTCCATCATCTACGGCCTTTTCGGCTTCATCTTCTTTGTGATAAAGCTGAGGATGGGCTGGTCCCTCCTCTCCGGCACCCTCACCATCGCCATAATGGTCCTGCCCACCATCATCAGGACGAGCGAGGAGGCGATCAAGGCGGTGCCGAACAACCTGAGGACGGTCAGCTTCTCTTTGGGCGCAACCAAGTGGGAGACGGTGACCCGCGTCATCATCCCCTCGGCGGCCCCGGGCATCCTTACGGGCATCATGCTGAGCATAGGCAGGGCGGTGAGTGAAACCGCGGCCGTCATCTTCACGATGGGCAGCTCGCTGCGGCTGCCCACGAGCATCATGGACTCAGGGCGAACCATGGCGGTCCACTTCTATATCCTCGCCAGGGAAGGCATCTCCCTGGAAAAGGCTTACGGAACGGCCCTTGTCCTGATCTTCTCGATTCTCGTGATCAACATCCTGGCATACTACATCATGCACAGAATGATCGCAAGGTTCTCCTGATGCACCGGACGAAGATAAAGGTCAGAAATCTCAAGCTCTGGTTCGGGAAAAAAGAGGTGCTCAGCGGCATCGACCTCGACATCTATGAAAACCGGGTGATGGGGCTGATGGGGCCTTCCGCGAGCGGGAAGTCTTCCTTCATCTCGGTGATCAACGGGATGATCAACTTCGAGGACCACGCCCGCTTCGAAGGACAGGTCCATATCGACGGGTTCGGCGAGCTCTCCGACAAAACCGACCACGTCGCGCTCAGGAAGAGGGTGGGGACCGTCTTCGCCACCCCCATTCCCCTGCCCCGCTCCATTTTTGAGAACGTCGCCTTCGGATCGCGGCTGAAAGGCGTGAAAAAGCGCTCCGAGCTGAACGCCCTCGTCGCGGAAAGTCTCAAGAAGGCGTTTCTCTGGGACGAGGTGAAGAACAGGCTGTCGGAATCGGCCCTGAAACTGTCGGGGGGCCAGCAGCAAAGACTCTGCCTCGCCCGCACGCTCGCGCTGCAGCCGGACGTGATCCTCCTCGACGAGCCCTGTTCCGGCCTCGATCCCATCTCGACCGCAAAGATCGAAGAGGCCCTCGCGGAGCTGAAAAGGGACCATACGATTGTCCTCGTCTCAAACAACACGAAGCAGATCGCGCGGGCATCCGACTTCGTCGCCTTTTTTTATATGGGAAAGCTCGTCGAGTTCGGTCCCACCGTGAAGGTCTTTACCAACCCCGAGCAGAAGCTGACCGAAGACTATGTCCTGGGGAAATTCGGATGAGAGAAGACGTTTCGGCGAACGGACGGACGGTGCTGGCGACGGAAGATCTCAACCTCCATTACGGCGCGTTCCATGCCCTGCAGCACATCGATTTCCAGGTCTACAGGAACTCGATCACGTCCCTCATCGGCCCCTCCGGATGCGGCAAGTCGACCCTGCTGCGCTGCTTCAACCGGATGAACGACCTCGTGGAGGGCGTGAGGATAGACGGCCGTATCCTGATCGATAATGCGCCTTTGGAAACGTTCGATATCATCGATCTGAGGCGGAGGGTCGGGATGGTCTTCCAAAGGCCCAACCCATTCCCTTTCTCGGTATACGAGAACATGATTTACGGCCTGGTCGTCCACGGAATAAAAAAGAAGCGGCACCACGAGATCGTGGAGCGGTGCCTGCGGGCAGTCGGCCTATGGGAAGACCTCAAAGACAAGATGAAGCAACCCGCCCTCCTGCTCTCCGACGAAACCAAGCAGAGGCTCTGCATAGCGAGGCTCCTCACCATAGAGCCGGAGATCATCCTCCTCGACGAGCCCTGCTCCGCCCTCGACCCCATTGCGACGCTGCGCATCGAGGAGCTGATGATCGAGCTGAAGAGGGATTACACGATCCTCATCGTCACCCACAACATGCAGCAAGCCACGCGGGTTTCCGATTACACGGGGTTCATGCTCCTCGGCGAGCTTCTGGAATTCGGCACGACCGAGGAGGTCTTCACCGCGCCCACGCACGAGAAGACGGAGGAGTATATAACGGGCCGCTTCGGCTAAGCGGGGGGAGGGCGGCCGGGATCTTTTCGCGCCTGGCACGGTCGCCGGGGCGTGTCCGGGTCCTCACATACGGCCGGAGTATGCTCCGGCCCGGACGACACCCCGGCTTCCGCCCCATCCATCGAAAATCTCTCCGGCCGGGGAAACGATCTTACCTACTTCATCTGCTAACTGTAACCGTGCCTGACGTAGTGAAACCTGAGAATTACCGGCTGAAAGGGGTAACATACAAAAATCAGCCGAAGGCCAATTAGTTTTCCTGCGGGTTGGCTCAGTGGCTGGTTGTTTGTTGTTATACTCCCATTGAAATAATGATTTTTCCCTTGGCGCCCAGGAAATTCCTCATTTCCTGTTTTTGAAATAACCTTAATTGATATGCGCAAAACATAACAAATCCGGCATCGAAAGGTTTTGCCAAGAGCACGGATAGATCAGGAGCGGGTGCCAGCACTTGGAAAAGTCTCGTAAGCAAACCGTACGCTGAAATAGCCAAAATCAACGGAACAACCCACTCTCTCCTTTTTTCGAGTCCATAATATGCAAAGAAATAGGCCAAAAAAGGGAACACGCCTTGAAACGCGTTGTCATGAGAATATTTCCCGGATATACCGAACAACACGAGTACAATCCCGAGGCCAGTGAAGAAAGTCAGGATGAGATATACAACTTGGATTGCAGCAACTCTTCGTGCTAGGTCTTCAGCATTGAGGATCTTGGTCTCATCCCCCATCCCATCGCTCCATTAGTTATGCCTAACCGCGGGTCTATCCTGGGGGAGGTAGTTGACAAACGTGACTTATTCTTTATCTGCCCTGGACGCCCTCCGACACGTCCGATTTGGTGATGTCCGTTGTCACGTTAGTGATGATTACCGCTTGAACTGTAATATCTTATCGTGTGGAAGAATCTGTCGTATATTGCCACCTGTCCCCAGGTCCGGGACATGCGAGCGCGCTGTCGGACCTCACCGGTTTGCATTATCGCGTGGCACGACGGTGTAGCCGGCTTTCTTCAACGCTTTGACGAATTCGGCGAAGGTGTGGCAACGGTCGAGAATTTCGCGCAACTTGTTTTCCTCGAAAGGATCGTGTGACTGAGCGGTCAGGAAGGGATGTCTCGTGGGCCGGGCTCCGGGTGGCAAAATCGCAGTACTCATGAGCACGCCCGGCTCATCATTCATCCAGAGAACTTGCCTCTCGCCCTTGAGAACGACCCACCCGTCGTTCCTGTACGCGGCACCTCGCTTTGGTGCCGGCAAAGTCGATGCCTGGCAGCTGTTTGCTTTTTGCACGGTGTCCGACGCTGCCGCCATAGCCAGTGACCCGCACAGCCCCAAGGCGACGGAAAAAACGATAAAACAGGCAAATAGAAGCAAAACAACTACGGCTTGAAGTGCGGAAAAATGTCCCATCTCCATCTTCCTCCTCGTGACCGTATAGAGAGCGGTTGCCTTCCGGTCTCATGTTAACAAAGTCAGGGGCGTTGGCAAGGTATTCGGCGCACTCTTACCCCTGCCGAGCAATAATAGGCCATCCTTTGTCTTCCCTGTATGCACCCTCGCTCTTGCCCCCTTTAGACCTGCTTTCCATTGTCGACGGCGTTAGACGCTTTCCAAAAGTGCCTTCCAGGCCTGCCGATGACGGGGTTGGATGTTCCAGTTGTCCAGGTTTTCGCCGATCCTGGAGAGGAATGTGCGCCGGATGGGTTCTCCTCCGATAGCGAGAATGCTTCGCGCGAAATCGAGGAACTGAAAGACGTAGACGTTTTGGCCGCTTGCGAAGGCGCTCGATATCCGCTCATCGATAGCTGCCTGGTCTGAGGGTCTTACACTTTGCGCCGTAAAGAAGATGTCTTTTACGTCGAGTTGCCGGCACTTGTGGAGCGTGCCTTCAAGGTCGGTGAGCGTGAGACTCCGCTCTTTAACCTCCACGGCCAACACGACCCTGCCCTCCGTGTCGATGCATTCGAGGTCGGCCGCTTGGCCCGTCGCTTTGTCGCTGGCGTTGATTGCGGCGCGTCGCACCTGCGCGTAAAGGCCGAAGTGGGTTCCTATGGCATCGAAGAGAGCGGCGCAGAGGGCCTGACCGCGGTCGCCGCCCGACTTCTCACCGAGGAAAGCTGTCGCAAGGGCAATAGCCGTCTCCAGGCTGACCCGAGGAGGCACGGGGTAGGCAAAGCGTAGCAATTGCTGGCGCCGAAGTATTTCCAGTAAGACCTGCCGAAAAACTGCTTCGGTGAAGTTCTGATTTCCTTCCTGCTCCACCAGCTCCAGGACGTCGACAAGGGTGTTCCATCCGGCAATGTCTTTCTTGCTCTTATCGTCCCGGAACATTCGCGGAATGCGCATCGGATTTCCCACGTATGGGTCGCCGGAAGTGCCAAGTACGTTCTCCTGCTTCCGATTGAAGGGCGCAATCACCTTGCTGCCGAGGCTCCTCGCATCCCACCCTGTCACATCGCCGGGCTCGCCCTCCTTTTTCTGAAGCCACAGAGAGTCTATGGAGGGATTGGTCACTTTTCCCAGAAGTTGGATCGGAAGACGGAAGCGATACGTCACTTGCCGGTGGTTGACGGAATCGCGTATTGCCTGCCTCAATAGTGGATCGGGGATATAGTCGATATCGGGTCTCTCGTTTGCGTCCAGCTCTACCGACTTCCAGTGATCCCAAAGCAATTTTTCAGCGTGCTTGAGGTCTACGGCCTCGGTTTCGCCTTTCTTTTTTGCCATGATCCTGTTCCATAACGTCCGGGCCTTTCGAAAAGATAGACATCATTATTGACAGGCCCGTAGATAGAGGTCTGAGAGTAGCGTTTCGGGTCGTAGTTGACCCAGACCGATTCCATTCTCTCACCTTTAGAGGAATTACAGAGACGGGTCTTTGCATCCACCCTTATCCAGTCGCCGTAGAGCCGTTCCATCAACCGACACCGATAGCCCGATACCGCGACAGCGCCTTTTGCTGAATGAAGACAGTCCGCGAGATCTTCATGCTCTCCGTCCGTCATCTCGAAGCCGTAAGCCTTGCTGTCGCCCCGCGCCTCATGGGGGTAAGGGGGATCGCAGTAAAACAGGGTCTCCGGAGAGTCGTACCGGCGAACCACCTCTGTCGCGGGGGCATTCTCGATCTGGACCCGCTGCAGCCGCTGCACGATCTGGGGAAGACCTTCCACGCTGCCGAGCCACCGTGAGACGGCGCCCGCCATGCCGGCACGCGACGTGAGCACGCAATGGGCCCAGCGTCCTTCCGAGCTGGTTTGAGCGAGGCCGGTTCGTGTCTGGCGGGCGCGGGTAAAGAACCTCCGTGCCCTCTCGATCTTCGTGAGACCCGGTTCGGAGGTACATGCCTTCATAAGTTCCTCGCGGGAAAAAGGGGTCAAGCTTATGGCGCGGATGATCTCGTCGGCGTGGTCCCGCAGACACTCGAAGAAGTTGACTACCTCGGAGTCGAGGTCGTTATATGTCTCGGCCGAGGCCGGAGGTCTGTTGATCAATATGGCGGCGGAACCGCCAAAGGGTTCGCAGAAATGAGTGAACGTCGTCGGCAGGAGTGGCAGGAGGAAATCGAGGTGTGAGAACTTCCCCCCGTAATACCCGAAGGCTATCATTTTGCTTCGACGGTCCCGGGCCCGCCCCATCAGCCTTCGGTTATTGAGTCCCGAGGGCTTCTTTCATCGCTTCCCGGGCCTCGACTCCACCCGCGGCCTGCTGATTGTCCGATTTGCCTGCCATGCTTCCTTATCTCCCCGCTTCGTACTTTATACCGTTTTTGAATGGACTGTGCAAGACATTTGGTTAGTCCGCACAGGACCAATGAAAAGTCAGAGAGGCGTGGCTTCCCACCGTTCCTCACTCCATGTCTTTTCCCTGCGGCCGTCCCTTGAGGACCTTGGGGACAACGGATTACCGAGGCTGCGGATTGTCGTGTGCGTCCCTTTCACCGTCTCCGCTACGGTCGCATCCGTTAATAATGATCCCTTGTAATGCGGCATTGCGGGAGAAACATTCAGCCGCTCAATCTTTCGGAAGAACGGTGGGACTGGTGCCGGCCCCTTGCCGGGGCGGCGTCGAGTCTCCAATTCCTATCGTCGCCCTCTTCGCAGCCCGCAAGGCGATGTTCCCCCTTTCTTCTGGCCTCTTGTCCCGGAAGAGGTACCGTGTGGCTGTAGAATGTGGTATTATTGTTGTATAAACAGGGTTCGGGTGGAGGCCCATATGAAGCACTACAAGATTATTGTTGAAAAACATCCCGATGGCTATGTGGCCTATCCATTGGGGCTAAAAGGGGTCGTGGTCGGAGAGGGCGACTCATATGAAGAAGCTCTTTCCGACGTCAAATCGGCGATCCGCTTTCACGTGGAGACCTTTGGGCCATCAGTTCTGGAAGTTGATCCCCCGGTTCTGGAGGCTTTTGTGGCTGAGGCCGGGATATAGTGACGGTATCGAAGTTTCCTGTTGATGCGTCCAAGCAGAGAGTGGTGAAGGCGTTTCAAGCGCTGGGGTTCCGCGTGATCCGGGAAAAGGAACACATTTCCTTAGAACGTACAAATGCTGACGGCACGAAAACCCCTATGACGATACCAAATCATGACCGCATAAAATCGTCGACACTCAGGACCATTTGCACTCAAGGCGGCATCTCCAGGGAGGATTTCCTCAAGGCCTACGAAGGCTCCTGACATTCGCTCATACTCCCGTTCTCACAAGCATTATCGATTGAAACACCTGCTACAGGGTCGGCCGAGCAAAATCTAGCAGCACAGCAAGAAAGCATCGGACGGGGTCTGGTCGCCGGTTGGCTCTCGCCTGTAGACGGCGCAAGTGCCCGACTAAAAACCTTTTCGGGCATGAATTTTGTCACCCCTGGTTGTCGCCCCTCCTTGTCATGCCTCTTGTCGCCCCTCCTTGTCACTTTGACAGGACACCGGGAAAGAGAGAAAATGTTATGAGTGCCCTTCCCTCCCTGCCTTAGTCGCACCCGCCCATGGCAGTCACCTTGAGGGTCGCGCAGGGATGACCTATCCCGGACATTTTAGCCGGTTCTCGGAGGTCCCGTAAACCGGCGCCGTTCTTTGACAATCGAGCCGCAAGTGGCCGCAACCTACGGTGGTGGGCTGCCCCGGAGTGTTGCGCACGAGTCTTTCAGGGGCGGGAGAGATTTTCGATGATTAATGGGCTCGACCGCGGGGCCGTCGACCTGCTTTCTGTCGTGGTCGTTCACTCAACACTCAACACTCAGCATTTACTTTACCCCCCCCCCCCCCCGAAACCGTGCACTTTCGTGCACTTTCGTAAACAGCATTCTCAAAATGCGCTGCGAGAGAAGGGAATCAGGAAAGGGGTGCTGACACGGTTAGCGCACAATCCGTGCTAAAAAGAGTAACAATGAGGTAAAAAGCAGGAAAAAATGGCAATAAAGGACCATTTTCTCACCTGTTCGTGCACCATGGGGCTGAACGCAGGTTCTTATGGTTTCAAAGCAACCCATGGCACATGAGCTTCGCCGCCTACCCCTCGTCCGGAAGGATCGCTCCCGGCCGCTTCTTTTTGAGCCTGGGTACCACGGGGAGGCATACGAGGACGAGGGCGATGATGAGGCATGCCGCGGAGATGGGGCGATGGAAAAAGATCGCGAAGCTGCCTCTCGACACCATGAGGGACTGCTTGAGGGAATACTCGAGCATGGGGCCCAGCACATAGGCCAGTATGAACGGCGGCGCCTCGTACTTGAGCTTTTTCATGAGGTAACCGATGACGCCGAAGACAAGCATGAAAAAGACGTCCATGACGCTGTTGTCGATCGTAAAGGCCCCCATGATGCAGAAGACGATGATGAGGGGCATGAGGACCGCATAGGGGACCTTGAGGAGCTGGACCCAGACGCCGATCAGGGGGAGATTGAGGACGAGGAGCATGATATTGCCCAGGTACATGCTGGCTATCACCCCCCAGAAAACCTCCGGGTGCTCGGTCAGAAGGAGCGGGCCGGGCGTGACCCCATGGATTACCAGGGCACCGAGCAGCATGGCCATGACGACGTTCGACGGGATGCCGAGGGTCAGAAGGGGGATGAAGGCGCCCTGGGCCGCCGCGTTGTTTGCCGATTCGGGCGCGGCCACGCCTTCGATGACGCCGGTGCCGAACTTCTCCGGCTCCTTCGAGACCTTCTTTTCTACCGCGTAGGCGACGAAGGAGGCAAGGACCGCCCCGCCGCCGGGGAGGATGCCCAGGAAGAACCCGAGGACGCTCCCCCTGAGGATCGCCCCTGCCGAGCGGGCCCAGTCCTGCACGGTGGGCAAGAGTCCCTTGACGCGGGCCTTGAAGACGTCGCGGTTGATCTTCGTCTCGATGTTGAGGAGCATCTCGGAGATGCCGAAAAGGCCCATGACGACGGGCACGAGCCCCACCCCGTCCATCAGGTCCGTGAGGCCGAAGGAGAAGCGGCTCGTCCCGGAGACCGTGTCGGTCCCTACGCACCCGACGAGGATGCCGAAGCACGCCATGATGAGGGCCCTCACCATGGAGGTGGAGGAGAGGAACGTGAGGACTACCATGCCGAGGCACATGAGGGAGAAATACTCGGGGGGGCCGAAGCGCAGGGCGAAATCGGCCAGAGGGAGGGAAAGGAGGGTGAGCCCCGCGATCCCGATGGTCCCTGCGATGAAGGAGCCGAAGGCGGAGATGCCGAGGGCGCGGCCCGCCTTGCCCTGGCGGGCCATCTTGTACCCGTCCAGGCAGGTAACCGCCGAGGCCGCCTCGCCGGGGATGTTCACCAGGATGGACGTCGTAGAGCCGCCGTACATAGCCCCGTAGTAGATGCCTGCGAGCATGATAATGGCGGAGACGGGCGCCACGTGGAGGGTGGCGGGCAGCAGCAAAGACATGGCGGCTGCAGGGCCGAGGCCGGGCAGGACACCCACGAGGGTGCCTATGAGACAGCCCATAAAACAGTAGAAAAGGTTGGCGGGCTGCAGGGCAACGGAGAAACCCGTCATGAGCAGGCCGATCGTCGCCATCTAAAACCCCAGGAACCCCTTCGGCAGCCGGCTCTCCAGGAGGACCACGAAGACCACATAGATGGCGGCGCTCGTCAGGAGCGCCGAGGCAAGGACCATCTTCCAGCCGTAAGGCTCCGCTATCCTGAAAAGGACGAGGAGCAAAAAGAATGTCGCAAGGAGGAAACCCAGGAGGTCGAAAAGGAATACGTAGAGAAAAAGGGTCCCGAGCAGCAGGCCGAGCCTGCCGAAACGTATCCCTCCCCAGAGTTCGGACGCCGGCCCCGATGGACCCTTCAGCGTCTGGGAAAGGGAGATGAGGGCCAGGCACCCCAGCAGAATGGACGCGTAGAAGGGCAGAAACCCCGGCCCCGGGTTACGAAGACCACCTACGTTGTAGCTCCACGACTTGCAGCAGACCGCTGCCGCGAGGACCAGCCAGAATATGTTCGCGATGACATAGGTTCTCTTCATCGGCGAAAACCGCCAGGTGAGCTCATTTGTTCAGTATGAACTTCCTCATCTGCTCGCCCGCCTCCACGTATGCCTCGGCCCAATATTTGGTGAACTCCATTGTCCCCATGTATTTTATGGGCATGTCGTACTTCGACATGGCGGTGACGAAGATGGGGTCTGCCTGGGCCTTGTGGAAGGCGTCATGGAGTTTCTTCACGACCTTCGGGTCCATGCCCTTCGGCCCGAATATGCCCATGGGGCTGTCGTGAACGACCTTGTAGCCCAGCTCTTTCACCGTGGGCACATTGGGGAACCTCTTTGACCGCTTTTCCCCGAAATGGGCGAGGAACCTGAGCTTCCCGGCTTCGGCCAGCGGTATCCAGCCGGCCGTCGTGGCGATCATGTCCACGTGGCCGCCGAGAAGGGCGGCCGTCGATTCCGGGTCCCCTTTCGATGGGATGTGCTGGAGCTTTACGCCCCCCGCGTTATAGGCGGCCTCCTCCCAGGCGATGTGGCCGCCCGTTGCCACGCCGGAGGCCATGTAGGTCAGCTTGTAAGGGTTGGCCCGGGCATAGTCGATCAAGTCCTGGAGCGTCTTGAAGGGGGAGTCCGGCCGGACCAGGATGCCGTACAGGTGGCCGCCGAAGAGGATGATCGGGGTCACGTCCTTCACCGTATCGAAGGGGAGCTTATTCATGTAAGAATTGCGGTGGAGGCTGTTCACTGCCTCGCAGAGCGTGTAGCCGTCCGGCTTCTTCCCTACGATGCTTCCCATGCCTACGGCCCCTCCCCCTCCTGACCTGTTCTCTATGAGGACCGGCTGGCCCAGGGTTTTCCTGGCCGCTTCCGCCAGGGCGCGACAGGCGATGTCCGTCGCCCCTCCCGGAGGATAGGGGACGACAAGGGTGACGGGGCCTGTGGGGAAGTCGGCGGCGCGTGTGGACCCCGCCGCGAGAAGCAGGCCCGCTGCGAGTATGGAAATGGCCAGTACGGTCCTTGAACCATGCGTGGTCATGCTCGTTCCTCCTTACCGATGATAGCTTTGGTCGCTTCCTAATTCTACAGAAGAATGGAAAGAATACAAGGAATTTGTTGGTAGTGGGTCATGACCCACTACCAATTTGTTGCCTGTTACCCACAACCGACGCGAGGGCGGCGCCTCCCTGAAACGGCCCGGGCATAGTGAACGCGCAGGAAAAGTCGGCCGAAGAGAAGCTCTTTGCTTGAAAACCCCTCCGCAAGAGAGTAGTATTGGCTATGGTGAAGGCGGGTTAACTTAACGAGGGGCTTTCGCTAAAACAATGAACCGAAGGAGGCTGTCGTGGCATATGCTCAAAAGGGCAACGGAGGCGAAGGCGGCAGCGCCACCGGCGTGAACATGCCGAATCCAAGGATCGTCAAGCTGTTCGGGGCGTTCGTCCTCTTTCTGGTCCTCATCGCCCTCGTGTCGAAGGCCTCCGGCTGGCTCGTCGACTGGCTTTGGATGAAAGAAGTCGGCTACAGCCCCCTCTTTTTGCGCCTCATCTGGATAAAGCTCCTCCTCTTCGCGGCCGCAGGAGCGCCGGTCTTTCTCTATCTCTGGATCAACCTCAAGATCGCCGCGGGCAGCCAAAAGGCCGGCTTCCTCCGCGTGCAAGGCCCGGACATGGCGGACGTCTACGAATTCGGCGCAAGGCCGCTCAGGATAGGCTTGCTCAGCGTCGCTGTCTCCCTGCTGGTCGCGCTCCTCTTCGGCCTCGGCTTTTCAGCGGATTGGGATACCTTCATCCGGTGCATCTGGGGCGGTCAGTTCGGCCGGCCGGATCCTGTCTTCGGCATGGATATCGGCTTCTACGTCTTTCGTCTCCCCGCCTTCGAAGCGATACAGAAGAGCCTCTCCTTCCTCGCTTTCCTTACAATGCCCTTCACCTTCCTCGGCTACGTGGCGAGCCGGCAGGTGGCCTTGAGCACCGCCTCTTTCAAGAACGGGCGGATGTTCGTCCACCTGTCGATCCTGTTCGTCATTTTTCTCGTGGTATGGGGCAGCGGCTACCTCCTCGACATCTTTGCGCTCCTCTACGCGAAGCGGGGGGCCGTTTTCGGGGTGGGCTACACCGACTACCATGTCGTGCGCCTCGGTCTCCTGGCCATGGCCTCGGCCACCGCGCTCCTCGCCGCGTTGGTTCTGGTCAACCTGAAGCAGAGGAGGCTCGCCGTCGTCCTCGGAGGTATCGCGGCCTATCTTGTCCTTATGGTCGTCGTCCTCGGCATCATTCCGGCCCTGGTCCAGTCGTACATCGTGCAGCCCAACGAGCTGGCCCTCGAAAGGCCCTACCTGGAGCACAACATCAGGCTCACGCGGCAGGCATACCAGCTCGACCGGGTTGAGGAGCGCCCTTTCTCCGCCGTCAACGACCTTTCCCTCGGCGCAATTTCCCGAAACAACGACACCCTCAAGAACGTCCGCCTCTGGGATTGGAAGCCGGTACTCCAGGCCTTCAGGCAGACCCAGGAGATGCGCCTCTACTACAGATTCTACCAGGTGGACGTCGACCGCTATCTCCTCCCCGGCGAGGGATACCGCCAGGTAATGGTTTCCGGCCGGGAGCTGAGCGAGCAGGTCCTCCAGCAGGCGCGCACCTGGGTCAACCAGTACCTGGAGTTTACCCACGGCTACGGCCTCGCCATGTGCTACGTGTCGGAAACGACGGAAGGGCACTTGCCCCGCATGGTGGTCAAGGACCTCCCGCCCGAATCGCCGCTCCTCAAGATCAACCAGCCGGCCATCTATTATGGCGAGCGCACGGCCGGCTACCGCATCGTCAGGACGGGCGTGGAGGAGTTCGATTACCCTCAGGGAGACAAGAACGTCTACACGAGATATTCAGGGAAGGGGGGCATCCCCCTCAGCAGCTTCTGGAGAAAACTGCTTTTCAGCTGGCAGCTCGTCGACTCGAACATCCTCGTGTCGAACTACATCACGCCGGAGAGCAGGGTTCAGCTCTACCGGACCATACGAGAGCGGGTCAGCCTCATCGCCCCCTTTCTCTCCCTCGATCCCGATCCTTACCTGGTAGTGAGCGAGGGGAGGCTTTTCTGGATACAGGACTGCTACACGACCTCCTCGCGCTATCCCTATTCCGACCCTTATTCGAGCAGGCTCAACTACATCCGCAACTCGGTCAAGGCCGTGATCGACGCCTACAACGGCTCTGTCACCTTCTACGTGAGCGATCCGGAAGACCCGATCCTGTCCGCCTACGCCCGGGCCTTCCCCGGTACCTTCAAGCCGCTGGCCGCGCTGTCCGAAGACCTGACCGGCCACATAAGGTACCCGGAGGATATATTCCGCATCCAGGTTGACAGGCTCATGACGTACCACATGACGGACCCGAGGGTTTTTTACAACAGGGAAGACGTCTGGGCCCTGCCCAGCCAGAAGCACGGGAGCGAGTCCTCCCTCATGGACCCGTATTACACGCTCATCAGGCTGCCGGGGCAGCAGAAGCTGCAGTTCCTGCTCATGCTCCCGATGACGCCTTTCAAGAAGGAAAATATGGTCGCATGGATAGCGGCCGGCTGTGACCGTCCGGATTACGGAAAGCTGATCAACTACCGCCTGCCCAAGGACCGCCTCATATACGGCCCCACGCAGATCGAGGCGATGATCGACCAGGAGCCGACTATCTCCCAGCAACTCTCTTTGTGGGACCAGAGGGGCTCCCGGGTGATCAGGGGCAATCTCCTCGTCATCCCCATCGAAAACTCTTTCCTCTACGTGGAGCCCGTCTATCTCATCGCCGAGGAGGTGAATATCCCTCAGTTGATCAGGGTGATCGCGGCCTACGGCAACCGCGTCGTGATGCAGCCCAGCCTGGATGAGGCGATCAGGGCCGTTTTCAGCGGCCTTCCATCCGTCGCCCCGGGGCCCACGGAGCCCCTGCGCCCACTGTGCAGGCACGCCCCTCGGAGGATGCGCTGGCACGGGTGCGGAAAGAATTCCAGCAGGCGCAGGAAGCGTTGAAGCGCGGCCAATGGACGGAGTTCGGACGCGCCATGGACGATCTGGCCAGGCTCCTGGGGAAATAGCAAAAAACAACGGGCCGGACCTTGCTTTCAGGTCCGGCCCGCAGCCACTTCGGTTCGTCCGAGCCGCCCTTCCTTATCCGGCGAGGGTGGCCCTTCTTTACGCGCTTACCATTTCGGCATTGGCAGCTCTTTCGGGCTCTTCCAATCCTTCATCTTCTTCATCCACGGCGCCCTGTCCACGAATTCGTCGTGCGCCAGCGGTACGGGCGGATGGCATACCCACAGAGGATCGAACTCGTCCTTCACCTTGAGCATGAACAGGTGGTAGTTCGGCCCGTACTTCGGTCCCGTCAGGTACATGGGCTGGTGAGGTCCGAGGAGCGACGTATAGAACCGCTCCTTGATGTTCATCTTCGACGTGTCGACATAGAACTGGTCGACCCCATCGGTGTTCTCGTCCTGGTCCCAATAAATGAGGAATTCCGAGTAGCCCTGATGACCCAGCTCGAAGCTCTGGAACCATCCCGGGTCGCCGTAGTCGGGCATCAACGGCGGCGTGTAATTCCACTTCACCTTCGCGTAGCTCTCGCCGTGGACCGTTGCCTGAGACATCGACTCGATGATGTAGTCCACCGACATATAGGAGCCGGTCATGAGCCACATACCCGCCGAGTCCGCGTTCTTGAGCCACGACTCGTCCGTCGGCTTGGTCGGTCTCGGTATGCCGCCCAGCTCCTTCATGATGTCGTTGACCACCCTTTCGTCGTACTCCATCTGCTCCTCTGAGGTAAAGCCGATGAGCAGCACGCGCAGGATGAAGAAGTTCTTGATCGTATCCGCGCTTTCCTTGCCCCACATGTCCCAGAAGTCTTCCTTGCAGTCCGCCTTGGCAAGCGCCCTCCAGAAGAGGGGCACCTTCGTCACGGCGCCGCCGACCTCCGCGTGGCCTATGGCGAGCATACCCTTCACCTGGGCTTCCTTGGTCGGCATCTGGAAGTTGATCCATTTCACGCGCTTCTCGGGCAGCTTCAGGCCCGTATTCGGCGCAATGCCCGTCGGCTCGAGCCTCTCCGGCTGGAAGGGCAGCAGCTTCACCGCCATCTTCGTGACGATGCCGAGGCACCCCCGGAGTCCGGTGAACCCCCTGAGCAGCCCCCTCAGGTCCGGGCCGGGGCCGTCGCCCCAGAAGGGGTCGTCCCCGACCGCCAGAGAACCCATCCGCACGAGCTCTCCATCGGGCAGGACAAGCTCCGTACCGAGGATCCTCCGGTGGGGCAGCCCTACCCTGTGGGACAGGGGCGACCAGCCGTCGCCTATCAGGTTCGCAATAACCGAGGCCTGGGCGCCGCCGCCGCCGATAATGCCGTAGCCGCCGTGTTTGAACGCCTCTTCCTGAAACGGCGAGTAGATAACGCCCGTGCCGACTACCGCATAAAGGTGTTTCTCGTCGATCTCATAGTCATTCAAACGCTTCAGGTCGATGAGCAGCTCATTCTCCACGTGGCAGTGGGAGCGCGGTCCGTAAAAGCCGGTGCTGTAAGGCACGTAGGGCACCTTGTAGCGGTTGCAGATCCTCACGATCTTTTGCACCTCTTCCGTGCTCCTGGGCAAGACAACGACCTTGGGGATCGTCGTCATTACCCTTTCGTAGCCGCACCCGGCCTCATAGCCTCCGGGTCCCGACCTGTATCCTTCACAGATGGCAGGGTCATCGGATATATATTTCTCGCCTACCACCGCCTCAAGTGCATTGTATGCTTCTTTCGATATAGGCATGCGTCCCTCCTTTGGGATAAATCTGGAGGGGGGACACCCCTCCGAAGAACAAGGGGCGAGAGGAGTGTCCCCCCAACCGTTACATAGAAGCAAGAATAACTTCCGAGATATCCATCACCTTTACGGCGTCGCCGTTCTCCCTTACCGCCTGGCCGAAATTATTCTTACACCAGGGGCACGCGGAGACGAGCACCTCGGCGCCCACTTCCCGCACCTCTTCCAGCCGCAGCTTCGCGGAGGAGTCCGCGAGGTCCGGGAACGCAGCCTTTGTCCCACGCCCGGCAGCACAGCAGAAGGCGTTTTCCCTTATACGGGGCATCTCCACCACCTGAGCGCCGGGGATGGCGCCGAGCAGGTTCCTCGGCTGGCTATAGAGTCCGGTGGTCCCTCTCCGCCGTTTGAGCCGGGGCTCGACCATGCCCATCCAGCCCCTCGTCCCTTTCCAGGGGGTCCAGGGGTCTGAAAGCCTGCTTATGCCGCACGAATCGTGGTACGTCATCCTGATATCCTGCGGCTTGGTGAGCTTCAGCTTACCCGCCTTGAGCGCGTCATCCGCATATTCCACGAGATGGACGACGTCGAAGCCCAACTGGCTGGTCGGGATATTGAGCATCTTCGGATAATCGACCTTCCACGTCCTGTAGCACTCGGCGCAGGCGGTCACGAGCCTCTTCGCCCCGGTCTTCTTGACCATCTCTATATTGGTCTTCGCGATCTTCCGCGCCTCGTCGATCATGCCGACCGAATAGACCATGTTGCCGCAGCACCGCTCATCGGCCAACGTCATGAAAGGCGTGCCCGAGCCGTTCAATATCTTCGCGGTCGCCTGGGCGATCTCCGGGTTCCGGTACGATGCGGAGCAGCCGGCGAAGTAGAGTGTGTCTGCCTTGTCGGCTACCTTGACGCCTTTGGTGATCCATTTCTTCCGGTTCGCGACCGGCGCCCCAAAGCTGTTGTGCACGCTCGCGATGTTACCCGCCACTTTCTTATGCGCGGGCATCGGGCCGGCGCCGTCCTTGACGGCCCTTATCCTCAATGATTCAAGGATCAGCTCTATCTCCAGATCGAGGTTCCTCTTGCAGCCCACGTCGCATGCGCCGCACAGGGGGTCGGCGTAGATGATCTCGAGCAGCTTGGGCGTCCACTTGAGCTTCCCATCGAGCACGGCAAGCCCGATCCTGCATTTCCCGAAGGCGCCGTACGAGTCGAAATCATTCCACACGTTGCTGGGGCACCTCGTGCTGAACCGCACCCCGGGCATATAGGTGTGCTCTACCCAGTAGCATCCCTTGCACTTGATGCAGCGGCTCATGTCATAAGCAAAATTACTCAAATCGGTCACATCCAGGGCGACCGGTGTTTTCGGTGTGTCAAAGCGATCTTTTGGCATCATATCCTCCTTAGAAACAGAGATTTCCGGGGTTCAGGACATTCTTCGGATCGAAGACCTTCTTTACCCGCTTCAGGGCCGTCGTGTAGCCCGCGGCTCTCTCGTATACCATCGGGGCCAGTTCCCCGTAAGGTCTCGAGAAAAATGCCCCTTCATTCATCAGGGCCTTCGCCGCCTCCCGATAAAGACCCGCAATCGCCGCCTTTTCGTCTGCATCGTCCGGGTCGTGGAAGAACGTGAACTCCACGTGAGCGGCGCGGTTGTGCTCTATGGGCTGGATATACATGCCGATGTCGGCCATGGGATAGCCGTATCTCACCGCCACCTCTTCCACTATGTCGACATAAACCGGCGTGGCAACCGGTCTCGCGATAAAGAACAGGCTCTGGGCTCCGCCTTTCCATGCGTTTTTCCAGTAGGTTTTCTCCGCGGGCCATGGTTTGCGCAGCAGCGACAAGAGCTTGCGCCCGACGCCGGGGAAACCGGGAAGGTTGTCCGTGAGCTTGATCTTCTGGAACTCGTTCTTCATCACCTCTTTGAGGAACTTCTCTTCGTAGGCCACCTTCTCTTCCGGCCTCCGCATAACTCCGCTGATCACCATGATGAGCGACCACTGCGGCAGTGTGGCGCGCAGCTTCTCAAAGTCGTCCGGCCAATTCTCGGCTAAGATGGCGGCCAGGTCCACGTTGTTCAGGAGGACTACCTCCTGCCCTATTCTCCTCGGCAACAGCCTGTACAGGAAGTCCTGCGCATACGCGAGGTCGTCGACCGGCGCGCAGTAAATCTTATCGATCTTCGTCGCAAACTCGCTCTTCAGGTTCATCCAGGTCACGATGCCCATGGTGCCCTGCGCCCCCTGGAGGAAGCGATAGAAGTCGAGACCCGGACCGGATGGGTTCGCCCCCTTTGACTTCGAGTCCGGATAGCCGTTCACGCTTGCCGACCCGAGTCTGAAGACCTCACCCGTCGGCCAGACAAGCTCGAAGCTCTGTGTCGGCTCGCCGTAGTCGTAGACGGTGTTGGTGGGCACTTCCCGCTCCAGGTAATCGGTGAGCACCGACCGGTTCGCCGGCGGCAACAGGGGCATGATCATCCTCATGCCTTTCTTCTCCAACTCCTTCGTAAGCTGCCCCCAGGTAACCCCGGGTTCGATCCTTACCCGCCTGTTGTAGTCGTCGATCTCGAAGATCTTGTTCATCCTGGTCAGATCGACAACGACCCCGCCCTGCTTCGGTATCGTACAGCCGTAGAAATGGACTCCCGAGCTGACAGGGATCAAGGGAACGTCGTTCTCGTTGGCCCACTTTACGATGGCCCCGACTTCCTCGGCGTCCTTCGGCTGCACGACAAGATCGGGCATTGCCGGAGGAACCAGGCTGTGGTCACGCGAATAACGCGCCAGCGTCTCTTTCGCGTCGCTTATGTTCTGCTTGCCCACGATTTTTTCCAACTGCTTCCTGTTTTGCATGTTACCCCCTTTCGGTAAATAAAGGTATACCGCTACGCTGCTTCATCCAGTGTGCTCCTTCCCGCGTGAATTAAGGTACCTCTCCTGACAGTCTCACTCGTTCAACAATCGTTGGGCACCCACTTCGCGGGTACCCGGCGCCCCCTTCCAGCGGCAAAGCCGCATCGGGGCACCCGCTTGCGGGTCGTTCCCCCTCACAAAAGCGTTTATCCCGTCGAAGAGGGAGGATCGCCCGCGCCATTGGCTCCGCCGGGACCACCCGAATCCTCCGCCATGAGCGTCACTTTTCTGGTGATCAGCCGGGCAGCGTCTTTCATGTGGTGGATTATGTCGGGCAACCGCTGGTCCTCCATAGAGCTGGCGAGGCCGAAGATCGAGATCGCGCCGCAGGCGCGGCTGCCCCGGAACACGAGCACCGAGAGGCCCCGTACCCCCTTCCGGTACTCTTCCAGGTCGGTCGCGTACCCGCGCTCCCGCACCTGCTCCACCTGACCCAGCAGCTCTTCGAGCCCGGTCACGCTGTGGTCCGTATATTTCGGCGGGGGGTTCTCCCCCACGAGACGGACAATTTCCTCGTTCGTCATCTGACTGAAAAATATCTTCGCCAGAGCGCCCGCGTAGAGGGGAAAACGCGTGCCCACGGGGACCGTGATCTTCAGCTCCTTCTTCGGCTCGCTCACTTCGAGGACGCGGTACGCATTCTCGTGCTCCCGCGCCACCAGGATGACCGTCTCGTCCACCTGCTCCGCAAGTCTTTCGAGAAACGGCTTCGCCGCAAAAGGCAGCTCCATGCTCCTCAGGACATTCCTCGAAAATTCAAAAAGGGTGCTCCCAGGCACATACTTTTTCGTCATCCGGTCCTGTACGAGGAAACCCTCCTCTTCGAGGGCCTTGAGTATGCCGAGGGTCGTGCTTTTTACAATGGAGAGTTTGCGGGAGATGTCGCTCACGCCGAGGGGCTCATTCGTGCGGGAGACCAACCTCAGTATCTCGATTCCTTTTCTTAGTACGGGAGCGTTATACATGTTTTCTATACAAATCTTTTTATCATCATCGATAGGGGTCTGTCAAGACAAAAAATATGCTAATAAATCACATTCTTGACTCACTATCTTCCGGCGAGGCTCTCGCTCTATGATCGCTATAGGAAACGCCTATCCCCTTTTTTGTCTCCCTGCGGGCATAAAGAAAACGAGGGGAATAGCACACAAGAGGCCGAGACCGAAAAAGGTGAAGGTGGCCCGGAAGCCATTGACCGGGTTGGCGCTTGTATGGAGAATAAAGGTAATCAACGAAACCCCCAGCGCCCCTCCCACGGTCCTGAACATTCCCCGAAGCCCCACGATGGTGGCCACCTTCTCGGGCAGCAACTCAATGCAGGCGTTATTCGCGGCAGGGAGCATGATGCCCATCCCGACCCCTGTCAGCAGCACCAGGAACGACAGTATCTCCACGATGCTGAACCGCATGCCCACTATTTCCCATAACCGGCCGGGCGCGAGAAGGATCGTTGAAAAAGCGGCGAGGCTCAATCCTATTATGATGGGCCACCGGTAGCCCCATCGCTTCAGAAGAAAGCTGGTGAGGGCGGAGGCGGGAATAATCCCTATGGACCGGGGAGTCAGGATCATACCGCTCATCAATGTCGAGAGTTTGTGGACCGACGTCGCATAAAAAGGCACAAAAGCGAAGATCCCGAAAACTCCGGCGCCCAAAACCAGGTTGAGGACGTTTGCCGCCAGAAATGGGGTCGACCGGAGCAGGGCGATGTCCATGATCGGGTTTGTTTCTTTCTTCTCCCGGCGCAAAAATACGAAGAGCGAGAAAAAGCTCAGGCCCAAAAAGACCCCGGCAAAGAGGAGGGAGCGGGCCTCAGTGCTCTCACCGATGACGTTCAGGCCGAACATGAGAAAGAGTATGACTCCGCTCATGGAGAAGACCCCGACAAGGTCTATGCGGGGGCGGGATACGGTCCTGGAGTCCTTGAGGAGCATCATGATGCAGGCGATCAGGATGATGCCGATGGGCAGATTGATATAAAAGATGTAGCGCCAGGAATAGCGGCTCACGATCCACCCTCCGAGGTTCGGGCCGATAAGTCCCCCTATCGGGAAGATGCTCGTAAAAAGGCCGATCGCCCTCTCCCGGCTTTCCGGGAAGTACTCGCTCACTATCCCTGACGCGGTGGGGAGGAAGGCCGCTCCCCCGATGCCCTGGAGGAACCTGAATCCTATCAGCGCGTGGATGTTGGGGCTCAGGCCGCAGGCAAGCGAGCTGCCGGTGAAGAGACCCAGCGAGATCAGAAACACCCGTTTCCTGCCGAAGCTGTCGCTCAGGCTCCCCATGAGTGGCATCGACATGGTCACCGCGATATAGTAGATCGAAATGGTCCACGCTGCCCAGAGGATGGTGGCACCGAAATCCTCGATGAATTTGGGGAAGGCCACGGCCACCACCGTGGCGTCGATCGAAGACATGAGCAGCCCCAGACCGACAAGGGCAAATATGAGGTAGCGGCGCATGCGGAACAATCCTTAAGGCAAAGTGTCGCGAGGAGTATCTACCGGACTACTACACATGAGTTTACTAAATTAGCGTCGAAAAATCAACAGGAAAAGAAGGGGTGGGGCGAGCGGCCGGGAAAAGAAATTATTTCCCGGCCGTCGCGAGGTCACTCTTTTTTGTCGAACGCACCGCGCATGATGCCGTCCTTTTCCACGCACTTCACGTAAAGCGTCTTGCCGTCAGGCGTATCGAGATACATTGTCGAATCGTGAGGGGGCTCCCCGAACTTGAGGACGATCTTGTCTCCCTGGATAGTACCCGTGATCCTCCGCCAGCCCGGCTCGGCGCGCCTATACCGGCCCCAGGAATAAACCGCCGTCACACCTTCGAGACCCAGCTTTTCAACTACCACCGTAGTTGTTTGGCCGGGCAGTCAACACGCCAGCTCACCTTGCCACGAGCCCGACATTCTGGCGACCGAGGCAGTGACGCCGGGTCCGGGCGGCTCGATCTTCAAATCATCGGGTAGCGGCGTGGCGGTGCGCCAATCGGCGGTCTCGGCACTGCCCGCCAAACCCAGTAGCAGGATCATGCAGGCCTGAATAAAGACCCAGCGAACGAAATGGCTTCTTTTCCTCATCATACTGGTCCCTCCTGGCTATACTATAATACAGATAGACTGGAGGCACAAAGGCAAGATGCATGAGCTGTCCATCATGCAGCTCAATGATCGGTCCGTACCGGGGGCCTGAACGGGAGATGTCGAAGATATTTTTCCAGACCTAAAAGGTCCCCTGGCCGGGTTTCGGAAGAGGACGCCTTCGAATAAACAGCGACGCGGGCCCTCTCCACCTTTATGGGCTCGTCTGTCGAGTATTGCTTCACCATAGTCGCGATGGTGCTCTCTCCCGGTCGTACCGCTTTAAACCATGCAAGGACGGCCTTTCCCGGAGGGATGATCATCTGGCCCCCCATCCTCTCCGGTCCCGGCCGCTGATCCAACCGGCGCGTCCTCTGGATGCTCCCCCCTTCGACGACCGCATCGTAGAAGGGGCCGTTTTTCGGCTCTTCGAGGCCGAGGCTGAGGCTAAACTCATCACCCAGAGGAACCCTGTTATCCGGATAGTAGTGAAAAACCAGATCCCGCTGCCGCTTATTGCCCCTTATGTCCAGGGCCTCTATCCTTACCTTATTCGCCCCCGGCTTCAACTTCTTCCCGGGCGATATCCGTCCCGCGAGCAACTCGGGCGCGTCAAGGGAAAGGTCCATGTCCACCGGCACCGCCTCATTGTTGACGCTGATCTTGACGCTCTCTTTCGAGAGGTAGCAGCCAAACCAGTGTATCGTCACCGGTTTGTTGCCGAAGATCGCCTGGTGGTCGTACAGGTCCGCGAATTCGAGCTGCCCCGAAGGGTTGTAGTTGACGGGGATGATCTTGACGAGACCGTGGCAAAGGACCGTAATGACCCTCGGGCCCGGTTGCGCCCCAAGCCGAATAGCGACGGTCCTGTAGGCATACGTCTTCCTGCCGTCGTACCCCGTTGCGGAGTCGACGACGTAGCAGGCTCACTTCCCTGTTGTCCACCTTGACTTTAAGAGGGCTTCGCGGGACCTTCGTCTTTTTGCCGCTGTCCGGCGCCCCCTTCTTTTCCAGGCCTATCTCGAGCCGTACGATCCCCCACTCATGGTCCGTGACATCCTGTCCCGGCCTGATGTTTTTCACCACGAGCTGCTCGGCCCCGTGCCTGTCCTGAGACTTGGTCTCGGCCCACGCGACAGCCGAAACCAAAAGGAGCGCGACGAGGAGAACGCCTGCCCGACATAGAGGACCTGCGATCCTGATACTCACGGGAAGCCCCCTTTTCGCCCAAAGGGATGATGCAGGCGCATGCAGACCGTCTGCCTCCTGTGGTGCATGTCACGCCGTACGGGTCCGCGCCTGCTGCCGATTATCCTCGCGGCTTCGCCCGCCGGCTGAGGTCCCTGATGACGCAGCAAGTCTCATGTATCGATTACCATTTCGTACTCCCGGAATGCAAGAGAAATCTGAAGACCATTGCAGGCCGGGAAACTGCGGCGTCGACACCAACCGCAAGAAGGGCAATGCCGCTTGACAACGCCGACAGGGGCGGCATAGATTAGGAACCGATGACGCAGGAGGCGGTACGAAGAGGATACTGATCGAGTGGTTGCACGGCGACGGGAAAGGACCTTTCTGCGCCCGGACCTGCGGACCACCGGGATCTTATCGAGGGCACTATCGAAATCATGCGGCCTTTCATGAGGACAATGCAGGTGCAGACTCGACTTCCGGGAGGTCACGCTGACCGGAGACGACCCGCAGGCTGCCGATACAATAAAGATCAACGACTCTCCTCTTCCCTGGGACGCGACCGGCCTCTCGGAGATGCTGGTCGATGCCATTCTCAAAGAAAGCAGCCGCTTTGCCGCTTGCGGCTGCGGGTGCAGCCCCGACGATCTGTTCCGCTAAAGACCCGCCCTGCCCCCGGTTTTGATATTGACACAGGCATTTTCGCATGATAATTTCTCTGCACGCCCGGGTGAGCCAAGAGCCGTCCGGTCGAAACCCTTAAGAACAGGGAAGAAACGATGTCACGGGATCCTCGCGTTTCCGGCGGACGGCCGGGACGGGCAGGCCCCGAGGATATCCGTTTCTTGCACGGTCCCTGATATGTCCGTGGCAATGCGGCGTTCTAAGGAGAGGGATTACAGATAATGGCTACGTTCACCGCTCGTGAGATGAAGAGACTCGGCTACGAGAAACCGCCTATAGAGAGGGGCTACGCGAACCGGACCCTGCATGTCGACCTCTCCGATCGGGAGATCGCCGTCAGACCGGTGGCCGAGCGGATAAAAGAGGTCTTCGTGGGAGGGAAGGGCCTCGACCTGTGGCTCCTGTGGCACGCGGTGAAAGGGAGCACCCGGTGGAACAACCCCGAGAACGCCCTCTGCATCGCCTCCGGCCCCCTCGGCGGCACGCCCATCTATCCCGGCTCCGGCAAGAGCATCGTCACCGCCATCTCCGCTACCACCGGCTCCGTGATGGATTCCAACGTGGGCGGCTACTTCGGTCCCTACCTCAAGTTCTCCGGCTTCGATGCCCTCGAGATCCGGGGCAAAGCGAACGTCCCGACAATCATCTTTATCGACGGCATCGAGGGGCAGGTCCAAATCCTGGAGGCCGTGGGGCTGCCCGAGCAGGCCCATGAGAGAGCGGCGCTCCTCACGGACTATTTCGGCATGGGAGAGCCGAGGGACATCTCCGTCGTGACGACCGGACCGGGGGCGCGCCATACCCTGATCGGATGCCTCAATTTCTCGTGGTATGATCAAAAACGATCGCGGAGCAGGCTCAAGCAGGCCGGCCGAGGGGGCGTGGGGACCGTATTCGCGGATAAGGGGCTCGCCGCGATTGTCGTCCGCTGGCACACGGTCACCCTCTCCACGAACAACCCGGCGGACCCGACCGCGCTGAAGAAGGTCGCAAAACTCCATTCGAAGGAGATCGTGGAGCAGGACCCGAAGCAGAACCACATGTCCTCGGTGGGCACCGCCCATCTTGTGACCATCATGAACGACTACGACCTCCTGCCCGTCCATAATTACCGCTACGGGCGCCACCCGGATGCGGCCGCCATGGGCGAGGAGGTCTTTCGGGGCCTCTTCGACAAGGGCTTCGACGGTTGCTGGATCGGCTGCACCCTCTCATGCGCCCACGGGGTAAAAGATTTCGTGCCCGTGAGCGGGCCTTACAAAGGGCAGAAGGTCTTCGTCGACGGGCCGGAGTACGAGACCATCGCGGGGTGCGGGTCGAACCTCGGCATCTTCGACCCCCTTTTCGTGGTCGAGATGAACTTCTATTGCGACACCTACGGCCTCGACTCGATCTCCGTGGGCACAAGCATCGCCTTTGCCATGGAGTGCTTCGAGACGGGCCTCATCAACACGACGCATACGGGCGGGTTAGACCTCTCTTTCGGCAACAGGGAAAGCGTCCTCACGCTGCTCCACCAGATGGCAAAAGGCGAGGGGTTCGGCGCGGTCGTGGGTCAGGCGGTCCGGAGGATGAAGGAGATATTCGCGGCGAGTTACGGGGCGGACCCGGCAGTCATGGCGGATATCGGCATGGAGGCCAAGGGCCTGGAGTTTTCCGAATATATGAGCAAGGAGTCCCTTGCGCAGCAGGGCGGCTACGGCCTGGCCCTGAAAGGACCGCAGCACGACGAGGCATGGCTGATTTTCCTCGACATGGTCTACAACTTCCTGCCCACCTTCGACAAGAAGGCCGAGGCCCTCCACTGGTTTCCCCTCTTCCGCACCTGGTTCGGCCTCTGCGGTCTCTGCAAGCTGCCGTGGAACGACGTCACGCCCGCCGACAACAGAGAGACGGCGGAGCCTGCGAAGGTAATGAAGCACGTGGAGTGGTACGCCGAGTACTTCAGCGCGGTGACGGGCAGGAAAGTGGCGCCCGGCGACCTGATCACCATGAGCGAAAGAGTATATAATTTCCAAAGGGTCTTCTGCCTGAAGATGGGCTTCGGCCGCAGGGAGCATGACGCGATCCCTTACCGCGCCATGGGTCCGGTAACCGTCGAGGAGTACGAGTCGAGGGCGGAGCGCTACGACGGCCAACTGAAAGACCTCTACAACCTGGACATCGAGGGGAAGGAAACGCAGGAAAAGGTGGCGCTTCTCAGGCGGCTGCGCGAGGAGAGGTACGAACAGCTCAAGGATGCCGTCTACGAGAGAAGGGGCTGGACAAAGGACGGCATTCCCACCCTTGCCACGGTAAGACGGCTCGGCATCGACTTTCCGGAAGTCCTGGAAGTATTGAAGGCCCACGGGGTTGCATGATGGTGAGGGTCAACGGCAAAAACCTGGCGTGGCGCGAGGGGATGACCGTCGCCGACCTTCTCAGTGAATTGAACGACCCGTATCCTTACGCATTGGCCCGGGTCGACGGCAAGGCCGTCACCGGCCGCGAATTCGACAAGGCCCCGGTGCCGGACAACGCGGAGGTCTTCCTGCTGCACCTGGTGGCAGGCGGCTAAGGGACAAAGGCGAGGAAGGCGGATGGCGCGGGTAAAGCTGGCCGAGCAGGAGCAGTACGCATTCCATTATCCCGTAAGAGTTGAGCCGCAGCACCTCAGCATCGGCAACCACCTGCACAGCAACAATCTCATCATACTCGCGAGCGCCGCCAGGGCCGATGTCTTTGCCTCGATTGGCCTGACCGAGGTGGACCTCGGAGACGGCATCACGGGCATCATCATCGCCGATTTAGTCGTCAACTTTAAGGCGGAAGTACTTCTTCACGACGAGATCGTGATCGATACGCATTTCGGCGCGTTCACCGGCCACAGTTTCACGGCGTTTCAAAGGGTCAGGAAAGGTGACAAGGTGCTCGCACTTGCCGAGACGGGCCTGGTCGCCTTCAACTACCGATCGAGAAAAATCGCCCCGGTACCGGAGCGTCTGCTGCACGCGTTAGCGGCGCATCATTCACACACATAGGACAGGCTTACCTCTTCGGTCAATCCGGCAGCCATCTCGCCGCCCGCCTTTCGCCTTGCGCCTTTTTTGCAATTGGCGCCGTTCGTCTGTACATTCTATATGGTATATATAATGGACCCTTGTCTATGACCGACCACGTCATCCTGAACATTACCGGCCTGACGAAAGAATATGATTCTTTCAAGGCGGTCGACAGTCTCTCGTTTTCCGTGCACGAGGGGGAGATAGTCGGTCTCCTCGGCCCGAACGGGGCAGGCAAGACAACCACCATCAACATGGTCCTCGGCATTCTGACGCCGACAGGCGGAATGATCAGGATATTGGGTAAAACGATCGAAAAGCGGAGGTCGGACATCAGCAAGAAGGTCAATTTTGCGGCCGTGTATGCCCATGTTCCCGCCAACCTCACCGTCCGCCAGAACCTCTACGTCTTCGCCCTTCTCTACGGGATCAAATCTATCCGGCAGAGAATAAGCGCCTTATTGCAAGAATTCGACCTCGTGCACTTTGAGCACACCAAGGCCGGGCTCCTCTCTTCCGGAGAGCTGAGCCGCCTCAATCTCGCCAAGGCGCTCATGAACCGGCCGAAGCTCTTGCTCCTCGACGAGCCGACCGCCTCGCTGGACCCGAGCATTTCGCGCCTCGTCCGTGAAAAAATAAAGGAATATGCCGTCAAGACCCCGGCGGGAATACTCTGGACATCGCACAATATGAACGAGATCGAAGCAGTCTGTGACCGCGTCCTTTTTCTGTCCCATGGAAAGATCCTTTTGAGCGGCGACCCGAACACCTTGCCGGCCGCGCACGGGAAGAAGGACCTCGAAGAGCTCTTCATCACCGTGGCGCGCGAGCCGGTCTCACTGAAGGAATGATGAGTCTTTCGAGGACCCTTGCCATTTTCGTCCGGCAGCTCTTCCTGCTCAAGAGCAACCCCACCCGGTTGGTCAGCATCTTCTTGTGGCTGATCATCGACATCATCCAGTGGGGTTTTATCAGTAAGTACCTCGGCTCATTGGGCGAGGCCACCTTCGGTTTCGTCACCGTGGCGTTGGGGGCTATCGTCTTATGGGAGTTCATGAGCAGGATCGAGAACGGGATAATGATGGCCTTTCTGGAGGACGTCTGGAGTCAGAACCTCATCAACTTCTTCGCCTCCCCCTTAAAGGTGAGGGAATATCTGAGCGGTCTTGTCCTGACGAGCATAGCGACCGGGCTGGCCGCCTTCCTCGCCATGGTGGTCGTAGCCTCGGCGGCCTTCGGCTACCACGTGCTGCGCATCGGCGTGCTGCTGCTGCCCTTCATGCTGATACTCCTGATCTTCGGCGTCGCAATGGGCATCTTTGTCTCGGCCCTCATTTTCCGGCTCGGGCCTTCGGCGGAATGGCTGGGTTGGCCCATCCCCCTGGTGCTTTCTATTTTTGCCGGCGTCTACTATCCCGTTTCGACCCTGCCGGCCGGCTTGCGGGCCTTCGCAAGACTGATCCCCCCGTCATACGTGTTCGAAACCTGCCGCGCCGTGCTTGCCACCGGCAGCCTGCCGGCCGGCTTCGGCTCGAATCTCCTTTTCGGCGCCTTTCTCTCCTTGCTCTATCTGCTCGCGACGTCCTTTCTCTTCGTCCGGGTTTACCGAAAAAACCTCGCAACGGGCAGCATTGCGCGATTTAACGCGGAAGCGCTCTAACTCACTCCATATACGCTACCGGTGCCGGCCCCCTGATGATCGTCGATTTCCTCCACCTCCCCGAAAAGTAGTACGCGAGGCTCGCTATCAACGACGTCGCGAAGCTGAGCGCCGTGGCCACCCATATCCCCGTGATCCCCAGGCCGGTCCGCGTGAGCACCCATGCAGCGGGCACCCGCACCAGCCAGAGCGACAGGAGGGTGAAGGCCATTGTCACCATGGTATGGCCCGCACCGTTTATGACGCCGTTCGATATAAACATTATGGCAAAGAATATGTAGCAGGACCCGACGATCCGCAGGTACTCGACTCCTATGTCCATGGCCCTGCCGTCATCTCCGAGACCGAACATTCTCAGTATGAGCCGCGAAAGGATAACGACGACCAGCGATATGAAGAGGGTGATGGACGACGTCATGACAACCCCCCATTTGAATACCTCCTTCACCCTTTCGGGCCTGCCCGCGCCGAGGTTTTGTCCCGTGAGAGCGGAAACGGCGATACTCATGGACAGGGCGGGCATGAAAACGATCATATCTATCCTCCCCGTCGCACCAAAGGCGTTGGTCGCCGAGCTGCCGAAGGAGTTGACAAATGCCGTCACCACCAGGCTGCCGATGGAAACGAGTGACTGCTGGACTATCGATGGAAGGCCGATCTTGAAAAGCAGAAACGTCATGTGGCCGTCGAGGCGGAGTTTCGAAGGACGGAAAGCGATCACGTGCTGGCTGCGATTCAGGTAGAAAATGCTTGCCGCAACCGCCGCGGCCTGCGAGATCAATGTGGCGCAGGCGGCCCCCTTCAGGCCCCAGTGGGGGAACGGCCCGAAGCCGCCTATCAGGAACGGGTCGAGGAGCGCGTTCAGCCCCAGCCCTATGGACATGAAGACCATGGGGGTGACCGTATCGCCTATGCCCCTGAGAATGAAATTTGTGAGAAAGCCGAGATAGAGGAGGACCATTCCCGCAAGGTTTATTTTAAGGTAGACCGACGCCATGGCGAAATTTTCCGGCGGCGTCCCCATGAGCCTCAAGAGGGCGTCGCTCGAAAGCACGCCCGCGATCGTCATCACGGCGCCTACTATCAGGGCCAGCGAAAACGAGTTGCCTACCGCCCTTTCCACCATGCGGTACTCTTTTGCCCCGTAGAACTGCGCGACGAGTATGGTCGTCGCCATCGACATGCCCATGCAGACCCCGACGAGCACGTAGATCACGGGGAAGCTGACGCCTATTGCCCCTACGGCATTCTCGCCGACCAGATGTCCGACCCAGATGGTGTTGACGACGCCGTAGCCGATTTGCATGGCGTTGCCGGCCAGCATAGGGATCGAAAAGAGCAGAAGATGCCTGGGGATGCTCCCCACGGTCAAGTCTTTCCCGAACTCTTTCTCCATCAGGTGTCTTTCTTTCGCGAAGAGGGTGTGAGACGCGGCGTCACGGCCGCACTCCGGTTGGCGATCAGGCACCTCCCATCCTGACAGATCATGGCTGCATCCTCGATGCCCGCTCTTTTCATTTCGGCAAGCCTCTTCTCTTTCACCACGACGAACACCGGTGAGTCCGAGCGGAACAGACGGGCGGTTTCATCCCGATTCAGAAAGAAGCCTTTCGAATCGGGATACGTCGAGCCCATCTCCAACTCGCCGGTGAAGTCGGCAAGATACGTCCTCTTGCCCAAATAGAAAGGCAGGGTCTCGTCGAAAGAGCCGTAATTGACGACAATCGCGTGCTCTTTGCCCGCCTTCTGTATCGCCGCCGCCAACCCTTTTGTCGTGTTCACGCGGTCGACGACATGGCTGTGGAGCATGATCCCTATCACCACGGAGAGGGAGAAGGCGCCAAGCATGAAGAAGAGGGACCCGAAGGAGCGCATGCGTGTGCGGGCGAGCATGAAAAGCATGACGAAGGAGACAAGGGACATCCCCAACGACAGACCCCGGATATCGCTTGCGAGGGCGACGACGTCCGCCGCGTCGGGGAGATACCTGCCGGGGAGGCCGCTCCCGAAGACAAGGCCACCACCTGCAAGACACGCGAAAAATACGGCATAGACGATACGCTCGCGTCCCGTGGGCACCCAGGCGCGCCACTGCCCGTCGAAAAGGCAGCCGAGGACAATCGAAAGGGCGGGGAAAAGCGGGAGGATATAGGGGGGCAGCTTCGAACCCGACACGCTGAAGAACGCGAAAACGACGAGCGACCAGATAAGGAGCAGCCGCATCTCTCTTTTTCGCCAAAAGAAGACAACAGCCCTGGGAATGAATATCGACCAGGGAAACAGGCCCCCGAATAAGACGGGGAGGAAGTAGGAGAGAGGGCCGGACCTGCTGTGCTTCGTCGTCAGAAATCTGAGGACGTGCTGGTCCATGAAGAAGAACTGAGCGAATTGCTTCTCCTTCACGCACATGAGGACGAACCAGGGAAGGGCGATTACCGCGAAGAGGAGAATCGCTCTCGGTGAAGCCGTCTCCTTCAAAAAGCGCAGGTTTTTTTCGAGCCCCAGGAAAAGGACGACCGAGGCGCCCAGGAGCACGGGCGCGACAGGGCCTTTCGCCAGCACCGCGAGGGCCAGGGCCGCCCAGGAGAGGTAGAGGAAAGGACGTCTTCTCCCCCTGTAGAATTCATAGAAACACGCAAGAGAGGAGAAGAGGAGAAAGGAGAAAAGCATATCGATCGTGACGACGCGGGCCAACGCGAAAAAGCCGAAAGAGGTCATGAGTATGAGGCCCGATATAAGGCCGGCGCGGGCCGAAAACCATCGGCCCGCGAAGAGGCCCGTGACCAGCACGCATGCGAGGGCGGCCACGGCGTTGGGGAACCTGAAAGACCACTCGCTGACTCCGAAGAGCTTGTACGACGCGGCGCACGTCCAGTAGAGAAGGGGCGGTTTCTCGAAATAGCGCACGTAATCGAGATGGGGGACGACATACGCGCCCTGCTCGACCATCTCCCGGGGGATCTCCGCGTACCTGCCCTCATCGGGCTCCTTCAGTGAATAGCCGCCGAGGTTGTAGAAGAAAACGAGGTATGAGACCGCAAGAGCGGCCAGGACGCAGAGGGCCGTCTCTTTGCGTAAAAGCTTCCCGTATCCCATGTGAAAAAATCCCATTTTACTTGTCACCCCGGCGAAAACCGGGGTCCGGGCTGTTCGTCATCAGCCCGTCAGCCTTATCGTCCCCCCTCCCAGCACGGTCTCCCCGTCGTAGAGGACAACCGATTGGCCGGGGGTTATGGCGGAGATCGGCCGGTGGAAGACTACCTCCAGCATGCCGTCCCGCAGCGCATAGGAGCACGGCTCCTCCTTCTGCCTGTAGCGCACCCGTGCCCATGCCTCTCCCTGCAGCCGTGAGGTGAGCATGTTGACCTCGTCCGCGACCAGCCGTCTTCGCATCAACCGGTCCTTCGGGCCTACCACGAGGAGGTTCTCTTCCGCCCTCAACTCTATCACATAAAGAGCCTCCTTGCCTGGAATATTGATGCCCCTCCGCTGCCCGACCGTGTAGAGGTGGACCCCTTCGTGATATCCCACCGGGGCGCCATCCGCTGTGACGACCTGCCCTCTCCTCCTGGGGATGAACCGGCCGATAAACCCGCGGTAATCGTTTCCGGGGACGAAGCAGATATCCTGGCTTTCCCGCATCTCCGCCTGCCCCCGGACGCATCCGGCAAACTCGCGGCGCACCGTCTCCTTCGTGTATGACCCGAGGGGGAAGATCAGGCGGGGGAGGTCCGCGGTCGGGACGGGATAGAGGAAATACGATTGATCTTTCGCCCTGTCCTTCCCTTTCTTCAGGACAAGCCCCTGCGGCGTCTCTTCCAGGCGCGCGTAATGGCCCGTCGCCACCCTGTCCGCACCCATGGCCAGCGCCTTTTTGAAAAACGATCCGAATTTTATATGCCTGTTGCAGAGGACGCAGGGGTTCGGCGTCCGCCCCTTTGCGTACTCATCCACAAATTTCCGGATTACGTGGTATTCGAACTCCTCCTGCATGTTGATCACGTAATGCGGGATAGAGAGGCGGTCTGCTATGCGTCTCGCCCTGTCCATGCTTATCGCCGAGCAGCATACCTTGGGGTTGGATTCGCTCCGGAGGCCTCGGGGCAGCAGGTCAAAGGTGAAGCCGACCGTTTTATATCCCCGCTTTTTCAGCAGACAGGCCGAATATGCACTGTCGATGCCGCCGCTCATCGCGACGAAAACGGTTTCCACGGGATGAATATAGCATGCACCGAATCAAATTGAAAGTGAGTGAAATATATAGTATTATGACTTCTAGTCTCAAAGGAGGTTCAATCGACATGCGCAAAAAGATAAAACTCTCCATAGGCCTCCTGGTGGCAGTCGTTTTTCTGGTGGGCTTTCTGGTCGGTGCCCAGGGAAACAAGATCGTCAAGAACGCCGATGGAGAAGAAGCATACCAGTACTTGAAGACGTTCTCCGATGTGCTCGACATAGTGAAGAAGAACTATGTCGACCAGGTCAAAGACCGCGACCTGATCTACGCCGGCATCAAGGGGATGGTCGAATCTCTCGACCCTCACTCGTCTTTTCTGACTCCCGACATGTATAAGGATATGCAGACGGAGACGAAAGGCGAGTTTGGAGGCATAGGCATAGAGGTCACCATAAAGGACGGGGTGCCGACGGTGATCACGGCCATTGAGGATACGCCCGCCTTCAAGGCCGGTTTGAAACCCGCCGACATGCTCATCAGGATCGATAACAAGCCCACGAAAAATATGAGCCTCGTCGACGTGGTAAAGCTTATCAGGGGACAGAAGGGCAAATCCGTCACACTCTCCGTGATGAGGGAAGGCTTCAATTTTCCCAAGGATTTTCAAGTGCTTCGCGATATCATCCAGGTGAAAAGCGTGAAGTACAGGATGCTCGACGATAAATACGGGTATATCCACATCATCCAGTTTCAGGAAAAGACGGCAAAGGACCTGGACGCGGCGATCAAGGAGTGCAAAAATCGGCCAAGGGCGGCCTCAAGGGCATCCTCCTCGACCTTCGAAACAACCCCGGAGGACTTCTCGATCAGGCGGTCGAGGTATCCGACAGGTTCATTTCCGATGGCCTGATCACCTATATAGAGGGCAGGAAGCCCGACGAGAAAGTGACTTTCGCCGCGCACAAAAAGAATGATTATACGGGGCCGCTGGTGGTCCTGGTAAACGAGGGCAGCGCGAGCGGCTCGGAGATCGTCGCAGGGGCCTTGCAAGATTCGAAGAGGGCGATCATCGTCGGGACGAAAACGTTCGGCAAGGGGTCGGTGCAGACCATCATCCCTCTGGCCGACGGCTCCGCGGTACGGCTCACTACCGCAAAATATTACACGCCCTCCGGCCGTCTGATCCAGGCGGACGGCATCAACCCCGACATCGTGGTTGAAAACGATTTCACCAGGAAGAAAGGCGACAAATATACGCCTCTGAAAGAGAAAGACCTGGAGAAACACCTGGAGGGGACGAAGAAGCCCGCGGAAAAGAAGCCCGACGAAAAGACATCGGATGAAAAGAAATCGGACGTATCTGCTCCCGCTCTCAATCCGGACCTCACGGTCAAGAACGACGAAGACGATGTTCAGCTCGTCATGGCCCGCCAGATGCTGAAGAGCTGGGATGCGCTGAGGGGGAAGTAGGAAACGGTCGCAGCACAGACCGCCCTCGGGTCACCTCCTGGAGAACACCGCCATTATCTGATGGTTTGCCGTGACTTTGGTGAAGGTGTACGTGCTCGCTGCGGCTACCCGACTGGTGTCGACCAGCAGATACGAGATCCTGTATCGCGTATTCGGCGTGATCGTAAAAGTCTGACTCCCTCCCGACACGACATTCACCGTACCCGAAGGACTTATGTAGCCGCCTTGGCCTGCGGTAGCGCTGATAACGTAGTATTTGAGATTGAACGCCGCGCCCGCGCTCAGGTTGCTGTTCATGGTGACGGCGCAGGTCGCCTGGTTGCCGGAGCACGCTCCGGACCAGCCGGCAAAGGTTGAATTCGCGGCCGGCGCGGCCGTCAAAGTCACCGGTGTCCCCGGGGCGAAATTGGTCCCCGACGGATTCGTCGTGACCGTTCCGGTCCCCGTCCCCGTCTTCGTAATCGTCAGGGTGTAGCTGCCGGGAGTTGCCGTAAAGGTCACCACCACGGTATGGGCGGCAACGACGTTGGTGATCACGTAGGGATTGGCGATGGAGGCAGCCATGCCGTTGTCGGTAATACTGCTGATAGAATAGCCCGCATTCGGGGTAATGACGATCGAGGCAGTCTGGCCGTAATTGATCGTCTGGGTTTGAGGGCTTACCGATCCGTTACCGCCCGGGACCGAGGCTGTCACGTTAAAGGTGCCTGTTCCCACCACCCCCGGCGCAGAAACAGGAAGTAGGCTGTAACAAACGGAATCGGCACTATGTGCGAATAGTAGTCACTGTCAGCCCCGGCATCGATCTGTACAACGCGCCCGATAGGGCCATATCCGAAGCATGCGCCGATGCTGACCAGACCGCTCAGCGAATAATAGGCGAGGTACCCTGCGACAATCGTAAAAACCGCGAACACGCCAATCTGTGTGTTGAGGCGCCCGCACCATTCATATTCTTACGAGAACCATTCAAAGTTTCGCTCATGGGAAGGAAGTGTTATGTGTTGAGTGTTGGGTATCAGTGGCAAGTGGGAGTGGTGAGTGTCCAGTGACCGGTGACGAGTATTTAAGAATCAGTTCTTTCAGTTGAACTTTTTTGGTGGCGTTGTCGATATCGATGCCTACCAAATTGCCTTCCACATCGTAGTCAAGCACGACGCCGTCCGAAATCTCCTTGCTCCAATGCCTTGAAAACACTGGATTACTTTTTTTATGCAAGCTGTCATATTTCAAAAAGCAGGGTTACTTCTCGGGATCAAATGTGAAGGGCGTCCCCAATCCCTCGCCAGTTTTCTCAAGAATAAAGATTTGACTCCATTGACCCTTGAACGCAACACCGTGACCGGGTCAGGAATGAAGAGTGCGTGCGGTTCTCGGTCGAGCCGTAGGCCGGCCCGCTTGGATTTGTTTCAAGACCTGCCGTACTTGTTCTTCAGCTCTTCAGAGGAACACTTCGCGGTTCTTCAGATACGCCCCAACTCGATTCGGCGCGTGCCTCTTTAAGAAAACGCACGGCATCAAAAACGTCTTTTTCATTGACAACCTCCCTTGGACTTCTGATCTCCAGAATCTGATAACCAAGTCGCAGGTTGACGGCGTCAAAAGCACGAATTCGATTAAGATTCACGATTTGCTGAAAATTCCAGCTGACCACCTTCGTACCCGCACGAAACTCATCAAAGAGCTTCTCGGACCATAAACGAAATTCCTCATCAAAGCAGCCGCCTATTACTGACGTATCAATATATACTCGCGGTTTCATGGCTACGGTATCTCGCATCCCCTCATAGCCGATGCCACTATTCACCTAATTAACCAACCGGTTTTATGCGATCCACGTTTACAGAACAATGAGAGTTGTTGAATAATTGATTCTTGAGGGACGGACGGCTTGAGCGCCTAACTACGTTGCCCTCCGTCAGGGGCGAGGAGTCAAAGGTCTATCCGCTTACTGCTCCAGGCGCGTCCCAGAAAAACCACAATTAGAAACAACGTCCCCGACGCCCCAGTTCTAACTTGCCTCTTGTAGCAAACGCCTCATGCTCTGCCTCACTTCATGTCGTCCTGGTGCCCTCCCAATCCCACCACAGCAACGCCGCGATGGGAACCACGGGGGGTCTCAAGAGGAACGCACAGTTTTGTCAAGAATAAAGATTTGACCCCATTCCCAGCTTGCGCCTGCAAGACTACACGGCCTTGCCAGGCCGCAACTAATGGGTTCCACAATCCCCTGTCCAGAGAAGAATGCAATCTTTGATGTTGAC
>CAVSOX010000002.1:0-29441 GCA_963729685.1 uncultured delta proteobacterium | reverse complement strand
AGCTAGTGTACTGTCTCAGTAACGGCTTTACAATTGTCTGCCCACCATCATTCATGGGAACAGACATCCCAGCATGTAAAGACTTCTTTGAGACACTACACTAGCATTGATTGTAACACTCACTATCGGCTCGGTCGAGAAAAATCCAGGAAGTACTGCTTGACGGCTACTCCAGCCGCCTCTCGTCAATTTTTTCAGGAAAATCCCTAAAAGATGCCTTATCCTTTTTTTCACCCCCTGGTTGTCGCCCCTCCTTGTCACTTTGACAGGAGAGGAGGAAACAGGGACAATATTGAGACCGTGTAGTCATCTTGATAGGTCCTGGAGAGATGACATAGCGTGAGCCCGCTTCAGCCGGCATCAGAGATGCCGGCGCCGTTCTTTGACAATCGAGCCGCAAGTCGCCGCAAACTACAGTGATGGTACTGTACCGGAGTGGTGTACGCGAGCCTTTCAGTGGCCGGAGAGATTTTCGATGATTAATGCGCTCGACCGCGGGGCCGCCGACCCGCTTTCTGTCGTGGTCGTTCACTCAGCACTCACACTCAAAACTCAGCATTTTACTTTACCCCCCCCCCGAAACCGTGCACTTTCGTGCACTTTCGTAAACCCCTCTTCGGGAAAGCTTGGGGGAGAAGGAAATCGGGACGGGGGCTCCTGAGATACTTGCCGGAAAATGTGCACTTAAGGGCTAAAAAGAGGGCTGACAGCAGCAAAAAATGCCGGGAAAGGACCGTTTTTGATCGTGTTTGTGCACCCCTTCCCTCCCCACCGGAACGAAAGAGGAGCCAGGTCTTGTTTTTTGAAGAGGGGCAGAAAAGAAAGAGGCGTGAGGACCGTCCGCGAAATACTCACGCCAGCCGGAAGAATCGACTATGTTCATAATCTATCGGGTTCTCTCTCTACAGCGGTATCAATCCCTTTGAGAAACCCCTTTAACTGCTTCCGGCCTGACCCCCTGAAATCGGTCCGGAGGAAAAGTTATCAGCTAAGCGGCACTCGGCATCCGGAGGTCCATGAGGAAGCGCCCACAGAGCGCGCGAAACTGTTTGACCTGGGCTCTGCTGCTGTTATAAAGTGTGTCTGAGTGCGACAATCAAAACAACTCTGTTGAGCCTGCTCGCAGCAAGCGTCCATTCGAAACGAGACCACGAGGAGGATATCGGAATGTCCGGGAAGCACGCAGCCTTATATGCAGCGGTTTTGATCGTCCTCGCCGGTGCGACAGCCATCGCGGAGGAAATATCATACAGCAGGGAGACTTCCGAAAGGCCCGTCTGTCAGGTCTATGCTTCAATGGTTAAGGATACCGCCAGAGTGAGCCCGGACAACACCCGCGTGATGTATGCGGCACGCTCGGGCAACAAGCAGTTCGTGGTCGTCGATGGAACGGAGGGAAAGCGATATGACCAGATCGGACATCTCACTTTCAGCCCCGACAGCAAGCGCGTCGTATACGCGGCCCGCTCGGGCAACAAGCAGTTTGTGGTCATCGACGGCAAAGAGGGGGCGCAATACGACGGGATCGGGCAGGGCTATCCCATTTTCAGCCCCGACAGCAAGCGCGTCGCGTACATAGGCCACGCGGGCAGCAAGCGCCTTGTGGTCGTCGATGGAACGGAGGGAAAGCAATACGATGGGATCGGCTATCTCACCTTCAGCCCCGACAGCGCCCGCGTCGTATACGGGGCGCGGACAGGCAGGAAGTGGGTCCTGGTCATGGATGAAAAAGAGGGACCTCAGTACGATGGGATCGGGATGCTCCGTTTCAGCCCGGACGGCGCGCGCCTGGCATACGGGGCCACGAAGGGCAACAAGCGGGTGGCGGTTGTCGACGGGAAGGAGGAAGCCCCTTACGACCTCGTCGGCGAAGGGACCCTCATGTTCAGTCCGGACGGCAAGCACGTGGCGTACGTGGCCGGTATCGGAAAAAAGTACTTCGCCGTCGTCGACGGAAAAGAGGGCACGCGCTACGACGGCTTCGGGAGGGGCTTGCTCATGTTCAGCCCCGACAACTCCCACCTGGCGTATGGCGCTGAATCGGAAAACAAGCAGTTTATGGTCGTCGACGGAAAAGAGGGAAAGCACTACGATAGGCTGGGGCTGGGCACCCTCGTTTTCAGCCCCGACAGCACGCGCATCGCCTATGCGGCCGTAATGGGAAAAAAGCAGCTTGTGGTCGTCGATGAAAAAGAGGGAACGGAATACGACGGCATCGTGGCGGGTACCGTTACTTTCAGCCCGGACAGCAAGCGCCTCATGTACGCGGCCGGGATCGGCAACAAGCGGTTTATGGTCGTGGACGGAAAACAGGGAGAGCCCTGCGACGGTTTCGTCTCACTCACGTTCAGCCCGGACAGCGCCCATTTCGCCTATGGCGCCGCGATCGGCAAAAAGCAGTTTGTCATCGTCGACGGGCAGGAGGGGAAGCGCTACGACGGCATCGGACCGGGGAGCATCGTTTTCAGCCCCGACAGCACGCGCATCGCCTACGCTGCTCAATCGAGCAATAAGCAGTTCGTGGTTCTCGACGGAAAAGAGGGCACGCGCTACGACTCCCTTGTCACTCTCGCCGGAGGCAAGCTCGTCTTTACCGCACCCGACAGCCTCCATTACCTTGTCATCAAAGGCACCAGCATCTATCTCGCGGAGGAGAAGCTAAAGGCAAACGCCGGCACACCTTAGAGCGCCGGCAGGATAAAAGGGAAGTTCGTCAAAAAACCATCCACGATCCCTCGGCCCTACAGGTCAACCCCTGCGAGCTATTCGATGACCTTTCCTTTGCCGGTCTTCCGATACTCGAGCTCGACGTGGTTGACGAACGCCGTTCTGCCCTGGGAATCGGCTTTACATCCACGACCGTTGCACCAATCGGTAAATGTTTCCGGATCGATGTCTGCGCGAATAGCGATATTACCAATACCCTTAATCTCTTCGCATTGCCTTCCGACAAGAGCTTTCCAGTCTTCATACGTGGCGGGCATATTCTTGGAATCGGTAAAGATCGCAAGCGCCTTGCGGTAAGTAAGCTCATCCTTGAACCAGGCAATTCCTATGACATCGTTCATTCCGGCACCTCCTTTCGTTTATCAGGGAACCGCACGGTCGGTAGGGGCGTTGTTTCATTCGGTACATTCTCATTCGCCTTCGACGGCCTGTAAGCCTTTACGGCTGCGATCTCCCTTTTCTTCATTATCAGAGAAACGCCACAAGATTACAACAACTATAGTAACCCTTTCCGTTCGAAAGACTCTATCCATGGTCAGTAGGTGAGAAACTCTGTTTCAGGAGGAAGAAAGAGGAAAGTGATAATTCAATGAGCGTCCCTGACTCTATGCCATGTCCCTTCGCCTTGCATGCCTCATTCTCGATCTCCGCTGTCCCGGCTTCTGTTAATCATTGCCGCCATGAGAGCTGTATAGCAAGAAAGACATTCAGTCGTGAATTCTGGAAGGTTGAATCAGAATATTCCTCGCAGCTCTGCTGCGCGGATGCTTTTTCTGTAAACATCGCTATGACCCGTGTCATGGAGTAGAATAGATGGGTGAGCGAACATATCTTCAAACGACACAACAAGACGCTCCTCCTCTACCATATAGTATGCCCGGCGAAATACGGGAGGAAGGTATTTACGGAAGCGGTGGAGAATACCTTGAAAGAGGTCTGCACGGGAATAGCGGAAAGACACGAGATCCATTTCGTGGAGATCGGAGCCGACGAAGATCACGTGCATTTCCTCGTCCAAAGTGTGCCCATGATGTCACCGAAGGCGGTTGTGCAGATCATTAAGAGTATCACCGTAAGGGAGATATTTCGCATGCATGGGGAGGTAAAGAAGATGCTCTGGGGAGGAAACTTCTGGACGAGTGGCTACTATGCGAACACCGTAGGGCAATACGGCAATGAAAGGGTAATTAAGGAGTACGTCCAGAAGCAGGGGAGAACGTATCATCAGATACATCGAGGTCAGCTCATGCTCTTCGATGGGTTCGCTTAGGCTTTTGATACCTCGCAGCTTGCTGCGGGGTAGTTCATTAGAGTCCTGGAAAGGCAGGAGTTGGCCACCCGCGACATCGGAGGCAAGGCCTCCACGACCGAATTCACGGACGCCATCATCGCCGCACTCTGAGCAAAAGCCGCCCCAAAAGACCCTTCTTGCGCTTGTTTGTGCACCCTTTCCTCCCTGACGGGCGGGTGGGCCGAGCGCCTTTCCGCGCACCGACCCGCTTTCCGGCTGACACAAAAGTCTTGACGTGACCGGCCGGAAGACAGGGATGCTCGCTGACCGGGGAAGTACTTGACAATTCGGCGCCAGTCTCCTATGTTTAGTGAGACATGAAGCCAATCAGAATCGCCGTAATCGGCGTCGGAAATTGCTGCAGTTCGCTTGTCCAGGGGATAAGCTATTACGGGAAAGCCGGAGAACAGGAGACGGTCGGCCTGATGCACTGGGACATCGGCGGCTACAGGCCCCAGGACATAGAGATTGTCGCGGCCTTCGATATCGACAGACGCAAAGTGGGCAAGGATGTCTCGGAGGCGATTTTCGAGAAACCGAACTGCACCACCGTCTTCTGCAGTGATATTGCGCGGACCGGGACCAGGGTAAGGATGGGGCGGGTCCTCGACGGCTGTTCCCCCCATATGGGCGGCTACCCCGACCAGTGCACGTTCCTCGTTTCCGATGAGGCTAAGCCCGAAAAAGAGGACGTCGTGGCGGCGCTCAGGGAAACAAGGGCCGAGATCCTCGTCAATTACCTCCCCGTGGGGTCCGAGGCGGCGGCGCGCTTCTACGTGGAATGCGCCCTGGATGCCGGCGTGGCCCTCGTCAATAACATCCCCGTATTCATTGCGAGCGACCCGCGGTGGGTAGCGCGTTTCGAGGAGAAAGGGCTTCCCCTGATCGGGGACGATATCAAGTCGCAGCTCGGAGCGACGATCATCCACCGCTCCCTCGTGGACCTGTTCAAGAAACGGGGCGTCAAGCTGGAGCGCACGTATCAAATCAATACGGGCGGGAATACCGATTTCCTCAACATGCTCAACCGGGATCGGCTTCTGTCAAAGAAAACATCGAAAACGGAAGCGGTGCAATCCATGGCGGCCGAGCGGTTGGACGAGATGGATATCCACGTCGGGCCGAGTGATTACGTGCCGTGGCAGAAAGACAACAAAGTCTGCTTCATCCGCCTCGAGGGAAAGGCCTTCGGTGGGGTGCCGCTCAATCTCGAATTGCGGCTCTCGGTAGAGGATTCGCCCAATTCCGCAGGTATAGTGATCGAGGCCATCCGGTGCTGCAAGCTGGGCCTCGACCGGGGCACACGCGGAGTTCTTCACGCGCCCGCGGCCTTTTTTATGAAACACCCACCCGTGCAACTGACGGACGCCGAGGCTTACCGCCTCACTGAAGCCTTTATCCAGGGGCCCCGTGAAGATAAACCGACGGGCAGGCTTCCCCACCCGCACGGCCAGGGGGTGCGTCGGGCGGGAGATTTGGGGGCATCCGCTAAAAGACCGTGACGGATCGAGGGCGCCATGGATCGAAAGAAGTTCCGTGAGTGCAAGGCCCTTCTCTTTGATTTTGGAGGGACCATAGATGCTGACGGCGAACATTGGCTGGACCGGTTCTTTGCGCTGTACGAAGACGCGGGGCTCGACTTTCCGAGGGAGGAGATCAAGCGGGCCTTCTATCATGCCGATGGCGTCTGCCATGCCGACCCCGGCGTGCCCTCGATGGGCTTTCGGCCCCTCGTGCATCGCCATGTCTCGTATCAGTTCGAGGCATTGAGCTTCCATGACCCCGAGAAGCAAAAAGAACTGGCTGACCGGTTCTGCGATCGGGCCGAGGAGTTCTTCTTTCACCGCGTGGGTCTGCTCGCCTCCCTGAAGACGCGCTTTCGCGTCGGTGTCGTGTCCAATTTCTTCGGCAACCTGACGCACGTGTTCGAAGACGCCGGCCTGGCGGGGTCCGTCGAAGTCATGATAGATTCAGGCTCTGTCGGCGTCGCGAAGCCCGACCCCCGCATCTTCCAGCTCGCCCTGGAGCGGCTCCGCCTGCCTCCGGGCCGCGCGATCTTCATAGGGGATTCTTACGAGCGGGACATGATCCCGAGCGCACAGTTGGGCTTGAAGACGATATGGCTCAAAGGGCCGAACCCGCGTCTGCCCGAGCACGCGGCTCCGGTCGACGCGGTCATTACCCGGCTGTCGGAGCTTGAGGTGCTCGTCTGATGAAAGGGGGGATCATCGCCGCGGGAAAGGGGGAGCGCCTGGCAGCAGGCGGAGAGCTCACGCCGAAGCCCCTGGTGCCCATCGGCGGGGAGCCGATGATCGGGAGGCTGATCCGCCTCATCGCGGAGGCGGGTGTGACGTCTCTCTGCTGCATCATCAACGAGGAGTCGGCCGCAACCCGGGAGTACCTCCTCTCACGGCCCTGGCCGCTTCCATTCCAGTTGATAAGGAAGACAACCGACAATTCTATGGAAAGCCTTTTTGCGTTGGCCCCCCTCCTTCAAGAGGCGCCCTTTGTCCTGTTCACCGTCGACGCGGTCTTCAGGGCCCTCACGCTCAGGAGGTTCCTCGCGGGTGCGGCATCCATCCCTTCCGCCGAAGGCGTGCTCGCCCTCACCCGCTTCTGCGACGACGAGAAGCCGCTGCGCGTGGAAATCGATCGCGACCACAAGATACGCCGGATCGGAGAAGCCGGGGACATCGGCCACAGGGTGACCGCGGGTTTCTACCGGTTCGAGCCGTCCGTCTTCGATTTCGCGGATCGGGCAAGGGCGAGAGGGTTGTCGGCCCTTCGCCAGTTCCTCGGTTTTCTCCTTGAATCGGGTTACGGGTTATACGGGGTCTCGGTGGCAAAGACCATCGATATAGACCGGCCCGAAGATGTTGTCGAGGCCGAAAACTATCTTAAAGTCGGCAATGTGGGCGACGCGAGCCCGATAATTGCGCGTGGGGCAGGCCGATATGATTGTGCTCGGTGTTTACCGGGAGAAAACATTTTCTCCCGGCAGGGTTGACGACGATGCCGGAATTCTTGAAATGACGTTGGCCGGCCTGGCCTCCAGGGGCCATTCGGTTCGCACCCTTCACGGAGAGACACTCGACGGCCAGGCCATGAAGGCCGATTGTGTCCTTTCCATGGCGGAATCGAAAAAAACCCTTGCCAGGCTGGAAGAGTGGCAGAAGGCCGGCACGAGGGTCATCAACGGCGTTCCATCGGTGCGGAACTGCCTCCGCGCAACGCTGTTCAGGCTGCTTCCGGAGGCCGGCCTCCCGGTCCCGGAGGGCACCGTTCTCCCCGTGGACCAGGCGCCCGGCGTCTGCTCTTTCCGGGGTTCCACGCACTACTGGCTCAAACGCGGAGACGTTCACTCCGTCAATCCCGGCGACGTGGTGAAGGTCTCGAACCATGAGGAGACCATGCACGCCCTCGACCATTTCAGAAGGAGCGGGATAGGGCAGGTGCTCGTGCAGGAGCACGTGGACGGGGAGTCCGTGAAATTCTACGCAATCGCCGGCTCCCGCTTTTTCAGGGCCTTCTGCTTTTCCCGAAACAGGGAAGAGATCACCGACCGGATGGGGCGGCTCAGGACGCTGGCCGACCGTGCGGGATACGCGGCAGGGCTCGAGGTATTCGGCGGCGATGCGATCGTCACGCCGGATGGGCAGGTTTTCCTTATCGACCTGAATGATTGGCCGAGCTTTGCGTCATGCCGCGATGAGCGCCGCGCAGCATATCGCGGCATATGTCGCAGACTGCCTGGAGTGAGGTCGGACCTTGAGAAAATTTCACCTGGTCATGATCGCCTTCGGGGTTTCCCTTTTTGCCTTTCTCATTTATGCCGTCGGCCCCGCGTCCCTGTGGCGGAAGCTGGCAATTCTCGGATGGGGGCTCGTGCCCCTCGCGCTGCTTGACGGCGTGACGGAGCTCTTCCACGCGCAGGGCTGGCGCCATTGCCTTTCCGGCTCGCACCGGTCTCTCCCCTTTCTCCGGGTCTTCTCGATCCGCCTCGCCGGTTCTTCCATCAACCACCTCACTCCCACCGCCGGCTTCGGCGGTGAAGTGACAAAGGGTTTCCTCCTCGCGGAGGACCGGATGGGCGCCCACGCGGCTGCCGCGCTGATCGTCGATAAGCTTTCCCAGGCATTGGCCCAGCTCCTCTTCGTGGTGGGGGGAACGTGCGCCGTGCTGTGGGAGATCGCCTTGCCCCGCAGCCTGTGGGTTGCACTGGTGACGGGCACGCTGCTCCTCCTGACAGGGGTCGTCGGTTTTTTCATTGTGCAAAAATACGGCAAGCTGGGGGCCGTCGTGCGATGGGCCGTCGCCCACCGCCTGGGGGGCGCAGGACTCAAGAAAGCAGCCCTCCACATGACGCAGGTCGATCATACGCTTGCAGCTCTTTTACCGGGACCGTCCTCTCGATCTCCCCCTCTCTATCGCATGGCACATCATGGCGCTGGTATGGAGCATCGTGCCGGCCTATTGCTTCCTGATGTTCCTCACGGGCAGGCCGTCGTATGCCGGTTGCGGCGGCGATAGTCTGTCTGGGGACCTGGTTCAACCTGGTGACCTTTGCCCTCCCTGTCGATATCGGGGTTCAGGAGACGGCCCGGGTGATCATATTCAGCGTCCTTGGCTTCCACTCGGCCCTGGGACTCACCTATGGCGTCACCCTCCGCTTCCAGCAGCTTTTCTGGGCGGGTGTAGGTCTTGCCGTTTACGGCGTGCTTGTCGTAAAAATGAAGGAAAAGAAGGTGCTCCCCGCGAATGGGGAGATGGGTGACGACCGCCGGAAAGGGCCGGAAGGCAGGGAGACCGCATGGAAACGCGTGTAAGGAGTTTCTTGGCAGGTTCGGAAAGGCCGCGGGCAATACCCGCCGCCGTCTTCTGCGCCGCGCTGTTTCTTTCGCTCCATGGAGCCGCGGCCGGACAGACGGGTGGAGAGAGGATGGTCCTCGGCCTCTCGCAGGTGATCACGATGGCCATCAATGCAAGTCCTGAAATGGCGGAAAAACGGAGCGAGGCAGCTTCGGCGAAGAGCGACCTTGCCCAGGCGAGTGCCGGCTATTATCCCCAGATCGACACCACCGCCATCATGGGGCCGATAAACGATGCGCGCCGGCCCGAGGTCGTCGGCAACCGCATCGTCGACCCGTCCTCCGGCTGGTGGAACATCGGCCCCTTCGGCCGGTTGACCTTCGCCATGACCCAGCCCCTCTATACCTTCGGAAAGCTCTCCAACCGGCGGGATGCCGCCGCTCATGGCGTCGTTGCGCGGGAGACACAACAGGTGCGGACGGGCAACGAGATCGCTCTCAGGGTAAAGGAGCTCTACTACGCGCTTGTCCTCTCCAGGGCGGGGATCGAGGCCGCGAGGGAAGCCGGCGGCTACTTTGACGAGGCGAGGACGCGCATGGAGCGTCTTTTGCGCCTCGGCTCTCCCAATGTGGTCGAAAGCGATGTCTACCGGGTCGACGCCTACCGCGCGGATATTATCCGGGGGAAGGCGGAGGCGGAGAAGGGGGCGGCCATCTCTTACTTCGCCCTCAAGTCGCTGATCGGTTTGCCGGCAGACAAGGATTTCGAGCCTGCGGAAAAAATGCTCCCTTTCAGGGAGGAGGAGCTGGACCGGCCGGAAGCGTATATACGGAATGCCCTTGCCGGGCGTCCCGAGTTCAAGCAGCTCGAACAGGCGCTCGCCGCCCAGAAATCCCTCGTCGAAGCGAGCAAGAGCGACAGGTACCCTTCGTTCTTCGCGGCTTTGGTCGGTTCCTTTGCCGGGGCGCCGGGGCGCGAGACACTGCATAACCCTTACATCACCGACGACTTAACCACGTGGGCGGCACGGTCCTGACCGGGATAAACTGGCACTTCGATTTCGGCATCATGAAAGCCCGCGTCGAGAAAGAGAGGGCGGAATATGAGCGCCTCACCCACACCAGGGCGAATGCGCAGCTCAACATGCCCATACAGGTGGTAAAGTCGTACCAGGATGCGAAGCAATGGAAGGTGGCAACCGAGGCGTATCAAAAGGCGGCCGTCGCGTCCCGGAAATGGATCGTCGCCTCTCTCACCAGTTTCGATATGGGCACGGGCGCCGCGGACGACCTGCTGAGAGGCATTGAACGATACGGTCAGAACCAGGGCCGGTATCTTGAAGCCCTCTTCAACTACAACATGTCCCTGGCCCAGCTTGAGTACGCAATGGGGGTGCGGAGCTGGTGAAGAGAGGCAGTCGCCACCGCACCAGGCGATGGCTGCAGGCGCTCACGGCGGCCCAGGTATCACATCCCGTGGCGGTGCTCGTTTTTTGGGTCGTCCTCGCCGTGGTTTCCGTCGTCTTCACCGTGGCGCATCTCGGGTTCCAGGCGAGCCAGCGAGTCTCTCATCTCGCCGAGCAACCGGCTGATGCAGCTCCTTGAAAAGGCCGACCGGTTTTCGAAGCTCGAAGCCTTCGTCGTCGCCATCGAGAACCGCGATACCCGCAGGTCCCTCGAATTCGCCCGGCAGCTTGCGTCAAGGCTGGAAGCGGACCGCGACCATTACGCCCAGGTCTTTTATCGGGTCGATCCCGCCCTCTTGCGGCCGTGGGCCCTCCTCTATCTGGGCGAGAAAGACCTCACTGCCCTGCGTGACAATCTCCGCGAGCACGCCTCCCTTATTCGGGACATTGCCCGTACCCCCGGTCTTGCGACCTTCTTTGAGGCGGTCAACGACCAGATGGCCGGCCGCATGGTGGGCGAGCTTTTCACGGGCTTTCTCGACGTGGATGACAAAGCGGGGAAAACGAGCCCCATGGACCTCGGATTCCTGATCGGGATCCTGCGCCAGATGAAGAACGGGGTGGAGGGCTCTTCTGCCTTTACCTCGCCCTGGCGCTCGTTGTTCAATCTGGCGAACGAGGACGAGCAGGGCTATTTCTGGACCGAGGGCAAGAAATACCTTCTCATCTTCGTCGCACCGGGGAAAAAGAACGAAGGGCAGGCCCTGACAGCGCTCAGGGAGACCATGGCAACGCTCAGGGCAGACTTTGGCGATATCAGCGCGGGCGTAACCGGTCAGAAGGCCCTGGACGAGGACGAAAAGGGGCTCGCCTTCAAGGACATAGGTCTTGCCACTGCCCTCTCGCTCATAGGTCTCGCCGCGCTGCTTATCGTCTTCTGGCGGGGATCAGGCGAGCGCTCCTCGCGGTGGCCGTCCTCGTCATAGCCCTCTGCGTGACCTTCGGCCTTACCACGCTCTTCATCGGTCATCTCAACCTGCTCTCGGTGACCTTCGCGCCCATGCTCCTCGGTCTGGGGATCGACTATGCCATACACTGGTTTGCGCGCTACAGCGAGGTGCGCCGATATCTCTCCGCATCGACGGGAGAGGCCCTCGCCGCGACGATGGACAAGGTGGGTCCGGCGATCCTTCTCGCGGGCCTGTGCGCCTCCCTTTCCTTTTTTCCGCTTGTCCTCACGGGGTTCAAAGGGCTGTCGGAGCTTGGCCTTATCTGCGCCATGGGCCTTGCGGTGACGACGGCCGCTACCCTCTGTCTCCTGCCGGCGCTTATCGCGCTGTCTGGCCGGTTCCGGATCGGGCTGATAAGAGGCGCCGTGACCGACGAGGCAAGGCCCCTCCTGAAGACCACCGGGCGCCGCGCCCTTTTTCTCGTGGGCCTTGCGGTCTGCGCCTCAGCTCCTCTCCCTCTGGGGGGCGCTCAAGGTGCGGTTCGACCTGAACATGCTGCACCTCCAGTCGAAGAGCGCCGAGTCGGTGATCTGGGAGAACAAGCTGATAGAAGGCTCCAGGCACGCGAGTATCTACGGCGCCCTCTTCGCCCGCTCGTTTCAGGAGATCGATGAGAAGACGCCGCGCTCTCGAGCGGCTCCCCACCGTATCGGAGGTAAACAGCATCAGGGACGTGCTCCCAAAGGATCAGGAGCACAAGATCCTCCTTCTCAAGGAGATGAAGCCGCTCCTCGGGGACATCAGGTCTATCCCGGCCCCATCCGGCCCTGTCGACGTCGACCGGCTGAATCAGGTCTTTTCACGGATCCGCTTCAAGATGATCGACTCCGGCTCGCCCGAATGGGGCGCGGCCAGGCCGCTCCAGGCGCAGATGCAGGAGGTGCGGGGGCTGATCGATGCGCATCAGGACGGATTTCGGCGCCATCGAAAGACCGAAGCTGCTCGGCCGCCTTAAACGGTTCGAGACCCGGATGTTCGTCGATCTGAACGATAAGCTCTCCCTGCTCTATGAGAACATGGAGACGTGAGCCGCTCACGGTCCGGGACCTGCCCGGACCCCTGCGCGACCGGTTTGTCGGCCCCGACAACCTCTACCTGCTCCGCATCTTTCCCGCGGGCAATGTATGGGACCCGCAGTTTCTCGGGAGGTTCGTCCGGGACCTCAGGTCGGTCGACCCCGATGTCACGGGCGACCCCGTGACCCTCTACGTATTTACGAAGGCATTCCGCGACGCGGTGATCAAGGCGGCCCTCTATGCCGTAATCTTCATCGTCCTCTTTCTCGCCGTCACGCTGCGCAGTCCGGTCTCGGTCCTGGCCGCCCTCGCGCCGCTTGTCATGGGGACCCTCTGGACCTTCGGCCTGATGCACGTCTTCGGGATCGACCTGAACCTCGCCAATACGATTTTCATGCCCCTCGTGGTGGGGGCGGGCGTCGAGTACGGGATCATTGTTGTCCAGCGGTGGAAGCAGAGCAGCGACCCGGCAGCCTTCAGCCTTCCCGTGAGCACCGGTATGGGCGTGGTCCTCGCCGGGCTCTCGACAACGGTCGGCTTCTGCAGCCTGATGATATCCCGGCACCAGGGCATACATTCCCTCGGCCTGCTGACGACCATCGGGAGCCTCTGCGTGCTCGCGGCGGCGGTCCTCTTTCTGCCCGCCCTGCTGCATGCCGCGGCACAGATGCGGGCCGGGAAGGGGAACAGCCCGGACGAGAAGCTAAGGAGGACCGGGAGGCCGGAAAGCAGAAATAGCCGATAAAGGGGGATAAGGAGGAACCATGAAACCGGGAATAGCCTTGCTGCTTACGCTGGCCGGCCTCTTTGCGGCCCTGGGTCAGACCCCGGCCGTCGCGGGGGCGCCGACCGAGACAGTGCGGGAGATGCTCGGCGCGGTAATGGCCATCCAGACGGACCCGGGGCTGCAGGGCCAGGAATCGCGCGCCGTGAGGAGGGTCGAGATCAAGAAGGTGATCCTCGGGAATTTCACGTTCGACGAGATGGCGCGGGATGCCCTGGGTCAGTATTGGAACACCCTTGACGGGAGGAGGCGGTCGGAATTCACCTCGGTTTTCCAGGACCTCTTTCTCGATTCATACTCCAGGCTGGTGCTCGACTTTCTGAGGAAAGAGAGGATCGTCTACGTGGGAGAGGACGGCGGGCAGGACCGGGCGGCGGTGAAGACCCTTATACAGCGGACCAACGAAGAGATACCGGTCGATTATTATCTCATGCAGGTGGGAGGGGGATTAAAGGTCAGGGACGTGTCGATAGACGGCGTCAGCATCGTGGGAAACTACCGGAATAGTTTTTCCCGCGTTATAAGACAGGAATCCTACGAAAGCCTCCTCAAGAAGATGAAGCTCCAGCAGCAGGCCGTGGAGAAGAGCTAGGCAGACCGGAAAGGCGGTGAGCGAAAGATGGAGGGTCCGGCCCGATAACCGGCCTGTTGCTTGACATTCCGTGTCCGCCTCCCTTAGTATTTGTGATGGTGAAAGCGACCTTCATCGTGGCGCGGGACAGCGGCGGTCTTCGCCCTGTGTTCGGCGTGCCGGCCGCCCGCCGGCTGGTGCTCGTCGCGGCCGGGCTCGGCCTCGACAACATTCACGTCCTCGGTCGGGACGACGCACTCCGCCGGGTCCTCTCCGACCTCATCCCCGGCGCACGCATTCCATACGATTTCGGACGGTGAGGGATTGAGCGGCATAGTCGAGCGGCTTGGGCTCGCAGGCGGGGATCGGGTGCTCGTCATGGAGGCGGACCGCGTCATCGACAGATGGTGGCTCAGGCAAATGCTGAAGACAGGCGAGGGAAGCGACTGCGGGACCTGCGCCGGAGACGGGAACGCAAACGCGAGCGGCCCGGACCCGATCTGCATGGTCGACGGCCGGCCGCCTCGCATCCGTCCTCCGCGGCGTCTGGTCACCCTGTGAACCGGCTGCGGCCGGCGGATGTGCGGCCGAACGGGTCGGGATCGCAGGGGGTCTTCCCCCGGTCGTCGCGGATGGGACGCAAGGGACGAAGACCGCGGAGGTATTCCTTCTCGACGCCCTCGGCCGTTCGACGACGGCGACCGACAGCTTCTTGAGCCGCCACGTCCATCGGCCTATTTCCCGCTTCATCACGAAAAGGCTCGTAAAGACAGCGGTAACGCCCAACACGGTCACGCTTTTCAACATCGTTGTCGGGCTCGCAGGCGGTCTCTTTCTTGCGAAGGGCGTCTACGGCCTGCAGGTGCTTGGGAGCCTTCTTTTTCTCTCGTCCACGATCCTCGACGGCGTGGATGGGGAGCTTGCGAGACTCACGCTTGAAGGAGACTGTTCTTGGCCATTATCTCGATATAGTGGGCGACAATGTCGTGCACGTTGCGGTTTTCTTCGGAATAGCGCTCGGCCTCTACCGCCACACGTCGGACCCGGTCTACGTTTATGCCCTCGGGGTCCTCCTCTGCGGCTTCGGTCTTTGCGCCCTCGCCGTGCACCGGCTCATGGGACACGGACCGGGAAAACAGGGCTCTGCAGGAGGCGCCATGGCTCGCGGCGCTCCTCGTCAATCGTGATTTTGCCTATCTCGTGGTATGCCTGGCCCTGCTTCAACGTTTGAGCTGGTTTCTGTTCGGGGCGGCGGTAGGCGTCTACGTCGTTGCCATAGCCCTTTTCGCCATGAGCTTCAGAAGGCGGCCCACCGCCTCAATCTGAAAGGGAAAACGAAAGAGGCAGTCAAGTGCGGCTCGTTGCCTCTTTGCGTGTCGGTCTCGGGGGCGTGCGGTTATTTGACCTTGGCGCCGGTTTTTTTTGCCGGGCCCGGGACGGACTGGGCTGCACCTTTCGGCGCGGCACCCTTTGTTTTCCCGGTTACCGCCTTCTGCGGCGGCTTCGCTGTTACCGCCTTTTGAGGCGCCGGGACCGGCTTCGCGTTCGGCGGCTCCGCCTTTTTCTCCGCTGCCGCGTGCCTGGCCCTCACAATCTCCTCTGCCTCGCACCAATGCTCTTTGTCTTTCCCGTGCCTTCTCCCGTCCCTTTCAAAAAGCTCATACGCGACTTTTGCTATTTCATCATTCAGATCCATAATCCCCCCACATTTTTTCGATCAACGATACCTGTAAGGCATCCTTTTTCATGGTGCTAGGTGTACAATGTAACCATTCTTTTGGCATTTGTCCAACTAGGTCGAGCACCGATCGCGCCTCCTTCGTCGCACGCCGGTCGCGTTTTTGCCTTTCGGATGAGGTGGTCCCCTCCTGACAGAACCTTCTTAGGCCGCGGTCTTTTCGCCGGCCTCTTTTTTGTTGCGTGGTGAAAAGAGGCTATGGTAACGTAAACTCTGATGAAAGCCCTCTTGTTTGACGGATCGCTCCGATTCGAGCCTGATGCCTACGCGCCGAAGCCCGGCGAGAACGAGGCGCTTATCCGCGTGCTTATGGCCGGTATCTGCGGCACCGATTTGGAGATCCTGAAGGGTTATAAAGGTTTCAGGGGTATTCCCGGCCATGAGTTTGTCGGCACGGTGGAAGTGGTGAACGGTCCCTATTCGGGCCTTGTCGGCAAAAGGGTGGTGGGGGAGATTAGCTGCGGGTGCGGCAGGTGTGACTACTGCATGAAGGGGATGGAAAAACACTGCCCAGCCAGATCGACCCTCGGCATTTCGGACAGGGACGGGGTCTTCGCCGAATACGTCACACTGCCCGTGCGGAACCTGTGGGAGGTCCCGGCCCATGCGGCGGATATCGACATGGTCTTCGCAGAGCCCGTGGCGGCGGCTTTCGAGGTGCTGGAGCAGGTGCACGTGTTGCCCTGCGACAAGGTCCTCGTCCTCGGCGATGGGAAACTCGGCCTGCTCATTGCAATTGTGCTCCATCACTGCGGCGCGGACGTCATCGTGAGCGGCAGACATGCGGAAAAGCTGGCCGTCGCAGCCCGCCAGAAGGTGAGAACCATGAGGGCGGATGAGCTTCCGGGGGGCCGGGCCTTTGATGTCGTCGTCGAGGCGACAGGCGCCCCGGAGGGGCTTGAAATAGCGCTCGGGCAGGTAGTGCCGCGGGGGACAATCGTGTTGAAAAGCACCCTTGCCGACCCGGGGGAGGTGAACCTGTCGAGGGCGGTAGTCGATGAGGTCACCCTTGTGGGCTCAAGGTGCGGCCCCTTCGCCCCGGCCGTTGCGGCCCTCGCCTCCGGGCGGATAGACGTGCGGCCTCTCGTATCGGCAGTCTACCCTCTCGAAGATGCCCTTTCAGCCTTCGAGAAGGCAGGGCAAAAGGGGGTGCTCAAAGTCCTCCTCGATTTAAGGGCAGACCGATGAAGTCCCCTCTCGCGGCGCGCAGCCTTCTCCTTCCCGCCATCCTTCTGGTCTTGATCTCCTGCGCCCAAATGAGAGACCGGGGCCGCGTTGAAGCGCCTGCCCCGGATTCTTCCCGTGCCCTGTCCGGCCACAGCCTCCCGGCCGGTCGGTCGCAGCCGTCGGAGCACGGACTTCAGGACCTCATCGACAATCCGGCACTCTCCCACGGGCTCTGGGGCATTTCGGTCAGGTCCCTCGCCACCGGTAAAACGCTCTTTCGCGTAAACGAGGAAAAGCTCTTTACCCCCGCTTCCACCATGAAGCTCTTCACCACGGCGGTTGCCCTTATCAGATTGGGACCCGATTTCAGCTACGTCACGAACCTGTATGCGGGGGGTCCCGTGGAAGATGGGGTCCTGAAAGGCGACCTTTTTCTTCGGGGAAGCGGAGATCCGACCATCTCGGAGAGCTTTCAGGCCGGCGCAACGTCGGTCTTCGAAGCATGGGCCGACGGGTTGAAACGGCAGGGTATACAAGAGGTCCGGGGCGATCTCGTCGGCGACCGGAGTCTGTTCGATGAGGCGGACCTCGGCCGCGGCTGGGCATGGGATGACGAGCTTACCTCGTATTCGGCGCGCATCAGCGCGGTCTCTTTCAATGACAATTGCTTCGAGGTGACCCTCTCGCCGGGAAAAAGACGGGGCGAACCAGCCGGCATCAGGATCAGTCCGGAGACGGCTTATGTGAAAATAGGGAACCACGTCGTTACCTCCAGGTTCGGCGAAACAACGGAGGTCCATGCCCGGCGCTCTTTTGGCGCCGCCACGATCACGTTGTCCGGCCGGATAGAGGAAGGGGCCCCTCCACGCCTCATGCGGTTTGCCGCGGGCAATCCCACCCTTTACACGATGACCGTGCTCAAGGAGGTGCTGGAGCATAGCGGCATCAAGGTGAGGGGCAACCCGGCCGAAAGGGGCCCGACCAGGAGCCTCCCGAGTACGACTCCATGAGGATACTCCTCTCCCATCGTTCGGCGTCTTTGAGCCGCATCATCAGGGAGACCAACAAGAGGAGCCAGAACCTTTACGCGGAGCTTCTCTTCCGCACCCTCGGCACTCTGTCGGGAGGCAGAGGGACCGCAGATGAGGCGGTCTCCGTGGTGTTGGAGTCGCTTGCCGCAATGGGGATCCCGCCGGATTCCCTGGCCATATACGACGGCTCGGGTCTGTCGCGCCTCAACCTGATCACGCCGGGTGAGGTGGTGCAGCTGCTCGATTATATGGCGCATCATCCTTATTTTGCGTATTTCTCTCAATCTCTCCCTGTCGCGGGGGTGGACGGGACCCTCATGAGACGGATGCAAAACACCCCGGCCGAGGGGAGGGTGCTGGCGAAAACAGGGAGCCTCAGCCATATGGTCTGTTTAAGCGGGTACCTGCCCGATCGTCAGGGGCGGCTGCTGGCGTTTTCCATCATGAGCAACAACTTTCTCGGTCCCTCGGCGGAAGTCCGTCTCTTGCAGGATACCATGGCCGAGAGACTTGTGCGTCTTGGAGAGAAAAGATGAAGGGTCTTGCGGCACTGCTGGCGTTGTTGTTTCTTCTCCCCCTCCATGCGGCGTTCGCCCAAAACCGCCCCGCCCACGCCCCGGACGAGGTGCTCGTCACGTACAAGGCGTCGGTATCCGCGGAAAGCCGCCTCAGCCACATGCTGCTCATGGGCGCCAGAAGGATCAGGACCTTGCGGGCGACGGGCATCGAGCGTCTGAGACTGCCGCCCGGCATGAGCGTGGAAAGCGCACTGGAGCTCTTCCGGCAGGACCCCAGGGTCGAACGTGTCGAGCCGAACAGCATCCGGAGGATAGTGGGCGCACCGCCCTCGGATCCCTATTTCGGCTTGCTGTGGGGGTTAAACAACACGGGGCAGCCTGTCAACGGTGAAACAACGGGTGGTACGCCGGGTGCGGACATCGGCATGCTCTCCGCCTGGGATATCCAGAAGGGGAGCGCGGACGTGATAGTCGCCGTGATCGATACGGGCGTCGACTACCACCACCCCGACCTTCAGGCAAACATCTGGACAAACCCGGCCGATGGGAGTCCCGGATATGATTTTGTGGACCTCGACAGCGATCCCATGGATTACAACGGCCACGGCAGTCACGTGGCGGGGACCATCGGCGCCGTGGGCAACAATGGCGTGGGCACAACCGGCGTCAACTGGCGCGTCGCAATTATGCCGCTCCGCGCGTTCGATTCCACCGGCTCCGGCCTCGATTCCGATATCATCGAAGCCATAGACTACGCCACCGCCAACGGGGCCGCTGTTATCAACGCGAGCTGGGGCGGGTCCGAGAGCGACCCCGACTTGCAGTCCGCCATAGAGCGCTTCACCGCCGCGGGAGGACTCTTCGTCGCCGCGGCGGGCAATAGTTCCACCGATAACGACAGCACGCCTTTCTATCCGGCATCCTGGACGATCAATAATATGATCGGCGTTGCGGCCACCGACCAGAACGACAACCTGGCATCGTTTTCCAACTACGGCGCGTCCTCGGTCCATGTCGCCGCGCCCGGCGTCAATATCCTCAGCACCATCCCACCCAGGGCCACCTTGTTGTTTACGGACTTCGAGACCGGTCATCTTGCCACTTCCGGCTGGAGCGCGGGGGGAAGAAACAACCTGTGGGCAGTGGTGCCGGGCGGCGACGGCAATTATTACCTCAGGAGCAGCCCTTCCGGCGGGTATCGGGCGAATACCGACTCGTGGGCGAGAACGCCCGCTTCCGGCTCTCCTGCCCTCAACATCGGCACAGGATGCACGGCGCAATTCTACCTGGGCTACGACATCGCGTCAACCGATTCCCTGACCCTTGAGGCCTCCCTCGACGGCGTCGCATGGAATACAACCGCGATCGACACGTACACCGGCACCACCGGCAACTACCTGGACTATACGGAAGAAAAGCTGGACGCCTACGCAAACGGCCCCCTGGTTCTCAGGTTTCACATCGTGACCCCGTCAGGCTCGTCCGGCAGCGGGTGGGCAGGGATCGATGACTTTCAGGTGGTCTGTGCATCGAATGACTATACGGGGACGTGGCCCCTCTACGCGTACTACGACGGCACTTCCATGGCCACGCCCCACGTCAGCGGGGTCGCCGCCCTTTTGAAAGCGGCCAGTCCGTCCGCGACGAACAGCCTGATAATGCAGACGATCATGTCGACGGTGGACGTGAAGCCCGGCCTCACGTCCACCGTCGCATCAAAGGGGAGGATAAACGCGTACAATGCGCTTATGAGCATCACTGGTGCCCCGTCGACGCCCACCACTCCCAGCGGCGGCGGTGGGGGCACCGGCAGTACTGGGGCTGCCGGCGGCGGAGGAGGAGGCGGCGGTGGAGGAGGCGGCGGATGCTTTATCGCCACCGCGGCGTTCGGAAGCCCTCTCGCGCCCGAGGTGCAGGCGCTCCGGTCTTTCCGGGACGGCCATCTCATGACAAACGGTTTCGGAAGACGGCTCGTCTCGATCTACTATCGGTTTTCGCCGCCCGTTGCCGCCCTGGTGAGCCGTCATGGATCGGCCAGGATTGCGGTCCGCGTGGTGCTTATCCCCATCGTTTATACGGTCAAGTACCCATGGGGAGCGCTCGCGCTCGGGCTTTCGGCGTTCCTGCTTATTCCCGTTTCTCGACGGTTTCGCCGTCCTTGAGATCGATGGAGGGGAAGTCCTTTTTGTCGACGGCGGGGTAGACGATGCAGTTCGTGCCGATCCTCGCGCCCCGAGGAATGGACGCGTTCTTGCCGATGACGGTCAAACCTGAATAGATATGGTCGGGAAATTTCATGTTGGCCTTCCCGGTGCTTCCCCGACCGATAACGGCATTTTCCCCGACCACGACCTCTTTATCGATGATCGACCTCTCGATCCCGGCCCCTTGCCTGACCACCGAATCGTGCATGATGATCGAGTCCTTCACGAAGGCGCCTTTCTCGATCACGACGCCGGGGGAGAGGATCGAGTTCTCGACGCCGCCCGCGACGACGCAGCCCGGGGAAATGACGGAATTGACCGCGGCCGACGAGCCGCTCACCTTAGCGGGGGGGCGGTCGTACGGGAGGGCCTCTGCCACGTGGTTCGTCCGTATGCCGCAGCGTTCCGGGTTCAGCCCCGATTCCGGTTTGAGGAGATCCATATTGGCGTCCCAGTACGCCTGTATTGTGCCCACATCGCGCCAGTAGCTCTCGAAAAGATAGCCGTACACCTTGCCCTCCTTCAGGGCCCGGGGGATGATCTGCTTGCCGAAGTCTTCTTCCCTGGTCTCTCCGAGGGTCCTGACGAGGTACTCCCTGTCGAAGACGTAGATGCCCATGGAGGCGAGATTCGATCGCGCCTTAGTCGATTTTTCCTGCCAGTCGACAATCCGGTTTTGCACGTCAAGGGTGCCCGTGCCGAAGTGGCGCGTCTCTTCCCACGCTACCGGTATCATGCCTATTGTGACGTGGGCGTTGTGCTCCCTGTGGAAGTGGATGAGGGGCCAGTAGTCCATGCAGTAGACGTGATCTCCCGACACGATGAGCACATCGGTGTACGGGCCGGAAGAGACAAAGCTCAGGTTCTGGCGGACCGCGTCGGCGGTGCCCTTATACCAGTCCCAGTCTTTCTCGCCGGTCTTGGGCGGCAGGATGCTGATGCCCCGGGTCCTGCCTGATAAGTCCCATGCCGACCCGTCGCCCAGGTGGTCCATCAGCGAGAGGGGCTTGTATTGTGTGAGGACCGCGACCCGCGTGAGGCCGCAGTTTGCGATGTTGCTCAGAGTGAAATCGATGATCCGGTAAATGCCGCCGAAGGGAACCGCAGGCTTCGCGCGGTACTGGACGAGGACATTGAGGCGGCTTCCCACGCCGCCCGCGAGGAGAACGGCAACTACCTTCCTCATTTGATTATCTCGCCGCTCCTGTACTCTTTTCGCGAAAAACGGTCTGCTTCCACGTTGGGATAGACGGTGACCCCCGGCCGAATCGTCACCTCATCGGGGACGCTGCTCCCCTGCCCGATCACCGAAAGCTCCCCGTCCCGGCCCCCGACCTTCGCCCGGCTGCCTATCCTTGTCTCGATGTCCGTGATCGTCCTCGAGACGTGCGCCTCTCTCCCCACTACCGTATCGAAAAAGAGTATCGAGTCCTCGACTACCGCCCCTTCTTCGACGCAGACCCCGGGGAAGAGAAGGGAACGGGAAACCCGCCCCCTGATCGCGCAGCCGGAATAGAATAAAGAGTCCTCGACCGCGGCAGAGGGGCCAAGGATCGCCGGCTGCCGGTCCCGGATCTCCCTGTGCGCGAGATTTGTCCTTATCTGCCAGGCCTTCAGGTCGATCTGCGCGTTGTCGCCGAGGAGGTCCATGTTTGTGCGCCAGTACTCTTCGAGGGTGCGCGTGTACCCCCAGTAGCCCAGGTGCTTATAGCCATAGACCCGGAAGCTGCCGAGGAGGGAAGGGATAATATCTTTGCCGAATTCGTGGGACTCCTTCCTCGCGTTCTCAGCGAGCGCCTCGAGAAGGACACCGGGGTTGAACACGTAAATGGTGAGGGAGGCCCACTCATAGAGTGCCTTTTTCGGTTTTTCCGCGTAGTGGACGACCTTGCCGCCCCGGGCCTCCTCCTCCTCGATCAGACCCTGGCCGAAGCGGTGGGCGCCTTCCCGGGGCACGCTCGTAAAGGCGATCGTAAGGTCCGCCTTCTTTTCAAGGTGGAAGTTGATGACGTCCTGATAATCCATCCGGTAGATATGGTCGCCCGACAGGATCAGCACGAGGTCCGGGTTGTACATCTTGATAAAATCTATGTTCTGGTAGACGGCATCGGCAGTGCCCTTGTACCAGTCGGATGCCCCCCTCCCCTTGAAGGGCGGGAGGATGACGGCGAACCGCCTTCTTCCTATCATGTCCCAGGGCTGGCCGCTGGCGATATGGTTGATCAGGTAGAACGGGCGATACTGTGAAAGGATCCCCACCCTTTCGATGCCCGAGTGCATGAGATTGCTCATGGGAAAATCGATGATGCGGTAGAGGGCGCCGAAAGGCATCACCGATTTGGGACGCAAAAAGGTGAGCACATCGAGCTCGTCTACCCGGCCGCCTGCGAGGATCATTGCGAGGACATTCTTCATCGCCGCTTCCAGAAGAGAATTGCTACAACAAAAATAACGCCTCACCGCTCGAAAAGCAAGCGTGAAAAGGGGTCTTGGTTTTGGTGAGCGGGGAGGCTCGACGGGCTTTGCCCGCCGAGGGGGTGCTGAACCCCAATAGACGAGCAAAGCGAGGTTGAGCGGGGAGGCTCGACGGGCTTTGCCCGCCGAGGGGGTGCTGAACCCCAATAGTGGCGCTATGACCTTTGGAATTTTTCGTTCAGCAGCCGTTTGAACCGCGGTGCGTAAACGATATCGAAGGTCTCTTCCTTATCCGGGAAAAGGCCGAGAGCGAACCTCTTCACCCCTTCCACCACGAGCAGCGCCTGGTCGTGGGAGAGCCGCTGGGTCCTGATATATTCGAGGGTAAAATCGACCATGAACCGCAGCCGCCTTACCTTCTTGTTTTCTTCCGCTGTTTCTTCATCCATCGGCCATTTCCCCAAAAAGCAACCGGTAGGTCCCCCTTTCGGCCCATGCTTTCAAGGCCGCGCCTCTTTCATAAAAAGCTGCGTCGCGAGCCACAGACCGATCCCGAAGGTGATGGACATGTCGGCCACGTTGAAGGCCGGCCAGTAGTAACCCTTGTAAGAGACGAGCAGAAAGTCGAGGACGGAGCCGTCGAAGATCCTGTCGTACATGTTGCCGAGAGCGCCGGAAAGCACAAAAGCCAGGGGGAACCGGCTCCGGTTGGGCAGCCGGTACGCAACGAGATAGTACGCGAGACCGGCAATGATGGCCAGCGGGACCAGGAAGAATATGTAGCGACCGGCTTCATGCTGAGCCATGAGCCCGAACAGGCCGCCCGTGTTCCGCCAGTGGACGATCGAAAACCAGGAAGAGACGCGCAGCTGTCCGCCGAAGGGCAGATCTTCCCGTACGAGGAGCTTCGTCCACCTGTCGAGGAAGAAGACAGGCGGGATTAACAGGAGGTGAGCGTATCTCTGCATCGCTTACATATATTCGGAAAAGTGCCCGTGGTCTCCACGTCGGTTGCGTACTGCCAGCAACGCTCGCACTTGAGACCCTCGGCCCTCAGGACGGTGACGTGCGGTTCGGGTGAGTCGACGACCTCCACCTGGGAGACGATGAGCACCTCTTTCAGCTCGTCACCGAGCTTCCTCAATATCGCGGCCTCGTCGGCAGGCGCGGCTATCACGACCCGCGCGTCGAGGGGGTGGCCGATCACCTTTTGTACGCGCAGCTCCTCGATCTTCTTGTTGGCCGCTTCCCTGATTTTCCAGACCGTTTCCCATTCCGCCTCAATCGAGGGGTTGAGAAAAGCGGGATTTACCTCGGGCAAGGCCGCCAGATGGACCGATTCTTCGGGGACGAGGGGCCACAGATACGACCACACCTCCTCCGCGGTGAAGGCGAGGATGGGCGCGGCGAGCTTGACGAGGGACACGAGGCTTTCGAACACGACCGTCTGAGATGCCCGGCGTTTCACCGAGCCTTTCTTTTCCACGTACATCCTGTCTTTGATGATGTCGAGGTAGAGGGCGCTCAGGTCGACCGCGCAGAAGTCGTGGATGGTGTGGTAGATCGTATGAAAGGCGTACGTCTCATAGGCTTCCCTCACCCTCTGCACCACCCTCTGGAGTCTCGAGAGGAGCCACTTGTCGAGAGAAGAGAGCTGTTCGTACGGCACCCTTCCTTTCTCCGGATCGAACCCGTCACTGATGTTCGCATGGAGGAACCTGAAGGTATTCCTGATCCTCCTGTATGTCTCGATAATCCGGTCGATAATCTCCTTGGAGATCTTTATATCGTCCCTGTAGTCCTCATAGGTCACCCAGAGCCGCAATATCTCCGCCCCGTACTTATCGATGATCTCGGACGGGGAGATCACGTTGCCCACGGTCTTTGACTGCTTTCTGCCCTTGCCGTCGACCACGAACCCGTGGGTCAGGACGGATTTATAGGGGGCTACGTGGTCATTGCCGACCGACACGAGGAGAGAGCTGTGGAACCACCCGCGGTGCTGATCGCTCCCCTCCAGGTACATATCCGCGGGGAACTTCGAGCTCCTTTCGCTTTTTCAGCACTGCGGCGAAGCTGGAGCCGGAGTCGAACCAGACGTCCAGGATATCCTCCTCTTTGGAGAACGCGGTGTTCCCGCAGCGACATCGCGCCCCTTCCGGCAGGAAATAGGCGGCGTCCTTCTCGAACCAGATGTCCGCCCCGTGCACCGAGACCTCCCTGATGATGCGCCCGAATGTCTCGCTGCTCCAATAGGGCTCCCTGCAGGCGTCGCAATAAAATATGGTGATGGGCACCCCCCAGGTCCTCTGGCGGGAGATGCACCAATCGGGGCGGACGAAGAGCATATTGTAGATGCGCTCCTTTCCCCACGCGGGTATCCACGTCACCTTCTCTATTTCGTTGAGCGCGGCCTCGCGCAAGCCCCCCTTGTCCATGGAGACGAACCACTGCTCGGTCGCCCTGAAGATGACGGGCTTCTTGCACCTCCAGCAATGGGGGTAAGAGTGCTCGATCTCTTCCGAGAAGAGCAGGCGCTTGATCTCTTTCAGCTTATTGATTATCACAGGGTTGGCGTCGAAGACGTTCAGCCCCGCGAAGAATTCCACATCCCGCTCCAGCTCGCCTTTTTCATTCACCGGCGAATAGACGTCGAGGCCGTATTCGAGGCCCGTCGCGTAGTCCTCTTCACCATGCCCCGGCGCCGTGTGGACGGCGCCCGTGCCCACGTCCTTGGCCACGTAGTCGGCGAAGACGACAACGGACTTCCTGTCGATGAAAGGATGCCTGAACGTGAATCCCTTCAGCGTCTCCGGGGAGATCTCGCCGATGATGCGGTAATCTGCTATGCCCGCCTTGTCCATGATGTCTGCAACGAGGTCTCTTACCGCGATATAGACCTCATCATTCGTCTCGACGGCAACATAGGTAAAGTCGGGGTTGATCGCGATGGCGAGGTTGGCGGGGAGGGTCCAGGGTGTCGTGGTCCATATGAGCATGAATACCGGCTTGTCGGGGTAACCTTTAAGGGCCACATCGTGCGAGATAAGGGGAAACTTGACATAGATGGACGTGGACCTGTCCATCTCATATTCAATCTCCGCTTCGGCCAGGGCGGTCCTGCAATTGATGCACCAGTAGACGGGCTTCTTCTTCCTGTAGACCTCACCCCTTTGGAAGAACTTCGCCATCTCCTCGATGATCGTCGCCTGATACCCGAACTCCATGGTGATATACGGGTGGTCCCAGTCACCGATGCCGCCCAGTCTCTTGAATTCCGTCCGCTGGATGTCGAGGAAGCGCGACGCGTATTCCCGGCAGTAGGCCCTCACTTCCATCTTTGTCATGGCCGTCTGCCTCGCCTTCATCTCCTTCTCCGCCTGATGCTCGATGGGCAGGCCGTGGCAGTCCCAGCCCGGCACGTAGTCCGAGCGGAAGCCGGACATAAACTTGGACCTTATGATGATATCCTTCAAGATCTTGTTGAGGGCCGTGCCGAGATGGATATTCCCGTTCGCGTAAGGCGGGCCGTCGTGCAGCACAAATTGTTTTTCCTCAGGCCGGAGCCGCGTGAGCTTCCCGTAAAGGTCGATCTCCTCCCAATGCTGAAGTATCTGCTTCTCCTTCACCGGCAGGTTGCCCCTCATGGGGAAAGAGGTTTTCGGTAGATTCAGCGTTGATTTATAGTCCATCCTCTGTCCTTTCCTTGAACCATTCCAGTCGCACGTTATCGAAGAGCGCATCCCTCTTTTCGAGCAGCCGGAGGCTCTCCCGGTCGGCCGCGCTCAAGGCCCCCCTCTTTCTGTAGCGGTCGAAGATGGCCCCCAGCTTCCTGCATGCCTGATGGTGGCCGAGAAACCTCGATTTCCCGTAGTCGCCCGCTGTTTTCGTCGAAATGAGGAATTGCCAGTCCGACGACTGCAAGAGGAAGAGCTCCCTCGCCATTTGTTTGAGCAGCCGCTCCGATGTGTCGTCACCTGCGGCCTTCCTCACCCGCCGCTCCATATCACGCTCTGCCTCGTAGAGCCATTGCCACGTCCAGGCTGTCTCCCTGTTATGCCAGATGAAATGGAGGCCGCCTTCCCCCCAGGACCCCTCGGGAAGGCTGGTGGCGCCAAGAGGAACGACGTGCTCCAGGGCCGTTGATGCTTTTTCTATTGTAACATACTTTTCATCAAAAGCCGAAACGAGGGCGCCGAGCCAGGCCGGCCCCTCGAACCACCAGTGGCCGAAAAGCTCGGCATCGAACAGGAGGGTGAGTACGCCGGTCCTCCCTGTCTCGCGATGGTACCTGCCGAGCTTCTCCTGCACCAGACCGGCAAAATGGCGGGCGTGCTCCTCCACCCTCTCCCGGGCCTTGTCCGGCTCGTAAGCCTTCTTCGAGCCGAGGTCTGCACGGCGGTCGGTGACCCGCCAGTACCGCAAGCCCCCGGGGCTGCGTTTCTTATGAAATTCCAGGTAGTAAGGGTCTCCGGGGTAGCCGTGCCTCGCGCTCCACACTTGCTGGCTCGTCTCCGTGTCGCGGGTGAAGAACGCGGTCTCGGAGCCGGGCCGCCCGGTCCGGTGAATGGCGTAGGGACGCATCGATTCTTCCGTCGACGCCGATCCTCGTGTGATCTCACCCTCCGGGAGGGGCGCACGTGTGCCGTTTACCAGGTCCCCGTACATGCCGGGACCTTGTGCAGCCCCTTCCGGGCCAGTCCCGAGGTCGACCCCGACGGCGTAGCTGCCGGGGTTTTCCGACTGCCCCGGAAGGCGGCCGCCGTCGACAAAGAAATACTTCAGCTGGTGAGCCGCAAGGAAGGCTTCCAGGCCGCGGCGGGCGGCCCGCCGGGGCCGCCCTTGGCCGGGGACCGACTCTGGCCGGTAGGCGCACTCCGGAAGCCACATGCCGGCGGGGTCCCGCGAGAAGTGCTTTCTGTAGGTCGCCACCCCCTGTCCGATCTGGGCGTTGATCGAGCTGTCGAGACCCAAAAGGGGCAGATAGGCATGGGTCGCGGCGGAGACGATGATCTCGATCTGCCCTTCCTCCTGGAACTGCCTGAAGGACGCGAGCAGGTCCTGTTTATAGACGTCCCTGAACTCGACGAGGCGCGACTCATAAAAGCGTTGCCACCCCGCGGCAAGTGCGGCCATCTCAGCCTCTCCCCGGTCCTCGAACGCGCGCCGGTCGGCCGAGGCCGCCCGTATTTTCTCCCCCAGGTAATCCTGGAGCTCGGACTTGAAGAGGGGGGAAGCGAGCATCTCACAGAGGACAGGGGTGATGCCCACGGTGAAGTGGGTGGACCGTTTCCGTCCGGAGAGCGACCCGATCAGATTGAGCAGCGGAATGTACGTCTCCGAGGTCGCTTCGCAGAGCCAGTCGCTGCCGTGGGGCCATTTGCCGTGAGAGAGGACATACGGCAGGTGCGCGTGAAGCACTAAGACAACATATCCCTCGGGCATGAGTATCCTTGTGTTTTGGTTTACTAACAGTAGCACAAAGGGAATGGGGGGCGCAAGAATAATAGGGCTGATGCCCAGGGCAGCCGCATTTGGACATTTACCCCCTAAGTATCCTGTTAAGGTAATCCGTATCCCATCCGGCCTTGAGCCTTTTTGTCTTGATGCTCCTTCTGAGTGAGGTTTCTTTTCTCAAGAGGTTGAGCGCCATATGTCGTATAATGGCGAAATTGGCAGGGGCGTTGTCCTTCCGTATCCGTGATTCGTCTTCCCGGAATGCGACGTCGAGCACCCAGTGGAGGCTGTTCTCGATGCCCCGGTGGCCCCGTACTGCCCGAGCAATATGCTCGGCATCGCTTTTGAGGCTTGTCACATAGTAGCTCGTCTCCATGCTTGTTGTGCCGTTTATATACCGTTCTCTCTGCACCATGACGATGGATGAGAGGTTTTCCCAGAGCGCCCTGTCCGGCAGCCAGTCGATATCGGAGGTGGTCCAGTACCGTCGTGTCTCAATCCTCCCATGGTCGCCATCGATGGTTTCATGGTAATCGTATTCCTTGAACCCTGATGCCAGACAATCCTCAAAGTAGAGCTTCACGTCGTCATGGAGCGTTCCCTTCTTTCCCCTTTCAGGCCAAGCACATAGTCTGCACCCTTGTCGATGATCGTTTTGACGATCTCCTTCTGGCACCCCATGGCGTCAATAGTCACGATGCACCCTCGAAAGCTCCAGGACCGAAAGCAGTTCCGGGATAGCGGTGGTCTCGTTTGACTTCTCCCTGGTCCTGACCTGTCCCAGGACCATCTTGTTCTCATGCGCCCAGGCGCTGACCGGATGAAGGGGGGATTTGTTCTTCTCGTGTGAGCGACGCAGCGTCTTTCCATCTATGGCGACAATTCGCTTCGTCACTGTCTGCACGGCTTCCACCCATCCGAGAAAGGCCTGCTGGAACTCTTTGGGGTCCATGCTTGCAAAGATACGGGCAAAAGTGTCATGAGCGGGAATACCATGAGGGAGTTCCAGAAAGCTCTCGAACCACCCTGCCTTCGCATGGCCGAACTCCTCAATCTCCTCCCAGGTGTCGGCGCCGCAGATTACCGCACACAAAGCAATCGTGATCACGTCTATGAGCTTATGTCGCTTATTCGACTCCCGCGGCTCGGTAAGGTCAGAAAAGAAGTTGCTGATCGAGTTCCCTTATCCATACATACCTCCACCTGATAACGTTAATAGTTTCAGGTAGATAGCATATACATCACCAAAAGTCTAGAAATTTCTACTAGTTAGCTAGTTTCCAAATGCGTTTGCGTTG
>CAVSOX010000001.1:0-63015 GCA_963729685.1 uncultured delta proteobacterium | reverse complement strand
GCGTCTAAGAGAGTTTGTTTTTGAAAAAGCAAAATAACGCCAGCCGTACGTCGAACGAATCGGTTCTATTCATACGTGGATTACCTGAAATGTTAAAAAGGCTTCCATTTCTGCTTGCTCTTGCGCTGCCATTCTTTATGTACGGGCCGCTCATTGGCGGGGATAGCTCTATTTATTTTACTTTTATAAAGGACTTCACGATATCTCCGTTTTCCTATGGGGGGGAGGTCCGCCATGGCGCCACGGGGCCGTTATGGGTTTTGCTGAACGTCATTCCATTTCACGTACTTGGATTTTCGCATTGGCTCAAGTACGCCTTTGCAGAAAATATTCTTTTAGTGTTGTTTAGCGCCGCATGTTTGGCCGAGACGGGAAGAAGGTTCGCCCGGGACTACCTTGTTATCGTTGCGCTATTCTTGGGATCTTCCGGTCTATTCATTTATTCCGCACAGCTCTATGAAACCGCCTTAAGTGTGGCCCTCATTGCGCTGTCGGCCCACCTCTTTCTCAAGGGAAAAGATATCCAATCCATCGGGTTGGCGGGCCTCGCAATTTTGGCGAGGCCGGAGCTTGCCGTGTGGGGCGGCGCACTCTTGCTTATTATGCTTTGGACAGAACGCAATCGTCCGAGCAATAAAATGCTGCGTGGTGCCATTGGTAAGTTTTTATTGCTAATTTCTCCTGCAGTAATCTATTACGCCTACATGTGGTTTGCCACAGGGGAACTCGTTTCCTCGTCGGTTGCCGGTCGGGCGATCACGAGCCTTGAGAACGAAGGACTTTCCTATCTAGTCCGGGCGAAAATGTCTCTGGCGGCTATACATAAATCGACCCTTCTCGCTGCAATGTTAGTTATAGTAAGTCCGTTTTGCCAGAAGTCGAGGGCGCAACTTCTGGCGTTGTCGGGCCTCCCCCTTTTAGCCGTTTATGTGGTATTTCCTCCCTTGGAGTATGCTTCCCGGTACTTGCTTCCGCTCTTGCCGATTGCGGCGCCGCTCATGCTGGTGTTGGCCGAAAAGCTTTGGACCCGCCGTGATGTTTATTTCGTAAAGCCGGTTTTCGTGCTGATGTTAGTAATTTTCAGCGTTGGGCTGCTGGTGCACCATTACGAAAAGTCCGGATCGCTCCGGGGCAGGTATGACTGGGACACTTTGCTGGGGAAAGACCTTTCTTTGCAGCTTAGAAAACTCGCGGTTCCGGCAGGATCTCGTGTTTTGGCCTATGAAATACAGACCCAGTTTTACACGAACGCCAGGCTTATTAGTGCAGATGGCATTGTCGGTGGGGAGATATTGAAGTTATTGTTGGGGCATGAGTCCATGGAAGCTTTTCTGCGGAGAAACCACGTCAAATATGTCGTCACAATGAACTCATTTAAATACAGAACATCCTTGAGCAGAACGCCCCTGGTCAAACTATACGAACATGATCTCGTGTCGGATATTGGCGAAGCCGTTTCGATAAACGGAATGACGTTTAAGAAGATCGCCACAAACCCATGTTTTTCCGACCCGAAATGTTATGCAATAAATGCAGAGGGACTCCGTGTGTATTCTGATAAGAACGTGAAATGGAATGGCTACCACTTTATTTGGAATTCACTCTACTCTTTGGCCGACAGCGCCAAATAATAAGGGTTGTTTCCCCCCTCCGGAAAACCTTCAGGCACTTTAGCCACAGTGATGTCGTGGTTGGCGTCCGTTCTATCGTGACCCGTATACCACAAGTCGTGCAGCCTCTTCTCCATGCTGCGTACGGTATTGTCCTTGTCGCACTCCCCCATGGTGCTGAAGCACCAGCCATGTCACGATAGTTTTAACAATCTTCTAATATTTTTATCTTGCTTTTGACCTATGTCCTATTCTAATGTAAATCATCATTTATTGTCTTCTATCGTAATACCTGTCATTCCAAAGAGTTACATCATCCCCAGAGGCGGTAGCCTTGTCGTTTTCCTTGACAAGCCGGTGTGACCCATGCTTAATTCGTCTCTATTTTATGTACGAAGGTGGCCTACGTGGTGAATAGTAAGAAATTGATCTATCTTGTCGCCGCCGCCAGGCCTAACTTCATGAAGATCGCCCCACTCTTCCATGAACTCGTCGAAGAGCCATGGGCTGAACCTGAGATTGTTCACACGGGCCAGCATTACGACGTGAATATGTCCGATCTCTTCTTCAGGGACCTGAAGCTCCCGATGCCCCACATGCACCTGGGCGTCCGCAGCGGCACCCACGCGGAGCAGACGGGCAGGTGCATGATGGAATTTGAGAAGAACATCCTTCAACATAAGCCGGATCTTACAATCGTCGTGGGCGATGTAAATTCGACAATGGCCTGCACGATCGCCGCTGCCAAGGTAGGGTGTAAGGTCGCCCATCTCGAAGCGGGCCTGCGCTCCTATGATCGAACTATGCCGGAAGAGATCAATCGCATCGTCACGGACGCGCTCGCGGACAGGCTCTGGACCCCATCGGCCGATGCAGACGAAAACCTTATCAGGGAAGGGGTCGCTCCGGAGAAGATTCGGCGCGTGGGAAACATCATGATCGACTCCCTGGAAATGCTGCGCGAGGAGATTGAGCGGCAGGCCGCGTACAAGCAATTTTCACTGATCCCCGGGGAGTACGGCGTGGTCACGCTCCACAGGCCTTCGAACGTGGACGATGCGAGAAAATTGGAACAGGTAATATCGATTCTCGGTGATATTTCAAAAGAGATCGATGTCATATTTCCGGTGCATCCCCGCACCAGGAAGAGCCTGGAACAGAGAAAGCTGCTTCATGGGAATCCACGACTGAGAATATTGGAGCCGCTCAGCTACATACCTTTCATGAGCCTCGTATTCCATGCCAGGTTTGTGCTGACCGATTCCGGGGGAATTCAGGAAGAGACGACGTACCTCGGTATCCCTTGCCTGACGCTGCGCGACAATACGGAGAGACCCATAACCGTCACGCAGGGCACGAACCGGCTCTGCAACCTGGGCAATGTCTTTTCCATGGCCGGCGATATTCTGAGGGGCAAGGCGCGGACCGGCACAGTCCCCGATCTGTGGGACGGCCATACCGCGGGAAGGGTCGTTGCCGACATCAAAGACATGCTGGACGCGTAATCTCCTCTCCTGAGGAAGCGATCATTGCAGAGGTTGTCATGTTAAATTTCGCCCTTATAGGATGCGGCAGGATTGCCAAAAGGCACTCCGATTTGCTAGGCTCGGGAAATATTGAGGATGCGCGGCTCACGGCGGTTTGTGACACCGCGAAGGAAAAAGCTCAGGCAATCGGAGAGAAGTTTCACGTTCCTTATTATTCCGACATGCACGAGATGATGGAGCGACAGCAGGAAATCGATGTTCTATCCGTATTGACGCCTAGCGGCATGCATGCTCGCAACGTGGTCGATCTTGCGCCTTATAAGCGGCACATCGTTGTCGAAAAACCGATGGCTTTGAACCTGGCCGATGCAGTTTTTTCTCCTTCCGCACGTACGGGCGATCCATATGGCGGCCTTTCCCTTGATGTAGCCTATAGCTTGGACAACCGCATACTTGGGCGGCATCGATATGAGCATGTGTACATGATCCAGTACGAGACGCCCTTCCACTATTTCGCTTTCCTTCTGATTCGTTAGTTCCTTGAGCACCGGCGCTACCTGTTTCCTGAGTTGCCCGTAGAGCGCCTTCTTCCTGTACTTCGGCATCCGCACCACGTGGAACTTGCACTCCCATCTGGTGTGATTTAAACTCTGAAAGCATTCACTAAGGCCTCCTCCTTGTGTACCTTCGAACGGTTCACATTGGAGGAGGTTTTCTTTTATGTTCCCGAAAATGCCAAACTCTTGGAGTCCCCCGGCAGAACCGGGGGTATACGCAGAGGATAATTAGTCTTGCATCCGACATTCACCTTCTCAAGAGGTCTTTAAGTTTACTTGCGTGTGGTGAGTTCGAAGGGAACCCGCCATTGTGAACAAACATTGGCAAGAATGACCCTTTTTTCGCATTTTTCTCTGCGTTTTGCCTCTTTTTACCCTCTTGAGTGTGCACTTTTCATCGACCGCGCTTCCCCGCCCCTTTTTTATTCCCTTCTCTTGCAAGGCTTTTCATAAGGGGGTTTACGAAAGTGCACGAAAGTGCACGGTTTAGGGGGGGGGGGGGGGTGGGCTAAGGCGAAAACGAATCGCGAATCGCGAAACGCAAGAGGACGCTTCCCGGCCATGGTTGGAGTTTAAGTTGTCAAAGAGCGGCGCCGGTCTATGGGAGGTCTATAAACCGGCTCAAAAACGGGGCCGGGCTGTGTCGCCTTTTTAGGATCGTTTAGAATAACTTCCCGGTCTATAAGATTCTCTCTCTCTTTCCCTTCCCCTGTCAAAGTGACAGCCAAGGGTGACAAGCAGGGGTGACAAGGAGGGGCGACAACCAGGGGTGACAAAAAGTAGGCCGGCTACTTTTTGAAAAAACTGTGCTCGATATAGAGAGGGGCTGACCGTTCGGCGAGAGCTTGACTTTTATGACCAATGGGGCCTAAAGAGAAAAAAGGCACTTTCTTAGACATCCTTGACATTCTGTGGGAAACCATTACAATTTGGTTATGCAGAATTGTAAACTTGATACCATCATGGTAATAACACCGGACACGTTGTGAGGGTGGGCGGAAAGTTAAGGGGCGTGAAGACACTCAAAAAGTGACATCCACGAAGCAGGCGGCCTAGGCGGAAAGAGTTACGTCTCGATGAGCATAAAGAACCTGCTATCGAAAAATGACGCGTGTCTCCTCCTATAGCTGATTCATGCAAGCCTCTCCTGCTCTACCGAAGAGCACCTGAAACGCCTCATCAGTGATCTCAAACGGCTGTTTCCCCACGATTTTGCGGTATGTGCTCTTCACAGAACCGGCGCTCTAATGGACACGAGCCATTTCGTTAATGTCGACTTTCCTTCCGGTTGGTGCAGTCTCTATCTGGCGAAGGGTTTTGATAAGATTGACCCCATTGTCCTGGAGTCCGCCAACAACGGCCACGGCATCCAGTATTGGACCGATACGTATAAGAAATACGATGCCAAGACTGCCAGGGCATTTATCTCTTCTGCACAGGATTTTAGGCTTAAAGAAGGATACTCTCATGGAGTAAGAACCCCCAGCGGAAATAAGAGGACCCTCTTCAATTTCGCTGGGGGTTCCGTAAGCAAACATCCTCGTACAGAGCTCATCCTTAAGCACATTGTCCCGCATCTAGACCAAGCTTTTGGCCGAATTGTCAACGTAGGCAAAGAGAAAACAAATGGGATACAGGCGCCCCTCTCTTCGAGAGAAAGGGAAGTTTTGAAATGGGCTAAAGATGGCAAGAACATCTGGGAAACCTCTGTGATTCTTTCAATAAGCACGAATACGGTGAAATTTCACCTAAAAAATATCACGGAGAAGCTTGATGTTGTGAATAGAACTCAAGCTGTGGCCGTGGCTCTGCAAACGGGGCTGATTGGTATGTAGCGAACCATTTCGCGAACTCCGGCCTCTTCGATGCATTGACCGAAACGAATTCCTGCCAGTCGATAATGGCCGCCATCGCCACGCACCCGTCGGGCATGGTCACCGGCGCACCGACCAGTTGCATTTGGAATCCCTGCGCCCGAAGCGCCCTATATAGCCTTGGCTCTACAACGGTATACACGTATCTAATGTTGTTCACGGAGCACCACTGGTAAGCAACCTTGTAAATTAGCATAGACACCCTGCAGGCCCCAAAGGTCCCGTATACGGACAGACGACGGGCCTCCGGAGCTACACACGACCGTGATACCTCCGCTATATCATTTTCCTTCCTGATTTTATGCAAGGGGTCTATGAGTGATGAAAACTCTTTTTCGATCATAAACGGAGTACCGGGCGAAGCGACCCTCGTACACGCTACCAACACATGCTGTCGATCGAATATGCCCAAAGATGTTGTATACTTGTCATATTCGTCGGTTTCCAACAGAGACCTAGATCGGGGCAACCACCCGAGTTCCTCGCAAAAAATCCTGTGTCTCAGGCGGTAAGCTTGAATCTTTTCATCCTCGCTGACTAGATTTTTCAGCACAAAACCAGCCTCCCTAATTACCATGCCTTGAGTAAATCGTCCGCCGACATTCGCTGTGTCCGAACCCGCAGCCGCTCCTGATAGCATGTCCGCCTCCTATGGTTTTTGTTCGTACCCCGTCCGACAATAGGGGCACCGCATCCTCCATTTTGCTTTGGCAGACATACTGAAATCACCTACCTAACTGGGTAGGTGATTTAGAGCGAGAGGCTTGATACAGTTAAACGTTGTCAAAAAGAAAGCGTAAAACGCTATTGGAGCTCTCCTGAGAGAGAAAACCTCTGGCGAATTAGGGAGGTAACGCTGGATATTCTGTTTGATATAGTCTGCATCTCTTCAAACTGGCCTAATATGCAATGTCGCCTGACATTTTGCATTGAGCATCAAAGGAGGGTGACCGATGACAGACGAAATCAAAATAGTGCTGGAAGCTATGCCGAACAGGTCGCTCTTGACGCCGGCAGAAGTAGCTTCTTTGTTTAGCGTGTCCGCGAAGACGGTATATCGTTGGTGTGATATGGGCCTGATGGAAAGTGTCAAGCTGAACAGGTCCGTAAGGGTTTTACGTACCTCTGTAATCACTTTCTTGGACGAAAGCCGCCAATGGGACGAATGAAATGATTAAGGCCGCGCGTCGGTCCCTCAGTCGTTCATCTTCCCGTAAAGGCAGTCCGCCGGTCGCTCTTATCCCTGGAAGGCCGCTATCCTTTGTTGATGCGGCGTCTCTTTCGTGTGAAAAAAGCGATCAATGCAAAAGCCATGGCACTTTTTGCGCATGGCTACCTGAACCTTTACGAGGCGACGGAGAACATCGACTTCAAGGCAAAGGCCCTCTATTGCCTCAACTGGTTGATCGAGCACCCTTCGCCAGGGTACAGGGGCCTCTCCTGGGGATACCCGTTCCACTGGCAGAGCAAGGTTCTTATCCCCCGGCAGACGCCGTCGGCGGTGGTAAGCAGCGCGGCGGGCGATGCGTTTTCGAAGGCCTACGAGTTCTTCGGCAGCCGGGAATATCTGGACGCGTGCGACGCCATATCGGTCTTCTTTACGGAGTCCCTCAATATCGACCGGCTTCCGGACGGGTCGGTCTGTTTCAGCTACACGCCGCTCGACGGCTTTCATGTCCACAACGCGAACCTCCTCGTCGCTCAGCTCCTCATCAGGACTGGTTTGCGGACCGGGACCCTGAAGTATATCGAGTTGGGAAGGAAGGCCGCCGATTACGCCTTGGGCGAGCAGAACGGCGACGGGTCGCTGTACTACTGGGGCCGCTGCCAGAACCATTACGATCCGGGCCACATCGACCACTACCACACCGGTTTTGAGATCCGTTCGCTTTACCGTATTTGGAAATCGACCGGTGAAGAGAAATACTACAATGCGGTGGAGAAGTATTACCGCTTCTACCGGAAGAACCTCCTGGTCGAACGGGACGGTCTGGTTGCGCCCAGGATGACTCCTCACAGCTTTTATCCTGTCAATATTCACTCGTGCGCCGAGGCCATCCTCGTGAACGCGACACTTTCGCCTGATTTTGCCGAAGCGGCAAAGGCCCTGCCCCTGATATGCGAATGGGTCCTCTCCAAAATGCAGACAGAAGAGGGATGGTTCCGGTACATGATCAGCCATAACGGAGTTTCCGAAAGAAACACCGATGTACCGTACATCAGGTGGGGACAGGCGTGGATGATGCTGGCGCTTAGCCGGCACCTATTAACGGACTCGAAAGGATCGGGTTCATCCCGGTAAGGACCCCTAGATAAGAGCGGTCAGAGAAATCCAGGAATGAAAATCCTACTGATTAATCCCCACTTTTCCAATATGACAATCGATGTTCCTTTAGGATTAGCATATATCGCGGCTGTAGCGAGAGAAGTAGGATGTGACGTGATAGTTGTGGATATGGACGCGTGCAACGCAAGGGTGGGCGATGATCATGTGCTTTCGACAATCAATGAATTCAATCCCGATCTCATAGGAATAAGCATCTACACTGATTTCGCAAGAAGCGCTTATGCCTTAATGAAGAAAATGACGAAGTTTCACATTCCAGTAGTTGTAGGCGGCCCGCATCCAACCGTGCGCCCGAATGAAGCCTTTCTTTTCGGCGCGAGTTATGTGGTAAGGGGCGAAGGTGAGGATACGTTTCGTGAACTATTAGAACATGTTAAGGCCAAGGAACCCCCGGTTTCGGTTCCCGGTCTGAGCCTGGTCGCAGGAGGCAAGGTAGTTCACAATGAGGGCCGAAAGCTAATCGAGTTTATAGACAGCATCCCTGTTCCGGCAAAAGATTTATTCAATATCAAAGATTACAGCGGTCGGATGGGCGCCGAGCCGTTCGGCGGACTGCTTACCAGCAGGGGGTGCCCAGGCAGATGCGTCTACTGTTCAAACGCCGTCATGGGTCGAAAAAATAGATTTCGCACTCCTTCCGCCATTATGCAAGAAATACGTCATTTGAGGGATGCTTATGGAATAAGAAAATTTACCTTCGTCGATGATTCCTTTAGCGCTGATATCGAGAGGACATCATCGTTGCTAAGAGAGATGATAAGAGAACGGTTCGAAATTGAATGGACGTGTTTTACAAGAGCCAACTACGTTAATTTCGATTTTCTCTGTCTGATGAAAGAGGCAGGGTGCGTAGCGGTAGATTATGGCATTGAGCATGGAGATGACGCATCTTTACAAAAACTCAGGAAGGGAATATCAGTTGCGATGATTGAGAATGCCCTTGGCTGGACGAAAAAGGCTGGGTTAAGATACACGACAAACTATATACTCGGCTTTCCATGGGAAACGGAACAGACTATAAAGAATACCGTCTCTCATGCCAAGTCATTCCACGATATCGGTCTTCAGACCAGCCCCATCGTTCCTTACCCCGGGACCGAACTCTTTGAATCATACAAGGACGAGTACCATCTTGATGAATGGTGGCTCCAACGGGATGGGATCAGGTGGCAGGACATCGATTCAATTGCCAAGGGGCGTCCGTTAAGTAACATCGCATTTTTTAGGCTGTCTCGTGATAAAGAAAAGCTGATACAAAAAGGATTTCAACAATTTCATGCGCCACATATGAGGTTTGCTCACGAGTCCACAAATCTGCCCAACCCTAAAGCGCTGTTATATTGGGTATTGCGTTTTCTTTATGTTCTATCACCCGGTATGGAGAGAGCCACTTATGGCGCAGCTAAATCCATATACTCACGCTTCGGGCAGGGTTTAGCGAAAAGAAGGATGATCACGCGAGCATAGAGACTATCGAGGCGGCCATGATGTGCAACCGGATCGTAATTTGCAACGGGACTGAGTAAATGACGGATGTAACACAAGGCCGGCGATCGGAGAGAGGGGCATGAGGATATGCATGGTGCTGGCCGGGCAGGACTTTCCGCCGGACATCCGCGTGGAAAAAGAGGCGCGCTGCTTGAAGAGGGCAGGCCACGTCGTGACAATCCTCTGCGAGCAGAGAAGCTCGAAGAATGTGGAGGATGAATGGGAGGGCTGTAGAGTGGTCCGCCTTCCACGGCAAAGGACGAAGGGCGCGCGACTTGTCAACAACCTTATAAAAGGCGCGACACTGAACGACTGGTGGTGGAAGAGGTTCCTTACCCGTGTCGTCGCGGAGGATGGGAAATTCGATATCCTTCACGTCCATGACCTGCCTATGCTGGGTACGGTTATCGAAGTTGCAAAGAGAAACGATATCAAAATTGTAGCCGACCTCCACGAGAATTACCCGGCCGCCATCAAATATTATCAGGAAGAGATGAAATGGCCGAAGCGTCTGGTGATGACCATGCTTGTCGGAGCCGGGAGGTGGCAAAGATTTGAAAACAGGTGCCTCAAGGCCGCGCAGCGTGTTGTCGTCGTTGTCGATGAGGCAAAAGAAAGGTTGACGCGGAACGGTATAAACCCCCAAAAGGTGACGGTCATAGAGAATACCGAGGACGTGGAGTATTTTCAGCGGTTTCAGGTGGATCAGACTATTCCAGATACTTACCGGAATAAGTTTGTCCTCCTCTATCTCGGGGGATTTGGCGGACGCCACCGGGGGCTGGACACCTTGGTCCGGGCGATGCCGAAGATAGTGAAAGCAATTCCGGACGCATTGCTGCTGCTCGTCGGAAACGGGCCGATCAAGCCGCAGCTACAGAGATTGGCGGAGCGGATCAAAGTGACGGAGGCGATCAAATATGTTGATTGGGTCCCTTTCGCCCAGGCACCTTCCTACATCGCGTCAAGCGCTGTTTGCCTCGTGCCGCATCATTCGAATCCGCACACCGAGGCCACGAGCCCTCACAAACTCTACCAATACATGCTCATGGGCAAACCGGTTCTTGTGAGCTCCTGCAAACCCTTGAGACGCGTCGTGGAGGCAACAGGATGCGGACTCGTTTTTGAGGCGGGGAACCCATCGAGCCTGGCAGACGCCGTGATATTTATGAAAAATCGAGAGGTGCGGGAACACATGGGTGGGTTCGGAAAGGCTGCTGTTCTGGAAAGATTCAACTGGGATATCACCGGGAAGACGCTCATAGAAGCTTATCGCGAGATAGAGCTGCTCGATGAAAACAAAAAGTAGCATCACCTTCTGAGAGAGTTCGGCAAGTGTCGCCGACACCTTGCCGCCGCATATCCGGAAAATAGGAGTGCCTCGCACGTGACAAGAACGAGACTTGCTTTCGAAACCTGCCTCCTTTCATCCGCTCAAGCGCTTACAATGGTGCTGGCTATTCTTTCCGGCTACTTTGTGACGCGGAGGATGGGCCCCCACGTGTTTGGGACCTTCGCTTCGGCATCGGGCCTCATAGCCGTCACTTATCCTTTTTTCATGCTTGGGTATCTTCACCTCAGTGAAGATCCTCGTTATTAGAACTTCCGACAAGAAACACCAGCAAAGTCTTTGCGCAGCCGGTTTGACTGTGGGACTTGCGCTTGGATTTTTTTATGGTCTCTGCATACTGGTTTTGACGAGCTTTTTAGGGCGGTGGTACGATTCGGGCGTGATCGGGGCGCTGAGAATCGTATGGCCTATGCTTGTCTTCGCGTCTCTCCCGTCCTTCTCCGAGGAGATTTGCAAGGCCTCGGGAAAATCGATTCTCATTGTGACGTGCAGACTCACCGGACCGATCATGTGGATCGTGGGTGCTTCTCTTTTTCTGCGGGCCGGCATTTCCGCCGTATGGCCTTACCTGTTCTTGCAGCAGGCATCGAGCGCTGTTGTGATGTTTCTCGTGGTGCGGCAATTGGGCGTCAGCTTTACGGAAGTGGGACGAACAATCAAGGACGTATTCACAATGTGGAAAGCGTATGGAATTCATCAGTATCTCGGAAACATTTCGGATTTTTGCAATCAGGCGTTATTACCCTTTTTGCTGCCCGCGATGGCGGGACCCGTGGCCTTCGGCTTCTTCACCATTGCGCAGAACATCGCCGGGTCGGTTACCCTGCTCGTGGATAACCTATTCAATGTCCGCTACAGAGAAGTTGCGTCAACGGGAACGGTCACGAAAGGGCATTTGATGTCGACCGGTCTCTGCGTATTCGTTTCCGTTCCGCCCGTCCTGCTGCTGCAAAGATGGCTCGTTTCGAAGGTTTACGGCCCTGCCTTTGCTACGGTTGCCGATATCGTTCCGCTATTGCTCATAGGCTCGGTCTTTAGAGGGTTATACCGTCCTTTCCAGACAGGCGGTAGAAGGATGGGGGGACAGGAGATTCAAGTACTGCTCGTTTCTTTGGTCTGCAGGCTGCCTCGTAGTTGTTCCTCTCCTTGTTCGGTCGTATGGCCTCATGGGCGCTGCATGGAGCTACGTCTTTTCGATGGGATACTGGCTTTGCCTGATCCTTTGCTTCTATTCTTTCTTTCGCCGGCCTTCTGTGGCAGGCAAGGAACTTTTCGAAATAGGGTGAAGAAATGTGCGGAATAGCGGGTATTTTCGGCAGGGATTTGGAAACTGAGGAATTTTCTTATCTGCCGCTTATGCTCTCCCAGCTGGCGCATCGGGGCCCGGATGCCGAAGGGATGGTGCGAGCGCGTGACGGCATCTGTTTTTTGGGACATAGGCGGCTTTCTATCGTTGACTTGACCCCGGAGGCCAATCAGCCGATGACCGATATGTCGGGAGAGATCATAGTCAGCTTTAACGGCGAAATCTATAACCATATGATGCTGCGAAAAGAATTGGAAAAAGAATTCCATTTCAGGACAGACCATTCCGACACCGAGACGATTGTCTATGCATACCGGAAATGGGGGGTCGATTTTTTGAACATGGTGAACGGGATGTTTGCTGTCGGAATTTACGATCAAAGAGAACGAAGGCTTATCCTGGCGCGAGACCGGTTCGGGGAAAAGCCGCTCTATTATACAATCTGTAAGGACAGGCTCTATTTTTCGTCCGAGATAGGGGCATTCTTATCCATAAAAGATTTCCGGAAAGAGCTGAACGTCGGGGCGGTATATGACTATCTCACCTTTCTTTCAACTTATCCTCCCGATACTTTTTACAAGAACGTCTTCAAGGTGAAGAGCGGCCATTTCCTGGATGTCAGAATGGACGGAGACATTATCGAATACACGGAGAAGAAATATTGGGACATAGCCGATAGCCTGAATACTATTCAGGATCAATCTTATAGCGAGGCCATGCTGGAGACGGGACGACTGCTGATGGAGAGCGTGAAGATGAGGAACATGAGCGATGTCCCGCTGGCAATCGCCTTGAGCGGGGGCATAGACTCCTCGCTGAACCTGATATTTTCAAAAGGAGAGAATCCCGACTTGCATGCGATCAATGTCTCCTACGACGAAGCACTGCAAGACGACGACGAATCGGGGACAGCCAGAAGGTTGTCGTTAGAGAACGGAATCGATTTTATGGGTCTGAGACTGGATAAGACCGGGTTTATGCAAGGATTGAGCGAATTAACTTCTCTCGTCACGGACATCCCGATCGTATGGCCGGATATGGTCCTGATGTACCTGATCTCGAAAGAATTGAGAAAGTTCGGCATTAAGGTAGTGCTCGTGGGTGAAGGAGGCGACGAACTGGGGGCGTATCCTCTGTATTACTTCTACTTGCAGCGGTTCAAGAAACTCCGCCACATGAGACCTATTTTCCGCGCAATGTCGCACTATTCGCTGCCCACACCGTTTTTGAGAAAGGTGAACGACCTCTATTACGAAACCGATTTTGTCTCGTACAGACATATTCACGCCTTTAGGGAGCATGAAAAAAAGGACTTCTGGGTAGGCCCGGCCATGCCCAGCAGTTACCGTACGTTTAAGGTGATTTCGGACCAAATATCGGTCAAAGGTGAAGAGGGTTTTGTGAGAAAGATCCTCAACCTTGAATACAAGCTGAGGCTTCCCGAGCTATTGCTGCCGCGCATCGACTATTCGACTATGGCTTGCGGCATAGAGGCGAGGGCGCCATATCTCGACCATCGCCTTGTGGAGTATTCCATGACGCTTCCGTTCGCACTCAGAAATATGCACGGGCCGAAATCGCTGATTAAAGACGTAGCGGGAAGATCGTTGCCGGGTTACGTGCGAGCAAGGAAGAAAAGTGGTTTCGGCATCGAATTCAGGAGCTTTTTGGGGAATGAGTTTACGTCCTGGTTCAGGCATGGGGTGCTCGATCAGCCAGCCCCGGTGAAAGACTTCATCGACGGAAAGTATCTGAAGATGCTGGCAAACAAGAACCTCGCCGAATCTAATGAAGGATATCGGCTCTGGGTCGTGTATGCCCTCAATCAATGGCTGACCAACAACTGGTCATAGCCGGTTACCTTTATCTTACATGAATACCCCTTTTCTCCTGTCCATCACCGTTGATATGGAACATGCCCAGCGGCAGGGCAGCGCCGACCAGATAGACACGATGATTTATGGCCGGATCAACGGAGAAGTATTTGGTTTTCCAAAGATTGCGGAGCTGTGTGCGGAATATGGTTACCTGGCAACATTCTTTGTCAGCGTTTTCGATTGGCCCAAATCTGGCGAGGACAGACTCGCTGAGGCGTGCCGGTTAATAAAGCAAAACGGGCACGATGTACAGCTCCACACACATCCGCAGCAGGCGTTCGATAGCAGGCGGTTCCTGATGAGCCAGTATTCTTTAGAAGAACAGGTGCGCATCATAGAAGCGGGCGCCAAACGTCTCAGGGGAGTCACGGGGGAAAGGCCGATAGCCCATAGGGCCGGCGCGTACGGTCTCAACGCTGACACGATCACGGCACTCAAATTGAACAACATCAACATAGACACTCGATGTTCTATCGTCACCCCAATTGCAAAATGACGTGGAGTCGCAACAGGATCGTGAGCCGGGAAGGGTTCCTGGAGATTCCCGTGACAGGTTTTTTTCGCTCCGAAAATCTTAAAATAGGCCGTGTCACCGTGGGGCGCAGAAATCGATTCATCAAAACGGATATAGACGCTGCTTCCTTGGACGAGTTAATCATGTTCGTACAAAAAGCGAAGACGTCCGGAATCAGGTTCATGAACCTCTTTCTGCACAGCTATTCGTTTATACATTTCAATCAAACTTTCACGGAGTTTGCTCCCGATTACGAAGATATGAACAAATTCCGCCAGTTCATGCAGTTCGTTGCCGCGGATTCCGATATCAGAGTAGTCACCATACGAGAATTGGGTGAGATGAGCAGGACGAGTCCGGAGATGATTGAAGGTTCGGATGAAGTACCCCTTTGCATTACCGAATCGAGTTTGACAGAAAAAATATTGAGAAAATTGCAGTATCGGCAGAGATCTTGAGTCTGATTTCCCAAAAAAACAATACGCTCCAAAAGACTACATTTTTGAAATCGTAGGGGTTTCTGCGCATCCTCATCGCTAAGGTCCAAGGGCATTGAAAAGATTATTTCATTGCAAATTTTCGATGGAAAGACTGGTTTCCCCACAAATCACCCTGGTAGTTCCCGTGGTCGCGACGTACGTACTGTGGCTGGTAACCCCGGCGAATCTTTTTGACGAAGCCGGGGTTACGAAATATAGTCCGACCCCCACGGCAAGCTTCATTTTTTTCTGCTTTCTCGCCGCACTGATCCTCGGCAGTTTTCTCGGGGAGAGGTTGGGGAAAATACGCCTCTTCAGCGAAACACGCCTGCTGCTGAGCATAAGAATGCCTCTCACTTTTGTTGTGGTGATGATGCTTTGCATCCTCTCCCTGTTGGGCTACTTCGTATGGGGCTACCAGGCGATCCATCTCGGCATTGATTTTTCTGTTTTTAATATGTTGTTCAGCGCACAGATGTCGGCTACCGCGATAAAGAGCCAATTCTTGGTTCCTGCAATGATGCATGGAGTTACCATATTCACTCAAGTGTTACCCGCAGTTCTCATTCCTCTATGCCTGTACGTGTTGGAATATCGAAGATATGTGCGGTCAATCTTCGTCTTTGCTTTAGCTTCCCTGGTATTAGTCCTCTTGAGAACCGTGTTTAACGGGGAACGGCTCTGCTTGATGGAGGCGGCAATTCCCGCCGCCGTCCTCTACGCGAAGCTTAAACGTATCGACATTAACATTTCCGCGGTGCTTGGCATTCTTCTCGCATTCACCGCATTTTTCGTCTACCTTGAATCGACAAGGACTTTTATTGATAAAGGTCTCGACGAAGGAATAGTCCTGTTCGGGCTTGCTCGGATGTTGATCTATTTTACGGTTCCCGTGAGCTATACCCTTTTCTTATTCGATAACCTGACCTGGTATTCTCGCGGCTTCTCAAATATTTTTCAATGGGTTTTCACCGGATTCAATGTGGAAGATACGAATCTAGGGTATTTGTCCTTGTTTACAAGCCCTTTCGGCAACCCAGAATTTAATAATCTCGGAGGGTTTTCCGGCATCTATTCGGACCTGGGTGTGTTGGGGATCTTGTTTACTTTTCTTTTTGCTCTCATAACCGGATATTTATACGGGCAGTTCAAGGCCAGCCGCATCCTGGGATTGATGCTTTATCCGTTGTTCGTCGTTTCGAGTCTGGAGTTCTATCAGCTCTTCTATTTCGGGACCTCGAGGGGCTTTGTCCCATTGCTTGCGGTCGTGCTTTGCCTGGCATGCTATATTCCAAATATGGCGACCATGAAGACGGGGCTCTTATGAGGGCCAGGGATGATTCGGTCATATCCCGATCATCCAGCTAACAGCACAAGCAGCCGCGTTGAGTATTCTTCGTTAACAGCAGGCTAACAGGAGGCCATGACCCAATGTATTATGGCACCCGTCGTATCGAGATATTGCGTCATTGGCTCAAAGGTCCAAGAAACGGCGTCTCTCTGCCCGGGCTGCTGTGTTATCTGTGCGCCCCTACCAAGAGAGTGCTGGGAAACAGGAAGATAGCCAGGCTGGAGCGACGCGACGGATATCATATCTGCCACCTCAAAGGAATAGAAAGGCCTTTTTACTACCCGTCTGTGTGGCCATTTGACGAGGGATACCAGGTGATCAAGGAGCTCATGTACCCGGACAATTGGCACTATTACGAACGTTACGTCAAGGTGGCGCGTGGGGATACCGTCCTTGATTGCGGAGCAGGAGAAGGGCTCTTCAGTCTCCTGGTCCATGATCGCTGCACGAAAGTCTATGCGGTGGAACCCCTTATGGTATACCGCAAGGCATTGGCCCTCACGTTCAAGGGCTGTGAGAACGTGGAAATATTGCCTTTCGCCCTTGGCGAAAGCAAAGGTGAGGCGATGATAGATAGCCGCGGCATCGGGTCACGGATCGTACGGGGGGGCGACGGGACCGAAAGAATCGCAATGACGACGGTGGATGAGCTGTTTCATGATCAGGACATTGCCGTGGCTTTCATCAAGGCCGACCTGGAAGGATACGAGCCTGAGAATGCTGGAAGGGGCTCGCCGAACCATAAAGAAGTGTGCTCCCAAGATAGCCATCACCACGTATCACGCGCCGGCCCATGCCCGGCAGATCAGTGAATATCTAAGCGACGTCTGTCCCGGGTATAAAGTGCGGCTCACGGGAATTCACGAAAAAGACGGTGCGCCCGTAATGCTACATGCCTGGGTGTAGCCAGAAAAATGCAGGAGGCGCGTGCCTTGTGATAGGAGGGCCGCCTTCGCAGAAAGGATCTGACAGAGTTGCAGCCATCCCGGTCGAGGATTTGTGTCAATGCCCGCTTCGTCACGCAGGAGCTGACCGGAGTCCAGAGGTATGCTTATAATGTCGTCAAGAGAATGTCCGGAGTGACGCTCCTTTCGCCCGGCCCGGCCCGGCCGGAATATCAGGGACTTGATGACGCCTCGCTCGCCGTGATACCGCATTTTCTTCATTCACACTTATGGGAGCAGCTTGTTTTGCCGAAGGTTTTGCATGGGCAGGTCCTCTGGTCGCCGACCGGTATCGGACCGGTTGCCGCACACAACCAGGTGCTTACAATACACGACGTGGCGGTCTTGGAGCATTCAGAGTACTACGCAAAACCGTACGCTCTTTGGTATCGTCTCATTTGGCCGGTCCTTGTAAGGCATGTCAAGAAAATCATTACCGTTTCTGAGTTCTCGAAGGAGCGGATCGTCACGTGCCTGAAAGTGCCCGAGAGGAAAGTTGAAGTGGTATACGAGGGGGTAGATGACCGATTTAAACCGCAGTCAGGCGATCAGATGGAAGCCTTCTTGTCCACGTCAGGAATAAAACGTCCCTATATACTTGCGGTGGGGGCAATTTCTGCAAGAAAGAACTATAGACGGCTCCTCGAAGCCTGGCAGAAGATACAGGGGGAACTCTCTGGAGTGACCCTCGTCCTCGTGGGCGGAGGGGGCTTCACCTTTTCGACCATGTCGTCGTTGGGCGCGCTTCCTCCAAGGACTATGCACCTGGGGGGCGTGTACGACGAATCGCTCGCGGCGCTCTATGCGGGCGCCCTGGCCTTTGTCTACCCTTCTCTCTATGAGGGCTTCGGTCTTCCGGTCCTGGAGGCCATGTCCGTGGGCACCCCCGTAGTGACATCAAACAATACCTCGCTCCCGGAAATAGCGGGTAATGCCGCGCTCTTCATCGATCCCTTCGATTCCGACTCAATTGCCGAGGGCGTCAAACAGATTGTCGATGACGAGGAGCTGAGGAAGGATTTGCGCCTGCGCGGCCTCAATCAGGTGAAAAAGTATAGCTGGGAATCGGCTGCAAAGGCCATCATGAATATTCTTCAAGAGGAGTAGTTATATTGGACAATTGCCCTTGAGCCGATTGCTTAAAGACCTGCGTTGTCCGATTTGCAAGGGCTCTATCCTTAGTCTTGAGAACGAAGTCCTGCTATGTAAATCCTGTGGTCGCAACGTGGCCACTTACTGTCCGAACGAACGACGCTTCGTCTGGGATATGTGTGCCATTGACCCTGACATGGAGAAATCTCTTCGCGGTGAGATCGGGTTCTGGGATGCCGATAACGATACCAATACGGATTCCTTTGAGGCCCAGCCGAATTTGGCCCAATGGCTTGCCGGCACCCGGACCATGCAGAATGTTGCTCGTCATTTCCCCGAGCTGCATGACGTGCGAGGCAGGCGGATCCTGGACATCGGTGCGACCTGCCGCTACGGAGTGAGGTTTCTTAAATCAGCGGCTGCCGAACTGCACCAGGTAGAGGTGTCCTCCGGGTCTCAGCGCCGCGCTCTCCGACGCTTGCAAGAGGAAGGCATAGACTGGCAAGAGCGGGTTATCTTTCACACCATAATGGCGGAACACCTGCCCTTTGCCGACGAATCTTTTGATCTCGTATTTTCGAGTGGGACAATCCATCATACCGACAGAAAGCGATCGTTGCCCGAAATCCATCGGGTGCTGCGGAAGGGCGGCATAGTCTTCTTTATTGAATATTACCTGTCCAATGTGCTTCGCAAGGTGATGGCCCGGAAGCGCCGCGCAACACACGCCGACCGGGGTACGGACCTACCTCTGGATCCGGGAGAAATCAAATCTCTCAAGCGGCTTTTCCCGTTGTCGAGATGCGATCGCTTTGGGATTCTTTGGCTCCCGTGGACTCAGACTTTCCACAGGTTGCGTAGTGCCAGACGTTTCGCTTCAGCAATTAGCAGCCTTGATGAAAATATTGGAAATTTCTGCGGCCTCGGTAATTTCTTTGGCACGCAATGTTGTTTCGTGGGTAAGAAGCAATAGTCAGGGCAGCAGTGAAGAGCCAAATGGGATCCTACTACCAGAATAAATTAGGCGTATTGGGGGATATTTTCGGGTCACCGGACGTGCTTTTGGAGAAGGGCTGCCTTGTCGTCAGCGGGCGCCGCTACCCGATCCTCGATGATGTGATCATCCTGCTCAATGAGGCCGAATACCCGGAATCACTTAAGGCGCGTCTCAGACTCGAAGGCGCTTCTGATTCGGGGACGACCATCGCAAAAGATATCCAGTTCTCCTTCGGCGTCCAGTGGCAGACCTTTTCCGAACTGCTGCCGGAGCATGAAAATGAGTTTACGAAGTACTTCGATATCGTCGACATAGAAGGACTCAGGAATTCGAGGGTCTGTGATTTGGGGTGCGGCACGGGGCGATGGAGCTACTTTATCAAAGATAGGTGCAGGGAATTGGTCCTGATCGATTTTTCGGAGGCAATCTTTGTCGCCCGCCGCAACCTGAAAGATGCCACAAACGCCCTGTTTTTCATGGCCGACCTGAGGCAGATACCTTTCAGGTCCGAATTTGCCGATTTTCTCTTCTGTCTCGGCGTGCTTCACCATCTGCCGACATCAGCCCTCGATGAACTCGTCGTCCTGAAAAGGTATGCGCCTGTCCTTCTGATTTACCTGTACTACGCCCTCGACAATCGGCCTCTCTATTTCCATATCCTCCTGAGAGCGCACAATATCGTCAGGAGATATCTCTCGAGAGTGCATCACGTCGCTTTCAGGAATTTCGTTTCATGGCTTATCACGTGTTTTCTTTATATGCCTTTCATTCTGCTGGGTATACTTTTGAGGCCGGTCAGGCTGTCGCATTTTGTCCCCCTCTACGAGGCATATCACGGCAAGAGCCCGAGGCGCATCCGGCAGGACGCCTATGACCGGTTCTTCACGAGCATCGAACAGAGATTCACAAAGGAAGAGATCCTCGCACTTAAGAAGGAATTTTTGGAAGTGATCGTGTCGGAGGAGGCGCCTTTCTGGCATTTTCTCTGCAAAAAAACTATTTCGGCCGGAGGATAGCTAAGGAAGGACTATGTGCGGCATCTGCGGTTTCGTCGACCTTTCCCGGCAAATGAACCACGGGGATTTACAGGCAGTGATCGGAAGGATGACGGACAGCCTCGAACACCGGGGCCCGGATGATTCCGGCATGTGGCTGTCTCCCGAAATCGCCCTTGCACTGGGGCAGCGCAGGCTTTCAATTCTGGACCTGTCCATGAGGGGCCACCAGCCCATGGTCTCTGCTTGCGGTCGCTATACCGTAGTCTTTAACGGAGAAATATACAATTTTCACGTGCTGCGGAAGGCACTGGAGGAGACGGGACACGTTTTCTCCGGCGCCTCCGATACGGAAGTGCTCCTCGCGGCAGTGGCTCAATGGGGAATCCATAAGGCCTTAATGAAGTTTACCGGCATGTTCGCTTTTGCCCTCTTTGACCGTGACTCCCGCACCCTCTACCTGGCGAGGGATCGCCTGGGGGAGAAACCCCTCTACTATGGCTGGTCGGGCAATCGCTTTCTCTTTGCTTCCGAACTAAAGGCCTTAAGACAGATGCCCGGTTGGGCAGGGACAATAAGTCCGGAAGCGCTGTCCCTCTACATGAGGTACACCTATATTCGTGCGCCGCACTCGATCTATAGCGGTATTTACAAGCTGGCACCGGGTACCTTTGTGGCAATGGACGTGGAGAAGGCTTCTCCTGATTCTCTTCCGGAGCCCGTGCCCTACTGGACTTTTGAGCATGCGGTGGAATCCGGCTTAGATGACCCGTTCGAGGGCACCGAAGAGGAGGCGACCGAACATGTGGCTAACTTGCTGAGATCCGCGATTTCTCTGCAGATGATCAGCGATGTTCCGCTGGGCGCTTTTCTTTCCGGCGGCCTCGATTCATCGACAATAGTTGCATTGATGCAGGATCGAAGCTCAAAGAGCGTGAAGACTTTTACCGTGGGCTTTCATGAGAGCAACTACAATGAAGCAGAGCAGGCAAGAAGAGTGGCAGAGTATTTGGGCACCGACCACACGGAAGTATGTCTATCGTATGGTCAGGCAATCGAGGTCATCCCCCGATTGCCGTTCATTTACGACGAGCCCTTCGCCGATTCATCTCAAATTCCGACCTTTCTCATTGCGAAGGTGGCGAGAGAGAGCGTGAAGGTGTGTCTTTCCGGCGATGCCGGCGATGAAATATTCCTGGGTTACAACCGCTACCTATGGGGTGAACGACTCTGGAATAGTGCAGGCAGCTTACCCGTGTGGCTCAAAATAGCCTTAAGCCGCATGATCTCCGCAGTTCCCCTGGAATCCGTTGAAGCTGCTCTCACAAGACTTACCGATCTTCTGCGCACAGGAGTCTCCTGCCGGCACCTGGGGACAAAGCTGCAGAAAGTTGAACGACTGCTTATGACAGAGACGTTCGAAGCCTTCTATTCAAGCCTTATTTCAAGCCGGTCCGGAAGCAGCGTGTTAATTGCCGAAAGTAACGGGCACGCGAGTTTCCCGAAGACCGGCCTTTTGCCAATTCTCCAGGCATTTGCCCACAAGGCAGCCTATCTCGACACGATGACGTATCTGCCGGACGACATTCTTGTAAAAGTCGACCGGGCCGCCATGGCCGTCAGTCTGGAAACGCGTATACCGTTTCTTGATCATCGCCTCGTCGAATTCGCCTGGCGGCTGCCGTTATCGCTGAAGGTCAGGAAGGGCACGGGCAAATGGGTATTGCGGAACATCCTGTATAAGTATGTACCGAAAGAACTGGTTGACCGGCCGAAAACAGGTTTCGATATTCCGATAGGGCTATGGCTCCGGGGTCCACTCCGCGATTGGGCGGAAAGTCTGCTCGATCGCGGCCGGCTCGATCGGGAGGGCTATTTCCACACCGACCAGGTCCGGAAAAAATGGCATGAACACTTGTCGGGCAGACGGAACTGGCAGCAGGATTTATGGTCGGTTCTCATGTTTCAGGCGTGGCTGGAACAAGAATAGACAGGGGGGAGACCCACAATGAAGATCGTCTTTGTCGTCACCCGTTCGGACGCGATAGGAGGCGCGACGATCCACGTGCGTGATCTGTCGCGCAGACTCTTGCTGGAAGGTCACGATGTCGCGGTCCTGGTCGGCGGGGAGGGTTCCGTCACGGAGCTATTTCGCCGGGCGGCCATCCCCTATCATGTCCTGAAACTTTTGAGGCGGCCCGTCAGGCCTTTCAAGGATTATCGTGCGATAAAGGAAATGAGGGAAATTTTCAGGTCTTTCGCGCCCGATATCATATCCACCCATACGGCAAAGAGCGGCTTCATTGGAAGGCTCGCCGCGCGCGCCCTCAACATTCCGGTGCTTTACACCCCTCATCTCTGGCCTTTTGAAAGAATGCCCCGGCGGGAAAGATGGGTTTACGTGCTTGCGGAAAGATTTGCAGCGGAATATGCCGCGCGTATTATTACGGTCGCCCGATGGGAGCGAGAAGTCGCTTTACGCCACAAAATAGCTGAACCGGCGAAACTGATCACCATACACAACGGCATGGTCGACGTGGGACCCCGTCTTCTTGCGAATCCGGGAATTCAGCCGCCCGGAATCGTGATGGTTGCCAGATTTGAGACACAGAAGGACCATGCCTTACTGGTCAGGGCCCTGTCGGACCTGAAGGGCCTCGAGTGGGAATTGAGTTTGGTCGGCAATGGTCCATTAATGCCGGCAGTGCGGAAATTAGTGGAATCGACCGGGCTTGCGGGAAGGGTGCATTTCCTCGATGAGCGCAAGGACGTCCCCGCGATACTGGCCGCGGTTCAGCTCTTTGTGCTCACCACACATTGGGAGGGATTTCCTCGAAGCGTTCTGGAGGCGATGAGAGCGGGACTTCCTGTCATCGCATCGAACGCAGGGGGCGTTTCAGAGGCAGTGGCAGACGGAGAAACCGGGTTTGTCGTTCCCTTGTCAGATGGGGAGCTCCTCAAGACGCGCATTGTCGAGCTTATCACCGACCCGAAGCTCAGGGTGAGAATGGGCGGTGCGGCGAGGAAGCGTTACGAACGTTTATTCACGTTCGAGCATATGTACGAGAAAACCTTCGCGCTCTACGAGAGTCTGATCGGCGAACAACCGGCGCGAGGGGCGCGAATATCCTTTGGAGCGTAAAGCATGATAAGAGGTGTAGGGCTTCTGCGTTCCCACAGTCTATTCTTCAATCTCGTGAACGAGTGCATGGATGCCGGTATTATCCTGGGGAGCATGATTCTTGCCTCGATTTACGCCGGGTTTCCATGGAACCGGGATTTTACCGGTTTGTCCGCCGCCGCTATCCTCCTTCATTATGTATTTGGCACCACGAGCGGCCTCTATCAGTCGTTTCGCATGAGCTCTCTCCCCAGGGAGCTTTACGTCGTATGCAGAACCTGGCTGAATGTCGCTATTGTGATTTTGATACTGCTTTTCCTGATCGGCCTGACAGGTCCGCATTCTCGCCACCTGTTCTTGCTTTGGAGCTTCGGCGCCCTATTCTGGCTCGTTTTGTGGCGGTTCGTGGTGCGCGCCGTTTTACGACTTATGAGGACGAGAGGGCTTAACAAAAGAACTGCGGTCATAGTAGGCGCAGGGAATTTAGGCGTGCGACTCGCCCGGCATACAGCTCAAACATCCTGGACCGGAGTGGAAGCAATCGGCTTTTTTGACGACAATAAACCGAAGGGCGCCAAGATCATCGGTCTTCCGGTACTGGGAGGAGTCGATCAGTTAAAGGGGTATTTGAGTGAGAATCATGTAGATTCGGTCTATATAGCCCTGCCTCTCCGCGCTGAAGAAAGAATCAGAGGAATACTGGATGAATGCAGGACCTTTGGCGCCACGATTTACCTGGTTCCCGACCTGTATGCGTTTTCGATCTACAATTTGCAACTGGAGCGGTTTGGAGATACGATACTTCTCAACTTTAGTCCGCATAATCCGTCAAAACGGATATTCGACCTCTGTTTCTCCCTTTGCGCGCTCATTGCGGCCCTGCCCGCAATGCTCTTTATTGCGCTCGCCATCAAGCTCGAAGACGGCGGCCCTGTTTTTTATGGTCAGCGCAGGGTGACGAGGGCGGGAAAAGAGTTCAAATGTCTCAAGTTCAGGACCATGTGTGCCGACGCGGACAGAAAACTATCGGAAATTCTGGCATCGGACCCGAAGCTGCGGGCGGAGTGGGAAAGGAGCTTCAAGCTTCGGGACGACCCTCGGGTGACCAGGATCGGCAGATTATTGAGAAGGACGAGCCTCGACGAGCTTCCTCAGTTTTTCAATGTGTTGAAAGGGGAGATGAGCGTGGTGGGGGCGCGTCCGATAGTTGAAAAGGAGTTATGCGACTTCTACAAGGAAAACGGCGGTCTCTATTGCTCGATGAAGCCGGGCATCACAGGAGCGTGGCAGACAGGCAAGCGAAGCGATACGAAAGATTATGCGGAAAGGGTCGAATTGGACACCTGGTACGTGCACAACCACTCTTTCCTGCTCGACCTGAAGATCATTCTTGCCACCATCAAAACCATGTTCGCGGGAAAAGGAGCATATTGAAAGATGTTAGCGCAAAGACGACTGACCACCGTCGATGGCAAGAGCAGCCGGGCAGAGCGCCAACCAGGAGAAATAGATGAACATCGCGGTGGAGTTCCGGCCGTGTGCGTCTATGAGAGTCCATTTCATGGACCTCACGAGTGGGTCAAGCGGGCAGAAGATTTGGTTTTAAGCGGCCTCATCCTCCTTGCCATATCGCCGCTCATGCCCTTTATCGCCCTTGGGGTGAAGCTTTCTTCTCCGGGACCGGTGCTCTTCGCGCAACGGCGTCGCGGCATCGACGGGAAGGAGATCGTGGTGCCGAAGTTCAGGACCATGACGGTATGCGAGGACGGCGCCGCCGTCCACCAGGCACGGAAGAACGATCAACGGGTAACGAGATTCGGAGCATTTCTGCGCAAGACCTCGCTGGACGAGCTTCCCCAGTTCTTCAATGTGCTGCGGGGGTCGATGTCCATAGTCGGGCCCCGGCCGCACGCGGTAGCCCACGACGAATATTACCGGCGCATTATCCCAGGCTACATGGTGCGGCACAAAGTGAAGCCGGGGATCACAGGTTGGGCCCAGGTAAACGGCTGGCGCGGCGAAACCGACACGATCGAAAAGATGGCCCGGAGAGTGGAGTTCGATCTGGACTATATAAGGAACTGGTCCTTTTGGCTCGATATGGAAATAATAGTGAGGACCGTAGTAAAAGGGTTTACGGACAAAAATGCCTATTAGACAAAAGACAGAGGCGACGGCGCGGTACCTATGCTGAAGACGGGAGCCGCGCTATTATTCGTCGCCTCCATCCTGCCGGCATGGTCTCTCCTTTGCTCGCCGTCGACGACGAGCCGAGCAGGGCCACGCTAAAAGGGATAAGAGGAGTTTACATAATAGTCGAGACGTTTCAACCGAATTTTCAAGACTTCGCGAAGAAATCGGGCCTTACAAGAGAGCAACTGGAGAAGCAGGCCCACGTGAGGCTCAATGAGGCCGGAATCGCCGTGCTGAGCAGAGAAGAATGGCTCACTACCCCGGGCCGCCCGGTCCTCTATATCAACTTAAATACACATGAAGGCGAGAAGTACTGGTTTGCCTATGACGTGAGGATCGAGACTCCAGCAAATAGCCGTGATGGAAGCGGACCCTGCGATGAAAGCATTGGTCTCCACATGGTCCACGAACGCGACGGGAGATATAAATGTGAGCAGGCTCAGCCGTCTTGAAGAAGAAGTGACAAGGGCGGTCGACCTCTTTGTGAAAGCGCACCAACGGGCATACGAAGTCCCGCGCCGGTAAGGGCAGCAGGGAAAAAAACAGCACGGAGCATGGGGCATGGGGCGGAATCCCGCGCCCGTAAGGGCAGCAGGAATTGGACCGGCCGCGGGTCTTGCAAGGCGAAAGAAGCAGAAAAAGTAGTGAAAAAGGGGAGAGGTAATGGAAGAGCGGCAGCAATACGATGAAATAGACCTGATGGACTACCTCAAGGTGCTGTGGCGCCATAGATGGTTGATCGCAATGATTGTGGCGGTGGGGGTGGCGGGGACGGCCGTAGTCTCCCTGATGATGACGCCGGTCTACGAATCGAAGGCCGTGATCGTTCCCACCGGAGCGCTCTCCAGAGACCAGGGCGCGGCCACGGGCCTCCTTGCCATGCAGTTCGGCTTTGCCCCTCCCGTGACCCCCGCTTCGGCAGAAATCGTCAATCTGCTCAAGAGCAATATGCTCCGCGAAAGACTCATACGCAAATCCGATCTCTTGCCTCTTTTCTTTACGAAAGGGAAAATGGTGGGCAAGACGGAGAACGAGGTGATGTGGGACGGCATCAGGTACCTTGGGAAAAGGACGACCGTCAACTTCACCCAAAAAGACAACCTGATCACCCTATCCTTTCGGTACAAAGACCCCAAAAAGGCGAGTGAGCTGGTGGCCTCCATGCTTGCGGAGCTGAACGATTATATGAGCAACGAGGCCAGGCGTGTGGCGGATACGAACAGGAAATACCTCGAGGCTCATATTGAAAACACATCGGACCCCTTCATCAAGGCAAAACTATATACGCTCATTGCCCAGCACATCGAAACCTCGGCGATGGCCGAGGCCAAAGAGAATTTCGCTTTCAAGGTGCTCGATCCGCCGAGGGTGCCCGACAGGCGGGTGAGTCCGAAAAGGATGCTGATGATTGCAATTGCATGTGCAGTGTCGCTGTTCGTCGGGGTATTTGCCGCATTTGGGAAAGAGTACGCGGAGAAGGTGAGAAGGAAGGCGGAAGTGTCGAACGGATGAGGAGAGCCGTCGCGCGAAACACCGGTCGACAGGGCTCCGGAAAGGGCCGAGATACATGCGAGAGAGAAAACGAAAGGAGCATTGCGTGAAGCACTATTCGAAGATTACCACGATAGGAGTGTTGGGGGTATTCCTGCTGGCAGCCGCCGGCACGGCATCTGCGCAGGTGGGTGGCGGTGCTCCTGCATCCGGCGCCTATGGGGCGGGAGGGCCGTTGGTGCCGCAGGCGATCACCATATCCGGTGGGCAGCCGGTTCAGGTGACGCCCGGCCAGGAGGGCCAGGCCATGCAGCAGATGACGCCGGCCCAGAGGAGCGCCGCGCAGGCCGAGCTGGCGAGAACCGGGGGACAGTTGACGCCCGAGGCGATAGAGGCGTTGAAGGCGAGGCCGGAGTTCCAGAACCTGAGCCCGGAGGAGATTGCGAAGGGAAAGGATCTGCTCGAAAAGAAAGAGAAAGGAACGGAGAAGAAAGAACCGGAAAAGAAGGAGCCGCGGGAAGGGGAAAAGACCGTGATCCAGGAGCAGCCGAAGAGGACTTCCCTCTTTGACCGGTATAGGGTGACGGGCCGGTACCAGGCCATCTCGACGGACTTAAGACCCTTCGGCTATGATTTTTTTGCCAGCGCGGGCGTCACGCTCGCAACGGACAGAAAAGATGTGCCCGTGCCCGCCCGGTACGTGGTCGGACCAGGTGATGAAGTGCGGATACTCATGTGGGGCAGGGTGAACGCCCAGCACAACCTCGTGGTGGACAGGAACGGGAACATCACGATCCCCCAGGTGGGGCCGCTCCATATAGCCGGCTTGACCTTCGAGCAGATGGCGAGCTATCTCATCAAGCAGTCGGAGCAGATAGTCGGCGCCAACATCGACATCACCATGGGCGCCCTCAAGAGCATTCCCATTTTCGTTCTGGGGGATGTGATGAGGCCGGGGGCGTATACGGTGGGTTCTTTCGCCACCATCACCGATGCCCTTCTGATCGCGGGCGGGCCTTCGGAGATAGGCTCCATGCGGAACGTGCAGCTTCGCCGGAAGGAGAAGCTCCTTACCGTTTTCGACCTCTATGACTTGCTGATCAAAGGAGATAAGTCGAAGGATCTCATGCTGCAGGCCGGCGACGTCGTCTTCGTGCCCGTCACGGGTCCCCTCGTGGGCGTGGCGGGGAACGTGAGGCGGCCGGCCATCTATGAGCTGAAAGCGCGGAACGACCTGGAAAACCTCTTCAATCTCGCCGGCGGCATCATACCGACCGCCTATACGCAGCAGATACAGGTCGAGCGGGTACAGAAGAACGAGAGACAGATAGTGGTCGACATCGACGATAAAAACCTCACCAGGACGAAAGAGTTCCTCCTCCAGGAGGGGGACCTGGTAAAGATATTCTCCATAGTCGATAAGGACATAAACGTCGTCTATCTGAACGGAAACGTGAAGAGGCCGGGCAAATACGAGTTTAAGCCGGGGATGCGGCTCAAGGACCTGGTGAAGGAGACCACCGATCTCCTGCAGGAGACATATTTCGACTACGCCCTGATAAAGAGACTGGTGCCGCCCAGGTTGAAGGCCGAGCTTATCCCCTTCAGCCTTAACCGGCTCCTCATCGAGAACGATGGGGCGGCCAACATCCGGTTGATGGCCCAGGACCAGGTCTTTGTCTTCTCCAAATGGCTCTTCAAGGACAGGCCTTTCGTCATCGTGGAAGGCGAAGTGAGGAAGGCCGTCAGCGAGAGCCTCCTCGATTCCGCGGACGCGGAGCAGGAAAGCAGGAAGCCTTTTGCGGGTGATTTCCCGAGCAGAATAAGAGAGCAGGGGCCCCGGCCGGGGAGCGCGGGCCCGGATGCGGCCGAGCGGGTGCGCGGGATCAAGACCGGAGAGATGGAGAGGACGAAGACTACCGTAGAAGATCAAATCAAGCGGTCCGGTTTCGTCAGGACCGAAGACCTGGAGAGGATGAAGCCGGATCTTTCGAAGGGGGAGGAGCCGGCGGAGCGTGCGAGACCGCGCATAAGGATCGACCTCGCCGAGAACATGACGATCAGGGACGCGATCACCGCGGCAGGGGGCTCACGCGGGATGCACACCTCGTGGAGGCCGAGCTCTATCGCACCGACGAGGCGACGAAGAAGGTCACCCTCGTCCGGTTTGACGTGAAGAAGGTGATGGAGGGAGACAAGGAATCCAACCTTTTCCTCAAGGACCTCGACAGGATTGTCGTCCATTCGGTGTTCGGTTACGAGTACAAGAAGACGGTCTCCGTCGACGGGGCGGTACTGAATCCCGGCGTCTACCCTTACGCGGAGCACATGCGGTTGAAGGACCTCGTCTTTGCGGCGGGGAATATACTCGAATCCGCGTACCTGGACGGCGCCGAGGTATCGTCTCAGGTCATTATTGACGACAAGCGGGTAAAGACGGTCCACAAAACAATCAATCTCAGGAAGGCCCTGGCGGGCGCGCCGGAGGACAACCTGGCGCTCGCGCCCTACGACCGGGTTTTTGTCAAACGGCTTTCCAACTGGGGGAAGGAGCGGTTTGCGACGATCAGCGGTGAAGTGAGATTTCCGGGCACCTACGTGCTCAAGGAGGGCGAGCGGCTCTCCGACGTGATAGAGCGGGCGGGCGGCTATAAGGAGACGGCGTATTTGAGGGGCGCGGTTTTCACACGACAGAGCGTGAGAGAGCTTCAGCAGAAGAACCTGGAAGAGATGATGGCTCGGATGGAGCGGGAGCTGCTCGCGGAAAGCTCCACCGTGACGTCGACGTCGACCGAGAGCGTGGAGGCGAGGAAGATAGAGCTCCAGCAGAAGCAGGCATTCATCGCTTCCCTCAAGAACCTGAAGGCGACGGGGAGGATGACGGTGAGGGTCGCGCACCTGAGACTTCTGAAGGGGAGCGAGTTCGATATCGAGCTGGAGAATGGAGATTCCCTCTACATTCCCATGAACAACCGGGTCGTCAACGTCATGGGCGCCGTCATGTCGAATGCGAGCCTCATCTACGCGGACAAGGCCGGGCCGAAAGATTACGTCCGGATGGCGGGCGGATATTCGAGGTATGCGGACGTCAAGAATACCTACGTGCTCAAGGTCGATGGGAGCGCAGCGAGGCTGCCGGGCGGCGCCGTCAACTGGAGCGGCTCGAACGAGCGATGGGAGCTGGCGGGCTTCGATGGGCGCGAGAGAGTGATCGAATCCGGCGATACCATCGTCGTCCCCGAGAAGCTGGAGCGGATCGCATGGCTCCGCGAGATAAAGGACATTACCCAGATCCTCGCAAGTATGGCGACCGCGACCGGTATCATCTACCTCATCACGAAATAGGAGAACCTCCATTTGCCGGCTCCTCGCGGACGCGAGGAAATGTAGACATCCCGCCGGAAATGGCTTGTCCGAGAAGAAACTACAAGCTGCATGCCCTGCGGCTGCCGGTACGCGGCACGAGCAAGGATGAGGACTATCGAATTTGTTTTTTGATCTCTGCCGCGGCCGCACCCCTCATGCCCGCTCCCTCTTCCCCCGTTTTTTCCCGAGGCTCATACCCGGATCCGCAGTTCTCTTTCTCTTTTCCTGCCTCCTTGTCACCCATTACCCGTTGCTCGTCACTGCCGCATTCGCCGCCGATGAGCCTTTCATCGGCCCCTCCAATTGGGGAATCACGGGGCTTATGGAAACCCCGACGGCAAGGGTGATGAAAGATGATACGTTCCGCGTCGGGGCGGGCCAGGCCTCTCCTTACCGGTACTATTACGGGACGATCGGTCTGCTTGACGGGCTGGAGATCAACGGGCGGGTGACGGAGGTCATAGGGGTGAAATCGGGTCTCGGGTCGGGCTACGGCGACTACAAAGACAAGGCGATAGATCTGAAGTATCAATTCTGGAAAGAAGGAAAATATACTCCTGCCTTCTCCATCGGGATCATGGACCCCACGGGAAACCGCCTCTACACCGGCCAGTACCTTGTGGCAAGCAAGCAGGTCTATCCTTTCGATTTTACCCTGGGCTTCGGGAACGGCCGTTTCGGGAAACGTCCCCTCGTCACAAGCCCCACCGACAAGTTCGGCGCGGAGATCGTGACAAGCCCCCACGAATGGGCGAGGGACGCCCAGCCCTTCTGGGGGATTCAGTTCTCCCCTTCCGAGAAATACTCCCTGATGATGGAGTACAACCCGATCAGGTACAACGAGCAGACGAGCGACCCTGCTCAAGCCAGGTATTTCAGCCGGCCGGCCGGTCTCCCGTACAATTTCGGCTTTCGATGGAGGCCGATAAAGTGGACGGAAATCGACTTGACCTACCAGCGGGGTCATGAGATAGGGCTCAACTTCTCGATGCTCTTCGACATCGGACAGCCGCTTGTCCCGCTCTACGACAAGCCCTATAAAGAGAAACCACACATCTCCGCAATGACGGCTTTTGAAAGAATGGCAGTAGCCTTGAGGGAGCAGGGCTTCAGCGATGTAGGCATCGATGAGGCGGGAGGAGCGCTCCTGATCAGGGCGCAGAATGACAAATATTTCTATTCCATGAAGGCGGTGGGGGTAATCATGAAGACGGTCATGCCCCTGATGGCGCCTTCCACCGAAGAGGTTCGAATAATCCTCACCCTCACGGGCCTCCCGATCTTTCAGGTGGAGACAACGGCGGCCGACATCCGGGACCTCTACGCGGGGCGGCTGACCAGTGGAGAGTTCTTCCGCCTTTCGCGTATCACGACGGATATCGACAAGGCGCCGGACATCCCCACGAAAGGAAAACAACTGCTCACACCGGGCTGGAAGCCCTCATTCGAGACCCTTCTGAACGATCCTTCGGGATATTTCAAATACAGACTGGGGCTGGAAGGCTGGCTCGCCTATCATCCCTGGCAAGGCGCTTCGCTGGTGGGTAGCCTCCAAACGTACCCGTTGAATAACATATCCACTTCGAACATCCCCCCATCCGAGGCCGTGAGAAGTGATATTTTTGCTTACAAAAAACGGGACGTGGGCCTGGACAGGCTGATGTTCGACCAGATCTACAAGCCGACGGGAGATGCGTACGCCAGATTTGCGGCGGGGCTTTTGGAGATCGAGTATGCGGGGATAGACGCTGAGGTTGCCATGCCGTTGGCGAACGGGAGGTTCCTTGTGGGCATCCAGGCGTCGCTCGTGAAAAAAAGGGACCCTGGCACCGTGTTTGCGTTGAAAGCATATGACGTGAAGAAGTATTACGACGTGGAGTTTTTCAACGCCCGCCTGAATATACCCGAGAAAGAGATGGCCGTTGATGTGAAGGTAGGCAGGTTCCTGGGGGGCGATTTCGGCGCGCGGGTGACGCTGATAAAATACATCAAGGGGGTGACGCTGTTTGCCTGGTACAGCATCACGGATACCGCGGTGTTCCATGACCCGAGCAACCGCGGCTACCACGACAAAGGCGTCGGTGTGATAATCCCCATGCGGCTGTTCGAAGGAACAGATTCCAGATCTGCCTACAACTACGCCCTCTCGCCCTGGACAAGGGACGTGGCGCAGGATATCAATCGCTACCAGAACCTCTTCGACGTGATGGGCAGGGATACGAAGCTATTTCTGCAAAAAGAGGGGGGCATGGTAGACTGGTGAGCATGAAGGAACGAGGGGCAGCCACGTGTGGATCAGCGAACACGGGCAGGGGCGGCACGGACGCATCGGCGCCGCTGGGTCAGGCCGGCCGGTATTCTCCTGGCCGTGCTGCTCCTTCTGTCGTTCCTCTTACCCCCGGTGAGGGCGGCGCAGGATGAGACGGCCGCGGTCCTCGATTCCGCGGAATCCTTATTTCTGGCAATGAAACGTAAAGATTACCAGGAGATCTGGATGAGGCTGACGGAAACATCTCATAAGATCATCGCCCAACAGGTTTACAAAGCGATAGAGAAAGCCGGCGAAACGGGCTATTCCGTCGCCTCGGTCGAGCAGGACTTCGCTGTGGGCGGTCCTGTCGCCCGGTCGTACTGGAACGCGTACCTGGATACCTTTCACGTCGATTATGTGCTCGAGCAAAGTACGTGGGAAATGGGCTTCATCAAGAAAGATAGCGCGGAGATATGCCTCCTTTACAGGAAGGCCGAAGCGCCCGCGAGGCTGAAGATGCTCAAAGAACACGGTCAATGGAAAGTCGGGCTGATGGAGACGTTCCGGGGCAGGCGCTAGGCAGTTTATGACAAAGAAGTGGCGGCGCGGTCAGCGTGTCAAGGGGAAACGCCGACCCTAATCGCGACAGTCGGGGCACTTGTCGTAGAAGTCCTCGGCCAACCCTGCCTGTTTGCACATAAACGCGAGTTGTCTCTCCGGGGCCCAGTACCGACCGCAGGTCAGGCACTGCTTCAGTTTGAACTCCATCGTGACGTGGGGCATGGTGATGACCCGCGTGTCGCCCTCGTCCTTCACGGTGATGGCCCCGGTGGGGCAGACAAAGGCGCACGAGCCGCACGCGATGCAGGACTCCGAGAACGCCTCGAAGGGCGTCGCCACCTTGCGCTCGACGCCGCGGTTGACAAGGCTGATGGCCGAGGCCCCCACGGTATCTGCGCATACCCGCGTGCACAGGGCGCACAGGATGCACTTATTATTCCCCGACTCCGGCCTGAAGCTGCTCTTTTCCACGCCGTACTGCGCGGCCAGGTCCTTGATCACGGTTGAGTCCGGACACCGGGCCAAAAGAAGGTCGAGGACCATTTTGCGCACGTTCTCCACCCGGGGCGTGCTCGTCTTGACAATCGAGCCCTTCCTCCACCGGGTAGAGACACGAAACGACGAGCCTCTCCCGCCCGTGCCGCTCGATCGCCACGATGCAGAGACGGCAGGCCCCGTAAGCGGGCAAGCCCTCGTGGTAGCACAGGGTCGGTATAGCGATCTTGTTATCCCGGGCCGCTTCAAGCAGCGTCCGTCCGGCTTCCGCCTGTAATTTCCGTCCGTCGATCGTCAGGTTAACCATTATCGTACCTTTACTCCACTATTATTGCGTCCGTCCGGCACGCGTCGAAACAGGCCCCGCACTTGATGCACATCGCCCGGTCGAGGACCACCGGCTGCTTTTTGGCTATCAGGGTAATCGCCTTCGACTGACATGCCTTGACGCACAAGGCGCAGCCGGTGCACTTTTTCCTGTCGATCTCGTAGCTGATGAGACCCTTGCACACGTGGGCCGGGCATCTTTTATCCTTTATGTGTGCGTCGAACTCCTGCCGGAAATACCGCAGCGCGCTCATGACCGGGTTGGCCGCGGTGGTCCCCAGGGCGCACAGCGCGCCGTCGGACAGGGTGACGGCGAGTCGCTCCAGCAGCTCGGTATCCTGATCGGTGCCCCGGCCGGCCACGATATCGTCGAGGATCTCTCCCATGCGTTTCAGGCCTTCCCGGCAGGGCACGCATTTGCCGCATGACTCGCTCTCGAGGAAGTGGACGAAGTAGCGGGCGATATCGACCATGCACGTATCCTCATCCATGACGATCATGGCCCCTGATCCCATCATGGAGCCGGCGCGGGTCAGCTCATCGAAGTCGACGGGCAGGTCGAGCATGCTCTCCGGCAAGCAGCCGCCGGAGGGACCGCCGGTCTGCACCGCCTTGAACTTCTTGCCCTTGGGGATGCCGCCCCCGATCTCCTCGACGATGGTGCGCAGGGTGATGCCCATGGGCACCTCGACCAGCCCGGTGTTGTTGATCTTGCCCACCAGGGAGAAGATCTTCGTGCCTTTGCTGCCTGAGGTGCCTATCGTGCGGTACCAGTCGGCGCCGCGGTTGATGATGAGGGGCACGTTGGCCCAGGTCTCGACGTTGTTCAGGTTGGTCGGCTGATCCCACAGGCCTTTCTCGGAGGTATGGACATATTTGGCCCGGGGCTCGCCGGCCTTGCCTTCGAGGGAGGCCATGAGGGCGGTAGATTCGCCGCAGACAAAGGCGCCGCCGCCGCGGTTTATCCTCACCGACAGATCGAAGCCGGAACCGAGGATGTTCTCGCCGAGCAGGCCGTACTCCCCCGCCTGCCGGAGGGCCAGCTCCGTATTTTTGACGGCGAGGGGATATTCGTTGCGGATGTAAACGAAAGCCTCGCTCGCGCCGATGGCGTAGGCCCCGATAATCATACCCTCCAGCACGCTGTGGGGGTTGCCTTCCATCAGGCTCCGGTCCATGTACGCGCCGGGGTCACCCTCGTCGGCGTTGCAGATCACATACTTGGCGGAGCCCTGCGCGCGCCGGGTGCTCTCCCACTTGGCCCCTGTCGGGAACCCCGCGCCGCCCCGGCCCCGGAGGCCGGAGCGCTTGACCTCTTCGATCACCTCTTCCGGACGCATGGCCAGCGCGCGCGCGAGCGCCGAGTAGCCGCCCAGGGCTATATACTCTTCGATAGAGGCCGGGTCGAGCAAGGCGTTGCTGCCGAGGATCAGGCGCTGCTGCTTCCGGTAGAAGGGGACGTCGTCTTCGGCGGTGATCTTTCTGCCCGTCTTCGGCTCTTCGTACAGCAGCCGCTCGATGACGCCGTCCTTCGCCACGGATGTTGCGACTATTTCGGCCACGTCCTCGACCCCGACCCGCTGGTAGAGGATATTCTTCGGCTTGAGCACGACCAGGGGCCCCGCTCGCAGAAGCCGTGGCACCCGGTGGCCTTTACCTCCACCCGGGCCTGCAGGTCATGCTTTTTCAGCTCTTCTTTGAATGCGGCCGTGACCTCCTCACACCCATAGGCGTGACAGCCCGAGCCGCTGCAAACCGTGATGAGGGCCCCGTCCGGTTTTCTCCCCTGTGTGAGAGCGTGCCGCAAAGTCTCCAGTTCATGTGCCGTTTTTATCTTCGCCACCTTCTTACTCCATGCTTCTTGTGAGCCGCCCTTCTACGTGTAGCTCTTGAGCAGTGCATCCACCTTGTGCGGGGTCATCTGCCCGTGGTACTTGCCGTTGATCATCACAATGGGGCCCAAGGCGCAGGCGCCCACACAGTTCACCGTTTCCAGCGTAAATCTGAAATCAGGCGTCGTCTCGCCGGGCTCTATGTTCAGGGCGCGCTGGATTTTGTCTCGCAGCCGCGCCGCGCCGCGCACGTGGCAGGCCGTGCCGAGGCAGACATGGATGAGGTTCCTCCCCCTCGGCTTGAGACTGAATGCCTTGAAGAAAGTCGCCACACTGTAGACCTGGGTCAGGGGGATCTTCAGCCCGGCAGCGATGCGCTCCATGCTTTCTCTGGGCAGATAATTGTACGCGGCCTGAATATCCTGAAGGATAGAGATGAGCAGCGCCGGGTCGTTCCGATACCGCGTGAGGACCCCATTCACCGTCTCCTGCAAGCCGGCGATGCCCGTCGTCGGTTCTTCCCGACTCTCCAAGGCGCGCGTCCCGACCACCCGCACCGCTTTCGGCGCCTTGCCGACCCGGGAGAGCTTCTTGAGCTTCGCATACTCGTCTTTCACCCTGGCCTGGATATAGTCAATCTCCTTTTCGCGCAGGTGGCGGAAACGCCCTTGAGCTTTAAGATAATCCCTGACCGGGCGGAGCTTGGGCAAATCGAGATTGAGCGTGTATGCCCCGTTGATGACCTCATAGAGCGGGAACATGCCGGTCTCGACCGCCATGCGCCCCAAACGGATGGCCTGGTTCGAGGGGCAGCGCCAGCCGGTGGGGCAGACCGAGAGCACCTGGATGTAAGCGGGACCCCTCACCGCCATGGCCTTCCGCACCTTGTCTATCAGGTCGTGGAAGTAACTGGGGCAGGCTGTGGCGACATAGGGGATATTGTGGGCCGCTACTATGGCCGGCAGGTTCTTCTTCCATGACACCTGACCGAAGCTCTTTTCGCCGGCAGGCCCGGTCGTGGTGGAGGCGCCGAAGGGCGTGGCGGAAGACTGCTGGATGCCGGTGTTCATGTATGCCTCGTTGTCGAGGCAGATATAAAGGAAATCGTGGCCGCGCGCCAACGCCCCGGACAGGGCCCCGAAGCCGATATCGCTCGTGGCGCCGTCGCCGCCCATGCCCACCACCTTGACATATTGGGACGGCCCCCTTCCTTTTCGCCTCATGGCTTCAAGACCGGCCGAGGCGCCCGAAGCAACTGCCGCGGTATTCTCGAAGAGTGTGTGCATCCACGGCACGGTCCACGACGTATTCGGCAACTGTGACGCGATAATCTCCATGCATCCGGTCGCGTTGACGACGATGACGTTGTCGCCCAGCTCCTTGCAGATCTGGCGCACCGCGAGGGCTTCGCCGCAGCCGATGCAAGCCCGGTGTCCCGGAGCAAAAGGCTCTTTCTTGCCGATGAGCTTGGGGATGAAGACCGACTGTTTATCCATTATTCTCTTACCCCGAATATCTCAAATTCGCGCGGGCTGCCGCTTGCGGCGATCTCCATGCCCCGCTTCACGATCTCCCCGAAACCGGCGACCGTGATATCCCTGCCTCCCAGCCCGCCGACGAAGCTGACCACCTTCGGCCTTTTTTCCATGGGATAGAGCGCCGAGCGCACATCTGCGGCAACCGGCCCGCCGAGCCCGAAGGAGATCGCCCTGTCGAGCACGATGAGGGTGTCGGCGTCTTTCACCGCCTGGCGGAACTCGGCAAAGGGAAAGGGACGCCACAGGCGGATGCGGATGAGGCCGATATCCATGCCTTCGGCACGCATCCCGTCTACCGCCGTCATGGCCGTCTCGCTGAAGCTGCCCATGGTCAGGAGCAGGGTTTTTGCGCCCTCGGCGTGATAGCTTTCCACCGGGCGATACCTGCGGCCGAAGCGTTCGGCGAACGCGTCCCAAATCTCCTGGATGACCGGTGTCGAGTCCTCGATGTTGATCTCCTGGGACCACTTGGCCTCGGTGTAAATGATGGGCGGCCCGAAGTCACCCATCGCCAGGGGTTTGTTGGGGTCCAGAGGGAAGGGGTAGCGGTTCGGCGGAAGGAACTCATCGACATCCTTCTGGCTGGGCAAGAGCATCGGCTCGATCATGTGCGAGAGGTGGAAGCCGTCTATGTTTACCATCACCGGGAGCAGCACCCTCCGGTCCTCCGCAATACGGAACGCGCACAATGTCGTATCGACCACCTCCTGCCCGTTCTCCGTGAAAATCTGTATCCATCCGGTATCGCGGGCAGCCATGACGTCCGAATGATCTCCCCAGACGTTCAGGGGGGAAGAGAGGGCACGGTTGGCCACGGCCATGACTATCGGCAGGCGCATGGAAGACGCGACAAAAAGCACCTCGTGCATCAGCTCCAGACCCTGGCCTGCCGTTGCCGTAAAGGTGCGCGCGCCCACCGCGGCCGAGCCGAGACAGGCGGAGAGGGCCGAGTGTTCCGATTCGATCGTGATAAAATCCGCGTCAAGCTTGCCGTCGGCCACCAGCTCCGCCAGGTGCTCGACAATGTGGGTCTGGGGGGTGATGGGGTAGGCGGCGATGACATCGGTATTGACCATGCGGACTATCTCGCCGACGGCCAAAGAGACCTCCGTACCCACTCTGGTTTCAGTGGCCATTACTCCTCCTCCACCATGGTGATTACCTGTGTCGGACACTCCCTGGCGCAGATGCCGCAACCTTTGCAGTGAAACAGAGAGGCTTCGAACGTGCCTTCGTCGTTCTCCAAAATACAGCCCTCGGGGCAGTAGATCTGACACAGGCCGCACCTGAGACACCGGGCGTGGTTATAGGTGGGATGCTGCGACCGCCAGTCTCCCGTCTTGTACCTTCGCGCGCTGCCCGGCTCCGTGGCAATGCCGCCGACTTCGATGTCTTTCCAGGTAAGTTCGCTTTCACTCTTGGCCATTCGGCGACTCCTCGATAAGCGTTTCCTGATATGCCCGCTTCATGGCATCGATATTCTTCACGGCCAGCCTGCCGAAGCGCTCCTCGAGAGGCGGTATGACGGATTCGAGCGCGACGATGCCGGTGACGCGGATGAGCGCTCCGACCATGGTCGTGTTGGTAATCGGCACGCCCAGGATATCCCGGGCGATGCGTGTGGCGTCGACAGTCGCAAGACGGACGGTGTAGCCCAGCTCTTCCCGGAGCTGCCGGCACGGCTTCCGCGAGTTGACGATGAGAATGCCCCCCGGTTTCAGTCCCGAGAGCACATTGACAATGGTCAAGAGGCCGGGGTCGAGGACCACGACCACGTCCGGCTCCGTGATCTCGGCGCGTATCCGGATAGGCTTGCTGTTATCCACCCTGACGAAGGCCAGGACGGGCGCTCCCCTTCTTTCAGGACCGAAGCTGGGGAAAGCCTGTGCGTATTTGCCTTCCGCAATCGCGGCCCGGGCCAGAAGCTCGGCAGAGGTCACTGCCCCCTGGCCGCCGCGGCCGTGCCACCTGATTTCAACCATGTCCTATTCTCACACCATGCCTCCCGTAAAAATGCCTCATGCATGGGCCCAAAAAAAGCGCGGCTCCATCGGACGTGCCGCTCTTGAAGCGCCGCAAGATCACTACTATAGCTCAACGCTTCATGTTTGACAAGTGGGCGTTTGGCTCGCTTTCTCCGGGCACCAGTTTTTTCAGCTCCTCGGCCACGAAGGTGAGGTGCCTCGTAATCGCATCCCGGGCCCCTTTGGGATCGCGACGTCTGATAGCATCGAATATCTGCGCGTGCTGGTCGTAGAGGAGGCGCTGGTCTTGTTGATCGGCGCAGATAGTCTCTATGATCAGCCTGAAATAATCGGAGAAGATGGTCTGGATGGTGTGGAACAGGTGCGCGCGTATAGTATTGGAGCAGGACCGGGAAATGGCGAGGTGAAAGTCTATGTCGAGGCCGACGGGAACTTTTCCCGACGTCTCAAGGTACATCTTCATTTCTTCGAGCATCCGCCCGAGGGTTAACAGGTCCTCGGGGGTTGCCTCCTTTGCGGCATAGCAGGCAGACCAGGTTTCGATTTCCTTCCGCACCTCGACCAGCTCGAAGAGCTTCTCCGCGCTATCCCCGATAATGACGCCTAAAGGGTCGAGCAGCCGGTCGCACAGCAGGGAGCGCACGTAGCTGCCGCCCCCCTGTCTCGTCTCGATGAAGCCCATGTTCGCCAACAGCTTGAGGGCCTCGCGGATGGGTACGCGGCTCACCCCAAGCTGGTTCATCAATTCCCTTTCCGCGGGCAGCTTTTCACCCGGTTTCAGTTTTCCCGTCTCAATGGCGGCCTTGATCTGGTCGAAAACCTCCTCCGCGACGTGACGTATTTTTATCTGTTTAAACATATCGGTGTCTGGGTAGATTATATAACAACATAACAAATCCGATGTCAAATACAAAAAAATCGGACATAAGTAAAGAATAAAAATAGCACTTGACAGTCGACCGGAGAATGTTGGTATAGTGATATAACAAGATTATGGTAATGATATGAGATCATCTCGACCCTTCGGGATCCGAATAGCCCGCTTCGGCAGGCCCTTGTTTTCAAGGAGATGCGTGAGACCTTTCAGGAGGTGATAATGGCTCGATTGTATGAATTTCAGGGAAAACAAATACTGAGTGAGGCCAAGGTGGCCATCCCGAAAGGCGAGGCTGCGACGTCCCCCGAGGAGGCTGCCCGGATAGCCGAAAAAATTGGTAAGCCCGTGGCAGTAAAGGCCCAGGTATGGGCAGGCGGCAGGGGTAAGGCAGGGGGCATCAAGTTCGCCGACAACGCTCATGACGCGGAGGCGGCTGCGAAGAGCCTTCTTGGCTCCGAGCTGAAGTCATGGAAGGTGGAAAGGGTCCTCGTGGAGGAGAAGCTCGCCATCGAGACGGAGTATTACGTGGGCATCATCATCGACCCCTCCAAGGATGCCCGGTGTCCGGTCGTCATGTTCAGCACCCAGGGGGGCATGGAGATCGAGGCGGTGCCGCAGGAGCTGATCGCCCAGATCAAGGTTGACGTGCTTCGGGGATTCCGTCTCTACGATGCGTATAACCTCGCGGTGCAGCTCAACGTGCCCACGAAGTTCCTGCCCGCCATCGGCCAGGCCATCATGGGCCTGTACCAGACCTTCGTCAAGTACCATTGCAGGATCGCCGAGATCAACCCTCTGGTGATCACCACGGACGGTAAGGTCATTGCCGCCGACTGCCGCATAGCCATCGACGACTCGTCCGTCTTCCGCCATCCTCAGTTCGGCATCGATGTGGCCCGCGAGGCGTCTACGCCCCCTACGGAGCTGGACAAGATTGCCTGGGGTATCGAGGAAGGGGACCTGCGGGGTACCGCGTATATCGCCCAGATGGTCGCGGAGATCAAAGGACCGGGCTATGTGGGCTACCACGGCCTGGGTGGGGGAGGCGCCATCCTGGGCGTCGATGCCATCACCCGCCAGGGGCTCAAGATCGCCAACTATGCGGATACGAGCGGCAACCCCCCTGCCTCAAAAGTCTACCGGGCGGCAAAGGTGATCTTCTCCCAGCCCGGCATCGAGGCTTACTTCCTCGGCGGCTTCATGTACGCGAACCAGGAGCAGTGGCACCACGCCCACGGGGTGGTGAAGGCCCTCAGAGAGGAGCTGCCCGGAAGGCCCGATTTCCCGTGCCTCTTGCTCCTTTGCGGCAACAAGGAGGAGGAGTCCCTGGAGATCCTCCACGAGGGGACGAAGGACCTCAAAGCTAAATCGCCCATCGAGATCTACGGGGGCGACAAGGTCTACGAGACGGAGTTCCTCGCCGGGAGACTGAAGGCCATGATCATGGACTACAGGGCGAAGCGGGGCGCATAAGGAGGGATAGATGGAGTTCGACGAGAGGACCATCAAGGTCATAATCGATGACGAAAGGTGCCTTGGGTGTACGACCCATGCGTGTGTGGATGCATGCAAAAAGTTCGCCAGGGGTATCCTGGTGCTGAAGGACGGCAAACCGGCCCTCGGAGGCGATGCGGAGTTCGCGAAGCTGCGCGGCACCGAGTGCCTCGCCTGCGAATACGAGTGCTGGTTCCGGGGCAACAGCGCCATCACCATAGAGGCGCCCATCCCCGGCCTCGACGAGTATAAAAAGAAACACGGAATAGCGTAAAGAAAGGGCGGTGAACGAAATGGCAATTCTTCTCACGAAAGAGACAACGGTTCTGGTGCAAGGGATTACCGGCAGAGAGGGCTCTGCGCGCGCCGCTTTCATGAAGGGCTACGGGACAAAGGTCGTGGCAGGGGTTACCCCCGGCAGGGGAGGCGAAGAGGTCTCCGGCATCCCTGTTTTCAATACCGTCGCCGAGGCGGTAAAGGCGAAGGGCGCCATCGACGCGAGCGTCACCTTTGTCCCCGGCCCCGGCCTCAAGGATGCCGTCTACGAGGCGATCGATTCGGGCATCAAGTTTATCGTGAGCCCCGTCGAGCGCGTCCCTCTCTACGACATCATGGAAATGGTGGCCTATGCAAAACTGAAGGGCACACGCCTGCTCGGCCCCGGCTCCATAGGCATCATCAGCCCCGGCATCGCAGCGGCAGGCTGGCTCGGCGGCAACCCCGAGTTTGCGAGGAAGGTCTTCATACCCGGCCCCGTGGGCGTCATTTCAAGGAGCGGGGGCCAGTCTGCAACGGTGCCATGGGCATTGAACCGGGCGGGCCTCGGCATGACCACGGTCATTCACGTTGGCACAGAGCCGGTGACCGGCACGTCCATGGCCGAGATCCTGCCCCTCTTCGAGAAGGACCCGGACACGCTGGGCGTGGCGGTCTTCGGAGAGATAGGCGGTCCCCACGAAGAAGAGGCCGCCGACTGCGTGCGGGCAGGGCAGTTCACGAAGCCTCTCGTTATCTTCGTCGCAGGGGCGTGGGCGCCCGAGGGCATGCGCTTCTCCCATGCGAGCAGCATCATAGAAAGGGGCAAGGGCTCGGCGAAGAGCAAGGTGGAATCACTTAAGGAAGCGGGGGTGCACGTGGTCGACAGGCCCGATGAGCTGGCACCCACAATTAAACGACTGATCCAAACCCACTAAGGAGGTACCACTATGCCTGTAATGAGATCGGTGTTCTACGTTCCGGGAAACAACGAGAGCTTTATCGAGAAGGCCCCAGGTCTGCCGGCAGACATCATCACCCTCGACCTCGAGGACTCGGTGCCTCCCGCGGAGAAGGAAAAAGCGCGGGAGCTCATCCGGAAAAACCTCACACTCGCGGGCTCGGGCGGCTCGACCATCTACGTCCGCGTCAACAACTGGGAGACCCTGATGACGAACGACGACCTCGAGGCCGTCGTCTACCCCGGCCTCTCCGGCGTCTGTCTCGCCAAGACCGGCCATCCCGACGACGTGAAGCGCCTCGACTGGAAGCTCGAAGAGCTGGAGAGGCGGCGCAATATCCCCGTCGGCACGGTTGCCATCCAACTCCTCTGCGAGACGGCCAAGGGAGCGATCAACGCCTATCCTTCGGCCACGGCATCAAAGCGGGTTAACTCCCTCATCTTCGGCGCCGTCGACTATACGAAGGACATGCGGGTGAAGATTACGAGCGAGGGCGACGAGCAGCTTTATGCGCGCTTCCACATTGCCGTCGCGGCGAGGGCCGCAGGCTGCATTGCCATCGACTGCCCCTTCGTGGCCTTTTCGGACATGGCAGGCTTCGAAAAAAGCGTGCTCCAGGGCAGGCAGATGGGCTACGAGGGGAGGATGCTCATCCACCCGAGCCAGATCGAGCCCTCCAACAGGCTCTATGCGCCTTCTGCCGACGACGTGGAATGGGCGCGGGGCGTGGTCAAGACCTTCGAGGAGGAGGGCCTCGCCAAGGGTAAGGCGGCCGTCTCCTACAAAGGGAAAATGGTCGATACGCCGGTTTACGACAATGCCAGGACGATTATCCGCACCCTGGCGGAGATCGAGGCCTTTGACAAGAAGCGGAAGGGCTAAAGTAGTTGACTAAAGAAGCGGTGGGGCGCAGTCTCTTTCTGTGGGGCGCCCCACCTGTCTCTTTGTGGTTCCTCGGATAACCGCCGCATCAAAAAAGGGGCGGTCCGACGTGAGATACCGGGTGCCACCGATGGGTAACGGGGTCGACGGCCTTCGGCGCGGTCGCCCTCGCCAAAGGAGCAAGAAATCGACTTAGGATGCTAAGGATGGGAGGTACGAGTTATGGAGAAAGAGCACGTCCGTGATGCGCTGCAGCGCATCGTGGGGAAAGAGAACGTCCTCTGGAAGGACGTCGACCTGTCGGTTTACAGCTACGACGCCGGGCTGGGCAAGGGGAAGGCAGATCTTGTCGTCTTCGTCGACAGCAGCGACCAGGTGGCGCAGATCGTCTCGTTCCTCTGCAAGGAAGGGGTAAGCTACGTGGCGCGGGGCTCCGGGACGAACCTCACGGGAGGCACCGTTCCCCTGGAGGGCGGCGTCGTCATCGAGTTTTCCCGGATGAACCGCATCCTGGAGATCGATATCGAGAACGAGAGGGTGGTGGTCGAGCCGGGGATTTACAACCTGACGGTCCAGAACGCCCTCGCGGAAAAGGGGTACTACTATGCCCCCGACCCCGCCAGCCAGAAGGCCTCCTCGATGGGGGGCAACCTCGGGGAGAACGCGGGGGGACCCCACTGCCTGAAGTACGGCGTCACGAGCAACCACGTGCTCGGCGCGGAAGTCGTGCTGCCGAACGGGGAGAAGACCTGGATAGGGGGTAAGGCCCTGGACGCCCCCGGTCCCGACCTGATGGGGCTATTAGTCGGCGCCGAGGGCACTCTCGGGATCGCGACCAAGATCATGTGCCGCATCATGCGCTCGCCCGAGCGGGTGCTCACCATGCTCTGCATCTACAACTCCGTCGAAGCGGCGGGCCAAACCGTGTCCGATATCGTCGCGGAGGGGATCATCCCCGCCACCCTGGAAATCATGGATAATCTGGTGATCAGGGCCGTCGAGGCCTCCGTCCACGCGGGCTATCCCCTCGATGCCGAGGCGGTCCTCCTCATCGAGCTCGACGGGCTGACGGACGGGATGGACGAGCAGATGAAGAGGATCACCGAGATCTGCGAAAAAGACGGCGTGGTGAGCTACCGGCTCGCGAAGGACGCGAACGAACGGAATGTCCTCTGGGCAGGGCGCAGGGGCGCCTTCGGCGCGGTGGCCAGGCTCCGGCCCGCCTACCTCGTCTGCGACGGGACCGTGCCCCGCACGCAACTGCCGAAAGCCCTTTCGGAGGTAAAAAAGATCAGCGAGAAATACAAGGTCCCCATTGGCAACGTCTTCCACGCGGGCGACGGCAACCTCCATCCCCTCATCCTGTTCGACGACCGCGACGCGGACGAGCTTGCGAGGGTGCACAAGGCGGGGCGGGAGATCCTGAAGGTGTGCGCGGACCTCGGCGGTACGATCAGCGGGGAGCACGGGATCGGCACGGAAAAGCTCGGTGAGATGTCCTTGGTTTTCAAGGAGGGCGACATCAGGATGATGCGCGGCATCAAGCAGGCGGTCGACCGGAAGGGGCTCTGCAACCCCGGGAAGGTTATCCCTAAAGAGGAGGCGAGAGCGTGATGAAGGAAAACGCAGCGACCAACGGCGGTGCGGCCTTGCGGACACTCGAGTCCCTGGGTGTCGCGGTAAAGCACGTGGAACGACCCGCGAAGGAGAGCGAGGCGCAGCAAGTCCTCGCCAGGGCCTTCAAGGAAAAGCTGACCGTCCTGCCCGTCGGAGGAACAACGGCAATCTCCTCCGGGACCTTGCCTGAACACGTCGATATCCTTCTCGATATGACCGGCATGGAAGGGATAGCGAACTTCGACATCTCGAACCTGAATATAGCGGTCCTTGCCGGCACCACGCTGGACGGGATCAACGAGTTTCTGGCCGGCCAGGGGAACGGCTTCTGCCTCCCCCTCGACCCGCCCTTCTCCGAACGGGCGACGATCGGGGGCGTTTATGCCTCGAACGGAAGCGGTCCTTCCCGCCTCCGTTACGGCGCCGTGCGCGACCAGGTCCTGGGCGTCCGCGGGATCGACGCCCAGGGGGGTGAGGTGGGCTTTGGGGGCGTGACCGTCAAGAACGTATCCGGGTACGACCTGACCAAGTTCCTGATAGGCTCCGCCGGCAGCCTCTGTCTCATCACCGCCGCCACAATGCGGGTCTATCCTCTGCCTGCTGCTTCCTCTGTCTGTGAGGTCACCTTCCCGGCATTAGGAGAGCTGGAGAAGTTCCTTAAAGCCTTGCGTTCCTCGGTGCTCCTCCCCTCGGCAGTAACGGTCGAGAGGGTAGTGGGGGCCTTCCGGGTCCTCTCTGCCTTCGAAGGTCACCCGCTGGCCGTGGAGCGGGAGAACAGGGACTTCCTCGTCATGGCCGGCCCGTTCGGCGGCAAGGGAGAGGCGCGGATGGGCAGGGAAATCATGCGGGAGGCGATTCGGGGCGCGATCGGATCCGCACGCGACGCCATGGCGATCAAGGTCACGGTGCCCATCTCCGAGGGCCCGGCCACCCTCGTGGGGCTTGCGGACCTCGCCGGGCCGGCGAAGACCGTGCTCTTCGCGGGAAACGGCGTGATCCTGGTATACGGGGCGGATGGGCCGATCATCGACGGGGCAAAGCGCCTCGCTTCACACGGCTATGTCGCCCCCGTCAGGCTCCACCGGAGCCTGCTCTCCACATGGGGTCCGAGGGTGAACCCCTCCCTCGAGCAGCTCGTGCTGCAGCCCATCAAGGAGAAGCTTGACCCATCGGGGGTCTTTCCACCGATCCTATAGAGAGGAATAACCATGAATGAACAATATCAGCACGTATATGAGGAAGTCTCCAAGTGCAACCGCTGCGGCTTTTGCCAGGCCCATTGTCCGATATTCGCGATCACGGGCAACGAGACGAACGTGGCGCGGGGCCACAACGCCCACGTGCGCGGCCTCGCCGAAGGACAGATGGAGATCAACGCGGACTTCAAGGATTCCCTCTTCGAGTGTCTCCTCTGCAAGGCCTGCGTCTCCAACTGCTTTCCCGCCGTGCGGACGGACAAGGCCGTCGTCGCGGGAAGGGCTGAGTATATAAGGCGCGTGGGGCAGCCGAAGGCCATGCGGTTCGTCTTTCACACGCTGCTCCCCGACCAGGAGAAGCTCGGAAAGTACGTCCGCCTCCTCGCCCTGGGGAAAAACACCGGGTTGAGCAAGCTCGCCCGGGCCATGGGCATCCTGAGCTGGTTCGGCAAAGGCATGGATAAGGCCGAGGGCATCGTCGAGAAGATACCCCGGACCTTCTTCCGCCAGATGCTCCCCAATCTTCGCCTGGAGCCTACAAAGGAGAAAACGGAGGTGGCCTACTTCGTCGGCTGCGGCTTCAACTACATGCTGCCCCAGGTGAGCGTGTCCACGGTGGAGGTGCTGGTCGGCCACGGTGCCAAGGTCAGGATCGCCGACAACTGCTGCTGCGGACTTCCGGCCTACGGTTACGGCGATCTGGAGGCGGCCCGTAAAATGGCCCGCAAGAACATCGAGGCGCTGGAGAAGGTGAAGGCCGAGGTAATCGTCACCGAGTGCGGCAGTTGCTCCTCCTTTCTGAAGGAGTATCCGGAGCTCTTCGAGGACAACCAGGTCATGAAGAAGCGCGCCGAAGCGATCTCGAAGAAGGTGAAGGCCTTCAGCGAGTTCATGGTGACCCAGGTAGGTGAGCTCGGCGCCGGCTCCCTGTCGGGCAAGAAGGTCACCTACCATGACCCCTGTCACATGAGCAGGTATCAAGGGGTCGTGAAGGAGCCGAGGGATCTCATCAAGAAGATACCGGGCGTGATCTATGCGGAGATGCCGGAAGCCGACCGGTGCTGCGGCGCAGCGGGCAGCTACAACATCATGCATTACGAGCAGTCGATGAAGGTCCTGGAAAAGAAGATGGAGAACCTGAAGAAAACCGGGGCCGACATCCTGACCACGGAATGCCCGGGCTGCGTCATCCAGCTCAGCTACGGGGTCAGGCAGGCAGGGCTGCCGACGAAGGTCCTCCATATCAGCGAGCTGATCAGGGAGGCGAGCCGGTAAGATTGACGAATTTGATTGACAGATTCAAGAAAAGTGCGAAACAATAGATGGGAAATATCCCTTCAGGACAGGGGCTCTTTTGGGGGAACCGTGAAAGAGTTGGCGCACGCCTTTTTTCACAAGGGGGTGAGACCTGTCCGGGACAAAAAAGGAGGTGACGCCGACAAGGCTCTGATCGGACGGAAATTGCGCTTTTAAGGGCGCGATGCACGCGCCTCCGCGAAGCCGGTCCATAAAACCGCGGGGTAGGCCCGCGGCGAACTGCGGCACAAGAAAAGGAGGAGTAAAATGTATCACCAGAATTACAATCCTCTGGGTAATGTTTTATTATCGACCTTCATTGCGGCGGTCCCCATCCTGGTGCTCCTGTACTTCATAGCCCTCCATCCGCACAGAGACAAGACCGGCGCCCGCCACCTCGGCATCAGCGCCCCCTATGCGGCCCTCTATGCCGTGCTGGCGGCCTTTGTCGTCTCCTGCATCGCCTTCGGCATGCCCTTCAAGTCGGCGTTCTCGGCGTTCGCCTACGGATCGCTCTCGGGTTTTCTCGGGATAATCTGGATAGTCCTTGCGGCCATGTTCCTCTATACGATGACCGTTATCACCGGAAAATTCGAGATCGTCAAGGAGTCGATCATCCACATCTCCTTTGACCGGCGCCTGCAGGTGCTCCTGATCGCCTTCTCCTTCGGCGCCATTATCGAGGGTACGTCCGGCTTCGGGACCCCCGTCGCCATCGCAGGGGCGGTCATGGTGGGCCTCGGGTTTTCGCCTTTCGAAGCGTGTGTGCTCAACCTGCTCGCCAACACGGCGCCCGTCGCGTTCGGCGCTATCGGCACCCCCATCGTGACACTGGCCCAGGTGAGCGGCCTCGACCAGCTTACCCTCTCGGCCATGGCAGGGCGCCAGCTTCCCTTCGTGTCGGTCTTCGTCCCCTTCTGGCTCGTGGCCACCTTCGTCTTCATGCATGGCGGCAAATGGCGCGACATCTGGGAGGTCTGGCCCGCGACGCTCGTTTCCGGCCTCTCTTTCGCACTCATGCAGTTTGCCGCGTCCCAGACCAACTCCTTCCACCTCATGACGGACGTCGTCGCTGGCGTCTTCTCGGTTGTCTGCACGGCCCTCTTCCTGCGCGTCTGGCGTCCGAAGTCGCGCTTCATGCTGAAGGGCGAGCGGGAAGCCGTGCCGACCGGGGCACAGGCGCACGCGGGCGACACCCATACAGAGGGCGGATGGAAGTATCCCTACACGGCCGGCCAGACGGCGTACGCCTGGGTGCCCTGGGCCATCCTTATCGTCTGCTGCGCCGTCTGGGGCATGCCTGTCTGGAAGACGTATCTCAATAACCTCTTTGCAAGCGTAAAGTTCACCACGACCTTCCTCGGCTCCACGTTCGCGGGGACGCTCTCCCTGCCCAAGTGGTCCATGCCCGCCCTCCACAACCTGGTGATGAGGGTGCCGCCGGTCGCTCCTATAAACGCGAAGCCCGAGGGCGCCATATTCGCTATCAACTGGCTCTCCGCGGCAGGCACGGGCGTCTTTGTCGCCGCCCTTTTGACCGGTATTTCCCTGGGTATGAGCGGTAAGCAATGGGGCGAAGCCATCATGCGCACCTCCCGCCGCATGAAGATACCCGTCCTCGTGATCGGCCAGGTGCTGGGCTTGGGCTACCTGACCCGCTACGCGGGGACGGACGCGGTCCTCGGCCTTGCCTTTACCGGTGCGGGCGCCCTCTATCCCTTCTTCTCCGCCTACCTCGGATGGCTCGGCGTCTTCCTCACCGGCTCGGACACCGCCTCTAACGCACTCTTCGGGAGCCTCCAGAGGATCACCGCGCAGCAGTTGCACCTGAACGAGGTGCTGATCGTCGCGACCAATTCAACAGGCGGCGTCATGGGCAAAATGATCGACGCCCAGTCTATCATGGTCGCCTGCGCCGCCTGCTACGAAGACCCTTACGAGCGCTCCCACGCGCTTGGTCCGATCTTCCGGAAGGTTTTCTGGCACTCCATCGTCCTCGCGGCGTTCGTAGGCCTTATCGTCATGATGCAGGCCTACGTTTTTCCATGGATGATACCCAGTCTGCCTCCGAAATGAGTCGCATCGCGTAAATCGTTTGAGGAGGGGGAGCTCACGGCTTTTAGCTCCCCCTCCCTTATTTTTGACGTAAAGGAGGCGCGATGCCGCGTCGCTTATCCACGCCCCATCTTTGTTGGCGTAACTAAGGCAGAGGTGTTACTCTACTTTGGAGTTTTGTCTTTGGTCGCTTGAGCGAAGTAGTCGCCGAGGGTGCTTCCGCCGTGCTCGTCCCGTGTGCTTTCTTCATTGAAGTAGTCGCCGAGGGTGCTTCTGCTATGCTCGTCGTCGTGACAGTAGACACAGAGGTTTTCCCAGTTGGAGCCGTCGGGGGGATTGTTGGCGGAGTTGCCGTCCCTGTGGTGGACCGTGAGCAGGTGGCTCTCTTTGATATCGAATTCGCGACCGCACTTGGCGCAGATCAGCCCATGGATCCGCAGGGACTGGGTACGGTAGTTGCTCTTCGCCGCCTCCCTTGCCTCCCTGATGATCTGTTCGGCCGTCTTTCCGCTGCCCGAGGGCACGCCGGACCGCCTGATAATCGAATAACCCTTTTTCTTCATGCCGGACCCGTCAGCGGAAAAATTCCCGAACGGAAGCGATAACATAGTCCTTCTCGACCTTTTTCAGCTCGGGGTAGATAGGAAGGGCAAGACTGGTGAGCGACGCGACCTCGGCTTCCTTGAAATCGCCCTTTTTATAGCCCAGGTAAGCGAAGCAGTCCTGGAGGTGGAGGGGCAGGGGGTAGTAAATGCCGGTCTGGACACCCTTATTCTGCAGGAATGCCTTGAGCTCGTCCCTTCGCTCCACCCTTACCACGTATTGATGGAAGATATGGTCGCCTTTGCCTTCGGTCTCGGGGAGCCCGACCGGCAGATCGGCCAGCTTCCGGTTGTAGTACCGGGCGTTCTCGATGCGCTTTCGGTTCCATCCCGGAAGGAAAGGGAATTTTTCAACCAGCGCGCAGGCCTTTATCTCGTCGAGCCGGCTGTTGATGCCGATCAGCTCGTGGCGATAGGCCTGGTCGCCCATGCCATGGACCCTCAGCTTCCTCGCCCGCCCGAAGAGGTCGGCACGTTTCGTGAGGACCATGCCGCCCTCTCCTATGCCGCCCAGGTTCTTCGTGGGGTAGAAGCTGACGGCGGCGATATCGCCGAATGCGCCGGAGGCGATATCGTGTCGTCGGGCCCCCAGCGACTGCGCCATGTCTTCGACCACGGCCAGCCCGTGTTTTTCGGCTAACGTGCGGATGCGCTCCATGTCGCAAAGCTTGCCGAAGAGGTGGACCACGATGATTGCCCGTGTCTTCGGCGTGATGACCCGTTCGATCAGGTCAGGGTTTATGTTCATATCCTTGCGGTCGATGTCGACGAAGACAGGGGTGCCCCCCAGGAGGGCAACGGAGCTCGCCGTGGAAAAGAACGTATAAGGCGTGGTGATGACCTCGTCGCCCCTTTTTATGTCGAGCGCCATGAGGGCGAGGATGAGCGCATCCGTGCCGTTTGCGCAGGAGAGCGCATAGGGCACGCCTGAGAACTCCGCGACGGCTTTTTCGAGCTCCGCGCAGTATTTCCCCAGTATCAGCCTCTGCTGGGAAAGAATCTCGCGGAGTTTGGGGACGAGGCCCTTCTCTACCTTTTTGTATTGCCTCTTAAGGTCTATCAGCGGGACGTTCATGGTTCATACGCCTTTCCAAATCTGTCGAGAGAGAGTAGATCACCGAGCGGCTTGCGCGGGACGGGAGGAGGGGGCTCATCAAAGTAGCCGAGAGGGGTCATCGCGACCACGCTGTATCCTTCGGGGACGCCGAGCACTTCTTCCGCAGTTACGGCATCGAAGGCGCCTACGAGCACCGTGCCGAGCCCCAGGCTGTATGCAAAGAGCACGAGGTGGGCCATGGCTATCCCTGCGTCAAACATGAACCAGTCGCCTTTATTGCTCAGCTGTTCTCCCTTTTTCAGGCCCGAAAGCCCGCGTTGGGCGACGAGACAGATCACGCAAGGGGCAGCCAGGAACGCCGGACCGGCGGGGTTTTTCTGGGTAAGCGTCGCGGCGAGCGCTTCTCTGATCGCCGCATCCTTCACCACGACGTAGCGCGACACCTGCGTGTTCGCCCATGACGGTGCGAGCCTTGCCGCTTCGATGCACCGGAGGATCAGCTCCTCGGGGACGGGGTCGCTTCTGTACTTCCTGACGCTTCTCCTTTCCGCCATTGCTTTGAGCAGTTCCATTCGTCGTTCCTCCCGTCGAAGTCTACCATAGGGTGATCTCCCGTGCAACTTTAAGGTTGAGATTTCGCGGCAATCGGCCGTGCTCCTTGCGGAAATGGCGCAAAAGGTATAATGTTGTGAAAGGAAGGAGGCGAGAGAAGCGATGGCCTTGAAGGAAGAGGTAGAAAAGATCGTCCACTCGGCCCACCCGGACCCTTTCGAGATCCTCGGCGCCCATGTGATAAAGTGGGCGGGCAAGGAGTGCGTGGCGGTCCGCGCTTTTCTTCCCGACGCCGCCGAGGCGGCCGTGGTCGATTCCCGGTCGGGTCAGGAATATCCGATGAAGAGGCTCCACAAAGATGGGTTTTTTGAGGCCCTTATACGGAATAAGAACGAGGTGTTCCCTTACCGGCTGAAGAAGACCGATGGGTCGGGCGCCGCGGATATCATCATCGACCACTATGCGTTTTTGCCTGTCCTGTCCGATTTCGACCTCCACCTTATGGCGGAGGGGACCCACTACAGCCAGTACGAGAAACTGGGCGCCCATGAAATGACCGTCGAAGGCATCGAAGGCGTCTTTTTTGCGGTCTGGGCGCCTAACGCCATCAGAGTCAGCATTATCGGTGATTTCAACAACTGGGACGGAAGACTGCACATGATGCGCGTGAGGGGCCAGACGGGCATCTGGGAACTCTTCATCCCCGGCCTCAAGGAAGGGACCTCTTACAAGTTCGAGGTGAAATCGCGGTACAAGGGATTTCTCGGCCAGAAGGCCGATCCCTTTGCGTTCTATTCCGAGCTCCGGCCGAAGAGCGCGTCTGTGGTATGGAACGTGGACAAGTACCGCTGGTCCGATGACCGATGGATGGGGGCGCGGCAAAAGAGAAACTGGTTCGAGTCGCCCGTATCCATTTACGAGGTCCATCTCGGCTCATGGCGCAGGGCGTCCGAAGAGGGCACGCGGTGGCTGACGTACCGGGAGCTTGCCAAATCGCTTGTACCCTACGTGAAGGAGATGGGCTACACCCACGTCGAGCTGATGCCGGTGAGCGAGTATCCCCTCGACGAGTCCTGGGGCTACCAGACGGTGGGGTACTTTTCCTGCACGAGCCGGTACGGGACCCCTGATGATTTCATGTACCTCGTGGATCGCTTCCACCAGGCGGACATAGGGGTCATCATAGACTGGGTGCCTGCCCACTTCCCGAAAGACGGTCACGGGCTGGCCTATTTTGACGGGACCGCCCTTTACGAGCACGCCGACCCGTTGCGGGGTGAACAACGGGAGTGGGGCACGCTCGTATTCAATTACGGGAGGAACGAGGTCGCGAATTTCCTCATTTCCAACGCCCTTTTCTGGCTCGACAAATACCACATCGACGGTTTGCGGGTCGATGCCGTCGCCTCCATGCTTTACCTCGACTACTCAAGAAAGCCCGGCGAGTGGATCCCCAACAGATACGGCGGCAAAGAGAACCTCGAAGCGATCGCATTCATCAAACGGTTCAATGAGATCGTCCACAGCCGTCATCCCGGCGTGCTCACCATTGCTGAAGAATCTACCGCCTGGCCCATGGTCTCCAGTCCCACGTACCTCGGGGGCTTAGGCTTCAGCATGAAATGGAACATGGGATGGATGAACGATATACTCAGATATTTCTCCGACGACCCCGTCTTTCGCAAATACCACCAAAATAACCTTACCTTTGCGCTGCTTTACGCCTTCACCGAGAACTTTATTCTCGTGCTCTCCCACGACGAGGTAGTCTATGGCAAGCGCAGCCTTCTCGATAAGATGCCCGGGGATTTCTGGCGGAAATTTGCCAACCTCCGGCTCCTCTTTTCCTATATGTACGCCCAGCCCGGTAAGAAGCTCCTCTTCATGGGGGGAGAGATAGGCCAGTGGTGGGAGTGGAACTGGAATGCCAGTCTCGACTGGCATCTCCTCGAGTACGAACCCCACAGAAGGCTCCGGGCCTTCGTCAGAGACCTCAACGTGCTCTATGGGAAAGAGCCGTCCATGCACGAGGTCGATTTCAATTACCGGGGCTTCGAATGGATCGATTTCAGCGACTATGAGAGGAGCGTTGTCTCCTTTGTCAGGAGGGCCAAAGACCCCGACGATTTCCTCGTCTTTGTCTTCAACTTCACCCCCGTGCCGAGATACCACTATCGCGTGGGCGTGCCGAAATGGGGTTTTTACCGGGAGATATTGAACAGCGACTCCGCGCTCTACTGGGGCAGCAACATGGGCAACCTGGGGGGCCGCCACACCGATCCCGTGCCCTGGCACGGACGCCCCTGTTCTCTGAGTCTCGACCTTCCACCTCTTGGCGCCCTTGTGCTCAAACCCGGCTGACGCGCCGTCATTTTTCCGCGTGAGCGTTCCTTTGTCTTTTTTTGCAAGAGAAGCGTCTCATGCGGCAAGACTAGTCTTGCCGCATGAGACGCTTCTCCCCCCTTTGCGCGGCCCCTACCTGTTCCTCTTTTTAAACAAACGGCGCGGTCTGTTTCAGGCCCGTGCAGCGGTAAACCTTTCCCTGCCTCAGCCGTCACGCGCAATTCCGCGACGCGCGTCGAGGGACGGAACCTGGCACACTTCTTGTATTCGCGATGTACAGGCTCTTGCGATCTGCGACAAGGAGTGTGATATGATACCATCAAGCATCTTCGCCGCAGTCCTCTTTATCAGCTTTTTCATGTTCGCGTATTATCAAGAGTGAGCGGCTTTGCAGATCAAGATCGGATGATCTCCTTCTTCCCCGAGTCTTCGGTGCGCCGTCCTCGCCTTTACTGCCGCTCTACCCTGAAAGACCTGAGCATCAATTCCGCTTCCTCGAGGAATGCCGCGGCAAGTGCCTCATCTCTCGTTACCGAGAGGACCTCGTCGGAAGAAAGACTCGGCTCGTACCAGTTATAGGAGCCGGTAATCACGGTACGTGCGTCGAAGACGGCGAATTTGTGATGGAGCGGGGAATAGATGCTTTCCCGATAGTAGACGTAGTAAAGCTCCACCCAGGCATCCTTGAGGCGGCCGAGGCACCCTTTGAGGGGTCTGGGGAACTCCTTGTCCCACGGCTCGGGCAAAAGCCCGGTGTGGGTGATCATGCCGTTCAGGATGATCCGCACCCGCACCCCCCTGTCCCTCGCCCGGATGAGGGCCTCGATCACGTCCGTCTCTTGGCCTGTGCCAAAGGCGATCCCCCTGATAGGCGACAGGTCGAACATACAGACGACGATCGAACGGGTCGCACCCGCGATCTCCGAGACGATCGCATCCTGGGCGCGGAACCTCGCAGGACCGGCGTGGTATGTCCCGAAGCTGTAATAGAGGTTGTGGCGGGCCGATGGGTCTATGGCGAGCTCCACGCGTTGTCCGCACCGGAGTGCCCGGTAGACGGCCTTATAGAGCAGGCAGGCATCCTTTGACCGGTAGACGAGACTATTCTCCCAGTTGCCGCCCCAGAGGTGAAAGTGAAGGTTATACGACGCCGAGTGGACGACGTCGTCATCGAAAAGGATGAATTTCGTATGCATGCTCGATATGTCTTCCCGCCACCGCCGGGGATCGTTGCGGCAGATCCCGTAGACCCTCACTCCTGCCCGGCGCAGGCGTGCGATGTGTTCCGAGGCGTTCATCGAGCTTACCTGGGCCCAGTCGCCGATGCACTCAACCTCCACCCCCTTCTCCTTTGCGTAGGCCAGATGCCTGGCGACGTGCTCGTTGTCGAAATCGAACATGGCGAGGCAGATCGACGCAGGCCGCCGCGGCTCGCTGCGTTTGCGCTCCACCACCCGGTCGATGGCCCGGTGGATCTCGTGGATGGGATGCTCTGCCCGCCACGTGTTGCCCCTCGTGAAGAAGGGCGTGATCAACCGGTCCTCATCAGCGTTCAGCCGCTCGTATGCCGCCTGGTAGAGTGGGGCCTCAGCCGTTACGACGGGCTCGTCGTTTTCCGTTTTCATCGCAGGGTCGTGGAAATCGTCGAGACTTAAGCCTCCCCGGTAAAAGTCATCGAGGGTCGCGAAACGGTAGCGATAGCCGGAAGGGATGACGACGCCATCCTTCAGTATGCTGTAGGAGAAGGTCATGCCGGTCATACGGCCGTGCAAACCCTCGTACGGGAAAAGCGGCAGCCGGTGCGTCTGCCACTTCTGCCGGCCCCCTCCCCATTCGCCGCAGTAGTAGGCATCCGAAAGATAGAACTCGGCCGACCCGTCTTCTCTCTTTATCGATAACTGTACCCTCAATGCCTTTTCGTCGGAGTAGTTGAAAAAAGAAAAACCTATGCCGCCGGGGAACAGAGATATGTTCCAACCTTGAAGGTTCTCGACAAAATGTCTCTCCCCTATCCATTTGTACGAAGGCTGCGCAAATTCCTCGGCCGACTGCATCTCGCGGGTCCTCATGGGAGATCGAGACGATACGAGTAATTCAACCCCTTGTTCGTGAAGGAGAGACCCGCCTCCCCGCCCGCGACGGAGCAGACTGAAAAACTCGCCCCTTTTTACCCGATTCGGGATGTCGACGACAAAGTCCACATCGAAGGTCCGCACGCCGTCTATTTCGGAGGTGAGCTCTCTTGTGCACACGGCCTTGAGGCTGAAGGAATCGTGCCACTCTTTGAAAAGACCGCTGCAGAAGCCGCAATGGACGGTCATGTCGCGGAGGAGAGAGACGTCGGGGAAGACGACCTTGCACTGATCCGCGAGGATTTCGCGGAGATGCCGGTCTCCGCACACATACGCCTGGAAGTCTACCTCGATCCTGGGCGGCGAATCCTCTATCTGCCTGAAATGGAAACCGGAATCGAACGCCATGTTGTAGACCGGCTTTCGCAGGAAGCCGAAGGACTCGAGCTTCTCTCTCTCGTAGAAATAGGTCTCGCATGCCCGCTGCAGCCTGCCTTTCAGGTAATTGTGCATATCTTCCATCGACCCGCCGTAGCGGGGGAGGGCGGAGACCTCTTCCCTGCCGTCGAGGACGACCGGGGGGAGGCCCTTTTTCATGAACAGAAAATTGAGGAAGCATCTCCCCGCCCTGCCGTTGCCGTCCCAAAAAGGGTGGATCCCGATGAACATGTAGTAGGAGCGGGCCAGGTTGTAAATGAATTCATGAAGACGGCGGAAGCTGTGCGCCGTCTCTTCCAGGACGATGGCCAAATCCGTTGTTTCCCGCTGGAAGTTGTCGAACTCAAAGGTCACGCCGTTCCTGTCCGGGAAATCGATCCGGCGGAAGTTTCCGCCTTCGGAATCGAGGTCTTTCGACAGACTCGTAGTGGATCCTCTTCAAGAGATCGACCCCGATCTCCGTGAAGTCCCGGAGCGCAGAGAACAGCTCGCGCCCCGTGTCGACGAGGTTCCTGTTCGCGAGGAGCTTCAATTCCCGGCATGACCGGCGGTCGTGAAGCCCGGCGCTCCCCTTCATGATCGTCATCGAGGACGATCCCACGGAGAAGAACATCTTCTGGAAGATCGCCGTATTGGCCTGCCACGATGTCTCTCCCGACATCACCCGGAAATAGCGGTCGAGGTCGAGCGCGACCTTATCCCCCGTTCGCGGTATGGCGCCGTCCGGGCTTTTGCCTGCTTTCCGGGCCAGCTCCTCGATGACGCGGTCCGACCGGCGCTCATCGAGCATTTTCCTCGCCTCCGGGAGCTTCTTCTCCACGGCTTGTGCTTTCCGGGAGAACCGCTCGTGAAGGGAACGCTCCAGCCCTCCATACCGGCCCGCAAGCGAGCCCAGCCCTTTAAGGAGATCGTGGTTGACGCCGTAACCCCTGTACCCGAGCGAATTGATGACAAACCGCCTGCTTGTGATCTCCCCCATTGCAAGGTGATAGAGCTCGTTGTGGTAATGCCATTTTTTGTAATAATTGAGAAGCGCCTCGGTGTCGCCGGCCCTGTCCTTTTCCAGCTCAGAGACCGCCTGTTCCACCTGTTGGAATTTTTTCTCCAGCGCGTCGAAGAGTACCTGGCAGTGATGGTCCCACGAATACGCGAGAACGAAATAGCCCGCCCGGTGCGGCATAGGGTGCTCCAGACTATCGTACTTCCGCAAAAATGCCGATATGGTCGCTCAGCTCGGGATCGTTCACCAGCAGCCCCGACGAAACGATTGCGGTGTGCCCTTTCACAAAAATGTAGTCGATCCTTGAGCGCGGGGCGCCCGCGGGGTACGTGTTGCCCGCGCCCTTGTGGCATGCCCTGTAGGCATCCACATAGCCGACGGAGCGGAGATAACGGACGACGGGGGAGTCTTCCGTGTCGTTGAAGTCGCCGGCAAGGATCGAGCATGAGACATCCACGGCCCCGGCGGTCAGCTCCCGGACGAGCTTTTCCGCCTGGACGAGCCGTACCTTCGGGTCGGCGCTGTGGTCCAGATGGACCGAGACGAAGACCACCTTACGCCCGTAGACCTCCGCCTCTGCGACAAGGGCCTTCCGCGCAAGCGCCGGGGTCAGCCCGCCCGCGAGATGGGTGAGATCGATACTCCTCACGTTCTGTGCCGGGCAGCGCGATGACAGGGCGACGCCCTCCGGGTACTCCTCCATGAAATCGTGGCAGTACAGGAACCGGGACGTGTAGTGGTAGCCGGTGATAGAGGAGACCCAGCGGGCTATCTGGCTGCTCGTCTCCTCGAGCCTCTCGCCGCTCACTGCCTCCTGGAATGCGGCGACGTGCGGGTCGAGGCGGGCAAGCTCCCTCGCGATGCGCCTGAGCCTTTGCCCTCCATCGCCGTCATTGTGTGTCCCGTGCAGGTTGTAAGAGCAGACGCGGATGGTCGCGGGATAGACGGCGCGGAAACGGTCGAAGTCGTCCTCTGTCAGTATGCCTGAGACCCCGCTGCGTGAAAACCTGTCGCAAAGCCTCTCGACGTATTCGTCAAGGGCGCCATATGCCCTGGCGACGACAGAGGCAGGCGTCCCCGAGCGGACAAGCCTGACCATGTCGAGTCTCCTCAGGACCGGGTCGTTCCCGTCGAGCCGGTCGGGCCATCCCTCTATGCCCTCCTCGGACAAAAGCCCCGCCACTCCGGCAAGGGAAAACCGCGTGTTCACCAGAAACAGGTGGTCCGCGTCTACATGAAATTGCTTCGCGATCTCCTCGGGCGCAACCCCCGACCGCAGGAGGTACACCATCTCCAGCCGCTCCAGGGTTTTGTCATCCTTCCCGAGCAGGTCGCGCCATCCGACTCCGCGGTTTTCCGGAACCCCTCCCTTTTTTCTGCCCTATCATCTCCTCCAGCCCTCTCGCGAGCCCCTGAAAAGGCCCCTTCTCAAAACAATATATCGTTTTCACCCGATCCGCAATAAAAGCGCTCCCTTCCTTCCACCGGAACATTTATTGCGACGGCACTCCGTTCTGATATAATAAGCGGGAAGAATATGGCGGAATTGGGTTGATATGAGAGACGGCTGCATGCACGGAACGAGCTCCTGCCAAACCTTCTTTGAAAAAAAGAGGTGGACGTCCGTTGAAGCCCTGACCATGGTCTGTTTAGGGCTTCTCGCTTTCGTCGTCCTGGCGTCCGGCCTCTCCATCCGGAGCCTTTGGGGTCCCGAAGGGCGCTGGGCAGTGATTATCAGGGAGATGATTCAGCGAGGAGCTTATTGCCTGCCCACCACCAACGGTGTCCCGGATTTCGACAAGCCTCTCCTTAGTTACTGGGCCGCCATCCCGTTCGCCTGGCTGGGCGGGGTGAACGAGGCCGCCATCCGTCTCCCAAGCGTGATCGCAGGAGTGTCGGTAGTATCTCTGGTGTTCTGCCTGGGCCGGCGATTGTTCGGCCCTTTGCGGGGGTTACTTTCCGCTGTCCTCCTTCTTTCTTCAAGCCTCTTTGTGTTCTGGTCCCGCACGGCCTCTGCAGAGCTGCTGAACACACTCGCCATCTGGCTCATGTTCTGGGCATACGTGGCCGGCGGCTCGGAAGGGAGACTTCGCTGCCTCCTTGTGTTCTATGGCGCGGGTGCGGTAGGGTCGTTCGTCAAAGGTCCGGTGGCACCGGCCGTGGCGATCAGCGCAATCGCGCTTTTCTCGCTCTGGCAGGCGGCGGCCCAGATACACAGGGAGAAAGAGCAGAAGAGGACGTGCCTCATCTTCTGGTTTCGGTGGATCCTCTCCCGAGGGGGTCTCACGGCCGCAGTGTTCGGCCTCATCTTGTTCCTGGGGCTGCTGCTTGCGCCCGTCCTCATCACAGGATCGTGGACATCCGTCTCCCTCATGTGGAAGGAGAACATCGTACGCTTTTTCCACCCCTTCGACCACCGTGATCCCCCTTACGTCTACCCTCTCTACATCGCCCGGTTCTTCGCTCCCTGGACCCTTTTCCTCGTCGCGTCCCTATGGGATAAGAGGAAGGGGCCTCTCGATCGGGGGGAGCGATGGCTGCTTCTGACCGTCCTCGGCATCTTCATGTTCTTTACCCTCTCGGGTTCAAGACGCAGCTACTACATCCTCCCGATCCTTCCCGGTCTCGCCCTTATTTGCGGCAAAGCGATGGTCGACTGGGTCCAGCGACAAAAGACTTTTTTCGATCCCATGGTCTTTGCCGCCTTCATCACCACCGGTCTCATGATCCTCGTGGGAGCCGGGCTTCTCCTCTTGCCGCAACGATTCACGGAGTACCGGAGCACATCTGAGATGCTATGCGGGACAACGGCCGTCCTGGCGGGGATCGGCGCGTTTCTGTGCTTCAGGAGTAAGAGGTTCGGCCTCGGCCTCGTCACGCTGGTTGCCCTCGCCCTCTTTCTGAACACGTGGGCGTTTACGGGGGGCATGGCGCTGATGGAGAAGAAAAGGACGCTCATCGGCTTCGCACAAAGCGTCACACCATACCTGAAAGCATCGGGTTACGAAAAGGTCTGCCTGTACCGGCAGGGAACGGCGTCTCTCATCTTCTACCTGAATTCGCCGCGGCCGATACCGGAATGTGCCACGGCGCAGCAGTGTGAGAGATTCGGGAAAGAAGCCGGGGGCGACTACATAATAGCCGACATGAATGAGGTGAAGGATTCGGACACGCTGGCCTACCTGGACGGTATGGCCCGGATCGTGGAACAGGATACGCCGCGCGACAACGAGGAGCGATTTGTCCTCTTCGCCATTGGCCCAAAGAACCGGAGGAGTCCGGACCCCGATCGTTTCAGCGGCAGGTAGCGACAGACAAGAACGCGTCTGTCGGCAGGCATTGCCTGCTTTCTTGATCGGCGCAAGTCGGGTTTGACTTCATGGGGGCGGGTGAGGACGCGATTTCCGTTTGTTTGCGATCCAGGTGGCTACCGCGCTGGCCATAAACACGATGATCGTGGCCGGAATCAACAATGACGTGTCGGCGTCGTGCCATGCGGGATGAAAGAGGTCCGTCAAGAGGCTCAATCCTTTGGCAGTGAGCTCATGAAGAAGCATGATGAAGAAGCCTATAGACCAAAAGCGCAGGATTCTTGCGTATTCCTTCCAGGTTATCCGTTTCCAGGAAAAATCTTCGAAGAGCATCCTCCATCCCTCAAGGGAAGCACGATGGGGAAAGGTTCGAGGGACTTCGGAACGGTATCTGATGAAGGCATCGCCATGAGCCGACTGCAGGTACGCTTCTTCTTCCGCCATGGTCGGCTGATACGACCAGAAGAAGAGGAAAGGGTAGACCAGGAGCAAAGAGAGATTTCCACTCAGGGCGCAAAAGCTATAGTCGATCAGGAAGTTCGCCAGGTAGTAAGGGTGGCGCACCATTCCGTAAATTCCTTTACGCGTGAGAACGGTGTTCCGTATCAAGACCCCCTTTGAGAGAAAGTGCACGAAGCAGCCGACGGCCAGGACCAAAAAACCGGTCACTGCTTCTCCTGTCGTGATACCGAAAAAGACGGTAGAGATGAACGACAAAAGCAATACGGTGTCCCGCAGATTGCTTCTGGTCAGAAAACTCTTTTTTCTCCAGCTCATCGTGTCTATTCTATATGACCTTGTCTCATATTTCAACCTCGCAAAACAGACCAAGCAGCACGACCGGCAGAAGCCTTTTCGTATTGCCCCCCTCAACGCCCACTAGAGGATAAGTCGCCCGGATTCGTCAAAAGGTTACAAGGGTGGAAAACTTTTTTTTCGGGTCATGAAAAAGCCTTTTGCTTTTCACCAACCGTCCTCTCACACCCCCTTCGGGTATTGCTGCATATTGGGAAGGCTGCCTTTTGTCACTCCCGGTTGTCAGCCCTCCTTGTCACCCCTGGTTATCACCCCTCCTTGTCACTTTGACAGGAGAGCGGGAAACAGAGAAATTATTATCAGGCCGCTTAGTCATCTTGAGATTCCTGGAGAGAGATGACAAGCCCGGCCCGTTTGAGCCTGCATCAGAGATGCCGGCGCCGCTCTTTGACAACTCAAGCTGCAACCGTGGCCGAGAAGGGTGCTCTTTCCGTTTCGCGCTTCGCGATTCGCGTTTCGTCTTCGCCTTACCCCCCCCTGAAACCGTGCACTATCGTAAACTTTCGTCAACCTCCCCTTATGAATGGCTTGTGAGAGAGGGGAATACGAAGAGGGGTGCTGAGACGGTTTGGTGAAAAATGTGCGTTCAGGGAGGTAAAAAGAGGGTAAAACGTCGTAAAAAGAGGCGGAAACGAGGGTTTTCTTGCTTGTTTGTGCACATCTCTCAGCAGCCGGTCGGGTGGGTACGGGATGCGTCCGCGATAGCGCGCTTACGGATAACCGTTCCACGCATGCAAACCGACGGCTGCCGGGACTCACCC